>JBBQYI010000006.1:0-61065 GCA_038208825.1 Sphingomonadales bacterium | reverse complement strand
GGTCGACCATGGCTCTTGGGAAAAAACGGTTGAAGCCGAGCCATCTGCTCGTCCGTCAACCAAAAAAGATCACTCATTACCCAGGCTCCTTGCGGAGCTTGAATCAGATTGCGCCCATCAGATCAATGGGTCCTGACCCTAGCGGGCATCCGTTCAACCATGGGCCTGACTAGCCGTGCCGGCGTTTTCCCGCTGGTGCTCAAGGCGGACATCGCAGGGCCGATGACGCGCACGGTCGAGGATATGGTCATCATGTTTCAGGCTATCGTCGGTGAGGACCCACGCGACCCGGCGACGGCGGCCGCGCGCGGCCATGCCATCCCGGATTATCGCAAATCGCTCGATCGCAATGGCTTGAAGGGAGTGCGGATCGGCGTCCTGCACGAAGCCTATGAACGCGAGGGGACCGACCCCGAAATCGTCGCGATCTTCTACGCAGCTCTCGATGAGCTGCGTCGCCAAGGAGCGACGATTGTCGATCCAGCCAAGATCGAAGGCTATAAACCACCTGTCTGGCCTGAGCCGTTGGACAGTTGCATGGGCTTCAAGTACGATCTCAACCAGTTCTTGCAGGCCCGCGCCGGGCAGGTTCCGGTGGCCGATCTGGCGGCCATCATCAAGTCAGGGAAATTCCACCCATCGGTGGCGAAGCACTTGCAGGATCAGGATAATACGCCGCTTAATGGGCCAGACTCTGCGGCCTGCGCGACCGACGAGGCTCAGCGCGTGCACTTCCGCGAGATGGTAACCAGGACAATGGACAGCCTGAAGCTGGACGCGTTCGTTTATCCAACGTGGAGCAATCCACCCAGGCTGATAGGGGACCTGAATTCGCCCGGCGGTGACAACAGCCAGATATTTTCGCCGTTTACAGGGTTTCCGGCGGTAAATGTGCCAATGGGCTATTCGCGCGGCGGTGTCCTCCCCGCCGGCATGACGTTCTTCGGCCGAGCGTGGGCAGAAGCAAATCTGATAAAGTACGCTTACGCATACGAGCAAGCGACCAAACACCGTCGGTCGCCCACCTCGACGCCGCCGTTAAGGTAGGGACCCGAGTTCCCTTCAAAAATTGCTGCTTACGCTTTTCAAAGCAAACGTACCGACGCGCTTTTGGGCGTATCAGGACGCCAGCCGACCCAAATTGTCCCGAGAAGTACATGAGGTTACGACGCTTGCCCCGCTCCAGAAGATTAATAGCATGAAGTCTCCTATTGCCAACAAAACGCATTCTTCGCCAAGGGAACCGTGACATGCCTATGGCGGACAGCAATGTGTTGCCCCTTGCCGGCAGCCTTCTCGATCGGGCGCGCACTGTTGCACGCCCCGGCTTCAACCGCTGGCTGGTGCCCCCTTGTGCCTTGGCGATCCATTTGTGCATCGGCATGGCCTATGGCTTCAGTGTGTTCTGGCTGCCGCTGGGTCGCGCTATAGGCATTTCAGACCCGATTATCTGCAAGGTGATGACGCTTGCGACGGCGCTCACAACAAAGAATTGCGACTGGCGCGTCAGTGACCTGGTCTGGACCTATTCAATCTTCTTTGTCGTTTTGGGCGCGGCGGCTGCAATTTGGGGCGGTTGGGTGGAACGGGTTGGCCCGCGTAGAGCCGGCGTCGTCGCGGCTTGCTGCTGGTGTGGCGGCATTGCGATCGGCGCGTTCGGCGTCTCGATCCACCAGCTTTGGCTGATCTGGCTGGGCACCGGACTGATCGGCGGCATTGGCCTTGGGCTCGGCTATATTTCGCCGGTCTCCACTCTGATAAAATGGTTCCCCGATCGGCGTGGGCTTGCCACTGGCATGGCCATCATGGGGTTTGGCGGCGGAGCGATGGTAGGTAGCCCGCTTGCTGACAGGCTGACGAAGTATTTTGCCGACGGCACGCAGGTCGGCGTTTGGCAGACATTTTTGAGCCTTGCTGCCCTTTACTTCGTTTTCATGATGGCGGGTGCATTTGGGTATCGAGTCCCCCCGGAAAGATGGGCGCCTGTAGGCTGGTCTCCTTCCGCGCGGATTGAGGGCGCAAGCAACCGCTTTCATGTGCATCTCAAAGACGCGCACCGTACGCCCCAATTCTGGCTGCTGTGGCTGGTGCTGTTGCTTAACGTTTCGGCTTCGATAGGCATCATCGGCGTCGCATCGCCAATGTTACAGGAGATTTTCGGCGGCCGGCTGATCAATCATCCCGACGTTGCTTTTGCCGCGTTCGACGACGACCAGAAGAAGGCTGCAGCCGCGATCGGCGCCGGCTTTGTCGGCATGATCAGCCTCTTTAACATCGGCGGTCGTTTCCTGTGGGCGGCTTCGTCCGACCGGCTGGGGCGAAAGCGGACTTTTGCCATCATCACTGCTTTGGGCGCGCTGTTGTACGGTTTCGCCGCACCGGCGCTTACCGGGGGCAACCTCGGCCTGTTCATACTTGTCTTCTGTATCTGCGCATCGATGTACGGTGGTGGCTTCGCTAGTGTGCCGGCCTATTTGGCGGACATTTTTGGCACGCGCTTTGTCGGCGCTATCCATGGTCGACTGTTAACAGCTTGGTCGACTGCTGGAGTAGTCGGCCCATTCATAGTAAGCACGATGCGAGACAACAGCATCGCTGCCGGCGATTCGAGCATCCAGCTGTACCCGCCCATCTATGCCGTGCTGGCCGGGTTGCTGGTGATCGGCTTCATCGCCAACCTGTTGATCCGACCCGTCCACAAAAAGTTTCATGCGGCCGCCGAAATCGAGGTGGCCAATGACGTTACGGGCTGGAAGACAGCAACGCCTGACGCGGTTCCGATTGCCAGCCGCCTTGACGCGACTATCTTGCTGGCGTGGGCAGCGGTTTTGCTGCCAATTTGCTGGGGGTTTTATCAGACGCTTGGAAAGACTGCCGCGCTACTGAGCTAAGTGGGATTGATGCACCTCTTTTTCTTGGAGGCTGATCTGAGCAACGACGATCTCAGCGAGCCGGTGTGGCGCGTTCCCAAGCGGTTGCTCTCGCTTACGGCGGCAAACGATGGCTACGACCGCCAAACCAAAGACAGCTTCAACCCCGGAATCCCTCAAACCGGCGATTTTCATTTGCCCAGTTTTGCACCGGCCAACCGCGCGGCCGCAGACAATGTGGTTTGCGCCGCGTTGAGGCCGAGCAAAAAGTCCTTGTCGTTATAGGTGGCGTACAGGTCCGTCGGCTGGTGCCATTGAGGATCCCAACCACTACCGATCTGGGTTCCGCGGTCATTTTCGCGCACGCTAATGGCTGGCACCAAATCCATGAACGGTCCTGAATCCGTATTGGTCATATGGCTTCCTATGCTGGCCGGATAGTCGGTGGCATAGCGTTCATTCGTCGCTTCCAACGCCAAGGCCAAGGCTTGTGACTGCAAGGCGAACTTCGAGCTGGCGCGGAATTCGATATTGATGTCGGCTTCAGGGCGCTGAACCGGGCTGAGCGTCCGGTCTGACCGTGGCATGCCATGATCAAACAGCAACATGTCGTGCTGAATGACGCCAAGCCATTCTGGTTCTGTATAGCGTCCTGATCCGACCGGGAGCTCCCTGCCCTGCAAGGCCTGGCGTTGGTCAACATAGGCCTGTGAGCCATTCAGCCCGGTCTCCTCGTTGTTCCACAGAATGAACCTTATCGAGCGGTCGGTTTGCACATCAGCGCTGCTGAACACGCGCGCCAGTTCCATCACCAGCGCTGTTCCCGACCCATCGTCATTGGCGGCCTCTCCAAAACCGATGCCGTCCATATGGGCGCTGATGATATACATTTCGCCGGGATGAGTGATGCCTACCTTGGTGCAATAGACTTCTTCGCGCGGTCCCGCGACTGCAGGTGGCAGGTCCAGCCCGCGAATCCTGGCGTCGGCCTGCGCGTTGGGGTCGGTGTTGACGCCAGTCGGGCGGGCGATGCCGCGAGGACGTCCGCCACCCACGGCCAACCCCGGTTCGTCCTTGCCGGCGGCGACTGGCGCGGCAGCCGGCGCAACCGTGTGCACAGGTTCCTCGCCGAAGGTGTATTTCAAGCGCTCTGTGTTGGTACAGCCGTAGCTTTTGAGCTGCGCCTCGATCCAGTCGATCGCGGCGCGGTTGCGCGCTGTTCCCTGACGCCGGTCGCCGAACCTGGTGAGGGCTTTAATCGTCGTCTTGTACCGCTCAAGGTCGAGCCGCTCAGTAAGGACGCGGACTGGGTCGGCAGGGCTCGCCACCGGCTGTGCAAGCGTAGGCGCAGGCATAGCCAAGACCGCCAACACGCAGATGCATTGCCGGATGGGCTTCCGCTTCAACCGAACCGGATTGTCATTCATCGCCGTTTCAATTCCAGTTCAGCCTTGTCCGCAAAAGCCCAGAGACCACGTTTAGCAGGTACACTTTAGTTGAGCATAGGACCGGGACGCCATCAATGCGCAGATTTAGGCCCCGACATCAGAATTATAGTTCTCGGAGCGGCAGGGTCGCGCTTTTGCCACTGCTTCACCGTCCAACCCAGACCGTTTCCGCGGTCCAGCCCCGCAGGAACCCGCTTTGAGCTGGAGTCGCGAATGGTATAGCTAGAGAAGCTTGCCATTGCGCCTTCATACGGATCGGCCAAGTGGTGCCAGGATTGATGCGCCGGACAAATTAGCTCGCGATAGCCGCGGCACCGTACACACGAGTTCGGCGCTCCCGGACGCTGCCGACATGGAAAACCTGCGGGGCCTCGAACGGCTTGAGTACCGCTGGTTGATTGATGATGCCCGCGTTCCAGAGGCGGACCTTATGTGCGTTGATGTTGCGGACGAAGGCAAGCGGCTCAATCCAGCTCGGCACAGGCAGACTGTAGGTAGCGAAGAATTCCCTAACCAAGGCCTCCTTGGAGCGTGTGACGGCTTATTGCATTCCGCTGCCGAAACACAGAACGCATCCATTTCGATGTGGATGATTTTGCAAAGCGACATGAACGAATGGCGGTCATTTTGCCAAGGGAAAGCGCAGGCTTCCTGAACGCATTGGCGCAGTTGGCTTTTACCGATTGACCGCACACCCCTCGAATTGTCTGCAACTGCCGAAGAGCCGCTGCGTTTCGAGCTGCGAGAGGACCGCAAAATGGCTGCGGGCAAACGCATCCAGCGCATCCGATCTGAGCCCTGCGAGAGATCGAGGCGCTGTCGCGCCTTCAGCGATGTGACGAGAGAATTTTTCGGTGTGACAGGTCGCAATTGGTCGCAACATAGCCCGAGTCGGCGTGTCAGGCCTTGCTGTTGCCTGTTTCGGTGGCGATCCTGTGTCCATTTCCTGCCTTGCAGAATCGAAACGGCAAGTCGAGTATCCGATCGAAAGTAACGACTTCAGCAGCGGATCAGATGAATTTTCTCGCTCAAGCTAATCGCCTTAAATGTCTTTCATTGATTTTGCGCCGGGTTTAGCATTCCACCGTCGCTGATTTAGGGGACGGATCATGAGTACGAAGCCTAGCGAACCAGTCGCCGGTTGTCCCATGAAAGAGAGCCAATCGCGGCCGCTCCTTGGCCGCACCAATAGCGATTGGTGGCCCGAAAAACTGCCGCTCGATATCCTCCAGCAAGGCGGGGGATCGGCGGACCCGATGGGGCCAAGTTTCGATTATTCTGCTGCGTTCAAGGCCCTCGACTATCACGCGCTGAAGCGTGACCTGACATCGCTTATGACCGACAGCAAGTCTTGGTGGCCGGCCGATTACGGGCATTATGGTCCGTTTTTCATCCGCATGGCCTGGCATGCCGCCGGCACCTACCGAACTGCCGATGGGCGCGGCGGTGCCAACAGTGGGCAACAACGCTTCGCCCCGCTGAACAGCTGGCCCGACAATGGCAATCTCGACAAGGCACGGCGGCTGTTATGGCCGGTCAAGCAAAAATACGGTAGCCGGATCAGCTGGGCGGACCTGTTCATTCTAGCTGGCAATGTAGCGATCGAATCAATGGGCGGGCCGGTGTTCGGGTTTGGTGGCGGCCGCAAAGATGTGTTCGAAGCTGAACGCGACATCTATTGGGGCGTCGAGTCGAAGTGGGTCGATGCCGCGGAGACGCGTATCCAGCCCGCCAACAATATGGAGCTCGAAAATCCGCTCGCCGCGATTCAAATGGGGCTGATTTACGTCAACCCGGAGGGGCCCGGCGGCATTCCCGACCCGATGCAGTCGGCGCGCGATATCAAGATCACCTTCGAACGCATGGCGATGAATCATGAGGAAACCGTTGCCTTGACTGCAGGCGGGCATACGTTCGGCAAAGCGCATGGTGCGGGGGATGCAGGTCTTGTCGGCGTTGCGCCCGAGAACGCCGACATTTCGCTGCAAGGGTTTGGCTGGAGCAATCGACATGGCAGCGGCGTAGGTGCGGATGCCATCACGAGCGGCATCGAAGGCGCCTGGGTGAACACTCCTACTACTTGGTCTGAGAATTATTTCAGGCTGCTGCTCGATTATGATTATGAGTTGGTCCACAGCCCCGCGGGGGCGCAGCAATGGCAGCCGGTCAACCAGAAGCCGGAGGACATGGCACCGGCGGCGCATGATCCGACAAAGCTGGTCCCGACGATGATGACCACGGCCGACATGGCACTGAAGCTTGATCCTGAGTTTCGCAAAATCTCGGAGAAGTTCCGCAGCGATCATGGAGCATTCAAAGACGCGTTCGCACGTGCCTGGTTCAAGCTCACGCATCGCGATATGGGGCCGAGAGGACGCTACCTCGGGCCTGAAGTGCCGGCAGAGGACCTGATCTGGCAAGATCCTGTTCCGGCCGGCACGGCGCCGACGGCTTCGGAAGTCGCGGCCTTCAAATCAGCGATCCTGGCGGCTGGTATAAGTGTCGGGAAACTCGTTAAAGTGGCTTGGGCTTCGGCCTCGACCTATCGAAAGTCTGATCACCGCGGCGGGGCCAATGGTGCGCGGCTGCGGCTTGCACCGCAGAAAGACTGGGCGGTTAACGAGCCGGGTGAGCTCGCAAGCATCCTTTCCGAGATTGAGGCGCGGCGTGGACGGATTTCAATGGCCGATGCGATTGTCCTCGCTGGTACCGCAGCCGTGGAAAAAGCGGCCACGGACGCGGGTTTCGCAGTCGAGGTGCCGTTCACCGGCGGCCGTGGGGATTCGACCCAGGATTGGACGGACGCGGAAAGCTTCGCCGTGATGGAACCTGGCGCGGACGGGTTCCGTAACTATCTCAAAGCGAAGCATAGCGTGAAAACTGAGGCCCTGCTCCTCGATCGTGCCGCGCTGCTTGGCCTCTCGGCACCTGAAATGGCGGTGCTATTGGGCGGGCTGCGCGTGCTGGGTGCAAACTTCAACGATGCGCAGCATGGCGTACTAACCGATCGAAAGGGCATGCTGACCAATGACTTTTTCGTCAACCTGCTGGACATGGATACCGTCTGGGAGGCCGCCGACGCGAGTGATGACGAGGCGTTTATCGGCTATGACCGCGGCAGCCGCCGGCAGCGGTGGCAGGCAACGCGCGCCGATCTGATCTTTGGATCGGATAGCCAATTGCGGGCGATCAGCGAGGTCTATGCCGAAACGGGCAATGAAGAAAAATTCGTTCGCGACTTCGTCCACGCGTGGGCCAAGGTGATGAACGCCGACCGTTTCGACATCATGAGAATGTCGGGTGGCGAAGCACCCGCCTGATCCGCTCGATTCGAGAGGGACCTATTGGGTGCCCGCCGTCGTTGCCCCGGCGCGCGGCTGGGCGGGCATGGCGGACAGCCATAAGGGCTCACGCTATCTGCTCGACCCCATACACTGCGCGCCAACCCGGGCCGACTATGCATGGTTCGATTCGCGCATGGCCTGCCTTGAATGGATGATGGCGCATCGCACGGAGATCGAGAATGGCGCGCCCAAGGCCGTTGTTCGGCCGGTCGAGCTGTCGCGTTGGTTGCTCGGGCTAGACTGAGAAGGGCTTGATACGCGATTGCAGGACCGGGCTGAGGGGGCATCGCCCGGCCATTTGCGAGCGTCCAAATGCCATGGTCGACGCCGGCCCCGTCATTCTGCTACCCGGCAAACATGCGGGTGTTGATCATCGAGGATAATGCCCGGCTGGCCAGGCTTTCGGCCGATGGGCTGAACAGACTGGGCTTTGCCTGTGATTGCGCGGCAACGCTGGCGGATGCAGCCGATGCGCTCGATGCCGGGGCGATTGAACTCGTCGTGCTCGATCTGGGGTTGCCGGATGGCGACGGGCTCGAATGGTTGCGTGCCGAACGTGGCCGCCGGGTCATGCCGCCGGTGCTCATCGTCACGGCGCGCGACGGGCTTGAGGATCGTGTGGCCGGGCTGGATGCCGGCGGCGACGATTATCTGGTGAAGCCCTTTGCCCTTGATGAACTGGCGGCGCGGCTGCGTGCGCTGGCGCGTCGGCCGGGCGCGCGATCGCCGGTGGTGATGGCGGTAGGGCCGCTGCGTTTCGACAGCAGCAGCCGCGGCGTGACCGTGGCCAACCGGCCGATCGAGACGACCCGGCGCGAGACAGATCTGCTCGAACTGTTGATGCGCCGTGCCGGGACGGTGGTGCGCAAGGGCGTGATCGAAGATGCGCTTTACAGCTTTGATGATGCGGCCAGTTCCAACGCCGTCGAGGCGGTGGTGTCGCGCCTTCGCCGGCGCCTGGAAGCGGCGGGGGCAGCCGATCTTCTCCACACCGTGCGCGGCGTCGGCTATATCCTGCGCGAACCGGTAGTGTGACGATGGCGACCAATCGTTCGATCCTGTGGCGGCTGTTGTTCGGGCTGGGTGCTGTCGGCATCGTCGGTGCGCTGGCCCTGGGGCTTCTAGTGGCGCGCGAATATGGTTTTACCATCGACATGCTGGCCGATGCGGGGTCGCGGCTGGGGGTCGCCATCGAATTTCGCGACCATGTACTGTTCCCGCTGCTGATCCTGATCGTCCCCATGGCCCTGGCGGCGACCTGGGTCATCCAGCGGTCGCTTGCGCCGCTCGACAGCGCGGCCCGGGCGGTCGATCACGCGGGTGCCGGTGAACGCGGCTTTCGCATCGACAAGGCCGAACTGCCGCGCGAGGCGTTGCCGTTTGTTGCCTCGGTCAATGCACTACTCGATCGGCTCGATTGCGCGGCGCGCGATCAGGAATGCTTTGCCGCCGATGTGGCGCACGAATTGCGCACGCCGCTCAGCGTGCTGGCGCTGGAGGCCGAACGGCTGGACGGCGCGGTCGGGGAGCGATTGCGCGCGGATATCCTCGCCATGCGGCGGCTGATCGAACAATTGATGATCCTCGCCCAGCTCGATGCCGATACCGCGGCGCGCCAGCCGCGCACGGCAGTAAAACTGGCCGATGTCGCGGCCGATGTCGCCGCGCTGTTAGCGCCTTCTGCGATCGCCAATGGCTGCGAAATAGCCGTCGAGGCGGATGGGGCGCCCGAAGTCAGCGGTCGGCGCGAGGCGATCGCCGCCGCTGTGCGCAACCTGGCCGAAAACGGCCTGCGCGTTACCCCGCGTGGCGGTACTGTGACGCTGCGCGCCGGGCCGGGGCCGGTGATTGCGGTGGAGGACGGCGGCCCGGGCCTTGGCGTCGACCGGTTGGCGTTGTTGCGCAATCGTCACGGCCGTGGCGCCCATGCCAGCCATGACGGCGCGGGCCTTGGGTTGGCCATTGTCGATCGCATCGCCGCAGCCCATGGTGCCCGGCTGGAGACGGTCCCTGAAAGCCATTTGCTGCGGCTGTGCTTTCCTGTCGCGGCCGCGCGTCAGGATGGTGTCAGCAAAGTCGTGTAGCGGCAGCCGCGCAGGGGCAGTGTCGCCCTGGGTTTCCGGGATTTTCGATGCGCGCGCTGGTTTTTTTTGTTGCCCTGATCTGTGCCCGGCCGTTGCTGGCTGCCGACGCCGCACCGGCGATCAGCCTTGATGCGCTGGTCGAAAGCGCTGTTGCGAACAACCCGGAACGCCGGTTCGTGGCCGACCAGATCGGCCTTGCGCAGAACCAGAAGCAGGCGGCCGGGCGCTTGCCCGATCCACAACTTTATGTCGATTTCGGCGAACGGCGGAACAGTGATCCGCAAACCGGTCTCGTGCAGGGCGAAGGCCTCGCCTGGTCGGTAGCAATCGTCCAGCCGATCGAATTCGGTGGCCGTATCGCCTTGCGTCGCGCCATTGCCGAAGCCCAGGTCGATCTGGCGCGGATTGGCCTTGACCAGTTCGATGCGACCATCGCCGGCCGGGCGCGTTCGCTTGGTTATGCATTGTTCGCTGCCGATCAAAAGGCGGCGGCGTCGCGCGTGGTGGCACGCCGGATGCGCGATCTTGCCACGATCACCGTCCAGCGCGAGGCGGCCGGCCCGGCGCCGGCGCTGGCGGCGGCGATCCTGCAGGCCAGCGCGATCAGCGCCGAACGCGCCGCCGCGACCGCCGATGCCGATGCCAACCGCACCCTTTATGCGCTCAACCAACTTCGGGGTGCGGCGCTGGACGCGCGGCTGCGCATTGTCCGGCCGGTGGTCGCGCTCACGCCGCTGCCCGATACCGCGCCGCTGACCGAGGCGATCCTTGCCAATAATTTCGAGCTGCGGGCGTTGAAGGCCCAGCTGGCGCAGCAGGGCCTGCAGGTCGATCTGGCGAAAAAGGCCCGCCTGCCGCAACTGGCGCTCGGCCCCTATCTGGAGAAGGCCAGAAGCGACACGCGCGAAACCAATTATGGCGTCCGTCTGCAGACGACGGTGCCGATCTGGAATGGCCAGGCCGGTGGTGTGGCGGTTGAACAGGGGCGCCAGGTCCAGGCAAATGCGGCGCTGGTCAGCGCCGAACGCCAGACGGTGCGGCAGGTTCAGGAACTTGCCACCGGCTATGCCGCCCGTCGCGCCGCTCTGGCTGGCTGGCCGGTTGATGCGATTCCGCGGTTCGAAGCCGCTGCCGCCGATGCCGACCGCAATTATCGCCTGGGCGCCATTCCGGTCGCCACCTATGTCGAAATGCAGCGCCAGTATCTCGACGCGCTGTCGGCGGTGCTCGATACCCGCCGCGAAGCGATCGAAGCCGAACAGCAACTGCGCACCCTGAACGCCGGCGCGCCGCTCGATGGATCGGTCCGGTGATCGCGCGCATGATCGACTGGTCGGTCGGAAACCCGCGCACGATCTTTTTCCTAACGCTTCTGATCGCGGCCTTTGGTCTGTTTTCCTTCACCCGCCTGCAGGTCGATGCGATCCCGGACATCACCGGTGTCCAGGTGCAGGTCAACACCATGGTACCCTTACTGGCGCCGCAGGAGATCGAGCGGCTGGCGACGCTGCCGCTCGAACGCGCCATGGCTGGGCAGCCGGGGTTGCAGGAGGTGCGATCGCTGACCAAGACCGGGCTGTCGCAGGTCACGCTGATCTACAAGGATGGCACTGATCAGTTGCAGGCCCGGCAGCTGGTAACCGAAAGGCTGGCGACAATTTTGGCCGACCTGCCGCCGGGTTCGCAGCCGCAGCTGGCGCCGATCACGACCGGGCTGGGGGAGGTTTTCTATTATACGCTGGAATGGCGCCAGCCGCCGGCGGCCCTGAAGCCGGAACAGCGGCTCATGGAGCTTTATGAGGCGCAGGAATATATCGCCAAGCCGATGTTGCGAACCGTCGAAGGTGTTGCCGAAGTCAATTCCAATGGCGGCTTGGAGCGCGAATTTGTTGTCGAGCCCGATCTGTCGCGCCTGACCGCTGCCGGTGTCACCGCAAGCGAGCTTGCCGACGCCGTCATGGGCAATGCCGAAAATGCCGGCGGCGGCAGCATCACCCGCGGTGACAGGCGATTCACCGTCCTCACCAATGCCCGCGTTACGAATGCTGCCGAAATCGCCGCGCTTCCGGTGAAGTTCGCGGCGGGCGTCAGGCCGCTGACGGTCGGCGATCTTGCCAGCGTTGTTGAAGGCCATGCGCCGCGCGCCGGTGCCGCCACCGCCAACGGGCAGGAAACCGTGCTTGGCACTGTCATGATGCTGGTCGGCCAGAACAGCCGGGAAGTCACCCAGCGGGTGATGGCACGGGTCCCTGATGTGGAGGCGGCGCTGCCGGCGGGCATGGTTCTGCACCTCCAATATAACCGTGGCGAGCTTGTCGACCGCACCATCGCCACCGTCGAACGCAACCTGGGCGAGGGCGCATTGCTGGTTGTGCTGGTGTTGTTGTTCGTGATGGGCAATTGGCGCGCCGCCGTCATCGTCGCCGCGATCATTCCGCTGGCCTTTCTCGTTACCGTCACCGGCATGCACAGCCTTGGGGTTTCCGGCAACCTGATGAGCCTTGGCGCGCTCGATTTCGGGCTGATCGTCGATGGTTCGATCGTCATCGTCGAAAACGCGCTGCGCCGCATCCGCGGGCTGGGCCATGAACCTTCGCCATCCGAACGCCGCACCATTGTTGCCGATGCAGCGCGCGAGGTGTCGCGACCGGTCGCTTATGGCATTGCCATCATTACACTGGTCTATGTGCCCATTCTCAGCCTGGGCGGCACCGAAGGCAAATTGTTCCATCCCATGGCGCAGGCGGTGATGCTGGCGCTGGTGGGCTCGCTGCTCGCCGCCTTCACCATCACGCCGGCGCTGGCGGCGCTGGCACTGCGCGCCGGGCCAGCGGCGGGCAACGATGCGGAAACGGGCTTTGCCGGGCGGTTGCGCCGCGCCTATCGGCCGCTGCTTGGCCAGACGTTGCGGCAACCGCTGCCGGTGCTGGGCGCCGCGGTGGTCATCCTTATCGGCAGCCTGTTGCTGTTCCAGACGCTGGGCGCGCAATTCACGCCGCGGCTCGACGAAGGCTCGGTCACTGCCATGGTTTACAAGCCGGTCGGCATGGCGCTGGACCGCAGCGTTGCCATCGAGAAAGCGACCGAGCAGGAGATCCTGCGCCGCTTCCCCCAGGTCACGCGCACGTTCAGCCGCATCGGTACCAGCGCCGTTGCGACCGATCCCATGCCACCCAACGAAAATGATCTTTACCTGTTCTACAAGCCGCTTGATCAATGGCCACGTGGGCCGGGCTGGCCGGGCAGCAAGGCCGAACTCGTCACCGCCATCGAAAAGGCTGCCACGGCGCTGGCGCCCCAACAAAGCTTCCTGTTCGCCCAGCCCATTGAAATGCGTTTCAACGAGATGCTGGAGGGCACCCGTGCCGATTTGTCGGTCAAGGTGTTCGGTGATGACTATGACCAGCTCGAGCGCGCCGCCGCCCTTGCAAAGCGCGCCCTGGAACGGTTGCCGGGCACGGCCGGTGTCGAGTTTGAAAGCGCCGGGCGGACCAGCAGCGTGGTTGTCGAGCTCGATCGCACCCGGCTTTTGGCGCTGGGGCTGAGTGCCGCAGAGGTCAACCGAGCTGTGGCGGCGGCGATCGGCGGGACTGAAACCGGGTTCATCAGCGAAGGTGTCCACCGCCACGCCATCGTCATCCGACTGCCCGAATTCCAACGCGCGGACCCGGCCGCGCTGCTCGACTTGCCGCTGCGTGTCGGCGCGGGCGGAATGGTGCCGTTGCGCAGCGTCGCGCATCTCAGCAATGCGCGCACGGTTGAACCGATATTGCACGACGATGGCCAGCGGCGCGCGGCGTTGATGGTCAACCTCAATACCAGCGACATCGAAGGCTATGTCCAGGCGGCGCGCACCATATTGGCGCGTGAGGTAAAGCTGCCGCCGGGCTATCGCATCGAATTCGGCGGGCAGTTCCGCCAGCTCGAACAGGCGCGGGCGCGGCTGATGATCGTCGTGCCGGCGACTCTTCTGGTGATTTTTGTACTGGTCTATGCGGCGGTCGGCAGCGTCCGCCAGGCCGCGCTGGTTTATACCGGCATTCCCTTTGCCGTCACCGGCGGCATCCTGGCGCTTTGGCTGCGCGGCATGCCGTTTTCGATCACTGCGGCTATCGGCTTCATCGCGCTGTCCGGCATTGCCATGTTGAACGGGCTTGTGATGGTCGATCAACTCAACCATTTGCGCCGCCGGATGCCGTTCGAACGCGCCATCCGCGAGGCTGCCAAAGACCGGTTGCGGCCGGTCATCGCGACGGCGCTCGTCGCCAGCGTCGGCTTTCTGCCAATGGCGTTGGCGACTGGTGCGGGGGCCGAGGTGCAACGGCCGCTGGCAACCGTGGTGATCGGTGGGATACTGTCCTCGACAGCGTTGACGCTGCTGGTGTTGCCGACGATCTATCGACTGATCGAACGCCGCACCAATCGCGCGGACTACAAGGTCGAAGCGGTGGAAGCGGTTGATCGCGCCGAGGCCGCCTGATCTGCGGCCTCTGTCATTATCCCGCAATGCCGGCCCGATTTGGGCGTTGTTGCGGACACGCAGCCTGTGCCGCTGAAAGCCACTTCAGCCTCAATGGTGTTCGCTCCGCTGCTGTCGTCGGAATTCATGGACCCCCATCCCCGACCAGCGCTTGAAGGCGCGAGAAAAGCTCGACGGCTCGGCAAAGCCGACGGCAAATGCAATGCCTTCGACGGTCATGCGCCGGTCCATCAGCAATTGCCGCGCCTTTGTGTAACGCGCGTCGTCGACCATAGTCGAAAATCGAGTGCCTTCTTCCGCCAGGCGGCGGTGCAGGGTCCGTTCCGAAAGCGCCATTTGCCAGGCCGCCTCGCCGGCGCTCAAGAAGGCGCCATCCTTCTGGGCGAGCCGTGCCGCCAGCCGTTCCCTGATCGAACTGTCGGCCTGCGCGCGGCCAAGCGCCGAATCGCAGCGCGAGCTGTAGAGCGTCTGCAACTCGCCATCCGCCAGCGGCAATGGCAGATTGGCCGCGCCCGGCAGGAATGTCCATTGCGTCCGGTCGGCGTTGAATTCGACGGGGCATGGAAGATAGTGCCGCAATTTCGACCAGTCGGGTGGCGGTGGCGCGGCAAGGGTGACGCGTTCGAGCGGCAGCACGCCGCCCATCAGGTCGGCGATCAGCGTCCGAAGCGCACCAAGGTCCCGATGCTGCGTGAAGTCATGCAGATGCGGCAGATATTCGTCCCAGTTGCCGATCAGCGCGCAGGACCCGTTGGGAGCGGAAACAAACCGGTAGTTGATAAGCGAATAGGTCAATGACTGATAGCGGCAGGCAACCGCGAGCGCGTCGCCGAGTGTCCTGGCCGTCATCATCGCAAGCCCCAGCGCTCCATATTTGATCGAGCGATAGCGCAACCCGACATCAAACCAGATGGTTGGCGTTTCCGCGGTGCATTCGGCAAAGCCTTGCTGCAGCAGCATTTCCTCCTGAGCGAGCAACTCGCTTGCCTGAAAATCTAGATTGACCGGCCGGATATGGCTGCTGCGACAGAAGGTGTCCCAATTTACCTTGAAATCGTTGACCAGTGTATTGCGCATGATCCGCGCGCTGAGATCCGGCAGTGTCGCATAGAGTGCGTTGGAGTCCATGACGCCTTGCCTCCCCAGAGTCGCCTTCCAGCGAATTTTGCCAACGGTAGCGGTCGATGGCCATATGCGTCAATTATTTGGCGCACAGCGTCATGGTGCAACCGCTGGAAGCCGGCCAGATTGGAGTAGATTAGCCAGAGGAAACTATTTTTAGCGTGATTTTTAATAGACTTGCTGCGGTACAATCGATCTTGTCGCCACGCCATGCTGCAGTGATGGCACTGCAGCAATTGTCTATGGATGTGAAAGCGCATGGTTCAGGGCCGGGAGGCCTCTCATGAAAGCCGGAGGGTGTGACATGACGGTGGCGCCCTTTGTCCTGCCGGAAGTGGCCTCGGTGCTCGCGGGGCTTGCCCAACAGGATGGCCCGCATCTGGCTGACATGTCCGCAAGCGATATGCGCGCAACGTATCTGCAGATGGGCGCGTTGTTCGATGTGCCCCCCGAAGCGAGTGTGCGGTCGGTCGATCTGGACGGCGCTGGCTGCCGGTTACGGGCCTATTTTCCTGCCGTGGAGACAGCCGGACAGGTGATCCTGTACATGCACGGCGGCGGCTGGGTGATCGGCGATCTGGATACTCATCATCCGCTGTGCACATTGATTGCGGCGGCCACCGGTTTGCGGGTGGTGGCCGTCGACTATCGCCTGGCGCCGGAGAACCCGTTTCCCGCGGCGCATCAGGACTGCCTGGCCGCCGCGCACTTCGTCAAGAGCAGTCCGGCGGTGTTGGGGGCGCGCGTTACCGGGCTCGCGGTCGCCGGTGACAGCGCCGGGGGCAACCTTGCCTTGCACGTGGCGAGTGCCATGGGTGCCGGTAATGTCCTGGCGCAATTGCTGATCTATCCGCTGGTCGATTGCACGGGCCCCGATCATGGCTCCTACAAGGATTTTGCGTCGGGCTATATACTCGACCGCAAGCTGATGGACCGGTTCATTGGCGATTATTTGCCTGACGCAGCAGCCGCGGCGGGAATCGCCGCCTCGCCCGCGCTGCACCCGCTATCGCAAGCGCTGCCGCCGACCGTGGTGGTAACCGCCGGGCTCGACCCGCTTCGCGACCAGGGTCGGGATCTGGCCGCCGAAATTGCGCGGCTCGGCGTGGAAACGCACGCCATCGAAGCGAGGGGGCTGATCCACGGGCTGGCGATGATGCGCGGCGCATTTCCATCTGCCGATCGCATCATGCGGCGCGCAATCAGCCTGTTTGCCGGTTCGATGCAGACCTGAAAATGAACAGGCAGGGGACATCACGAACATGGGTTACGATAGTAATCGTCAAGCCGACGCCACCCGGCTGTCCCGTCGCAGTGCCCTGCCTTTGGTGGCCATGACTGCTCGATGGTGAGGCGGGTCGCCTCGCAAGCAAGGGATCAATTCAGCGCCGCCGGCGGGATCGAAACACACAGGAAAATTTCAAAACGATAAGAAACGACACGTCATTTCAAGGGAGAGGGAAATGAAGACCGTCCATCGCGCCGTCCTGGTTGCTTCGACTGCACTAGGCCTTGTCAGCACCGCCTATCCCGCTTTCGCGGCCGCAGCGGTTGCCGAAAACGAAAAGGTTGCCGATGGCGAAATCATCGTCACCGCCAACAAGCGCGACGAAAGCATCAGCAAGGTCGGTGCCAGTGTCGCCGCGTTCGATACGAGCCTCCTGCAGAAGCGCAACATCATCAAGCTCGACGAGCTGGCCCGGGCGGTCCCTGGCTTGGCATTGGCGCCTTCGACACATGGCACACCGGTGTTCACGCTGCGCGGCATCGGTTTCAACGCCGACTCGCTGGGTGTCTATCCCGCCGTCAGCCTGTCGGTCGATCAGGCACCGATGCCGTTTCCGGTGTTGGCGGGGCATTCGCTTTATGATCTTGAGCGTGTGGAGGTCTTGAAGGGGCCGCAGGGTACGCTGTTCGGCCAGAATTCGACCGGTGGCGCCATCAACTTTGTTGCCAACAAGCCGACTGACGCATTGCAGGCCGGTTTCGCGCTCGACTATGGCCGCTTCAACGAAGTGCACGGCACAGCCTATATCAGCGGGCCGATTGCCGACACAATCGGTATGCGCCTGTCAATCGACGCCGCGCACCGCGATGCCTGGCAGTATAATTTCACCCGGCCCGACAAGAATGGCCAACAGAATTACATCGCGGCGCGGCTGATCACCGATTGGGCACCGTCGGATCGGTTGAAATTCGAACTCAACCTCAACGGTTCGATCGATCGGTCGGAACCGCAGGCGCTGCAGATCATTGCCTCGTTGCCATCGAACCCGGCGGCGCCGACCTTTGAGGAACTGAACGCGCCGCTGACGCCGCAGAACCTGCGGGCCGCCAACTGGTCGTCCACCGGCCGGCCCGGCAATGCCTTGCAATCGCCGACCTTGTCACCACGCCCGCGCGGCGACCGCCGGCTGTTTCAAGCGTTCCTACGCGCCGATTTCGAGGTGACGGACGATATCTCGCTGACCTCGATCACCACCTACAACCATCTGACACAGCACATGTCGTTCGATCTCGACGGATCGCAATATGAACTGGTCGACAACCCGCGCGACGATGGCAAGATTTCGGATTTCAACCAGGAAATTCGGCTGTCCAACGCTTCTGCGACCGGTGCGCGTTTCCGCTGGACCCTGGGCGGCAACTATAACCACAGCAATGTCGATCAGTTGCAGATCATCACCTATGGCGACAATTCGCTAAGCAATGCCGGCACCAATTTCATCCATGATTCGACCGTCGAGAACAAGGGCCGGATCAACACCTATGCGGTTTTTGCCAATGGCGAATATGATCTGACCGACCGGCTGACGTTCAAGGCGGGGGTGCGTTATACCAAGTCGATCAACAAGAATTCGATGTGCAATTCCGACACGACCGGTGACCAGAATCTGTCGGCGCTGTTCACCCTGCTCGGGCAGATCCTGAATGGCGCGACGGTGCCGCTGCGCTCCGGAGACTGTTATTCGCTGAACGCCCAGAACCTGCCGGGCGACCTGTTCAAATACACCTTGTCGGAGGACAATGTGTCGTGGCGCGCGGGCCTCGATTTCAAGCTGTCGTCCGATACGCTGCTCTATGCCAATATCTCGCGCGGTTATAAGGCGGGGGCGTTCCCGGTCATCACCGGTGCAACGCAGCAGGTCTTTTTGCCAGCCAAGCAGGAGTCGGTCACCTCCTATGAGGCCGGCGTCAAGACCAAGTTGGCGGATAATGCGATCAGCCTGAGCAGCGCGATTTTCTACCAGGATTACCGCGACAAGCAGATTCAGGGCACCATCAACACAGCATTGTTCGGCCTGTTGCAACGGCTCGACAACGTACCGAAATCGCACATCTTCGGTATCGAGGCGGATGTGACGGTGCGGCCGGTGACAGGGCTGACGCTGTCCGGATCGGCGAGTTACCTGAAGACCAAGGTCGATCAATATTCGGGTATTACCGTGTTCGGTGTGCAAAAGGACTTTGCCGGCAGCCGGCTGCCGTTCGCGCCATCATGGTCATTGGTCGGTGATGTCGACTATCGTGTTCCGACCGCGTCGGGCGGCGAATTCTTCGTCGGTGGCACGGTAAACTACCGCACTTATGTCGATGCCTATATCGGCGGCAGCGACCTGCAGATCCCCGATAATGGCGTCAACCGCTGGATCAACCGCGTGCCGTTCCGGATCGAAGGCTATGCGCTGGTCGACGCCCGGATCGGCTACACTTTCCCCGGTGAAAAGCTGACGATCTCGGCTTGGGGCAAGAATGTCTTCAACAAGTTCAACGTGCAGAACGTGATTTCGTACAATGACATCATCACCCAGGCGACTGGCCAGCCGGCAACTTATGGTGTCTCGCTGAGGGTGCGCTGGCAATAGCGGCAGACGGGAGCGGCGCGGTGTAGCAGGCGCTGCTCCCGGTTGCGGTCGCTTGTCGCCATCGCGCCGCCGCCAATCGGAAAGCAAACCATGCCATCTGAACAGGCCGGCACGCCCATCGATCTGCTGGTCGACCGCGCCAGAGCGCAATCGCTTTCGGCGATGCTGCGCCGCGCGGCGCAGCGGCATGGCGAAAGGACCGCGATCATCTGTGGCGATGTTACATGGAGCTATGCCGCGCTTTGCCAGCAGGTCGATCGGCTTGCAGCAGGCTTGCGTCAGCTTAGTATCGTCCCGGGCGACCGGATCGCCATTCTGGCGCGCAACAGCCATGCCTTTATCGCGCTGCGTTTTGCCATCGCGCGCGCCGATGCGGTGCTCGTCCCGATCAACTTCATGCTCAATGTCGATGACGTCCGTTATATTCTGGATCATTCCGGTGCGCGGCTGCTGTTTGCAGACAGTCACACGATTGCAACCGCGCTGGGCGCCCGGGGTGAGCGGATCGAACAGGTGTTCGGTATCGATGGCGAAGCGCTGCCACCGCCGCCCGATGTACCCGCATGGACGTCGCTGTTCCGCGACGATCCGCTGCCGCCCGAAACGCGCGGCGGTGAGGAATTGCTGCAGATCGTCTATACCAGCGGCACGGAATCGAGGCCCAAGGGTGCCATGCTGTCGCACAACAGCGTATTGTGGGAATATCAAAGCTGCATCATCGATTGCGAATGGACCAGCGATACAGTGGCGCTGCACGCCATGCCGCTGTTTCATTGTGCGCAGCTGGATTGCATGATCGGGCCGGCGCTGCACGTCGGCGCCCGCAATATCATCACGAGTTCGCCGGCCGCCGACAATGTTCTGGGGCTTTTGGTGCAGCATCAAATTACTTCCTTCTTTGCGCCGCCAACGGTTTGGATTTCATTGTTGCGCGCGCCGGCGATCGGCGAATGCGATCTGTCAGCGCTGACCAAGGGCTATTACGGCGCCTCGATCATGCCTGTGGAGGTGTTGCGCGAGCTGCGTGAGCGGCTGCCACAGCTGCGACTGTGGAACCTGTATGGCCAGACCGAGATCGCGCCGGTCGCGACGATCCTGTTTCCCGAGGAGCATGCGCTGCGGCTGGGATCGGCCGGGCGGCCGGCGCTGCACGTCGAAACCCGGATCGTCGACGATGCGATGCAGTCGATCGGGCCAGGTGAGATTGGCGAGATCGTGCATCGGTCGCCGCAATTGCTCAGCGGCTATTGGAACGATCCGGCGCGGACCGCCGAAGCCTTTGCGGGAGGCTGGTTCCACAGCGGCGACCTGGGCGTGTGCGATGCCGATGGCTATATCACCGTCGTTGATCGCAAGAAGGACATGATCAAGACCGGCGGCGAGAATGTCGCCTCACGCGAGGTCGAGGAAATTTTGTACCAGCACGCCGCGATCAGCGAGGTCGCGGTGATCGGCCTGCCGGACCCGAAATGGATCGAAGCTGTCACCGCCGTGATCGTGCTGCGGGATGGCCATGTGATGACGGCCGCCGATGTGCGGGACCATTGTGCGGGAAACCTGTCCGGCTTCAAGGTGCCTAAAAACATCGTGTTTGTCGACACGCTGCCGCGCAACGCAAGCGGCAAGATCCTGAAACGGGAATTGCGCCAGTCGCTGCTCACCGGCGCGGCCTGAGCCGCGCCAGCGGCGGCCTTAATCCGCCGTCTTTACCGCGGCCTTTGTCTTGGTTTCAAAGCGTTTGTCGTCATTGGCGCGGCTGATCACATATTGGCGGATGCTTTCGATCTGTGCCGGTGTGAATTCGGCGGCCCAGCCGACCATCCCGCGCTGCTTCAACAGCCCGTCATGGACGATTTCCTGCCAAAGTTTCTGTTTGTCCAGCGCCACCGAGTGCCGCAGATCGGGGACCAGCGCACCGGCGACGGCCGCAACGCCGTGGCAGAAGATGCATTTGTTAGAGTAAAGGCTGGCACCCTCGCTTAACTGGGCGGCAGTGCCGGTGAACGGCGGCGGATCGAGAACCGCCGTGGCAGTTGGCGGCGGCGCCGGCAGCGCGGCTGTGCCGCCCGACTTGAACACCAGCATGCGGCTGATGTTGCGCACCAGGCCTGAATTGCGTGATATCTCGCCGGAGGTGAGATCCCACGCGCCGCCCCAGCCGGCCAGGATCGCCACATATTGCTGGCCTTTGACCGAATAGCTGATCGGCGCGGCGATGACGCCGGTCTGGGTGGGGAAGGACCAGAGCTGTTTGCCGGTATCGGCGGCATAGGCGCGGAATTCACCGCCGGCCGTGCCCTGGAACACCAGATTGCCGGCGGTCGCCAGCGTGCCGCCGTTCCATGGCCCAGGGTGTTTCACCGTCCAGCGCGCCTTCTGCGCCACCGGGTCCCAGGCGATCAGCGCGCCGGTATTGGCCTTTGCAGCGGCCGCTGCCGCTTTGGGATCGGTCGATACCGCCGTGGCGGTCAGGTCAATGCCCAATTGAAAACCGATCTTGGTCGGCTTCCAGTCTTTTGCGGAACCGGCATAAAGAAATGCCGCTTCATTGGCCGGGATGTAGACCAGCCCGGTCTTGGGGCTGTACGACATCGGGTTCCAGGTGTGCCCGCCGGTTGCGCTCGGCAAGGCGAGGAAGGCTTTGCCGGTCACATCGTAGCGCGCCTCGGGCTTCACATCGGGGCGTCCTGTCACCGGGTCGAGGCCGTTGGCCCAGTTCACCGTCACGAACGGCTTGCCCGACAGGAACTTGCCGGTCTTGGCATCGAGCAGATAGAAAAAGCCGTTCTTGGGCGCGTGCATGATCACGCGGCGCGGCTGGCCATCGATGGGCAGCGTTGCGGCGATGATCTGCTGATCGGAATCGAAATCCCAGCGGTCTTCGGGCGTTTCCTGGAAATGCCAAGCATATGCGCCGGTATCGGGATGGATGGCGACGATCGAGGCGGTGTAGAGGTTGTCGCCTTCCTTGGTATTGCGGAACGCCGGATTCCACGGTTCGGCGTTGGCGGTGCCGAAATAGACAAGGTCGGTTTCGGGATCATAGGTGATCGAATCCCAGACGGTGCCGCCGCCACCCAGCTTCCAATATTCACCGCTCCATGTCTTGGCGGCAGTTTCCAGGTGCTTGCCTTCGAACGGTTTGGCGGGATCGCCCGGTACTGTGTAGAATCGCCAGGCTTCCTTGCCGGTATCGGGGTCGAAGGCCGCCAGATAGCCGCGGGTGATATATTCGGAACCGGCGGCCCCGATCAGCACCCGTCCCTTGACGATGCGCGGTGCGCCGGTAATCGCCATGTGCGAATCCGCCGGGATGGTCATCTTGTCCCAGATCACCTTGCCGGTATCGGCATCGAGCGCGACAAGGTGCCCGGCGATGGTCGCGACAAACACCTTGCCCTTGTACACCGCAACCCCCCGATTGACCGCATCGCAGCAGACATCGACGAGCTTTTCGCGCGGAACTTCGGGGTCGTAGGCCCATAATGGCTTGCCGGTGGCGGCGTCATAGGCCTTGACCATGCTCCACGCGGTCGAGACGTACATGACTCCATCGACGACAATCGGGGTTGCCTCCTGCCCGCGTGCGGTGTCGAGATCGGAGGACCATGCCAGCCCCAATTTTTCGACATTGGCATCGCTGACGTCGGTCAGCGGCGAAAACCGCTGTTCATCGGATGTGCGGCCATAGGACAGCCAGTTGGCGCCGTCCTTGTCGCCCGCCACAAGCCGCGCATCATCGACATTGGCGTTCTTTGCCGTTGATGATGCGGCCGCTCCCGGGGTCTTGCCGCCATCCGAACAGGCGCCGAGCGCCAATATGCCGACAGCCAGCGCGATATGACCCGAATGACGCATCATCATCCCCCAAGTTTGGCCGGTTTCGGCCCGGATTGCTGGAAGTGATGCTGCACCAGCCGGTGTTCAGTGTCGACCTGAGCAATTGGTTGGCATCGCTGCGGATTGGCGCAATCCGGCGGTAAGTTCGGCGGGGTATGATCGGTTATGGCGGGCGGTCAGCCAGTGTTGTTGCGCCAGGGCTATGCCGCCAGATAAGAACCGCCTGTCACGAACACCACCTGGCCCTGGATCATCGCCGCCGACGGGCTGGCGAGATATTCGACAAGGCTGCAATAATCATCGTCCACCACGTTGCGGCCGCTGGGGTTGGCCGCCGCCGACTGGCGCATGATCTCGTCGGTGCGCGCGCCATAGACCTGGCGCAGCGCCTCTGTATCGACCGCGCCCGGGGCGACGCAATTGGCGCGCACGCCCAGCGGTGCCAGTTCCAGCGCCAGATAGCGGACAAGGCTTTCGGCCAGCGACTTGCCGGCGCCGACCGCCGCATAGTTCGGCAGCGGCGTCCGGCTGCCGCGGCTGGACAGGAAGAACACCGTGCTGCCCGGCCGGAACAGCGGCAGCGCCGCCTGCACCAGATAGACGATGGCCGTGCCGTTGAGGTTGATCGCATCGGCAAGCGCCGTCGGGTCGATGCGCAGCAGCGGTTCAGGTATGACCTTGACGGCGCAATGGACCAGCTGGTCGAGCTGGTCCGTGTGCCTTGCAACGTTGGCGAGCACCGCCTTGGCGCCATCAGGCGTGCCGACATTGCCCTGGATGAGATGGCAGCGGGCACCCGTCGCCTCGATCTCCAGCCGGGCCTTGTCGGCTGCGGCGGTATCCGCCCTGAAATTAAGGAAGACATCGGTGCCGGGCTTGGCAAAACGGCGCGCGATGGCAAGACCGATGCCCTTGGTGCCGCCGGTGACTAGAATGGCCATCGCCGGCTAGCCGTCCTGGCCCATGGTCGACGTCAGCGAGACGCCGAAACGCTCGATCATCTGCCCGGCATCGGCGCGCAGCGCGGTCCATTCCGGCGTTTGTTCGTCGCGATCGAAGGCGGCCTGGTCCGGCCAGATCATCACGGCGATGCGGTGATAGGGGGCTGGCGACCCTTCCAGCCCTTCGGCGGCAAGAATGGTGTCGAGGCCGGCAAGGTTCGGCAAGGCCCGCGCCAGCGGCGCGTGGACGTTGCAATAGGCGGCTTCGAACGCCGCCAGATCCTCGGATTTCGGCGCTGACCATAGTGCTACGAGCTTCAACATGCGCATTACTCCCCATACGTCCGGTTGGTGTGCGACCGTTTGCTTGAAGCCAAGGGTAAGCCCTGCCCGGCGAGAAGTTGCCGGTCGGAACTGACAGGTTTGCGAGGCGTTCACGCCCTATTTGCGGTGGCGGGGATCCTCGACAAGCAGCAGCAACGCCAGCAGGGCGCAGCCGAGCAACGCCATCGAGGCGGCGATCAACGGCGCGAAGCCGAACAGCGTCGCGATACCGCCGGCAACCAGCGGTCCGATGGAGGCAATGGAGGTTTCGGCAGTTGTCGAAATGGCCAACCGCATGGGGATGTCCTCATGCTCGCCGAATTCAAGCACCAGGGTTTGCGCGCTCATCATGTAACCCGAACTGGCGGCGCCAAGCGTTACGAAACCCAGGACGAAGCCCAACTGGTCATGCGCCAGCAGCATCAGTCCGAAGCCGGCAACCCAGATCGCCAGCGCCAGCGCGAACACCAGCCGGAAACCCCTGCGATCGCCGAGCGCGCCCCAGACCAGATTGGAAAGCGTATCGGCACCCAGATAGGCAAAGGTGAGCAGGCCGATCGCGTGGCCATCCAGATGCGTCACCTGGCCGGCGTGCAGAATGCAGAACGGCATCGCCATGCGGCCCGCCGTGGTCAGCAATTGCGCGACGAGGAAGAATTTATAGCTGCGGTCGTCGAGCAGCTGCGGCAGCTCGCGCAGACGTTCGCGCAGCTTCATCGGGTTGCGGCGCCGGTGGCTGTCAGGTTCGCGGATCAGCGCGGTCAGGAAGGTCAGGCCAAGGCTGGTGAGGATGAAGCTGAGCATGAAGGTCGTCGCATAGCCGTTGCCGAACACATTGCCCGCGATCAGCGTGCTGCCCGCCCACCATGACAGCGCCGCGGCGATGGCGCCGCCGGCCAGGTTGCGATAGCCCTGCAGCTTGCCACGCTGGGCCAGCGGGATGACCTTGGCCATCAGCATCTGGAAAATGACCCGCTGGGCACCGTTGAAATAGCCGAACAGGAACAGGAACAGCAGCAGCGCAGCGACCAGCCATGGGCCCGACAACAGCCAGCCGGACAGTGCGATGCCGAGCAATTGCACGCGCATCAGCACGCCGGTACGAACGGCATTGGGCAGGATGCGTTTCTTGTCCTCGATGGCGCTGGCGCTTTGCAGCGGCGACAGTACCGATCCCAGCTGTTGCAGCCCCTGCGACAGGCCGACCATCATCGGCGATCCGGTGAGCATGAAGACATAGGCCGGCACAAAGGTGGGCGCGTTGACCAGCCGGAAGCCGGTCATGCCGAGCATGCCATGGCCGAAATTGCCGATGAAGTTGCGCCTCAGATTTTCGGCGACGAAAAGGTCATTGGCATGGTCGTCGGGCGTTCGCAGCGGATCAGCGCTCCCGGCTTCACCGGCATCAAGATCGGCGGAAAGGCTCAATAGCCGGCGATCCGCGCGTACCGGTCACGGTGAAACGATGCGGCGCCCCAGGCGTTTTCGAGCACCCGGGCGCGCTTGATGTAAAAGCCGATGAAATATTCGTCGGTCATGCCGATGCCGCCGTGCAACTGGATGACTTCGCGGCTGACGAGGTGCAGCACGTCGTTTGCCGTGGCTTTGGCCAGCGAGGCCATCGCCGGCACGTCGCTGTTGCTGTCTAGCGCGGCGAGTGCGGCCTCCACGACGGAGCGCAGCAGTTCGATTCTGGTGAAGAGTTCCGCCATGCGGTGTTGCAGCGCCTGGAAGGTCGACAGGATCTGACCGAACTGGACGCGCTGCTTCAGATAATCGAGCGTTACCCCAAAGCTGTGTTCTGCCATTCCGAGCATTTCGGCAGCGGTGACGATGCGGGCGCGGTCGAGCAATCGGTCGAGCAGCTCGCCATCGCCTAGCTCTGCGGTGGCTGGAACCTTGACGCCTGACAGGCTGACTTTGGTGTGGCTGCGGGCATCGGTGAGTGTGCGGGTGGCAAGCGTCACGCCGACGGTATCGGCGGGGACGGCGAACAGCGCGATGCCATCGGGGCCCCGCGCCGCGACGATGAGCACGGCGGCACCATGGGCATCGTGCACAAAGGCCTTGGCGCCATCGATGGTCCAGCCATCCGCAGTCTTTGTGGCGGTCGTGGCGATCGCCGCTGGATCGTGGCGCGGACCTTCGTCGATGGCCAGGGCGCCGTAAATCGCGCCTGATGCGAGGCTTGGCAACCATTGCGCCTTGGCGCCCGCGCTGGTGCCGAGCACGATCGCCGTGGCGGCGAGTGCAGACGTCGCCAGCGGGCTGGCGGTCAGGGTCTTGCCGGTTTCCTCCACCACAAGCCCGAGGCTGAGCCAGCCGAAGTCGGAGCCGCCAAATTCTTCGGGGATGACGATGCCGGCCCAACCCATTTCGGCCATGGCCTGAAACGCTGCCGGGTCGAATCCGGCCGGTGCGCCGCCGTCGCGCACCTTGCGAAAGGCGTCGATCGGGCTTTCCTTCTTCACCCATTCGCGCGCCATGTCGCGCAACATGGTCTGTTCGTCGCTGAGCACAGCCATCGCCGGTTCCCGTTTTTTACTGGTGGTCGAGCATGCCAAGGATGCGCTTGGCGATGACGTTGTTCTGAATTTCGGTGGAGCCGCCATAGATGGTCGAGGCCTTGCCGCCCAGCCAGCCGCGGACATTGGCGAGTTCGGCAGCTGAAAAGCCTTCACCTTCCCAGCCAAGCCCTTGCAGGCCGGTGATCTCGATCATCAGTTCGGCGCGTTCCTGCACCAGCCGCGTGCCAACGGTCTTGAGGATCGAGCTGATTTCCGAAACGCCGCCCGCCGCCTTTGATTCCTGGGTGACGCGCGCGGTGGTGAGCAGAAAGGCTCGCCAGTCCATCTCGAATTTGGCGATGCGGCTGCGCAGTTCAGGCTCGGCAATCCGGCCTTCGGCATCGGTGCCCAATGACGCCTTGGCCTGTTCGACCAGTGATTGCGCCATCGCTGCTGCCATGCGGCCGCCGCCGCCCGAAATGTTGGTGCGTTCGTGCTGCAACAGGCGCTTGCCGATGGTCCAGCCCTCGCCTTCCTCGCCGACGCGGTTCTCCTTGGGCACTTTCACATTGTCGAAAAACGTCTCGCAGAACGGCGAAATGCCCGAAATCATGCGGATCGGTTTCACCGTAACGCCGGGGGATTTCATGTCGATGAGCAGGAAGCTGATGCCTTCGTGCTTCTTTGTCTTGTCGGAGCGGACCAGCGCAAAGCACCAATCGGCCCATTGCCCGCCCGACGTCCAGGTTTTCTGGCCGTTGACGACATAATGGTCGCCCATGTCCTCGGCAAAGGTCTGTAGCGAGGCGAGGTCGGATCCGGCGCCGGGTTCCGAATAGCCCTGGCACCAGCGGATATCGGCGGCGCAGATGGCCGGCAGGTGGCGCAGTTTCTGGGCCTCGCTGCCATATTCGAGCAATGTCGGCCCGAACATCATGATGCCCATGCCGCCGATCGGGCTCCACGCCCCGGCGCGCGCCATTTCCTGGTTGAGGACTGCGGCCTCGCCGCGGGAAAGCCCGCCACCGCCATAGGCGCGGGGCCAGGTCGGCGTGCCCCAGCCCTTGGCGCCGACGGCCTTGCGCCAAGCGGTGCCATCGGCGCCGGCGCTGTCGGCGCCATAGGGGGACATCATCGCCCCAGCCTTGTCGCGCAAGGACGCCGGGAAATTGGCGGCGATCCAGTCGCGGGCCTCATGCCGGAAGGCGTCGAGCGCGTCGGCTTCTTGGGATCGGGCGGCGCTTGCCATGGTCAATCTCCGGTCGGGAACGGCAAAGGGGTGAACATCGGGACGGGCGGGCCGCCATCGCTGGGGACGAAACACACCGTGACACGCTGGCCGATTGCCAGCGTATCGGGGTCGCAATCGACGATGTTAGTCATCATCGACGGGCCTTCGTCGAGCGTGACATAGGCCAGCGTGAAGGGCGCGTTCGGGCCGCGCCGCATCGTCGACAGCGTGTAGATCGTTCCAAGGCCTTGGCTTTGTTCCCAGACGGTGTCTGGGGAGCCGCACAACGGGCAGATGCTGCGCGGGTAATAATGCGCCTGCCCGCAGGCGGTGCAGCGCTTGATCATCAGCCGACTATCGGTGGCGGCATCCCAGAATGGTCGTGATTCCGGGTTGATTTCGGGGGCGCGGATCTTGCGGGGCTCGGCCGTCATGCGTGCTCCATCACTGGCGTTCCAGCACGAGCGTGGCGGCGCCATGGCGGATGCCGAGCGAGCCGCCGATGCCGGTGGCCACGGCCAGGTCGCAATTGGGCACCTGTACCGCCGGGTGGGCCTCGCCGCGCAATTGGCGCACCGCCTCGATGACCTTTGTGATGCCGCCGCGATTGGCTGGGTGGTTGTTGCACAGGCCGCCGCCATCGGTGTTGAAGGGCAGTTTGCCGACACCCGAAATCAGGTTGCCATCGGCGACAAAGCGCCCGCCCTGCCCCTTGGCGCAAAAGCCCAAGTCCTCAAGCTGGATCAGCACGGTGATGGTGAAGCTGTCGTAGACCGAGGCATATTTGATGTCGGCGGGTGTGACCCCGGCTTCGGCAAAGGCCGCCGGGCCGGATCGTGCGGCGGCGGAGGTGGTGAGGTCGAGGTTGTGGCCGCCCCTGGGGCCCTTCAGAGCCTCGCCTGCACCGCGCACGGCGACCAGCGGGCGTTTGAGGGCGCGGGCGATTTCGGGCGCCACGACGATTAGCGCGCCGCCGCCATCGGAGACCACGCAGCAGTCGAGCCGGTGCAGCGGATCGGCGATCATCGGCGAATTGACGACATCGGCCACGGTCACGACGTCACGCAGCATGGCGTGCGGGTTGTGCTGGGCATGGGTGGAAGCGGCGACCTTGATCCAGGCGAGTTGCTCGCTGGTGGTGCCATGCTCGTGCATGTGGCGGGCGGCGCACATCGCATAGCTGCTGGCGGTGGTGACGCTGATGAAATTGTCGAAACCGGCTTCGGGTGCGCCGGGCCGGAAACCGCCAAAGGCCTCTGAACGCGGCCGGCCGGCGAGGGTTATCAGGGCGACTGAACAGCGGCCCGTGGCGATTGCGGCGGCGGCATGGGCGACATGCAGGATGTAAGAGGAGCCGCCGGTTTCTGTGTTGTCGATGTGGCGGGGGGTGATGCCGAGGTAATCGACCATCGAAAGCGCACCGAATCCGGCCGCGTCGCCGGCGCAGAAATAGCCATCGACATCGGCAAGGGTGAGCCCGGCATCGGCCAGCGCGCCGCGCGCGCATTCGGCGTGCAATTGCGGCGTCGAATGATCGGGTGCCAGCCGCAGCGGGTGTTCATAGGCACCCGCGATATAGGCCTTGTTGCGGATGGTCATGCGGCGGGGGCGGCGCCGAATGCCGCCAGCGCGCGTTCGCGCACCACCTTGTAATCGAGCTTGCCATTGGGGGCGCGCGCGACGCTTTCGACGATCAACACATGGCGCGGTGCCTTGTAGTGCGACAACAACCCTTTGACATGGGCGATGAGTTCATCGGCATCGGGTGCGGCGGCGCCGGTTTTCAGGTCGACAAGCGCGGCGATTCGTTCACCAAAGCGTGGGTCGGGCAGGCCGGTGACGGCGGCATCGCGTACGGCGGGGTGGCGCTTCAGCACCTCCTCTACCTCCTCGGGGAAGACCTTTTCGCCGCCGGTATTGATGCATTGTGACCCGCGACCGAGCAGGGTCAGCGTACCGTTTTCGGCAATCGTTGCCCAATCGCCGGGGATCGACCAGCGCCGGCCCTCGATTTCGGGGAAGGTTGCCGCCGATTTCGCCGCGTCCTTGTAATAGCCGACGGGCAGGTAACCACTGACGGCGACGCGGCCACGCTCTGTGGAGCCAGGGGTGACGCGGCGGCCATCTTCGGTGAACAGCGCGCAATCGGGGCCGAGTTCGAAGGCCGCGGTGGCGACTTCGGTGGTCGCGGTCATGATCGAGGTGCCAAGGCCCAGCGCTTCGGACGAGGAAAACGCGTCGGTCAGCGTTACCTGCGGCATGTGGCGGATGAGGCCCAGCTTGTTTTCGCGCGCCCACATGGCGCCCGATGAGGTGATCGCCATGACAGTCGATACGTTCCAGCGGCCGGGATTGGCCTCTAGCGCGTCGAGCAACGGCTGGGCGAACGGTTGCCCGACCACGGTAATGCGCGTTGCCTTGTACTGATCGACGATGTCCCACAGGTCATTGGCGCTGAAATGCCCTTGCGGCAGCAGCAGCACGGTGCCGCCGGCGACAAGCGCGGCCATGGCGGTGAGCATGCCGGTGCCGTGCATCAGCGGCGGTGCGATCATGGCGCGGGGGCGGATGGGCATGGCGCTGGCGCGCGGGCCGGCTTCCTCGGGGCTTTCCAGCGGTGGCTGGCCGGCGAGCGGGTTGGCGCCATATTGGCCTTTGGCGAGCAGATCGCCCTGCCGCCACATCACGCCCTTTGGCATGCCGGTGGTGCCGCCGGTGTAGATGAACATCATGTCGTCGCCGCTGCGGCCCCAGGGGGCGGTGACGGTGTCGGTTTCGGGTGCGATGCTGGCATAGTCGATTGCCCAATCGGGCACCGGTTGCCCGTTACGGGCGATGGCGATCCAGCGTTTTACCAGCGGCAGCTTGTCCCGCACCGGCGCGATGGTGGCGGCATAACAGGCTTCGAACACCACCGCTTCGGCGTCGGCATTGTCGAGCAGATAGGCGATTTCTTCGGGGCCATAGCGATAATTGACGTTGAACGGCACCATGCCGGCCTTGAAAGCGGCGAAATAGGCGGTGAGATATTCGGCGCAATTCTGCGTGTAGACGGCGATTTTGGATTCGTGGGTGAGGCCGGCCGACAGCAATTCCGCGGCGATGCCATTGGCCTTGGCATCGAAATCACCCCAGTGCAGGCGGTCATCGCCCTGAATGAAGGCGATTTCGTTAGGCAGGGCGGCGGCGACCGATTCCCAGATTGCGGCATAGGTCCAGGCGGTCATCGGGCGGACCTTGCGATTGTCGGTGCAGCGGTGCGGTGATTCCAGTGTGCAGTCGTGCTGCAATGTTCGTATCGGCCTGTCGCCACGCTGGTTTTCATCGCATCATCCCCATGATGGTCGCTCGGTTCGCCGGTTGGTTCACCGGTACGGGCGCGGCATTCACCGTCGCAGCACCGATGTCCGGCATGGAATGATCGCCGTCAACCTAGCGCAATGTTCAAGCTGGCGTGGGCGTGCCGCGTGATGGCGGGCGGAAAAATGGCGGTTATGCGCGGTTTGGGTGAGGGAAAACGGTGGTGATCCGTTGTCTGAGTGAGGGGAATCGGCCGCGGCGCGGGGTTCCGGCATGGGTGAACAGGCGGGAACGGCTGGTGGATCGGTGGATCGGTGGTGCGGGGGTGGTGAAGGTGCGCGGCGCGGGCGGTCGCATTCGCCCGCCCGCGCCGCGCTGATCAAACAGCCGCTCAGATCGGCTTGGCGCCCGGGGTGCCGCATTTTGCGAACTTGCCGGTGGCGGACTTGCAACGCTTTGGCGCCGGCGCGGCGGCGGCGGGCGGGCATTTGATGAACTTGCCCTTGGCGTCCTTGCAGGGCGCAGCCAGCGCCGGCGAAGACAGCATCGCCAGGGCGCTTGCCGCGATCAGCATTGTCTTGATCATTGATTTTCCTCCCGAATGCGGATCGTTTCCGCGACGGTGATATTGCGGCGGGCGAAGCAGGGCGGCAAATGATGAAAATATAATCCGCCGGTCGGTCAATGGTGCAGCAAATTATGGTTGCCGGTGCTGGTCGCGCCAGATTCTGCGGGTGCTGCCGCTGCGGCACTGCCGGCGGCTTTTGCTTTGGCTGCGCTTGCGGTTAGACTGGCGAGGAAACGAAACGGCCGCGGGTAATCGCGATGCCGGGTGATGCGGCGGACGGGAGCGTGCTGAATGACGACCAGCTTCAAATTGAACGGCAAGCCGGTAACGGTGGATGTGCCCGATGATACGCCCTTGTTATGGGCGATCCGCGACAGCGTCGGCTTGAAGGGCACCAAATTCGGGTGCGGCATCGGCCAGTGCGGCGCCTGCACCGTGCATGTCGAAGGCCAGGCGGTCCGATCGTGCATCACGCCGGTGATCAGCGTCGCCGATGCGGCGATCACCACCATCGAAGGGCTGGACCCCGCCGGCGCGCACCCGTTGCAAAAGGCCTGGATTGCGCACCAGGTGCCGCAATGCGGTTATTGCCAGTCCGGCCAGATCATGCAGGCCGCGGCGCTGCTCGCCGCGTCACCCGATGCCAGCGATTCCGAGATTGTCGATGGCATGAACGGCAATCTTTGCCGTTGCATGGCCTATGTGCGGATCAAAAAGGCGATTCGAGCCGCCGCGACCGAAATGAAGGGAGCCAAGGCATGAACGCCCTTATTCCCAATATGCCGACGCGGCGCGGCTTTCTGGTGGTCGCAGGCGCAGCCGGGCTGAGCTTTGGCTTTGCCCGTGCCGCCGGGCTCGACCCGATGCGCGGCGCGCGGGTGGGCGATGCCGCCGGGCGATTCGAACCGACGATCTGGTTCGGCATCGACAAGACGGGCATGGTGACGGTCAACATCGTTCGCGCCGAAATGGGCCAGCATGTCGGCACCGCCATTGCGCGGATCATCGCCGATGAGCTGGAGGCGCCATGGGACAAGGTGCGTATCGTCCATGTCGATACCGATCCGAAATGGGGCGACATGTCGACCGGCGGCAGTTGGTCGGTGTGGCAAAGCTTTCCACCGATGAGCAAGGCCGGGGCCGCCGGGCGCATCGCCATGACCGAGGCGGGCGCAAAGCTGTTGGGGCTGGCGCCGGCGGATTGCATGGCGCGGGATGGCATGGTTTCGGGCGGCGGCAAGTCGGTTGCCTATGGCGACATTGTTGGCAAGATCATCGACGGCAAGGCGCCGGACCGGCATTTCAGCGCCGATGAGATTGCCAAGCTGCCGATCAAGCCGGTCGCCGAGCGCCGGTTGATCGGGCGCCGGGTCGATGCCGCCGATATTCCGGCCAAGACCAATGGCAGCGCGGTGTACGGCATCGATGCGGTATTGCCGGGCATGGTGTTCGCACGGCCCAAGATGCCGCCGACACGCTATGGATCAAAGGTGAAATCCATCGATGAAAGCGTCGCCAAAAAGATCCGCGGCTATATGGGCAGCGTCGCGCTCGATGATCCGTCGGGCAGTGTCGAAGGCTGGGTGATGGCGATCGCCGATTCATCGGCCAGCGCCATTGCCGCTGCCGATGCGTTGAAGGTCGAATGGGTGGCGGGGGCGGCTGCGACCGTGTCTGAAAAGGTCATTCAGGACCGTGGTGCGGCGTTGCTGGCGGACCCAAAGGCTGGGTCGCTGGTGATTGCCGATGAGGGCGTTGATGCGGCGTTCAAGACGGCGGCGAAGTCCGTTGCTGCGACCTATACCACCAGCAGCGCGCTGCATTTCCAGATGGAGCCGGTGAACGCGTTGGCCGCCTTCATCGATGGCCGCTGGGAAATCCACACCGGCAACCAGTGGCAGACCTTGAACCTGCCGATCATCGCCAAGGCATTGGGTGTCAGCGACGACAAGGTCATCATGCGCACCTATCTGCTGGGTGGCGGTTTTGGCCGGCGCTTGAACGGCGATTATGCGGTGCCGGCGGCGTTGACTGCCAAGGCGCTGGGCAAGCCGGTGAAGATGGTGATGACCCGCGCCGATGATGCGCGGTTCGACAGTTTCCGCTCGCCATCGGTGCAGGTGTTGCGCATGGCGCTCGACAAGGACGGCAAGGTGCTGGCGATGGAGCACGCCGCCACTGCCGGTTGGCCGACGCAGGTGCTGGCGCCGGGCTTCCTGCCCAAGGGCAAGAACGGCGTGCCCTATGATCCGTTCGCGATTTCGGGTGCCGACCATTGGTACAATGTCGGGGCGCACCGGGTGCGGGCGGTGATGAACGATGTCGCCAATGCCTCGTTCCGGCCTGGCTGGCTGCGGTCGGTGGGACCGGGCTGGACCAATTGGGCATTGGAAAGCTTCATCGACGAAACCGCGCACGCAGCAGGGGTTGATCCCGTGGCGTTGCGGGTGACGATGCTGGATGGCAGTGGCGGCAATGGCGGCGCACCGCCGAGCGCGGTTGGTGGGGCCTTGCGGCAGCGCGCGGTCGTCAAGCGGGCGGCGGCGATGGCCGGCTGGGGCAAGGACCTGCCGGAAGGCGTCGGGCTGGGGCTGGCGACCAGCTTTGGCCAGGAACGCGACATGCCGACCTGGACGGCGTGCGTGGCCCGGGTGCGGGTGGACAAGAAGACCGGCGCGATCAAGGTCGAGAAGCTGAGCCTTGCGGTTGATGCCGGCACGATCGTCGATCCCGATGGGGCATTGGCGCAGGTTGAGGGCGCGACTTTGTGGGGGCTGAGCCTCGCGATGTTCGAAGGTACCAGCTTCAGCAATGGGCAGGTCGCCGATACCAATCTGGACAGTTATACGCCGGTCCGCATGGCCGATGTGCCCGATCTGGACATCGAGTTCATCGACAGTGCCGAACCGCCGGTGGGGCTGGGTGAACCGGCGACGACGGTGGTGGCACCGGCGATTGCCAATGCGATCTTTGCGGCTTCGGGCGTGCGGTTGCGGCATTTGCCGATGCTGGGGACCGATGTGATGCGGTCGTTGATGAAGACAGCATGAGGTTGGGGCGCTTGCGGCTGGATTGAAGCGCCCTCTCCCGCTTGCGGGAGAGGCGAGAGACGGCGTAGCCGGACCTGAGGGTGTCTCTTCTTGTTTCGTAGCTTGCGGACACCCTCACCCGCCGCGCTGGCGCGCGTGTCGCCTCTCCCGCTGGCGGGAGAGGGGCGCTCAATCTTGCTGTGATCGGCTTTAGCCGACGGCGCGGTGGCGGCCGAGCCAGTTGGCAACGCGATCGATCGCCTCGGCGGCCCGGTCTTCGCTGACGGCGAAAGAGAAGCGCACGAAATGGTGGCCGTCGACCGGATCGAAATCGATGCCCGGGGCGATGGCGACGCCGGTATCGATGAGCAGGCGGCGGCAAAAGGCCATGCTGTCCTGGGTGAAATCGCCGACATCGGCCCATATGTAGAAGGCGCCATCGGGTGGTGCGATGCGCGACAGGCCGATTTGGGGCAGCGCATCCAACAACAGGGCACGGTTGCGGCGGTAGGTCTCGTGATAGGCTTCGAGCACGTCGGTTTCGTCCATCGCCACCAATCCTGCGTGCTGCGACAGCGATGGCGGGGTGAGGAACAGGCTGCCCATATAGGCGCGCAGCGTGTCGGCGGTGCCCGGCGGCGCGACGATCCAGCCCAGCCGCCAGCCGGGCATGGATTGGTATTTCGAGAAGCTGTTGATGACAATGGCGCCGGGATCATGTTCCAGCATCGAATGGGCGGGCTCGGCATAGGTCAGGCCGTGGTAGATTTCATCGGAGATGATGCGGACGCCATGGCGGCGGGTGGTTGCCGCCAGCGCGGCCATGTCGGCGGCGGACAGCATGGAACCGGTCGGGTTGGCCGGGCTGGCAACGATCAGGCCCTTTGGTGCGCCTTCGGGGGATTGCGCCATCGCCTCGACATGGCCGGCGCTGATCTGGAACCGGGTGGTGGCATCGGCGCCGATTTCGAGGGGCACCCGGCCCAGCGCCGCGATGGCGTTGCGATAGGCGACATAGCCGGGGCGGACAAAGGCGATACGGTCCCCCGGCGAGAACAGCGCGGCGATGGCCAGGGTGAGCGCCGGGCTGGCGCCGCAGGTCAGGATGATGCGATCGGGGTCGATTTCGAGGCCGTGGCGATCGGCATAGAGGCGGGCGATGCGGGCCTTCAACGCCTGGCTTTCCCAATAGCCGCCGGCTTCGCTGTCCAGCCGGGCATGGGCGGCGGCGATGGCGCGCGGCGGGGCGCCGGTGGACGGCTGGCCGAACTCCATATGGATGACCGAACGGCCTTCGGATTCGAGTTGGTGGGCGAGGCGCGACAGGCCCATGGCGTGGAAGGGAGCAACGGCGGCGGGGTTCATGCGGCAGCGTTAACGGATGCGGCGGCGGGGGGCGAGTGATTTGCGGAGGCGCGACAGTATCGTGCCCGGTTGCGTGGGGGACGGGTGCAGCTAAGCTTGCGGCATGAGGATGGCGGGCCGGTGACGGCGTACAGGATCGATCTGGCGGGGACGCGGCACGGCTTTGCCGATTTGCGCAGTCTGTTGGCGGCGGCGACGCCGTTGCGGTCGGGCGATGTGCTGGCGGGGGTGGCGGCGGTGAGTGCGGAGGCGCGGGTGGCGGCGCGCTATGTGCTGGCGGACCTGCCGCTGCGCACGTTCCTCGTCGAACAGGTGGTGCCGTATGAAGCCGATGCGGTGACGCGGCTGATCATCGATGGCCATGATGCGGCGGCCTTTGCGCCGGTGGCGTCGCTGACGCTGGGGGAATTTCGCGAATGGCTGCTGTCGAATGCCGTGGATGGGGCCGCCATCGCCGCGCTGGCGCCGGGGCTGACGCCGGAAATGGTGGCGGGCGTGTCGAAATTGATGCGCAACCAGGATCTGGTCGCGGTGGCGCGCAAGGTGCGGGTGGTGACGCGGTTCCGCAACACGCTGGGGCTGGCCGGGCGGCTGTCGGTGCGGTTGCAGCCCAACCATCCGACCGATGACCCGGCGGGGATTGCGGCGTCCCTGTTGGATGGGCTGTTGCTGGGGTCCGGCGATGCGGTGATCGGCATCAACCCGGCGGGCGACAGCCTGGAGGCGACCGCGACATTGCTGGCGATGCTCGATGATATCCGCCTGGGCCATGGCATCCCGACGCAAAGCTGCGTGCTGGCCCATGTCACCAACACGCTGGCGTTGATCGAACAGGGGGCGCCGGTCGACCTGTGTTTCCAGTCGGTGGCAGGGACAGAAGCGGCGAACCGGGGTTTCGGCGTGGATCTGGCGCTGTTGGCGGAGGCGCATGCGGCGACGCTGTCGCTGGGCAGGGGCAGCGTTGGTGATGATTGCATGTATTTCGAAACCGGGCAGGGGTCGGCGCTGTCTGCCGGTGCCCATCATGGCGTTGACCAGCAGACGCTGGAGTGCCGGGCTTATGCTGTGGCGCGGGCGTTCCGGCCGTTGCTGGTCAATTCGGTGGTCGGCTTTATCGGGCCGGAATATCTGTACGATGGCAAGCAGATCCTGCGCGCCGCGCTTGAGGACCATATGTGCGGCAAGCTGCTCGGCCTGCCGATGGGGGTGGACATTTGTTACACCAACCATGCCGAGGCCGATCAGGACGATATGGACGCGATCCTGACCATGTTGGGGGTGGCGGGGGTGAATTTCATCATGGGCGTGCCGGGGGCGGACGACATCATGCTCAACTATCAATCGACGAGTTTTCACGATGCGCTGTATGTGCGCGACGTGCTGGGGCTGCGACCGGCGCCGGAGTTTGAGGGCTGGTTGGTGGAGAAGGGGTTGATGGGGGCGGACGGGCGGATTGGCGACGGCGGTAGGGCGGCCGGATTGCGCTCGATCCTGCGGTTGAGAGCGCCGGATGGCGAATGAACTGGCGGATAGCGGCGGCTGGCTACGCGGGCTGACGCAAGCGCGGGTCGGGCTGGGCCGCGCCGGGCAGGCGATGCCGACACGGGCGCTGCTGGAATTTCAACTGGCGCATGCACGGGCGCGTGATGCGGTGCAGGCGGAACTGTCGGGTGACGGGTTCGGCGCGGCGATTGGCCGGCCTGTGGTGATGGTCGAAAGCCGGGCCGGGGACCATGCCGCCTATTTGCAGCGGCCGGATCTGGGGCGGGTCTTGCGGGATGCCGACCGGGCGCGGTTGCTGCCGGGCGATTTTGACGTGGTGTTTGTGGTGGCGGACGGCCTGTCGGCGACGGCGGTGCATACCCATGCGGCATCGGTGCTGCTGGCGCTGGTTGACCTGTTGCCGGAGTGGAAGATCGCGCCGGTGGTGCTGGCGCGGCGGGCACGGGTGGCGCTGGGCGATGATATCGGTGCGGCGTTGGGGGCGCGGCTGGTGGTGGTGTTGATCGGGGAACGGCCGGGGTTGAGCGCGCCCGACAGCCTGGGCGCCTATCTGACCTGGAACCCGCGCATCGGCTGCGCCGACAGCGAGCGCAATTGCGTGTCGAACATCCGGCCGCCGCACGGGCTGGGCTATGCGGCGGCGGCGGATCGCATCGCCTGGTTGATGCGGGCGGCGCGCGAACGGCAGCTTACGGGTGTGGCGTTGAAAGATGAATCGACGGGCGCCGCACCGTTGATCGGCAAGGGCCGGGCGGGTCTTGGCGGTGCGGCAGGGCCATCCCGATAGACGGGACGCCGGGCCGCAGACGGTTGACCTTGCAGGGCCGATATGGGCAAGTTGCGACTGGTTCGCGTTGCGATGGGCAACAGCGTGGGTCGTGGCGTTGGGGAACGGCATGAGCAGCGGCACGAGCAGCGGGGGAGACGCGATGGTCTGGTCGGCGACGACACAAGGCAGGGCGTTGGTGGCGCGGCCGAACGGCCGTATCGACGAACGCAACTGGCAGGTGTTTTCCGACAGCCTGGTCGCTGCCATCGAGACGGCGCGGGTCGCCGGGCTGGTGCTCGTCGTCGATCTTGGGACCATTGATTACATGTCGTCGCGCGGTTTGCGCTCGCTCAGCACGGCGCTGGCGGCGGCGAAAACGGCGTCGGTGGCGATGGTGCTGGCGGCGCCCGGCGAGGCGATGCGCGAGATTCTGGCGATCAGCCGGTATGACAAGCTGTTCCGGGTGTACGACAGCGTGGCCGCGGCCATGGAGCATGGCGCCGCGTAGAAGCGCCGGGCAGGCGAGGCATAAGGGGGATCGGCGATGCTGGTGCGGTTCTGGGGGACAAGGGGGTCGCTGCCGGTCGCGGCGCGGGCCGAGGCGGTGCGCGGCAAGCTGGTTGCCGCGTTGCTCGCCGCGTCCGGCCGCACGTTTGACGATGCGGCGGCGGCCGAGGCGTTCCTGGATGGCAACCTCGATTTCGCCGGGCGGGCTGGTTATGGCGGCGCGACGTCGTGCGTCGAAATCGACGCGGGTGATGGCAATTTCATCGTCTGCGACATGGGATCGGGCCTGCGCGAGTTCGGCATTTCGGCGATGGCGCGCGCCGCTGCCGGGCATAAACGGCGCTATCACTTCTTTCTGTCCCATCTGCACTGGGACCATATCATGGGCTTTCCGTTCTTCGTGCCGGCGTTTGATCCCGATGCGACCATCGTCATCCACAGCGGCCATGCCGATGCCGAGACGGCGTTGCGGCGGCAGCAGGAGGATATTTCATTCCCGGTGGCGTTCGACTGGTTGCGCGCCAGGATCGAGTTCGTGACGCTGGTGCCCGGTGAATATTACGATATCGGCGGCACCAGGGTGAGCATTGTCGAGCAATTCCATTCGCACCTGTCCTATGGATTCCGGTTCGATACCGGCGGCAAATCGGTCATTTACAGCACCGACAGCGAGCACAAGGCCGAGAATATGGCGGCCGAGGCGCGGTTTGAGGCGTTTTTCGACAGTGCGGATTTCGTGGTTTGCGACACCATGTATTCGCTGGCCGATGCCATGTCGTTGAAGGCCGATTGGGGGCACAGCAGCCCGCCGGTGGTGATCGACCTGTGCCGCGCTGCCGGGGCGAAGCGGCTGGCGCTGTTCCACCATGAGCCGGCCTATGACGATGCGCAGATCCTCGCCATGCACCGCGATGCGATCAGCTATGAACGGTTGACGCGCGGCGATGCGCCGGCGCTGGATGTGATCTGCGCCTATGACGGGCTTGAAGTCAGCGTCTGAGCGCAAAGCCTTGCCGCTGAAGACGCCGCCGCGCGGTGCAGGGGTGCCGCCGCGCATGGGCCGGGTGCGGCTGGCGGGGGTATTGGCCGGGCTGGCGATGGCGGCGGTGCTGTTGCTGTTCGGTGGCAGCCCGGTTTCGGAACGCTTGTTCGACCAATATCAGCGCTGGCAACCGCGGCCGATTGCGCAGACCCGCGTCCACATCGTGCGGATTGATGCCGAAAGCCTGCGCGCGCTGGGGCCCTGGCCGTGGCCGCGATCCTATATGGCGTTGTTGACCGACCGGTTGCGAGAGGCGGGCGCGGCGGCGGTGGGCTTCGATATCGTGTTTGCCGAGGCGGATCCGACCTCGCCGGGACGGTTTGCCGAGGCCTATCCGGGGCTGGGCGCGGCGGCGCGGGCCGAAATCGCCGGGCTGCAATCGCTGGATGAACAGTTCGGCGCGGCGATCGGGCGGGTGCCGGTGGTGATTGCGCGCACAGGTTTGGCGGCGAACAGCGTTGAAGCGCAGGGCATCGATGCGGCGGGCAGCGCGGCCTTGCCGGTGGAAGCGCGGTTTTCGGCGGCCTTGCCGGGGGGTGTGGCGGCGTTCCCGCTGGCGCTGGCCAATGTGGATGCGCTGGAGTTTGCGGCGCGCGGACAAGGTTTGATCAATGGCGAGCCCGATAGCGATGGGGTGACGCGGCGGGTCTTGCTGGCGGCGACGGTGGCCGGGCCGCCGACGGCGGGGATGGCGCTGGAGCTGGCGCGGGTGGCGCAGGGTGCGATGGGGGGCGCGCGCGGTGTCGATCCGGTGGTCGTCGATGGTGAATTGCGGGCGTTGCGGTTGGGGAATGACGTGATTCCGGTCAATCCGCGCGGGGAGGCGCGGCTGTGGTTCGGGCAATTGCCGGATGGCAGCGAGACATCGGCGGTCAACATCATGCGGCAGCCGTTGCGCGCGGGCACGCTGGCGGGCCGCATCGTGCTGGTCGGGCCGGCGAGTGTCGGGCTGGGCGATGTGCGCATAACGCCGCTGGGCCGCACCGAATTCGGCGTGCGCTTTCATGCGCAGGCGGTGGATGCGGTGTTGCAGGGCGGCTGGCTGGCGCGGCCGCGCTGGGCATGGGCGGCGGAATGGGGGCTGGCGGCGCTGTTGCTGGGGCTGGCGGTGTGGCTGGTGCCCGGCTTGCGGCGGCGGGGGGCGGTGATCGGGCCGCTGCTGGTGCTGCTGGCCGTGCCGGGGCTGAGCTGGGGTGCGTTTGCGCTTTTGCGGCTGTTGCTCGATCCGCTGCCGCCATTGCTGGTCAGCGGCGGTGCCGGGGTGGCGATGGCGGCCATGCTGTTTGTTGAAACCGGGCGGCGGGCGCGGTTGCTGCGCGATGCGGCGCTGGCGCAGGCGGGCGCCATGGCGGCGGCGCGGGAAATTCAGTTCGCCATGCTGCCCGGCCGCGATCGGCTGGCGGCGCTGTCGGACCGTATCGACATGGATGCCGTGCTGGAACCGGCGCAGGAGATTGGCGGCGACCTGTATGACGGGTTTGCCCTGCCCGACGGCCGGATCGTGTTTCTGGTCGGCGATGTGACTGGCAAGGGGCCGGCGGCGGCGTTGTTCATGGCCGTGTCCAAGGCGCTGGCGCACAGCCTGCTGCGGCGCGGGGCGGCGCCGCTCGATGTGGCGATTTCGGCGCTGAATGATGAATTGGCGGACGATGGCCTGGCGGTTGTCGAGGTGACGATGCTGTGCGGCATCATCGACCCGGCGACCGGCGCGATCGAAATGGTCAACGCCGGCCATGAAAACCCGCTGTTGCTGCGCGGCGATGGCCGGATCGAGCCGGTGGCGATGGAGGGCGGGCTGCCGCTGTGCACCATGCCGGGCTATCCCTATCCGTTGGAGCGGTTGCAACTGGCGCCGGGCGAGGCGCTGGCGATCATCACTGACGGGGTGCGCGAGGCGCAGGATGCCGCGGGCAATTTCTTTGGCAATGCGCGCGGCCATGCAGCGATTGCGGACTGGCGCACGGGGCAACCGGCAAGCGCGATCACCGCGGCGCTGGTGGCGGCGGTGCGCGGTTTCGAGGCGGGCAATCCGGCGAGCGACGATCTGACGGTGATGGCGGTGTGCCGGCGGTTGGTTTAACGGTGCGGTTTGTTGGCTTTGGGGGTTAAAGAATGGTCGCGGCGCCCCCTCTCCCGCTTGCGGGAGAGGCGACTCGCCCGCTTGGGCGAGCAGGTGAGGGTGTTTTTCTGGTTTCGGGGCTGGGGTACACCCTCACCCGGCGCGCTGGCGCGCGTCTCGCCTCTCCCGCAGGCGGGAGAGGCGTAGCGCAGCTCTAGCGCACCACGATCTCAACACGCCGGTTGGCGGCGTCTTCAATGCCGTCTGCAGTCGCGTGGCCGGCCACCGGGGCGCGTTCGCCGCGGCCGACGAAGCGGGAATTGGCGGGGATCAGCCCTTCGCCGGCGAGCATGTCGCGCGCCGCCCGGGCGCGGTCCCTGGAAAGCCGATCATTGTCGGCATCGCTGCCGACGCGGTCGCTGTGGCCTTCGATCTGCACATCGACGCCGGGGCCGCGGGCGCGGATCTCGTCGATCAATTGCTGGCGTTCGGGCAGCGATTCGGCGGTCAGGCTGGTGCTGCCTTCGGGAAAGGTCAGCACGAAGCGGCGGGGCGGGCGCGGCATGGCTTCGAACAGCGCGGCATGGCGCGCCTCCGCCTTTGCCGGGTCGCCGGGGCGCAGGCTGGCGCTGGCGCCGTTGACGCGCGCGCTGGTGCCGGCGGTTTCGATCAGTTTCACATCGGCGCCGCTTTTGGGATCGACGACGGCGACCGCGCCGACCGGGTTGCCGGGCTCGCCTTGCAACAGTGTGACGGTGGAACTGGCGCACCCTGTCACGAACAGTATTGGCATGAACAGCGGCCACAACGCCAGCGCCGCGCGGCTCATTTCACCACCACGACAAAGCGGGTGCCGCGCACACCGAGCACCGATGTCGGCGTCTGCACCGACATGCCGCGCGGGTTTTCATGGGCGATCTGCCCCGAAATGATCCCTAGCGTGCCCTTGTCGACGCGCGCATCAAAGCCGCCCTTGTGGGTGGTTTCGTCAAATTCATAGCGGGCGAGGCGGACGCGGCTGCCCGGGCCGACCGAAAAACGCGTGTCGTCGATGAAGGTGACGCCGATGCGGCCATCCTTGCCGGTAACCAGCACATCGCCGGCATCGAGCCTGGTGCCTGGCATGACCGGCAATTTGGCCTTGCCGCGCTCGATCGAGGCGACGCCCTTGACCAGTTTGATCGTGGCGATTTCGGCGTGGGCGGCGGTTGCCAGCAGCATCGCCATGGCCATTGCGGCGGCGGTGGCCATCGTTCCCGGAAAGTCCTTGCTGCGCATCATGGCTTGCCCCTCTGCTGCTTGGGCGTAGGGTAAGCCGCAACATGACGTCAGGCAATCGTTCAGACAATCGTTCAGACAGGGACAGTGCCCGGCACAGCATGGCGGCGGGGCCGAATGCGGTGTTGATGGCGGCGACGGCGGCGCGGGAGTTTGCGGCGGCGATGGCGATCGATGCCGGTGTTGCGGCGCGGCTCGCCATTGTCGTGGAGGAACTGGTCGCCAATCTGGTCGAGCACGCCGGCCTGCCGGAAGCCGCGTCGATCATCCTCGATCTGGCGGTGGATGGGCGCCAAATCCGCATCACGCTGGAAGATGGCGGCGTGCCGTTCGACCCGCGCGCGGCACCGCCACCCGCCGCGCTGCCGCCCGAAAAGGGTGGTGGTGCCGGGCTGGCGATCATCCGGGCCTGGGCACAGATCCAACGCTATGACCGGGTTGGCGGCACCAACCGGCTGGTGCTGACGATGGCGCTGCCTGGTGGGTGAAAGGCTGTTGATCGGGCGGTGCTTGCCAAGTTGCGGGGAGCGGCCTAGCAATTTGCGCAACACTCAATTTACCAAGGGGGCAAGGGACACGTTATGGCATTTTTTCCGCTGACCACGCTCGCCATTCTGTTGGCGATCATCGTCTATTTCAGCCTGTCGCTGAATGTCGGCAAGGCGCGGTCCAAATATGGCGTGCCGGCCCCGGCCAATTCCGGCCACCCGGATTTTGACCGGCGCAACCGCGTGCACCTGAACACGCTGGAACAGATGGCGATGTTCCTGCCGGCGATCTTCCTTGCGGCACCGGTGCTGGGCGACACCATCACTGCCGGCGTGGGGCTGCTGTGGTCGGTTGGCCGCATCGTTTATGCCCGCGCCTATTATGCCGATGCCGCAAAGCGTGGCCCGGGCTTTGGCATGACCATGCTGGCGACGCTGATCCTGGTGCTTGCCGCCGCCTTTGGTGCGGTGATGACGCTGATCCATTCCGGCGTCTGATCGCCCGGTGGTGACGCCCGACCCGGTGTTGCCGGGGCAGGAAAGCGTTTGGGATTATCCGCGCCCGCCCCGGTTGGAACCGAGCGCGCGGCGGGTGCGCATCGTGCATGGCGGGGTTGTGCTTGCCGATACCGTGCGGGCGCTGCGGCTGTTGGAAACCAGCCACCCGCCTGGCTGGTATTTGCCGGCGGCGGATATCGACATGACGCGGTTGCGGCCATCGGCGCAGCGCGGATCATTCTGCGAATGGAAGGGCGTTGCCGGCTATTACGATGTGGTGACCGGCGGCGCGGTTCTGGCTGGCGTGGGGTGGCACTATCCCGACCCGACGCGGGCCTATGTGGTGATTGCCGGGCACATCGCGTTTTACGCGGCGCCGTTCGACAGTGTGACGATCGATGGCGAGGCGGTGCGGCCGCAGCCGGGCGGCTTTTACGGCGGCTGGATCACCCGAGATGTCGCCGGGCCGTTCAAGGGTATTCCGGGCAGCCAGTTCTGGTAGCTGGTCGGGGTCGCCGGGTCGGCCTAGTCTTGTCGCAAATCTTCCGGGGAGGACGACATGGCAAGACTGGCAGGGCGCGCGGCATTTGTGACGGGTGCGGCAAGCGGCATCGGGCGGGCGGCGGCGGTGGCGCTGGGGCGTGAAGGCGCCAGCGTGTTCCTGACCGATATCGATGCCGAGGGCGGCCGCGCCACCGCCGCGATGATCAAGGATGCCGGCGGTGTCGCCGAATTTCGCGGCCAGGACGTGGTGGAGGAACCGCGCTGGGCCGAATTGGTGGCGCGGATGATGGCGTTGTTCGGGCGCATCGACATTCTGGTCAACAATGCCGGGATCGGCACCGGCGCGCTGGTGACGGAAATGACGCTGGAACAGTGGAACCGGCAGCTGGCGATCAACCTGACCGGCGTGTTCCTGGGCACCAAGCACGCCATTCCGGCGATGCGCCAGCCCAAGCCCGCAGGCGAGTATCGCGGCGGATCGATCATCAACATTTCGTCGGTGGCCGGGCTCGCCGGGTCGGGCGGCCTGTCGGGTTATTGCGCCACCAAAGGCGGCGTGCGGCTGTTCACCAAGGCGGTGGCGATGGAATGTGCCGGGGCCAAGGACGGCATCCGTTGCAATTCGGTGCACCCCGGCATCATCGACACGCCAATCTGGCAAAAGATCGACGAAGCCGGGGTGGTGAGCGCCGCCGTCGGCCTGCCGCCCGGTGCCAACGCCATCGATCCGGCGGTGATCGGCATGGGTGCGCCGCTGGGCTATCCGGGGCTGCCGTCGGACATCGCCGATGGCATCGTGTTCCTGGCATCGGATGAATCGCGCTACATGACCGGATCGGAACTGGTCATCGATGGCGGCTGGACCGCGCACTAGCGCTGTTTTCGGTCGCCAAGCCGGTGCTTCGAGGGGGATTGGCGCATCCGACAGGATTCGAACCTGTGACCCCATCCTTGGGAGTGCGGGGTCCAGGGCCGACTGTGGACATTTTGGGACAATAAAAACATCATCTTATGTCTTGTAACCTCCGGTTGCATCCCCCGATGTATTCCATACGGACGACATGCGTTCGCGGAATTGGTGGCACGCGTCGGCACGAGCGCCGAATAGCGAGGAGAAAGACAGGAAGAGGCCTGACCTGAGCAGTGTCGGGCAGCGAGAAAAACGCACGGCGCAGCCTGAGCCCTATTGGCAGCGGCTTCGCGCCGGCTGCTTTCCTGGCTATCGGCCCTCGAAGCGAGGCGGCAAGTCCCAACGCGGCCAGGCTTTGCTTGATGAACTGCGGCTAAAGAACGGCCTCATAAACCGTTCACCTCGCAAAGCCCATTTTGCAGTTGTCGCGGATCAACCGCGAAGCAAGCGGAGTGGATGCGATGAAGCGTATCTTGATGACCTTGGCAGCAGTCGCGACCCTGGCAGGCGCAAGCCAGGCGATGGCGCACCCTGATGATCAGGACGAAGGCAGCTATCAGAACGGCAGTGACTGGAGCAATCGCGGCAGCGGCTATAACGCCTTTGAAGCGCAATATGCCCATGACATCGATGGCATCCGCCATGGCGTCAGCGACGGCTCTTTTTCGCGCTACCAGGCGTCCGTCTATTTCCGGGAACTGCAGGATATCAGGCGCGTGGCCTATTACAGTCAAACGCGCGGCGGCTATGACAATGGCTATATTCAGCGCCGGCTCGAGGTTCTGCATGCCCGCATGCATCAGGCGCATGACCGCGGTCATGATCGACAGGACCGCTACTACGGTGGTTATGGCAACGGCTACGGCTCCAACTATGGCAATGGCTATCGCAACAATAACGGCTACCGCTACGACAACGGCGACGATAACCGCTAACCCGGCTCGACTGGTTGCCGACCCGGCTTGGTCCGGGTCGGCGGCATCGCGTCAGCAAGGACAGAGTAATGAAAACCAGCGCATTCCCTGCTGCCACCGCCCTGATCGCCGGTACGCTGTTCATCGCCGCTCCGGCACTTGCGCATCCCCGCTTGCTTTTCGCATCGCCAGGCGTGTCTGCAACCGCCAAGTCGCCACCCCGGATCGTCCTTCGCTTCAGCGAGTCGCTGGTGTTACGCTTTTCAGGCTTGGCGCTGAACGACGCATTTGGCCGGCCGGTCGCGCTTCAGCCCCTGCAGCTCAGCGCTGACCACAAGCAGATTGCAGCGGTGCCCGCCAAGCGGATGATGCAAGGTGTGTACAGCCTGCATTGGCACGCCGTATCGACCGACACACACCGGGTCGAGGGCAGCTACCGCTTCACCATCCGCTAATCGATGCTGGATGGCGCCAACATCGCGATTCGGCTCGGGTTGTATTCGGCGCTGCTACCGCTGTTCGGACTGGCGCTATTTGGCTTCTATGGGTTGGCAGGCAGCGATCGGCGCGGGCCAGCCGCCCGAATGCTCCGCTTGGGTTTTGTCAGCTTTGCGGTGGCTGCGTCGGGCTTGTCGGTTCTTGGGCTTGTCGTCACGACCGCGATGATGTCGGGCGCTCGTCTCGACGGAATTGCGGTCGCGGACGTGTCGGCGATGCTGGTTGGCATGGCAGCCGGGCAAGCGTGGATGGCGCGGGCCGCGGCGCTGACCATTGTGTTGGCAGCCGCGCTCGCATTGCCGCGATGGCCGAACCTGATGCTGATCGTGACCGTGGTGGCCAGCGGGTGTGCACTTGCGACGCTGGCGTGGGCCGGTCACGGCGCCGCGGATATTGGCAGTCTTTTTGCGTTGCATGTCGCAGCAGACATCGTTCACCTGCTTGCCGCTGGCGCCTGGCTGGGGGGCATATCGGGCCTCTGTGCCATGGTATTTTGTCGACAGCCGAACATTCGCTTGGCGCACCGCGCCTTGGTACGTTTTGCGGCGGTGGGTACCACGAGTGTCGCCGCGCTGTGTCTCAGCGGCATCCTGAACAGCTGGATCCTGATCGGATTCGACGATTTGTCGCCGCTATGGATGACACTTTATGGTCGCTTGCTGTCGACCAAGCTGGGTCTGTTTGCGGGAATGCTGGTCCTGGCCGGGACCAATCGGTTTCGGCTGACGCCAGCGCTTGGCGCTGCCCTGGGACATGATGGCGAGAGCATTGCGGTCAATTCGTTGCGCCTCAGCCTTGCGCTCGAAGCCTGTGCGGCGCTCGCTATAATTGCACTCGTCGCCTGGCTCGGCACGCTCGCGCCACCGGCGGGATCCTGACGGATTTGCTGCCTCCGTTCATCGCGCTGAGAGGGTTGCCAGGCGCAAACACCGATCCGGATTAGGGTGGGGTTTTATGACTCGAATTCGATACTGCGATTGGCCGCAACCATTCCGGCTATCCGCTCGTATCTCGCCGAGCGGTGGTCTGCTGGCCGCCGCCGGCAATTTGTGAGCTGGCGCAGGTAATTGGTAAAAGCCAACTGCGTTGGGGCGCGGCGGGTCATTTTCGCGGCGTTTCCGATTGTCGAGGTTTTAACACGGCAAACGGAGACCATGCGATGCGAAAATCCTTCAGGCTCTGGCTGGTGGGTGGGGCGACGCTGCTCGCCATTCCTCTGGCATTCATGGCGGCAAACACGGTGGCACCAGCGGCCGACCACCTCGATCCGCCCACCCGCACCGATCCGGCAATGGACACGACGCCCGACAGGCCGGCGGATATCGCAGACGTTTTTGCCTGGCACACAGCGACATCCGTTGTGCTGGTAATGACCTTTGCCGGTCCGCAGGCGACCACGATGCCGGCAACCTATGACCGCGATGTGCTGTATACCCTCAACATCGCAAATGGGCCGGACAAGACAGCTGCAACCATTCCGATCACCGTCCGCTTCGGACAGGACAGTGCGGCCGGGGCAAACCAATATGGGGTCCAGGTTTCGGGGCTGCCGGGCGTGACCGGTGGCACCATTGCCGGCCCGGTTGAAACCAGTTTGTCGCAAGACGGCGTAACCGTGCGTGCCGGGCTTTTCGACGATCCATTTTTCTTCGATCTGCAGGGATTTCGAACCACGGTCTCCACGGGCGCGCTTTCGATCCTGAACACACGCGACTTCTTCGCCGGCCAGAATCTGACCGCCATCGTCATCGAGATTCCCAAGGACCGCATCGCCAACGGCACCAACCCTGTCGGCGTATGGGGTACAACCGCCCGCTTCGGAGGACAGCTGTGATGTTCCGCAAACATATTTATCTCACGGCAACGGCACCCGTGGCGTTGTTGCTGGCACTCGCCGGCTGCAACAATCCAAACCCACCGCCAGCGCCGGCCCCCTCGCCTGCGCCAACCCCCGCGCCCACCCCGGCACCAACGCCGACACCAACGCCGACATCCTATGATGTGTCGCCGTGCCTCAACCAGTTGGTGCCCGGCACCACGCGCAGCGTCGCCAGCCTTGTGGTTCCCGATGTGCTGACGCTCGACCTTGCCGGCACTTCGGGCTTTCCAAATGGCCGCGGCCTGACCGACCCGGTCATCGATGTGACGTTGAACGTCATCTTCCTCAAACTGTCCGTCAACGGCCCCGGAACCTTGGCGGGAGTACCGCTAAATCCGCCCAGGAACGACGTGCCGTTACGCAGCGCCTTCCCCTATCTGGCGCCACCACAGGGCTTGCCACCGATCAGCAACACCGCTGGCCGCAACTTTGATTTCCGATCCGATGCGGCATCCGCGTATGTGCGCGTCGATCGGATGGGCATGCCGGCGGTTGCGACAGCGCTCATCGGTTCGTCGATGAAGACCGCCTATAATGACGCCAATCCCAGCAACGACGCTGCTGGCACATTTGTTCCAGAACTGACGGCGCGTCTGACCGCGCTGACCAATGCGCTGGCCGATGATCTGATAGCTCTCAAGCTGACGCCCTGCGCCACGCCGATCTGACGATCCGGATGGGCACGCCGGCCATGGTGCCGGCGTGCCCTGTGCCGCAAAACGGGATGAATTCGATGGGTGACGCGCGCGCCGTAACAAAGGCGCAAAAGCTTTGGACTCTGCCGGTCTATGTGCTGCTCGCCGGTGTGCTGGTGCTGGCGCTGACCCGGCTGACCTCGCCGGCCCCGCGTCACAGCCCGCCAGCGCCCCTCGATTCGCTGGTGCTCGCCTATGGGCCACGCAGTTTCGATGCTGCACTGCAGTTGGCAGACGATGGCGTGCTGCTTGGTGCCGAGCGAGTGGCGCGCCGGCCGCAGGACTGGATTTACCAGGAAAGCCTTGCCCGTGCGCTTCTCGGCCGCGCCCGGCTTACGCTGTCCTTCGATGACCTTGCTGCCGCTGGTGCAGCGCTCGCGGTGGGCAAGGCCGAAGCAATCGCGGGCAGCGGCCCCATGCTTACCGATGCCGTCTATAATTTCACGGTTCATCGATCGGCGCCCATCGCCGCTGATCTGGCTGTTGTCGATGGTGCCGCCGTGCCGGCCGACGCTGGCGACCGCGCCGAATCAACCGCGCTGAAGGGTGATATCGCGTTTTACGCGGGCGACTATGCCGGCGCGATCGATCGTTATCGTCTGGCTGCCAGCATCGCCAACGGGCCGGGCACCATGTTTCGCATCGCCCTGTGGCAAAAAAAGACCGGGAAATTCGACGCGGCATTGGCCAGCTTTGCCCGCGCTGCGTCGATGAACACCGGGCGGACACCGCAATTCATGGCCAATGTATATCTCCAAAGCGGCATCGTCGATCTGGAACGGGGCAATTGGCCGGCGGCTGAAGCCTGGTTCCGCAAGGCCGACCGCGCCTTTCCCGGTTATTGGTTGACCGAGGCGCATGTTGCCCAGATGGCGGCCTTGCGGGGTGACATGAATGCAACCGCGCTTGCCTATCGCCGGATTCTTGCGCACGCATCGCAGCCCGATGTGATGGATGCATTGGCGGCGGTGTACCGAGCCATGGGCAATGCCGCTGAAAGCCGGAAGTGGGCGGTGCGATCGGCGGCGATCTGGGAAAAACGCCTGCAGCAGTTGCCCGAGGCAGCCTACGCCCATGCGCTGGAGCATGAACTGGTGCTTGGCGACCCTGCCAAGGCGCTGGCGCTGGCCCGACTCAATCTGGCGGCGCGACCCTATGGCGATTCGGCAACGCTGCTCGGTTGGGCGCTGCTTGCCAACAACCGGCCGGCGGCGGCGCGCGACGTGCTGGAGGCGCTCAATCGCACTGGCTGGCGGACAGCACAGCAATATGTTGCCCTGTCGCAGGCTTTTGCGATGCTGGGTGACAGCGATCGCAGCGACGCGGCGAGGGCGGTGGCTTTGCAGATCAATCCGCGCGCCACGGATCCGGCTGCACCGCTGATCTGGTTCGGCCATCATTGATGCGCACTTTGCGCTTGGCCGGATGGCTTGTCCTGCTGCTTTGGGGCGCCGCGGCCTCGGCGCATCTGACGCCCAATTCCGAGGTCAACATCGATTTCGGCCAGCACGAGGCCGTTGCCGACATCATCATTCCGCTAGGCGAATACAGCTTTGCAACCGGCAACCCGGGCAGCAATACGCGGGCCGGGATTGCAGCGGCCAAGTCATTCCTGAACGACCATGTCCGGGTGTCCAGCGCCGATGGCGAGCGCTGGCAGATGATGACTCAGAGCATCGAATTTGCCCGGATCGCGGGGCCACCCGACTTGCACGCGATTGTCAGGCTGATACCGCCGACAGGGCATAGCGCGCGTCGGTTGGCAATCGACTGGACAGCGGTGATCGATACGGTTCCCAATCATTTCGTGCTGTTCGTTGCGCGAAGCGATTTTGCAGCCGGCAAGGTCGATGATCGCCGCGAAGTGCTTGGCGCCTTGCAGGGCGGTCGCCGGCACCTTGTCATCGACCGCGGCGCAGCCGATCCCATGCGCGGGTTTCGCGCGGCGCTGGCACTCGGCATGCGCCACATTGCCGAAGGCCATGACCATCTGCTGTTCCTGATCGCCCTGCTGCTGCCGGCGCCGATGTTGGCATCGGGCGGGGTCTGGCGTCTGCGCCGGCGGCCGCTCGCCACGGTCGGGCAGCTGGCACGGATCGTCACCGCCTTCACCATCGGGCATAGCCTGACATTGATCGGCGCTGCGTTTCTTGGCTGGCAATTGCCCGCGCGACCTGTCGAAATCGGCATCGCGCTTTCGATCCTGGTATCCGCAATTCACGCCTGGCGCCCAATTTTCCCCGGCCGCGAGCCGCTGGTGGCTGCCGGCTTCGGCCTGGTACACGGGCTTGCCTTTGCCACCGTCGTCGGCCGGTTCGGGCTCGGCATGGAAGAAAAGGCTGCCTCGATCCTCGGCTTCAATCTCGGCATCGAGCTGGTGCAGCTGCTGGTCGTTCTGGCCGTGGTGCCATCGCTGCTGTTGCTTTCGCGCACGCGGCTCTACACGTCGTTTCGCAGCCTGGGCGCTGGATTTGCCGGCCTTGCTGCGATCGCCTGGATCATCGAGCGGGTGGCCGGCACCCCCAATCCCGTCGCCGGCACCATCGACGCAGCGCTCTCGCAAGCGCCGTGGCTGATCGCCGGGCTGACGCTGCTTGGCCTCGCGGCTTTCATGTCGCAAAGGCGAGGTTGGAATGGATACGGGAAATAAACGTCAGGCCATGGTCCACCCTTATCTTGGCTGATGGGCAGCCCCGCTCAAAGAGGGGCCGATCCATGACATCGATAAAATGCCGCCCTTTGCTGCTCTGGCCAACAATTCCGGCGCACCGACATAGGGATACGGCTGTATCCGTATCTGATCCGTGTCTCCACGATCTCCTTGAGCCGATTTCCTGACGGCGCCTGATCGTTACATATCAACTTGCAGCGTTGTAGCCTGGAGCAGAACCCGAGCGCCGCACCCAGCACTCGATCGCCCCTCGTCAACCTGCCTCACAGGCGCTTATGCCGGATAACCAATCGTCCGCTTTGTGCTTCAGCAAATATTGTCGCTATTCGTCAAATCGAGGGGAACACTCGATTGCTGAATACCACGTATGCTTTAGCCAAGCGCGAGGGCTAACCGCAAAAGCTCGGCATCACCACGGGTGTGGCTGCCGTGCGCTGGCGCCAATTGCCGGATGCGTCCCTGTAGAAATGCCCAACGGCGACACGATTGCGGAACTGTTGGCAGGCCGCGGCGGCGCCGACATCGGCCACTGTCACGCCGGGCTTGGCGCTCGCGGTATCGGTGAAGATCGCGCGGCGCTGGATGTTGATTGCATCGACGTGCGCCTTCAGGCCATCGGCACCGCCAGGCTTGACGATGCCCAGATAGCCGTCGGCCTGTTCGCCGACATACCCGCTGGCGCGCGCGCTCTCGACGAGCTGGTCTGCGCCTTGGGCAAATACCGGTGCTGTTGCCAGCAACAGGGCGGCGACGACGAAACGAACATGGATCATTGCAGTACCTTTTTCAGAAAACCGCAGGATTTTTCTTGATGACGTCGGCGACGTCCTTCGCAAGCTTGATGACAACTTCCTGCTTGATATTGATGTTGAGGTTGATCTCGATGGGCTTGTCAGGTGCGCGGAGCTGGATACAGCCGCCGAGCATGGCCGACCCAGCCAGCGCCACACCCAGTAGAAAACGTGCGAACATAGGCGGACCTCAATCAATTGCAGTTCGGCTTAACACACTTTAAATGCACGCGCGCGGCTTTACCGCGGCTGAACTCCGTCACGTTGATTATGCAGCAGCGGGCGCACGTCGCTGAACGAAGCAGCGGTACCCAGCAAGGCACGAAACGGCGCCCGCACGGTCACATTGAATTTGAACGGCAGGCCTGTTGCCTTGATTGGCACAGCGGCACCAAGGCGGGTCGAGGCTTCATTGATACCGTCGAAATGCAACTGCGTCACCAATTCTGCATCGAGATCACCGTCAAGATCGAGGCCAAGGTTGCGGTAGCGCAGGCGGCGCAACGCATCAAAGGCCAGCCTTGCGCTGGCGCCGATATTCTCGCCGCCGATTTCGCCGACATATTGCACCAGGCCGCCACCGCTGCGCGCCTGCAAATGGCCGCCGACGATGCTGCCCTGCCCATTTGCGAAGACCAGCGGCAGTATCCCGTCAAACCGACCGGTAACATTGAGGTTCTTGATCTCGAAGCGCTGCAGGAACTGTTCCGCATCAAGGTTGTCCGCAATCATCCGGAAGCTGCGCGACTTGTCCGCCACCCGGATCGTCACCGGGGCGAGGGTCAATGACCCGCCGGCATAGGGCCAGCGAATGCTGTCGATGGCGACGGCGTCGGGTCCAAGCAGGCGAAATACGACGACGCCATCATCCACGACAACGCCAGGATTTATGCGCGCCACCTTCAGGATTTGACCGGCCGGTGTTGTCAGCGCCACAAGGTCATCAAAGACCAGCGCGCCGTCAATTCCGGTGACCGGACCAAGCGCCGCGGTGGAAAGATCGACCTTTTCAATGCGCAATGCGCCGTTGCTGGTCAGCCCCGCCCTTGTCCATTCGAACCGACCATTGCCCGTAATCGTACCGGTCACATTTTCAACGACACCGCGCAGGCTTTCGGTGATCTGATAGGGTTGCAGTGCTGGTCCAAAAACGACATTCCCGGTTTCGAGCGTTGCCATGCCACGCCCGCTGGCCAGATCGTGTCGGGCGGTAAAACCAAATAGCCGTGTCGAACCGCCTTCGAGCCTGGCGTTGCCGTCGATTACGGCCCGCCCTGCGGCAATCGTCGCGGTAACGCCGGCAATGCGCAACGGTTGGAAGCGTGCCGGGGCAATGGCATCCGAAAGTCGCACAGATCCAGCGGATACCGTCACGCGCCCGCTGGCGAGGGCCAGAGTAGCGCCGCCGTCCGCCACGGTAACCGGCAGATCGTCACCTTCGACGCCGGCATTCGCAATGCGGAGGAGGCCGGTGAAAGCCGACGCATCGAAACGACCGCCAAGGGAGGCATGAAAACGGCGAGTGCCAAGTGTTCCAGCGACCGTGACAGGGGCCAGCGTCAGTCCAGGATGGCCAATATCGCCTGCCAGGCTGACCCGGACCGGTCCGCTCGATAGCGCCAGGGCGGACCGCCCAACGGCGCCACGCAGCGCCAGCGGCGCAAGTTGAACACCGCCACCAAGGCTGTGTTCGCCGATGACCGCAATCGCGCCGCCAAGCGGACAGGCCGCCATATTGCCGCCATCGATTCGCACGTCGGCGCTGGCAAGGGATTGCCAGTCGATCGACAAACACCTGTCACCGACAATAATGCGGCCATCGCGTGCCCAACTGATCGCCAATGGCACCATTAGGCCATTTGCCGTCACGCCGCCGCCCAGCGCGCCCGAGACCCGCACCTTGCCGTCCAGCCTTGCGGCGTCCTCGCTGCCCTTTGCCACAAGGGTTGCCGCGTCGATCGTGGCACCGCCGCCGGCAGCCCAGCGTCCAAGCACCAGCGTCATGCCGCCATCAAACCGGCCGCTGTGCCAACCGCCCTTGCCGGCCACTGTTGCCGACGGCAGTCCGCCGCCCGACAGCGCCAGCCGACCCGACATAGCGATCGCCGTCGTCGCCAGTTCGATGGCGCCGCCCTGCACAACCGAGGCACCGCTCGCAGACCGCAGTCGAAGACCGCTCAGCACGAGGTGCCTGTCGGGGCCAACCGACGCCGGCAGGACCAATCGCGCTTTGGCGTCGAAGGCTTTTGCCGCACCTGCAAGGTTGCCTGCCAGGCTGGCGAGCAATGGCTGGGCCAAAGTGCCTGTCATTTGCCGTGCCTGGTTACGCAGGGCGGGAAGCGGCAACGCGACCGAACCGCCGGTGATTGTCACCTGGCTATCCAGACTGGCGGCGGCCAGTGTCTTGCCCAGTGCATAGCTGCCAGTTGCCACGACCTGTTTGGCGCTACCTTTCTGGCTGGCGGCCACCATGCTCGCGGCCTTCGCGGCCATGCCAAAACGCCCGCTTGCCGGGGATGCCAGCGATCCTGCCGCCGATTCAATCCACAGGCGCGTTGGACCAACAGCATAGCCAGCGGCGGCACCACTTCCCACATTGGCATCCAGCCGCGCGGCATAGCGATCAAGCGCCGGGGGGAGTGTTGCGGTGAAGCGTCCGTCGATCCCCCGCGCCGACGCCTGCCCCGGGCCTGTGAGCCACGGCATGGCAAAACGCGACGACAGGTGCGTGGCATCGCGTTCAATCACCAGACTGGCCTCGGCCGACGAGACGGCGAAATGATATTCGGCAACGGTCAACACTGCGGGATCGAAAACAGCCTTGCCGACAAAGCCACCGCGCAAGCCGCCGTGTCCACTGACGGCAGCCGTCATCGCACCGGTCGGTGTTGCAAGATCCATCCGCCCGCCGAGAATCCGGAGGTCAAGATCGGGAAATGGCCGTGGTGGGTCGTCGGGGCCGGGCAACAACCGGTCAAGGCTGCCAAAACTTGCCCCCCCGGCATCAACTTTGACACGAAGGCGCGGACTGACCAGCGTTACAAGGTCAACGCGCGGCCACAGGGGGGACCAGCCCAAGGCGACGATGACGCGCCGCGCGGTGAAATCGGGGCGATCTGCCGGGCCGATCGAAACATCGTCAAGGACCGCTGAGTCTGGCGAGATCGCAGCAACGTGATATCGCGCTTGTATCTGCTGGTCGGCGAACCAGTTCGCAACAACGGCGTCGCTCAACTGGCGGCGGCCCAACCAGAGACCAGCAATGGTGACGGCAAGCAGCGCCATGACGAGTGGCCAGCGTCCGTATCGCGTCACCTTCGGCGCACTCCTGAAATGCCCTTTTGCTTTTCGCGGATCGCCGCACCCGCTTCGACCTTTGCAACCTGCGCGATGACTGGCAAATCAAGCCCGGAATCTTTGGTCCAAAACCCGTTCTGGTCAAATTGCATGCCATTCCTCTCCGGCCGAGATTCCGTCCCGCCCTTTAAGTGGCCCATTGCGAGCAACGTCTACCTTTTTCGGGATGGCGCCGCCATTGGAAACACGCCAACTGGCGGTGTGATCGAAACCCGGGATCAGCTTAACGTCGCTGCCAAATTGTCCAAACAGGCGGGACTATTTCATTGAGATCCCTCGATGCTCTGCGATTTTACGACCTCGTCCAACAGTGACCTCCGCAGCCCGCAGCCCTCACTGGCAGCCGCACACCGTCCGCGCGCACCTTTCAGGCCTGCGGAAGAAGGGCGTCGTTCTGGTGCGCGAAGCGCGGAAGGCCGGTGAGAGCGCCTGTCGCATTGACACTGCCGCAGCAGGCCCACCGCAATCAACAGCAGCCAACGACTCTTCTCCCCTCGGCGGTGGAGAAATTGCCCGTGCGCCCACCACAGGCATCGTGGTAGCCCGAACATGGCTCATCAAGTGTCTGCCGATCAACACTGCCGCGCAGCAACGGCTGTGCTGCAGGTAAAGATCAACCGCGTCATCTCGACCCGATACGACCAACTGGCCAGCAGCTTCATTGGCATGGTCCATTCCGCCGCAGCGAGATACCGGCTCAAATTTGTCGACGCCGCCTAGTGCAGATGCGGCCGATATGATACCTCTGCTGGCGATTGAATGGAGATTACCATGCGTATCCTGTGGCCGATCCTAGTTGCAGGTCTCGCGCTGGCGGCGCCGGCGCTGGCTTCGGGCGGCGGCGGCGGCGGCGGCGGCGGCCTATCGCAGGCGCCTGGCGACAGTGCCCCGCGGTATGACCCCGCGGTCGAATATCGCGCCGGCGTGGCTGCTCTCGAAGCCAAGGATTTCAAAAAGGCCAAGTCATCGTTCGACCATGTGCTTTCCGTCGCCTCGGGCGACGCGAATGCCCAATACCTTGCCGGTGTTGCGCGTACCGGCCTGGGCGACCTCAAGGGCGCGCGCAAATATTACGCCAAGGCAGCCAAGCTGGACAGCGGGATGGTGATGGCATGGCGCGATCTTGGTTTGACCGACGCCGGCTTGGGTGAAACCGCCAAGGCACAGGAAACGCTCAACGCCATTCGCACCCAGCGCGGTGCGTGCGCCGAAACCTGCCCCAAGGCCGCTGACCTGAAGGCCGCCGACGAAACCGTGGCCGCAGCGCTTGCCGGCACCGGCACGCCTGCCGCAGCATCGGCGCCGTCAGCGATGGCGGTCCCGGCCGGCAGCCTGTTACTGGCATCAAGCAGCTTTGGCGACAGCCAGTATCTGGCCGCCGTGGCGCTGATCAACGAACGTCGCTACGAGGCTGCAATCACTGCCCTTCAGGCGGCGCAGCAGGTGTTTGGGCCGCACCCCGATATCCTGACCTATCTCGGTTTTGCCAACCGCAAACTCGGCCGCTTCGACATCGCCGAAACCTATTATCGCGCCGCGCTGGCGGCGGCACCCGGGCACCGCGGCGCCACCGAATATTTTGGCGAATTGATGGTCGAGCGCCGTGACATGGCCGGCGCCCGGCGCATGCTGGCGAAACTTGATGGCCAGTGCCGCTTTGGCTGCACCGAGGCGGAGGAACTGCGCGCATGGATTGTCGCCGGTCGCTCGCCGCACTCGCTTTAAGCTGCATCGGGCTCACCGCTGCGGCGCCTGCGCCCGCCCCGCCGCTGCGCGAAATGCGCTGGATTGCACCGGCACTCCCCCGTGCCGAAGTGATCCGTGTGCTGACGACCCGTCCTGCCGAATGTCTGGTGCCTTCGGCCGACGCGGCAATCGTGGCGCAGATCGCCGTCGGTCGCGCGATGTTTTCGGCGCCGCTGCTGCTTGGCGGCCAGGCGGCGCGCGCCGGCTTGTCCTGCGCTGCCTGCCATGTCGCGGGGCGCGGCAACCCGCATTTTGCCTTCCCCGGCGTTTCGGGAATGCCCGGCACCGCCGATGTCACGAGTTCGCTGTTCAGCAGCCGGCGCGGCGACGGCGTTTTCAACCCACGGCCAATCCCCGACCTTGCCGCTGACCCGCCCAAGGTCAGCCGCGATCCCAGCGACCCGGCGCTTAGGCGTTTTATCCATGGGCTCGTCGTCGAGGAGTTCGACGGCCTCGAACCGCCGGCGCGGGTTCTCGATGGCCTAGCCGCCTATGTCCGCGCGCTGCGTCCCGGCTGCAATGAAGCAGTGCCGCGTACGGTGACCGGCGAGGCGCAAGATGCCATCGCCGCTGTGACAGCAGCCCGCACCGCCCTTGCGGAGGGCGATGCCGCATCGGCGCACATGCTGATCACGGCGGCGAGATCGACGCTTGGTCGCATCGACGAACGCTTGACCGTCACCCCTGATATCACCCGCCGGCTGGCGCGGCGTGACAGCGAACTGCGACGTCTGCAGGCTTCGGCAAATGATGCTGTCGCCATGAGGCGAGGGCTGGAACGCTGGGCAGCAGACTTTGGCCGTGATATTGTCGCGCTGCGCTCTGCCGAAGCTGGCTCGCTTTATTCGGCCGCTGCTCTCGACCGCATCCTGGCTGCAACAGTGGACAGCGCCGTCCGGAATCAAGGTGATCCATGAGACTTGTCGTAACCGCCGCCGTTTTCGTCCTTGTCGCCAGCCAAGCGCTCGCGACCGGCGCGGCCAACCCCGACGCAACTGCCGTCGCCGCAGGGAAATATGCTGTCGAGCCGAAGCACACCCGCATTCAGTTCAGCGTCTCACACATGGGCTTTACGGAGTGGTATGGCGACTTTGCCGGGGCGAGCGGCACGCTTCGCCTCGATCCGAAGCGGCTTGAGACTGCCAAACTCGAGATAAACATCCCAACCGCCTCGGTCACCACGACCAACACAACGCTCGACGGCGAGTTGAAGAGCGCGGATTGGTTCGACGCCGCGCGGTTCCCGAACATCCACTTCGTTGCCACCAAAATCGAGCGCACCGCTGCCGACCGCGCCGCGATCACAGGGGACCTGACCGTCCACGGCGTCACCAGACCGGCAGTGCTCGACGCGCGTTTCAACGGTGCCGGGATCAACCCGCTCACCAAGGCCTACACGATAGGTTTCAATGCGACGACGACGATCAAGCGTTCGGACTTCGGCGTGAGGGCAGACATGGCCTTCATCGGAGACGAGGTGACGCTGCGGATCAGCGCTGCGTTCGAGAAGACAGGATAGCGCGGCTCGCGTTTCGTTGATGAACGCATATATTCATGCACCAGCGGAATTGAGATCGGCTCGTCGCGTATCGCTTCGGGTGCTGCAGATTGTCTTGGCGCTTTTACCGATCGGCGTTGCGACGTTCGCCTGGCGTCATACCAGCCGCACGGCGAAAGGCGCGGGTGAAATTCGAATTGGGCTCGCGTGGCCTTTCGAAAACGGAGGATCGACACACCTCTCAAAGCGCATTGACCTTTTGTTCGCTCCCTATCGCGTTGTGGATCGCAGCCACCTCTCTGCGCAGCGCGCCATGACATCCCTGCCTTTCGTGCGATCGTCGCCATTGAAAAGAAGCAGCCCGCTCCTTCGTCGTTCACAATGTCCGCGATGACGAGAAGGACCATCTTGCGTGATGCTGGTACCTCTGCCGCGGCCATGAGCTTGATGCTCATGCTTGGCGCCCTTGCCAGGCGATCGATTCGACCAAATTGTGGCCGATGTTCGGGCATTTCTCGGGCAATCGGCAAATAGAATCCTGCCGACCGACATCTATGTCACTGAAATTTTTGGTGCATCCGACAGGATTCGAACCTGTGACCCCTGCCTTCGGAGCCCTAAAAATAGCGATTTCTATTGCATCGTCAAGCAACGAGATATACTATTATTGTCGTTGTTTTACAGATTGATAGAGGAGAGTGTTGTGTTGCATCACGTTTCCGCAAGATGCATTGCGTTTCTAGAAGTTGCACTTGATATGCACTTGAATCAGCCGGTGCTCCTCGCCCTGTTTGCTGGTGATTCGTTGTGAAGGTCTTGCTCGGCCAAACTCTGGTCGAGGGTTTGAAACCCAAACCCAAGCCTTATGAAGTCCGCGACGTGAGACTGAACGGCCTGCTGCTCAGAGTCGAGGCCGGCGGCACCAAAACCTATTTCTGCGAGTTTGTGCGTGGTCGCCGGATCAAGCTGGGCCGCGCCGATGCGATCGGCGCCAGCGATGCCCGCGACAACGCCCGCCGTATTCTGGCTGAGTTCTATCGAGGCGAAGACCCGATTGAGAACCGCAAGCCCAAACCGCAGCCGCTGACCTGGGGTGCGTTCCTCGACGAACATTATGCCGGCTGGACCAAGGCCAATCA
>JBBQYI010000005.1:0-61915 GCA_038208825.1 Sphingomonadales bacterium | reverse complement strand
CTGGCATACGCAAGGATCGGGCAAAAGCTATTCCATCGCCATGCTCACCCAGAAGGTGCACCGCAAGCTGGGCGGCAATTTCACCTTCCTGATCTGCACCGATCGCATCGATCTGGATGGCCAGATTTACGGCACCTTTGCCGGCTGCGGGTTGGTCAACAACGATCAATCGCAGGTGCGCGCCGGATCGGGCGCCGAATTGCGCGAACTGCTGGCGGTGCAGAAGCCCTATGTCTTCACGCTGATCCAGCGGTTTAACCAGGAAGCGGACATCGCCTATTCCGACCGTGACGACATCATCGTTATCACTGACGAGGCGCACCGGACGCAGAATGGCGTGCTTTCGTTGAACATGCGCAACGCTTTGCCCAATGCCAGCTTCCTGGGCTTTACCGGCACGCCGTTGATGACCGGCGATGAGATCACCCGGCAAACGTTTGGCGATTATATCTCGACCTATGATTTCCAGCGCGCGGTCGAGGATAATGCGACGGTGCCGCTTTACTATGATGCGCGCGGCGAAAAGCTGGGGGTGGCGACCACCGAGCTGAACGAGAAGATCGCCGCCAAGCTGGAGGAAATGGCGCTCGATGATCCAGATGTGACCGAGCGGCTGGAACGCGAGCTGAAGCGCGAATATCACATCATTACCGAGCCCAAGCGGCTCGACACCATCGCTGCGGATTTCGTCGCGCATTACACAACGGGTTGGGAAAGCGGCAAGGCGATGCTGGTGTGTATCGACAAGCTGACTTGTGTGAAGATGCACGGCCTGATCGAAAAGCATTGGGCGACGCGGATCGGTGTGTTGGAAGCCGAGCTGGCCGCGGCGACCGATGAGCAGGAACTGGTGACGCGGCAGAAGCAACTGGCCTGGGCGCGGGCGACGCGGACGGCGGTCATCGTGTCCGAAGAACAGGGCGAGGTGGAGCGATTCAAGAAATGGGACCTCGACATCATCCCGCACCGAACGCTGATCAAGAACGGTTTCGACACCGCTGACGGCAAGCGGCTGGACGTGGAAAGCGCCTTCAAGAAGGAAGATCACCCGTTCCGCATCGCCATCGTCTGCGCCATGTGGCTGACGGGATTTGATGTGCCGAGCCTGGCGACGCTGTATCTCGACAAGCCGTTGAAGGCGCATACGCTGATGCAGGCGATTGCGCGGGCGAACCGGGTGAACGAGGGCAAGAATAACGGGCTGATCGTCGATTATTGCGGGATTTTAAAGAACCTGCGCAAGGCGCTGGCGACCTATGCCGGGGTGATTGGGCAGGGGCCGTCGACCGAGACCGACCCAGTGCGGCCGCCGGAGGAGTTGCTAGCGGATTTGGCGGAAGCCATCGAGGCGGTTGAGGACTTTTTAAAGGAACGCGGGTTCCGGTTGCTCGATATTATCGAAAAGACGGGGTTCGAGCGCAACAAGGCGATCATCGATGCCAAGGAAGCGGTCAACGAGAATGACGAAAGCCGCAAACGCTTTCAGATCATGGCGCGGGCGGTGTTCAGCAAATTCAAAGCGTGCGTGAACTTCAAGCCGGTGAACGGTTACCGCCAGCAGTTTGCGGCGATCAAGGTTATCTACAACAACCTGGAGCAGGACGTTCAACAGGCCGATATTTCGGCCATCATGCGCGAATTGCAGGCGCTGGTGAGCGAGAGCATCGAAATCCGCCCCGAAACCGCGGCGACGCCGGACAAGCTGTACGATATCAGCCAGATCGATTTTGAAAAGCTGCGGACGGAGTTTGCGCGCAGCCCGAAAAAGAACACGACGGTGCAAAGCCTGAAGGATGCCATCCAGCGCAAACTCGACCAGATGCTGCGCCAAAACCCGCTGCGCACCGATTTCCAGCGGCATTATGAAGAGCTGGTGGCCGGGTACAATGACGAAAAAGACGCCGTGACCATTGAGCGGACGTTCGCCGCGTTGCTGAAACTGGTCGAAATGCTGGACGATGAGCAGCAGCGGGCGGTGCGGGAGGGGTTGGACGAGGATACGTTGGCGTTGTTTGATTTGCTGGTGAAGCCCGATCTCGACAAGGGCGATATCAAGCGGCTGAAGGCTGTGGCGGTCGGTCTTTACGACATCCTGAAGGCCCAGATGGATGCCATTCAAAACTTTGTGGCGAAGCAGGCGACGCGGGACAGTGTACGCGTGGCGATCAACGACTTCCTGTATGACGACAAGACCGGGCTGCCGGAAAGCTATCGCCCGGAGGAAGTGGACGCAAAGGCACAAGCTGTTTTTGTGCATTTGCTAATGCAGCACCGGCCGGATTTTCATGTTGGTTAGCGCGGCGAGATCCTCACCCGAAGCAGCGCCTCCCGCGTCGCTGCGTTGTAGGACAGGTCGGCGACTGGATCACGTGCTCCCCACTCCCACGTCAACATAGGGAACTCGCCACTTCCCACGTTCGAGACCGCCCCGTAATGGCGGCGAATTTCGTCACGCCACCGCTCATACGCGTCGGTGCCAGCACCCTTCATGCTCACGCCATACACACGTCCTCGGTGCATCTCGAACCATGCATCAGCGATTGGAATGCCGAGGTAATCTGCGGGCCGTGCACCGCGATAAACCCAGACGTTTCGGGATTCGTCGAATGGCTTCAGCTTGGTGGGCGGTCGCATCCCCAGATAAATGCCGATAATCTCAACTGATATAGGTTTATCACGATCATCCGATCCCGTGCAGTACTTGTTCCAGGGCGGAACGAAGGTGCGTAGATTGTCAGGCGCACGAACCATGGCGACATTCTGGTCAGCGATGACGAGCCACCGCTGCCTACCTGCAAGCGCACCGAAGCTATTCTTGCCATTAACATCACCGCAGGCGACGCGCCTTCCGTGTTTAACCCGGCCGAATCCACTGGAGAACTCTGCCGTCGCCGGGTCTTTTATTGACTGTTGTATCGCCTGCTGCGCTGCGCTCAGCGTGGCAAGGTCCCCGTCCGCGCGCGCCCGCTCCGCATTGTCGAGCGCGCTCTCCTTTGCGCCCCCAAGATTGGAAGCCAGCGAACCAATAAGGCCAACTCCGAAGATCAACGCCACCGCAACGAGACATCCAGAGCGCTTACTTGTCCGCCCTGCCTGTGATGCCATCACCATAGCTATCCTCTCAAACTACTAGTTCGAACTGGCGATAACCCGTTCTGGGATATCCCGAAAGGGGTTCTAGCAGTTTTGGGTAGTGCCTCGCTCCGTCTTCTCCGAACCCTATGGGGTACTACTTCGCGTGCTTATTGCCGCACGTCGGGAGGCCGGACTACGGCAGATGGATCTTGCAGCGCGCCTCGCCAAGCCTCAGTCGTTCGTTTCCAAGATCGAACGGGGCGAGCGGCGGCTCGACCTTGTAGAATTCCTGATTATCGCCCGTGCCATTGGCGCCGATGAGATGGCGCTAGTGCGCGCGGTCGCCGACACAATGCCTGCGGACGCGACGGTGTGACCGGTGACGGTGAAATTCTTTGAAAGAGCCGCAACGAGTCTGAGATTAACCACTATTATGTTGAAATATATATCTTTCTTGCCAATTTCGATTAAATGGACATGGCTTGGAGGTGACAACCATGCCCGTGATGAATCTTACCAAGCGCAGCATAGACGCAATTCCCCCGGTCTCTTCCGGGCAAATTCTCTACCGCGACACCGGCCTTGCAGGCTTCGGCCTGCGGGTCGGAACGCAGAGCAAGGTCTTCTTTGCTGAGGGGCAGGTGGCGCGCCGCACGGTGCGCGTCACCATCGGCAAGTATGGTCCGGTGACGCCTGAGGCCGCGCGCAAGCGCGCGCTGAAGGTGCTGGGCGAGATGGCCGAGGGCCGAAACCCGAACGGTGAACGCCGGGCAAAGCGCGCATCCGCGATGTCGGTGCGCGAGGCCTTCGACGACTTCTTCCAGCGCCGCCCCCTGGCGGCGACCAGCACGGAAAACTATCGGCGGTCCATCGACATCTACCTCAAAGACTGGGCGGGCAAGCCCATCGGCGAGATTAGCCGGCGCATGGTGCTTGATCACCATCGCAAAGTCGGTGAGGATCATGGGCCCGTCATGGCTAACAACATCATGCGCCACCTTCGGTCCGTTTATAACTTCACGTCCGCCGCGCATGGCGAGCTTCCGCCCAATCCGGTCTCGATCTTGACGCAGGCGCGGGCCTGGAATTCAGAGCGGCGGCGGCGCAGCGTGGTCCCGGCCCACGGCCTGCCAAAGTGGTGGCGCGCTGTACACCAGGAGGAGGGCTATGTTCGCGACTTCCTGCTGATCGCGCTGTTCACCGGCATGCGCCGTTCGGAGATTGCGCGGCTGCGATGGGAGTTTATTGATCTTGAAGGCCGCACCCTGACAGTGCCAACAACTAAAAACGGCGACCCGCTGGAACTGCCGCTGTCGGCCTTCCTGTTCGACCTGCTGCTGGCACGGCGCGACAACGACCCCGAGTCGGTGTGGGTGTTCCCCGGCCGCGGCGACACCGGGCACATTGTCGAAACCAAGAAATTTTATGCTCGTGTGACGGTAACAAGCGGAATTCGGTTCACGCTGCATGACCTGCGTCGGACTTTCGTCACCATCGCGGAATCATTGGACGTGCCGCACTACGCGCTCAAGCGGCTGCTCAACCATCGCGCTGACAGCGACGTAACAGGTGGCTATATTGTGATCGATGTGGAGCGGCTGCGGGGTCCGGTTGAACGCGTTGCGAAACGAATATTGGAGTTAGTGGATGGGGAAACCGCTGGATATCGGCAGGCCGCCTAAGCGCGAAGATGGCCAATGCCTTTACCGATTGCCGGAACAATTCCGGGAAAATTGCGAAGCTGCAATAAGCGCAGGGTTTGCTACGTCGGCTGAAGCATTTTGGTACTATGAACAGCGGGGTTTTTCGCCGAATCTCGTCGTCATTCGACGAATATTGGCGTCAATTGTTCGTGCGGCACCAGATGACAAGTTGGAGCCGAGAAGCGAGGCGAAGCGGCTTGATGACGCTATGCAGGCTATCTTTGGGCGCATGGCGATTACCGGCAGCAACGAGAAGGACGATGATGAAATCTTACAGGCAATGGCCTGGGAGGTGCATATTTTGGGAGCCAGCGACGACAAATTTAGGGGTATTGTACGAAGGCTGCTAGGAGAACGAAATGTTATAGCGGCCGATCTGGAATCTGTTGTCAGGCGAATTGTAAGAAAGTTTGCTAAAAATCGGGAAAAAGCAGAATTAGGGATTTTTCAACATGATTCCATGCCTGAGGTTCTAGAGGGTCTGGCGATCAACGAGATAGAGCTGCTTTTGCACAGTGTCGGCGTACCAACCCAAGATGCGAACCCTGTCAATGTACAAGTTGATGCACCTTCGTACAGCGACCTCGACGACGAAATCCCATAGATCGACCGTCCTCTAGCAAGGAGGACCTAATGACTTCCCCTACCAGCTCACCCAGAAACGGGTCACTTCCGAGTGCTCCGCTACTTCACGAAACACAGGCAGCAAAGCTGCTGGCAGTCTCGCCCGCATGGCTCCAGCGCAAGCGGTGGGAGGGCGGCGGCCCAGCGTACGTTCGGCATGGCCGAGCCGTTCGCTATGAACCAGCTGCAATCGAGGACTGGATCGCATCGCATCGCGTCGCCCCCGCAGGGGAGGAAATGTGATGGCCGAGGGAAAGATCAACTACGTCCTGTTCCTGCTGGAGCACGCACGTACCGACGTTTATGCGATCAGGCGCGAAGATGGGTCGTATCTTCCGAAGCGTGAAAAGCCTGCGAAGTACATTGTCGAGCGCCATCTGAACAGCAGCGCCCCTATTGGGGCATACCTCGTAAAGGGTGTTAACACACAGGCGGCGGTAATCGACCTCGACTCCCATGACGGGTTGCTGTTGTGGCCGGGGATGGTGGATGCCGCGATGAAGATCATTGCTGCCGCTGTCTTGCTGGGGCTGCGTGTACATGCGTTCCGCTCGGGAGGCGGGCGCGGAATTCATCTGTGGTTTCTGTGGGAGAAGCCCCAGAACGCCCGCCACGTTCGGCATCTAATTCGCAACATGCTGGCGTCCGCTGGGCTACGGGATGGGACGGGTGGCGTCGCAAAGGGTGAGGTTGAAATCTTTCCCAAACAGGACCGGGTGGGCCCGGACAAGCTCGGAAATCTTATCGCCCTGCCGGGCGCTCGCGAGTCTGTCTTGCTCAACGACCAGTCGCTTGAACCCATCGAGTGGGAGACAGTTGTCCTCCACGAGGTCATGCTACGATTCAGTGCTCCGGTGCCTGAGTTGGCTGACGAGGAAAAGGGACCGGCGGCGTTCGTGCGCCTGGAGGGGGATGAGGACTTAGTACGTACCGCACTCAAGCATCTGCCTGCCGACACCTATCTTACGTGGGTCCGGGTTGGGCTTGCGATGAAGGATTCGTTTGGCGAAGGCGCGATCGCCATGTTCGATGAATGGTCGGCCTCCTGCCCGGCCAAGTATCCCGGGCCGGAAGCGACGCGCAAGTTTTGGGACGGCCTGAAGCCGAGTGGAGAAGTCGGGATTGCCTCGATCTTCTATTTGGCCCGGCAGCATGGCTGGAATGGGCCGACGGACCCGATGGTCCGAGAAATGAACGCGAGTTACGGCATCTATACCCACGGTCGCACCACTGAGATTATCATCAAGAACGCAACAGGAGGCCCAGAAGAGATATTCATTGGCAAGCTGCCGTTCTTCGACCGCCTCGCCGGCGAGGTCATCGAGCGTCGGTCACCTGACGGCGACGTCGAGCGGATTCAGAAGGCGCGCGCATGGATAATTCACCGAAGGGCCTCCCACTATACGCGCGTTGAATTCGATCCGGCAATGGCGCCAGGGCACAACGGCGACACATGGAACCTATGGAGGGGCTTTGCGGTAGACCCCGCGCCCGGCGACTGGTCACTCCTCAAAGGCCACATCCTCGAAAACATCAGTCAGAGCGATGCCGAGATCAACGCCTGGCTGCTGAACTGGATGGCGCGGGGCGTCCAGCGGCCCGGGCTGGTGATCGGCACGGCACCCGTGTTGATCGGGTTTCCCGGTACTGGCAAGGGCGTGCTTGCGCACGCCTACGGCAGATTGTGGGGGACGCATTTCATCACCGTTACGCACGCCGAGCACGTGACCGGCAGGTTTAGCGGGCACTTATTCGCCAAGCGTTTTATTTTCATAGATGAGGGAATTTTCGGCGGAAATCGCAGGGAGGCGGGCGTAATCAAGACCCGTATTACCGACCCGCTGATCGTACTTGAACGCAAGGGCGTGGATGCAATCACGGTGCCAAACAACATGATGTTCATGATTGCGTCGAACGAGGCCTCCGTTGTCCCCGCAGACAAGGGCGACCGCCGCTGGATGGTGATCGAGGTAGGAGAAGGCAAAAGGGAGGATCATGCGTATTTCGCTGCGATTCAGACGCAGATGGACAATGGCGGATATGCAGCCATGCTGCACGAGCTTCTAACCCGCGACGTCGCGGTTGGACCGAACCCGCAGAAGACAATCAAGACCGAGGCTCTTTTCGAGCAGACGCTTCTCGCACAGCCTGCGGAGGTTCGATATCTTCATGGTATTCTTGAAGAGGGACGACTTCCCCAGAACTGGATCGCCGGTCCATCTTCAACGACCATTCGCGCGATGCTGGGGCACCTACATGATTTACACCGTGATGCTCGCCGGATGGATTTGGTCCGGCTCGGACGGTTCATAAACAAGGTGTTGCCGCAGGTCCGCACGGGTCAGGGCGGCACCTATTTCGTCAAGACGGTCGATTCGGGGTTCCTTCAGGAGCGTTCGACACAGTATGATTTTCCATCTCTGGCGCAGGCTCGTAGGGCATTTTCAAAGTACATGAACATGCCTATTGCCTGGGCTGCCGTCGATGATTGGCAGAGCGACCCCGACCCAAGCGCGGAGCGCGGTGACGACGACGTTATGTAGCGCCCGATATAAGAAGAATAGGTAAGGGGGCGGCCAACGGTCGCTCCCTTTTTTTTGGGTTTTTTCCCAGAGTAGAATTCTTGATTTACTTATACTTCTTATACTGCCTCTATTTAAGCGTCAGCCAAACCCCGCAGCGGCAGATTTCCGTTTGGCGGCGGCGGTTTTCGCGGCGATGCGGCGGCGTGCAATGACGCCGATACGGCGCCTGGCAGCGAGTTCGGCCATGTCTTCTGGATTATAGGGTCTGCCGTACCAACGCAGCACTTCGCGGTGTTCCGGATGGGCGGGGTCGGCGATGACGTTGAGGAAGTTTTCGAACCCGGGCAAGCCGCCGACGTCTTCGGGCGGGCAGCGGCGCTGGCCTGCGACGAACCGCGGATAGTCGACCTTGGCATCACCCGTTTCGACGACTTGGATGGTGACGGTGTGGCGCCAGTCATCGCCCATATCATACGTATAGGTCATCGTGGTGATCCCACGCTCGATCAGGCTGGACAGTTTGGTGTTCTTGGCGGCCGCAAGGTCATCGATCGGCCATTGGGGATCGGGCAGACCATAGCGGCGACCGCCGGCATCGAAGTCCCACAGGTGATAATCCTGCCAGCCCATGGCAGCCTGGATGACGTCATGCACCGCCTTCAGGCTGGCGGAGGTCTGGATCTCCACCACCCGCCAGATCTCCGGGCGGATATCGTCAAGGCTGATGCGCAGGCGGGCGATGGTCTCGGCGGTCATGCCGCCATTCTGGCAGGCTCCTATCGCCAGTTCCATGGCAACAATGCATCGATGTCGCGCTGGCCATGGCCGCAGGCGAGACGGTCGATGACATCGGCGAGCCAGGCTTCCGGGTCAATGCCGTTCAGGCGGGCGGTCTCCAGCGCGGTGTAGATGATAGCGGCACGCTCGCCGCCACGGTCGGAGCCGAGGAACAGGAAGTTCTTGCGGGTGACGGCAATGCCGCGCAGCGCCCGTTCGGCGGCGTTGTTGTCGGTTGCGAGGCGGCCATCGGTGGTGAACCGAGCCAGTGCCGTCCACCGGCCCAGCGCATATTGCAGGGCCTTGGCGAGGTCGCTCTTGCTCGACAGCCGCCGGCGCTCGGTCTCCATCCAGGTGCGCAGATCGGCGAGCAATGGCACGCTGCGTTCCTGGCGGATCGCCAGGCGGCGCTCGGGCGACAGGCCGCCGATCTCGCGCTCGATGTCATAGAGCGCGCCGATGCGGCGCAACCCTTCGGCGGCGATCGGCGACCGTGTCTTCTCATGGACATCATAAAGCTTGCGTCGCGCATGGCCAAGGTTCACCGCGCTGGCGTAGGGATCGCCCGGCGCGCATTAGCTGCCCGCTCGGCAGTGCTCTTAGATTTTGCGTGCATCGATGCCCTGGAGCCTTACGCGCTGCTGGTCACAGTCTAAGGCATCGCCGTCCAACACTCTGGGCGCCGAGCATTCGAATGTGACGGCGTCGGCGCTTCCATTCGACGATCCTATTCGGTTCAGGCCAATCAGCGCCCCGCCTGACACCCAGTATTGCCTGCTTGTAGCTCCAACGCCAAAGCCGCTTAGACCGGCGTTGTGTTGGCAGGCCCGATTTAGGCTTTCGCCCACGGAATTGCCGCCTCCTCTTCGGTCGCCTTTTGAAGGGAGGTACTGAGCCCGTGCTGAAAGTTATGGCTCGGCGTTGTATGCCCGGCAAGAGTGACGGGGCTTAAAGACGGGTATCCCATGCTGGCCTTGCCAGCCCACGGGATTACCGATTTTTTTACTTTTTCAAAGAAGTAGTGGTGCCGCTTAGGTGACTCGAACACCTGACCCCGTCATTACGAATGACGTGCTCTACCAACTGAGCTAAAGCGGCTTAACCCCTACTAATACCCTACTAACATACCTAACGCGTTTCTAACCACCTGATCTAACACGTCATTCTAGCGGGGACCCGCTAATTACGAATGATGTGCTCTACCGGCTGAGCTAAAGCGGCATATTTCGGTATGGGCGCGAGCCTCTATCAGGCGGCAGCGGCCCCGGCAAGCGTTGGTGATGCGGAATCGACAATGCGTTGTGGGCAGATCGGCTGCTGCGGCTCGGTTGGCGCGCAAATGCTTTGGGTTGCTGCCGTTATGCTTGGTGATGGCGCGACGAGCGTGCCGGCGGGCGGGAATGAACGGGAATGCACAGCGGCGGTAACTATAATGCGGGACCGGGCGCCGGATGGGTGGCACAGCTGTTTGACTTGCCGCCGGGGTTTGCGTTGCACGAGCGGCGTATGGCGATGCGGGCGCACGATCGCTGGATCGAAACCGGACGCAAGCGGGTCACCGGGTTTGAGAATAACAGCCTCATCATCGCCGATCCGGGCGGCAGCGCGGTGGTCGAGGGGGTTGGCGCGGGGCTTGTCGCGGCCTTTGGCCTGGTAGTCGGCATGACGCTGGACGGGCAGAACGGCATTGCGATTGAATTGCGCGCCGCCTGCGATCTTATCGCCATCCAGCGCCGGCCGCTGCCGTTCGAAGCAGACGTGTTCATGCCGGGTGGGGCAACCATATTGGTGCGGGGCATCGTGCTGCCGCTGGCCGGCCCCGGTCAGCGGTCGGGCGAGGACCGCGTGCAGGCGATTTTCAACTGGCGCCAATTGTTGACGCGGGGCGCCGCAGCGCGGTTGAGGCGGGAGGTTGGCGCCGCCTTGCGGATGGCGCGACCCGGGGGCAGTGCCCGCGATCCTTTTGCTCCGGATGCACTGGCGTGACGTAAACGGCAGCTTGCCCTTGGCTGGCGGCGAGGCGCATAAGCCGCGCAAATGCCGTGAACGGAGCGTAAAAGTGTCAGCCAACCCCAATGATCTGGCCAAAAAACACCCGCCGGTGAAGGAAAAGACACCAAAATCCGCTTCGATTTCGAAATCGGCGATTGCGGCCGATGCTGCGATTCTTACCGGTGCATTGTTCGATACGGCGCTTCCTGGCGAGTTGGAGGACCTTGACGCGGCCGGCCGCGCGGCGATTGCGCAATTCATGGCCGTTGCCGTAGGTTCGCGTCCGCCGGGCCAATCGATCGTCCATCTTGAACCGGCCGAGACCAGCGATGGCGAAGGCCATGGCGGCCTGCGCCGTCGTCGCATGGCGCTCGCCATCATCACTGAGGACAAGCCGTTTCTTGTCGATTCGGCATCGGCGGCGATCACCGCCGCCGGCCTTGACATCGACCGGCTGCTGCACCCGGTCATCGATGTTCGCCGTGATGCCAAGGGCCGGCTGCTGGAGCTCATCGGTCTTGCCAAGGGGCCTCTGGCGCCGGGCGTGACGCGGGAATCGCTCATCTATGTCGAGGTCGAACGCGCCGCTGCCCGCGCCCGGACCGAGCTGGTAACCAGCTTGCAGGGCGTGCTCGCCGATGTCGAGGCGGCGGTTGCGGACTGGCCGGCGATGCTGGCGGCGCTGCGTCTCGCGGTGCGCAACCTGACCGAAAACCCGCCGCCGATTGCGCCGCACCGCGCTGCCGAGGTGCTTGCGTTTCTGGAATGGCTCGCGGCCGATAATTTCACCCTGCTCGGCGTGCGGCGTTTTGCACTTTCGGGTGGTCTGGACGATACGGCGATGCGGCTGGTTTCGGATGGCGGGCTTGGCCTGTTGCGCGATCCTGCTTTTCCGGTGTGGACCGGTGTTGCTGGTGATGATGACACGCCGCGCGCCCTGAAATCATTGCTGGCATCGCCTGAACCACTGCTCATCACCAAATCGGGCGCGGTGGTTTCGGTGCACCGCCGGGTCAACGGCGACATGATTTCGGTCAAGGGATTTGATCATCAGGGCCGGGTGATCAGCGAGACGCGCTTTTTGGGGCTATACACTTCCTCGGCGCTGGGTGCGTCGCCGCGTCAGGTGCCGCTGCTGCGCCGCAAGGTCGGCGAGATCATCGATTCCATCGGATTTTCATCGACGGGCCATAGCGGCAAGGCGTTGGTCCATTTGCTGGAGCATTTCCCGCGCCAGGAACTGTTCGAGGCGCCGACCGCACAGCTGAAATCGATGGCGCTGGGGCTTTTGTCGCTGCTCGACCGGCCGCGCGCCAAGCTGTTCGCCCGCGCCGATGCCTTTGGCCGTTTTGTGTCGATCCTCGTCTATGTGCCGCGCGACAGTTATACCAGCAGCGTGCGCGAGAACGTCGGCCGGATGCTGACGGAGGCGACCGGCGGTCGCCTGAGCCGTTATGAGGTCGAACTGCGATCCGAGGGGTTGGCGCGGGTGCACTATATCATCGCGCTGCCCGAGGCGGTTGCGGAGGCATTCGGGCCGGTGCAGGAGGCCGAGCTCGACCGGCGGCTGCGCCAGCTTGTGCGCGGCTGGGAGGAAGACCTGGAGGTGGCGCTGGTCCGCGAGGCCGGGCCGGCACGCGCCGCACGTCTGTCGATCAGCCACGGCCGGGCGTTTTCGGCGAGTTATCGCGCCCAGCATATCGCGGAGGAAGCCGCAGCCGACATATTGGCGCTGGCGGCGCTGCACGATGTTGATGACCGCGGCGTACGCTTGATGCGCAAGGCCGGGGATGCGCCGACGCAGTTGCGGTTGAAGATCTATCGGCTGGGCAAGATTATCCCGCTATCCGAAGCGGTGCCGGTGCTGGAGAATTTCGGACTGCGTGTTATTGAGGAGTTCCCGTTCGACCTCGCGGGGGGCAAGCTCGGCTGGATCCATGATTTCCTGCTGGAGGCGGATGACGCAGCGGGGCTGGCGGATTGGGATTCGCTGAAGGCCCGGGTCGAATCGGCGTTGATGGGCGTTTTGCTCGGCGCGCAGGAAAATGACGGGTTCAATGCGCTGACGGTTGCCACCGGGCTGGATGCGCGTGCGGCGGGCTGGTTACGGGCCTATTTCCGCTATATGCGCCAGACCGGCGTTACCTATGGCCTGATGACGGTTGTCGATGCCTTGCGGCGCTATCCTGCGGTCACGCGCGATCTTGTCGGATTGTTCGAGGCGCGTTTCGGGCCTGCCGGGGTAGCCAGCGCCGGCAAAGGGTGTGAGGCGAAGGCCGCGGCGCTGCTGGAGGCCATTGATGCCGGCTTGGCCGGGGTTTCGTCTATCGATGACGACCGGATACTGCGGCTTTATCGGGCCGTCATGCTGGCAACGCTGCGCACCAATGCCTTTGTGCCGGGCGAGCCGGAAGCGCTGGCCTTCAAGCTGGACAGCCACCAAGTGCCAAACCTGCCGCGGCCGATCCCCTATCGCGAGATCTGGGTTTATTCGCCTCGGGTCGAGGGCATCCATCTGCGCGGCGGGCCGATCGCGCGGGGCGGGCTGCGCTGGTCTGACCGGCGCGATGATTTCCGCACCGAAGTGCTAGGGCTGGTAAAGGCGCAAAAGGTCAAGAACACCGTTATTGTGCCGACCGGCGCCAAGGGTGGCTTTTACCCCAAGCAATTGCCCAATCCGGCAAATCGCGATGCCTGGCTGGCGGAAGGGACCGACAGTTACAAGGTATTTATCCGCGCGTTGCTGTCGTTGACCGACAATCTTGCACCCGATGGCAGTAACATCCCGCCGGCAGGCGTGGTGTGCCATGATGCGCCCGATCCCTATCTGGTGGTTGCCGCCGACAAAGGTACTGCGACATTTTCCGATACGGCCAATGCCATAGCCGAGGACCATGGTTTCTGGCTGGGCGATGCCTTTGCCAGCGGTGGCCGCCATGGCTATGACCACAAGGCGATGGCGATCACGGCGCGCGGCGCCTGGATTTCGGTGCAGCGGCATTTCCGCGAAATGGGCACCGATGTGCAGATCGACCCGGTGCGCGTTGCCGGCGTAGGTGACATGTCGGGCGATGTGTTCGGCAATGGAATGCTGCTCAGCCAGTCGATCCTGTTGGTCGCTGCGTTCGACCATCGGCATTTCTTCCTCGATCCGACGCCCGATGCGGCGGTGAGCTTTGCCGAGCGGCAGCGCATGTTTGCCCTGCCGCGATCATCCTGGGACGATTATGACCGGTCGAAGATATCGGCCGGCGGCGGTGTGTTTGCGCGCAGCCTGAAATCGGTGCCACTAAGCCCCGAAGTGCAGGCCATGCTGGGCATCGAGGCGACGACCCTTTCGCCATCGGAGCTGATCACCGCCATCTTGACGATGCAGACCGACCTTTTGTGGTTCGGCGGCATCGGCACCTACATCAAGGCGTCGGGCGAAAACAACGCCGATGCCGGGGACCGGGCCAATGATGCGCACCGCATCGATGGTGCCGATGTGGGCGCGCGGGTGATCGGCGAAGGCGCCAATCTTGGCGTGACGCAGGCCGGGCGCATCGAATTTGCCCAAAAGGGAGCCGGCGGCAAGGGCGGACGCATCAACACCGATTTCATCGACAATTCGGCGGGCGTCGATTGTTCGGACAATGAGGTGAACATAAAGATCGCGCTGAACACCGAGGTCGCGGCCGGGCGGTTGAGCGTCGATGCCCGCGACACCTTGCTGGTCGATATGACCGACGATGTCGCCGAACTCGTGTTGCGGGACAACATCTTGCAGACACAAGCGCTTTCAATTGCCGAACGCGGCGGCCATGCGGCGCTGGCCGGGCAGATCCGGCTGATCCAGGCACTGGAGGCGAGCGCCGCCGAGCTTGACCGCAAGGTTGAGGGTCTGGCCAGCGATGAGGCCTTGCAGCAGCGCGGGCTGGCCGGCGGGGCGCTGGAACGGCCAGAACTGGCGGTGGTGATGGCCTATGCCAAGATGGCGATCTACGATGCGCTGGTGGCGCCTTCGGCGGCCGCGCTGATCGACGATCCGTTGCTGGTGCCCGATCTGCACATGGGCTTTCCGGCGGCGATGCGCGACCGCTTTGCGCCAGCCATCGATGGCCATCGCCTGCGCCGTGAATTGATCGCAACGCGGCTCGCCAATGCGCTGGTCAATCGCGGCGGGCTGGCGCTGGCATTCGAAATTGCCGAGGAACTGGACGTCGGCCTGGCGGATGTCGCCGCGGCGTTTGTGGCGGCGCGGGAGCTTTTTGATTTCCGCACCGTCTGGCGGGCGATCGACGCGGCGCCCGTGACGGGTGCGTTGCACCTCGATCTGCACCTCGCGGCCGTGGCGGCGTTGCGCACCCATATCGCCGATCTGGTGCGGCAGGCGGGCGGCGCCGCGCCATCGGTGCTGGTCGATCGGTTGAAGCCCGGCCTGATCCGGCTGGGTGAACAGCTTGATTCGGTGATCCGTCCCGAACCGCGTGCGCAGCTGGACCGCTATGCGGCGCGGCTGGCGGGGATGGATACGCCGCCCGATATCGCCGCCATGCTGGTGCGCATCGAAGCGTTGACCGGTGCGATCGGCGTCGGGCTGCTTTCGAGCGAGCTCGGCACCGATGAAGCCGCCATGGCGTCGGCTTATTCGGCGCTGGGTGAAGCGACCGGGCTGGATTGGGCCAAGGGTGCCGCGTTCGGGCTGGAACCCGCCGACCCCTGGGAACGCTTGCTGAAGGCCGGGCTGGTGCAGGATTTCGACCGGTTGCGGCTGGCGCTGTTGCGCCGCATCACGCCGGCGGGGCGTGATCCGCAGGCGGCGGTGGCGGACTGGCTGGTATCCAACCCGGCCGTGGTGGCCCGCGTCGCCGGGCCGATGACCAAGGCGCGTGCTGGCGCGGTGGTGACGACCGCGATGCTGGCGCATCTGGCCAATGTGGCGCGGCTGGTGCTTGGCTGACGCTATCGCGCCGCCCCTGTGGACGGCGCGATGCCCTGGCACAGCGGGAGAAAGAGGTCGGTCACGGCCTTGTGCTCGGGCACGTCCGGGAAATATTCGATTCGTTGGCAATAAAAGGGGAAGTCGCGGAGTTCCTCGCCACTTTGGGGCAGCCATTCGCGGTAGAGCCATGCTGCGGCGGCTTCGAACACCGTGCTGGTGCCGGTGATCCGCAGCACGGCGCAACGGCCGGCCGGAATCTGTCCGCCGGTGATGCCGATGTCATTGGGCGGGACATCGCGATGGGTGGCGACGCAGATATCGAGGTGCGCCTGGTCATCCGGGGTGGTTTCTGGATCGGTGTGGAAGATATTGTATGTGGCGCTGTTGCGCGGGTGTAGCCCCGCCGCGCGACGCCAGGCGATGAAGCGCTGGATCGTGGCGCCAACGTGATCCATGGCGCCGCGATGCTCGATGTAGGCGATGGGGATGGCGTCAGCGTCGATGATACGGACGTCGTTGGCGGTGAAATCGGGTTGCATATGCATGATCCTTGCCTCTTTGAAGGGGCCAAGGGTGGCCAGCCAGGGTTCCCAAGCAGGGGCGCGACGAAACGCCGTCGGCGTTTGCCCGAAACACCGCTTGAACGATCGGGAAAAGGCTTCGGGTGCTTCATAACCGGCATCGAGCGCGATATCGGTAATGCGGTCGCCAGCGCGAATGGCCAGCCGGAATGATGCCCGCTTGAGGCGGGCAAGCTGGACATAGCGGTGCGGTGCAATGCCGAAGGTCGCGCTGAACTGCCGTTGGAAATGATGCTTTGAAAATGCCGCGACGTTGCTGAGCGCATCAAGGCCGATGTCGCGATCGAGATTCTGGTCGATATGGGCCAGCACCCGCTGCATTCTGCCATGATAGTTCGCGAGCGCCGGTTCGTTCATCGTATCCGCTCTGGAGGTTGCCGTGGCGATCGCAGGTCTAGCCGCTTGGTCGCATCGCCGGCTGACCGATGTTGCGCAATCGCCGGGCCATCCGGACGATCAGAAATCCAGCTTGTCGTAGTGTAGCGGCGGCGGCAGGCCCTCCATGCGTTCCTGGAGCATGGGCCGGAAGGTGGGGCGGGATTTCAGCGCCGAATACCAGGTCCGTGCCGGATCGTGCCCATCCCATTCGATGGCGCCGAGATAATCGGCGACCGAGATTTGTGCGACGGCGGCGATGTCGGCAAGGCCGAAGGCCGGGCCTGACAGCCAGCGCCGGCGATCGAGCAAGAAATCGAGGTAATCGAGATGCGCCTCGGCATTGCGGGCAGCATCGCGGACCGTGCCGGCGTCGGGCGCCTCACGCGAAAACAGCCGCTTGTACATGCGTTCGGACAGCAGTGGCGCTGTCACCTCGGCGTAGAATTTCTGGTCGAACCAGGCGATCAGCCGGCGCGATTCGGCGCGCTCGACCGGCCCCGCACCCAGCAGCGGCGTGCGCTCGATGGTTTCTTCGAGATAATCGCAGATCGCCGATGAATCGACGAGGACCACCGTGCTGTTCTGCAGCACGGGCGTCTGACCTGCCGGGTTGAGCGCGGCAAAGCCATCACGGCGTTCCCAGGGGTATTCGCGCACCAATTCCACCGGCACGCCTTTGACCGCGCAGGCAAACCGCACCTTCCGACTGAAAGGGCATAAGGTATATTGGTAGAGGCGCCACATATCGATAACAGTGTATTAACGCACTCTTGCGCCGGGGGAAGGGGTCAGGTGAATAAAGCTGACACAATATACGCATAACCGGCGCGATTTGGCTGAAAATCATGGAAAAAAAGTTTTTCCGGCGGTAAAATTCCTGCGGCAACGGGTAGTCGCCAAGCCGCCGGGAACCAGCAATTGTCGTAGCCCGCCCTGGGGCACGTCACTTCAAGCGGCGCTGCGACGCGTCGCCTTGGCGCTTTTGGCGAGCTTTGCTGTCAGCTTGGCGATTTCGGCTTCTAGTTGCGAAATCTTCATCGCCTGGTTGACGACGATGTCCTGCAGCGCCGCTTTTTCGGCGGAAAAGTCGACAGGCGCCGACTTCGGCGCCGGCGGCACGACCTCGGCATCGACGATATCGTCCGATGCCCCTTCGGCGCGCGTCGCCTTGAACATGCCGGAATCGCGAGCCCGCTTGATGAGCGGTGCCGCGCTGACGGCGAGCGCCATCAGGCTTTCGATGAGCGGGTCCTGCCGATTGTCTGCCATCGTGTCACTCCGCTGCCACTTGCTGCGGCTGGTCATCGAGTGGATGCGCCAGCCGGGTCAGCATTTCCTTTGGACAGACCTGCCACAGCCGTGTCCGCGTCCGGTCCCATTCGGCGAGCAGTGCTGCTCCCCATTTCGATCCCGTCTCACGTACATGGTCCTCGATGAGCCCCTGGACAAGGCCCTCCCAATGGGCGCTGGCCAGCCGGGTGACTACAACGGATTCATGGTTCACCCGGCGTTCGAAATCGCCGGTGCGATCATAGATGAAGGCCATGCCGCCGCTCATCCCGGCGGCGAAATTGTCGCCAGTCGAGCCGAGCACCACGGCAACACCGCCGGTCATATATTCGCAGCCATTGGCGCCGCAGCCTTCGACGACAACGGTGGCGCCCGAATTGCGGACGGCGAAGCGTTCCCCGGCGCGGCCCGCGGCGAACAATTTGCCGGCGGTGGCGCCGTACAGCACCGTGTTGCCGATGATGGCATTGTCCTGCGACGCGAGCGGTGACGACACCATCTGGCGCACGACGATAGTGGCGCCCGACAACCCCTTGCCGACGTAATCATTAGCCTCGCCAAAGACTTCGAGCCGGATGCCCTGGACGGCAAAGGCGCCGAGCGATTGCCCGGCGGAACCGCGCAGCCGGATCTGGACATGGCCAGGCGCAAGGCCAGTCATGCCGAATTTTGCGGTTATGGCAGAGGACAGGCGGGTGCCGACGGCGCGATGGGTGTTGCGCACCGAATAGGTCAGCTGCATCTTTTCACCGCGCGTGAACAATTGTTCGGCGTCGCGGATCATATCGGCATCAAGGCTGTCAGGCACTTCGTTGCGATGCCCTTCGATGCCATAGCGGCGCATATGATCGGGCGCATCGACCTTGGCGAGAATGGGGTTCAGGTCAAGATCGTCGAGATGTTCGGCGCCGCGGCTGACCTGGCGCAGCAGTTCGGTGCGGCCGATGACTTCATCCAGAGAGCGAACGCCGAGCCGCGCGAGAATTTCGCGGACTTCCTCGGCGATGAAGCTCATCAGGTTGATGACCTTTTCGGGTGTGCCGGTGAATTTGGCGCGCAGGGCTTCATCCTGGCTGCAGATGCCGACCGGGCAGGTGTTGGAATGGCATTGCCGCACCATGATGCAGCCCATGGCGACAAGGCCCAGCGTGCCGATGCCGAATTCCTCGGCACCCAATATGGCGGCGATGACGATGTCACGGCCGGTTTTCAGGCCGCCATCGGTGCGCAGCTTCACCCGGTGGCGCAGCCCGTTGAGCGTGAGAACCTGATTGACTTCGGACAGGCCCATTTCCCATGGCGTGCCGGCATATTTGATGCTGGTTTGCGGTGAAGCGGCGGTACCGCCGACATGGCCGGATATCAGGATGACATCGGCGTGCGCCTTGGCAACGCCAGCCGCAACCGTGCCGATGCCGGCGCTGCTGACCAATTTCACGCAGACACGGGCGCGCGGGTTGATCTGCTTCAGGTCATAGATGAGCTGGGCCAGATCCTCGATGGAGTAGATATCATGGTGCGGCGGCGGTGAGATCAGCATGACGCCAGGGGTGGAATGCCGCAGCCGCGCGATAAGATCGGTGACCTTGAAGCCGGGCAACTGCCCACCTTCGCCGGGCTTTGCACCCTGCGCCACCTTGATTTCGATTTCCTCGCAGGCGTTCAGATATTCGGCGGTGACACCGAAACGCCCCGACGCGACCTGCTTGACGACGGAATTGGCGTTGTCGCCGTTCTCGTAGGGGGTGAAGCGCTTGCGATCCTCCCCGCCTTCGCCGCTGACCGCCTTGGCGCCGATGCGGTTCATGGCGATGGCCAGTGTTTCATGGGCTTCGGGCGACAGCGCGCCAAGGCTCATGCCAGGCGTGACGAAACGCTTGCGGATTTCGGTGATCGATTCGACCTGTTCGATCGGCACGGCGGCGGTTGAATCGCTGAAATCCAGCAGGTCGCGCAGTGCGATGGGGGCCTGGTCGCGGACAGCACGGGAGAATTTCAGATAGTCGGAATAGCTGTCTGCCCCCACCGCATGTTGCAGCAGGTGGATGAGATTGGCTTCATAGGCGTGCGCCTCGCTGTTGGCGCGATAGCGGTACAGGCCGCCGATGGGCAGCGCGATGATGTCTTCGTCCCACGCCTGCTCGTGGCGCATCTGGGCGTTGATGAACAGCGATTCAAAGCCTTCACCAGAGATTTTGGCGGGCATTCCGGGGAAGAAATCATTGACCAGCGACCGGCTGAGCCCGACCGCTTCGAAATTATAACCGCCACGATAGGAGGAGATGACGGCGATGCCCATCTTGGCCATGATCTTCAACAGGCCGTCCTCGACGGCCTTTTTGTAGCGCATCACGCAGGTATCATAATCGAGCGCGCCGAACAGACCGCGGGCGTGGCGATCGGCGATGGCTTCCTGCGCCAGATATGCGTTTACCGTGGTAGCACCGACCCCGATCAGCACCGCGAAATAATGCGTGTCCAGCGCCTCGGCAGCGCGGACGTTGATGGAGGCAAAGGTGCGCAGGCCCTTTCTGACAAGGTGCGTCTGCACGCCGGCGGTGGCCAGGATCATGCTGATGCCGGCGCGGCTGGCTGATTGGTGCTCGTCGGTCAGGAACAAATGCGCCTTGCCCGAACGCACGGCGGTTTCGGCTTCGTGGCGGACGCGGGCAATGGCGGCGCGCAGGCCCTCTGGGCCTTCGGCGACGTCGAAAGTGCAATCGATTTCAGCGATTTGCTTGCCGAAATGGCGCTTCAGCACGTTCCAGCCGTTGTTGGTCATCACAGGCGTGTCCATGACCATGACACCGGCCTGGCTGGCGCCGTCATCAAGGATGTTGCCAAGGTTGGAAAAACGCGTTTTCAGGCTCATCACCCGGGTTTCGCGCAGGCTGTCGATGGGTGGATTGGTGACCTGGCTGAAATTCTGCCGGAAAAAGTGCGACAGGTTGCGCGGGTTTTCGGAAATGACGGCGAGCGGCGCGTCATCGCCCATGCTGCCGATGGCTTCCTTGGCATCTTCCACCATCGGCGACAGCAGCAGTTCCATATCTTCCATGGTCTGCCCGGCAGCGACCTGCCGACGGCGCAGTTCGTCGCGGGCATAGGCGGGACCCGGCTGCTTGCCATCATGGCCGGCCATCGACTGATAGGTAGTGAAGCCGGCGACCTTTGACGCATAATCGCTGGCGCCGGCGATCCGGTCCTTGATGGCCCGATCCGGGTAGAATTTCGGCCCGGCGCCGACATCGCCATCCAGATCGACGGCGATGATTTCGCCGGGACCGAGCGCTCCCTTTCGCACCATGTCGATTTCGGGGATGACGATCATGCCGGCTTCGGAGCCGGTGACGAGCAAATTGTCCCGAGTCAGGCAATAACGCATCGGGCGCAACGCGTTGCGATCGAGGCCGGCGACGACCCAGCGGCCATCGGTCATGGCAAGCGCAGCGGGGCCGTCCCATGGCTCCATGACGCTGGCAAAAAACGCATACATGTCGCGATGCGCATCGGGTAGCGTATCGTCCTTGGCCCAGGCTTCGGGGATCATCATCAGCTTGGCGGTGGGGGCGTCGCGACCCGACCGCACAAAAGCTTCGAACACCGCATCAAGGGCGGCGGTATCGGAGGCGCCGGCCGGGATCAGCGGCTTGATGTCTTCGGAATGTTCGCCGAACGCCGCGGCGGCCATCTTGATTTCATGGCTCTTCATCCAGTTGGTGTTGCCACGGATGGTGTTGATTTCGCCGTTATGGGCGAGGCAGCGGAACGGCTGCGCCAGCCACCATTGCGGGAAGGTGTTGGTCGAATAGCGCTGGTGATAGATGGCGAAGCGCGACTGAAAGCGTTCGTCCATCAGATCGGGATAGAAAACCGACAGTTCCTCGGCGAGGAACAGGCCCTTGTAGATGATCGAGCGGGCCGAAAGCGAGCAGATGTAAAAGCCTTGAATCTGCGATTCGATGACCTTCTTTTCAATGCGCCGGCGGATCAGGAACAGATCCTTTTCAAACGCTTCGATGGCATCGCGGCTGCCGTCGGGGCCGGGTAACGGGCCGCAGATCATGATCTGTTCGATTTCGGGCCGCGACAGCATGGCCTTGTCGCCGATCACCGAGACATCGACCGGTACCTGCCGCCAGCCATAGACCTTGTAGCCGAATTCAATGATTTCCGATTCAACGATGGTTCGGCAGCTTTCCTGGGCCGCAAGGTCGGTACGCGGCAGGAACACCTGGCCGACAGCGAGCAAATTCGGCTTTGGCGCGTGGCCGGCGCGTTCGATATGTTCGTTGAAGAAGGTCAGCGGCAGTTCGACATGGATGCCGGCGCCATCGCCGGTCTTGCCATCGGCATCCACCGCGCCGCGATGCCAGACTGCCTTCAGCGCTTCGATGCCGGCGACGACGACGCGGCGCGACGGCTTGCCATCGGTGGCGGCGATCAGGCCGACGCCGCAGGCATCCGATTCCAGTTCGGGCCGGTACATGCCGACTTCGGCGATGCGGGCGCGTTCGGCGATGCGGGCATTTTCGGCGATCTGGGCGGCGGAAACGGTCATTGGCGAATCCTTAGGGCGGATTATTCTAGCGGTTCTTTCGAGGCAACGCGGGCAGCGCTACTTTTTAGGCGGCGCGCTGTTCAGCGGTGCAAGCGCCGCCTGCAGGCGCGGAGCTGCGGCCTGCATCCCGGCGTCGATCTTCTGGCCGATCAAGCGACCGCTCGCGCCGCCGATTTCGGCCGCAACCTTGCCCTGCCGCGCATTGAAGGCCTGGCCAAGCGGCGTTTTGTAGAAGGCCAAAAGCCCCTGCAGTTCGGCGACCGAATAATTACGGGCATAGGCAAGTGCAGCTTCCTTTACCGTGGCCTCGCTGTTGGCGCGGATAACCGTTTCGGCGACCTCGGCCTGGATGGCGCCGGCCTTTTTCAGCGCTGGATCGAACTTTGCCTGGTTTGCCTGATAGGCTGCGATAAAGCCCGGTTGCTGCGCCAGCATCGACCGGATGGTTACGCCGGAGCGCATCAATTGGACGTTGCGCGCCATGGTCTGCTGCAATTGCGCACGGACGCCCAATTGCTCGATAAGCTGGTTGGCGGCGGCAAGGGCGGCGGCACTTACGGGCCGCGCGGCCGATGCTGCTGGGCCTGCGGCAGGGGCAGCGGTGGCGACGGTGACGGCGGCGATAAGGGCGAGCATCGGTGTAACTCCGTTCGGGCTGGGTCCGGTTCAACCGGGCCCGGTTCAACTGGTCGCGGCCAACAAGGGCGCGGCGGGGATGGTCAGGCGGCGACTGTATTGCGTTCGGTAGTGCGTTCTGCGTTGGCAGCGGTTGCGGCCTTCAGATAATGGTGCATCTGGGCCGTCACGTCGCGACCATCGCGCACTGCCCAGACGACGAGCGAGGCGCCGCGCACGATGTCGCCGGCGGCAAATACGCCGGGAAGTGAGGTCATCATCGTTTTGTGATCGACGCGGACGGTGCCCCAGCGGGTTACGCCAAGATCGGGCGCCCCGAACAGGCCGGGCAGGTCTTCGGGATCAAAGCCCAGCGCCTTGATGACAAGATCGGCGGGCGCGTTGAAATCGCTGCCCGGTTCGGCTTCCGGGGCGCGACGGCCATCCGCGCCGGCCTGGCCAAGCCGCATCCGGGTGGCGACAACGGTGTGGTCTTCGATTTTCGCCGGAGCGGCGAGCCAGACGAACTCCACGCCTTCTTCCTCGGCATGGGCGACTTCGCGGATCGAGCCGGGCATGTTGGCGCGATCGCGCCGGTACAGACATTTGACGCTGGCCGCCCCCTGCCGCACCGCGGTGCGCACGCAATCCATGGCGGTATCGCCGCCGCCGATGACGACGACGTGCTTGCCGCGCGCGTCAAATTGTTCGGCGTCGGCGACAGTGTCGCCGAAATCGGCGCGGTTCGAAGCGGTAAGATAATCGAGAGCCTCCAGCACACCCTCCCCGGTGGCGCCGGGAATGGCGACTTCGCGCGGGCGATAAACGCCGGTGGCGATGAGCAGCGCATCATGCCGGACACGCAGATCGGCAAGGCTGGCGTCGCGGCCAACCTCGAAATCATGGTGGAAGACGACGCCTGCCTCGCGCAGCCGCTCGACACGACGCCCGACGACATATTTTTCCAGCTTGAAGCCGGGGATGCCATAGGTCAGCAGCCCGCCGGCTCGATCATGGCGATCGTAGACATGAACGCTATAGCCCTTGGTGCGAAGCAGTTCGGCCGTCGTCAGCCCCGCCGGGCCGGCGCCGATGATGCCGACTGATTGGCCGGACCGGTCAGCGATGATGCGCACCGGCTTGACCCAGCCATTGTCCCAAGCCGTATCGGTGATGAATTTTTCGACCGAGCCGATAGTGACCGAGCCGAAATCCTTTTCGATGACGCAGTTGCCCTCGCACAGCCGATCCTGGGGGCAGATGCGGCCACAGATTTCCGGCATGGTCGAAGTGGCGGCGGACAGTTCATAAGCTTCCTCCAGCCGGCCTTCGGCGGTCAGCTTCAGCCAATCGGGGATGTTGTTGTGCAGAGGGCAATGCACCTGGCAAAATGGCACACCGCATTGAGAGCAGCGCGCCGCCTGCTCCTCCGCCTTGGCGATGATATAAGGCCTTGCAATCTCAAGGAAATCCTGGGTGCGTTCATCCGCAACACGCTTGGCCGGATAAGCCTGGGCGCGGTTGGTGAATTTCAACATCTTGGTTTCGGCCATGCGTCCACCCCTTTTCGAGGCGTCCAAATACCGGTGCTTTCGGGCAGAGTCACGCGAAAAAGCCAGTTTATGGCAGCTATTCTGACCTAAATATTGGCAAAGTGAATTGCGCCATCAAACTCGGGTAAATAATTATGTCCAAATCGGCCCTATTTCGCGAGCAGCCAGACCAACGCCGCCGACCCGACGAGAATGCGATACCAGGCGAAGGGTGCAAAGCCATAGCGGCTGACGATCGCGACGAATCCCTTTACCACCGCCAGCGCGACGATGAAGGAAATGCCAAAGCCGATACCGATATCCGTCATTTGGCCGAAATCCAGGTTGGCGCGGTTTTTCCAGAGCAGCAGCACGGTGGCGCCGGCGATGGTCGGCACGGCCAGAAAAAAGCTGAATTCCGCTGCGGTCTTGCGATCGATCTTGAGCAGCATGGCCGACATGATGGTGGCGCCGGACCGTGAAACGCCCGGCACCATGGCGAGGCATTGGCCAAGCCCGACGAGCAGGGCGGAACGCGCCGGCATGGCTTCGACGCTGAACACCGCCGGCTTGCCTTCGTTGCGTTCGATGACAAGAATTGCGATGCCGCCGACGATCAGCGCGATGGCGACGGTCATCGGGCTGAGCAGCATAGCCTCGAAAGCCTTGAGAAACAGGACGCCGGCGATGCCGGCCGGCACAAAGCCCAGCACGATGTTGCGCACAAAGGCGATCGGCCCGGCTTCAAGGCTGAACAAGCCCTTGAAGACATCGAGAAAGCGGCGGAAATAGGCTACGACGACTGCAAGGATGGCGCCGGACTGGATCGCAATCTCGAACGTTGCGTTGGCGTCGCCTTTGAAGCCCAGCAATTCGCCGGCGAGGATAAGGTGGCCCGTCGACGATACCGGCAGGAACTCGGTCAATCCCTCGACGATCCCGAGGATGATGATGTCGAGCAGCGAATGTTCCATGACGGCTCCGTCAGCAGGCTGGTGATCTGGTCGGGGGCGGTGCCTCAGGCGGTGCGGTTGAAACGACCACTGGGGCGGTAGCGTTCCAGCATGGCGGGGGCAAATGCCGCCATCGGCGTGGGTACGATGCCAAGTTCCGCAAGGCCAGGCGCGCCGGGCGCCGCGACATTATCCTTTTGCAGCATTGTCAATTGGTCCGATGTCATCGGCATGAAGGGCAGCATGTCGCCCAGCCGGCCAAGCAGGCGCGCCGCCCCATGCGGCACTTCGAGCAGCGGCCGCCGGCGGCGCGTCAGGTCGTTTATCATCTTCAGGATCTGGCGGAATGTCATCACGTCGGGGCCACCAATTTCATACGTGCGGCCCGCCGCAGCCGGATCGGTGAGCGCGGCGACGATGGCCGCCGCCAGATCCTGGACGAACACAGGCTGAAAGAAACTGTCCCCGGCAATAACCGGCAGCACGGGCGCGATCCGCGCCATGGCGGCAAAGCGGTTGAGGAACTGATCCTCGGGGCCGACAACGAGGCTGGGACGCAGAATAGTCGCGCTCGGGATGGCGGCGAGCACCGTTGCTTCGCCAGCCGCCTTGGTGCGGGCGTAGGCGACGGGGGAAGATGCGTCGGCGCCGATCGCGGAAACCTGGACATAATGGGCGATGCCTGCGGCCGCAGCGGCCCTGGCGGCGCGCGCTGCCCCGCCGGCCTGAACCGCGTCGAACGTCTGGCCGGATCTTTCATCGAGGATGCCGACCAGGTTGACGCCGGCGTCCGCGCCATCAAAGGCCGCCCCCATCTGTACATCGGACGTGATGTTGCCGTGCACGAGCTGAATTTGGCCAAGCTTGCCCAGCGGTTTCAAGAAAAGCGCGGATTCAGGTCGCCGTACGGCGACACGAACCCGATAGCCCGCCGCGGCAAGCCGCTGGACGACGTAGCGGCCGATAAAGCCGGACCCGCCGAGGACGGTGACAAGAGCATCGGATGAAAGAGAGGCGCGCACAGTCTGCATGGCGCGCCCCATAGCGCGCCAGATCGCCGCTGTCGCGCCGCGAGTTGACACATCGGGCAGCAAAAAAGCAGCTTTTCGTTGGAACAGCGATTGACAACCCAGCCACCGACACCCTAGAGCCGCCCGCCTACCCCGTGCCCGGATGGCGGAATTGGTAGACGCACCAGCTTCAGGTGCTGGCGCTCGCAAGGGCGTGGAGGTTCGAGTCCTCTTCCGGGCACCATCTACCCGGCCGCCAGCGGCCGCCGGGGATTAAGAAAATCCTTTAAATGGCACAGGTTAACTCTTGCAGCGACTGCCTGTGGTTGCCGGCGTTCCCCGACAATCGCAAAGATCTGGGCGCCTTTTTGGGGGCCTTTTCCAGGCGCTTGTGCAGATAGGCTGCTAGGGCTAACCAATGGCACTGACGGATACCGCGATCCGGCTGGCCAAGGCCGGCTATTTTGATCGCAAAATTGCAGATGAGAAGGGGCTGTATCTGCTGGTGACGTCCATCGGCTCAAAGCTGTGGCGGTCCAAATATCGCCTCAACGGCAAGGAAAAGAAGCTGGCGCTGGGCGGCTACCCCGAAATCGGGTTGACGGAGGCCCGCGACCGACGCGACACCGCCCGCAAGGCAGCGGAGGCAGGAAGCGACCCTGCGGCTGTATAGCGCAAAGCCCGGATCGCCAGGCATTTTGCAGCGGCAAACACGTTCGGTGCGATCACCTAGGAATACATCGCCAAGCTGGAAGCCGAGAAAAAAGCAGCGGTCACCGTTGTGAAGACTCGCTGGTTGCCGGGGAAGCTGTCACCGTCGCTTGGCACCCGCCCGATCGCCGAAATCACGCCTCACGAATTGCTCGCCGTGCTCAAGGCAACGGAACGCGAAGGCCAACCCTTCGCAAATCCGCGCCCTACTTTGTGCCAAATATTCTGACGACGGATACGCGCGCGCCGTCAGGCCAGCACCTCACCGCCACAGGCTTCGTGCAGGATGAAGCCTTCGGTCGGTTCATAGGGGGCGCGCCACGGCGCTTTTTCCAGCGTTTCACAGGTGTGGCGATAGCCGGCTTCCCAACGCTGGCTTATGCCTTCGCTGCTGAAATCGATATCCTTGGCGTGATCTTCGTTGGTCAGCGACGGGGCAAGCAGCCGGATGACGTGCATGCGGGTCAGGCAGCCATAGCCGAGCATTTCGGCGATTTCATTGTCGCGCAGCAGATCATCGGGCAGGCGGCGGCCCAGTTCGGCGACGATGTGGCGTAACCGGTGCAATTGACGTTGCCGCTTGATCTGGTTCAGCGCGCGGCTGGAATATTGCACGTCCTTTTGCCGGTTCATCACTTCCCAGATGGTTTCCGGTTCGGCGCCGTGCGGGTTCCAAAGGTGCACGGCGAAAACCACGCTGTCGCGGCGCGGGTTGTCATCGAACACCACTTCGACCGGGGTGTTGGAAAGGATGCCGCCGTCCCAATACAGTTCGCCATCGATGCGGACGGCCGGAAACGCCGGCGGCAGCGCCCCCGATGCCATGACGTGGCGCGTGTCGAGCGCGCCGTCGCGGCTGTCGAAATAGACCATTTCGCTGGTGCGCACCTGCGAGGCGCCGACGGTCAGGCGCATCGCGCCATTGTTGACCAAGTCCCAATCGATCAACTCGGTCAGTGTCGATTCAAGCGCATCGGTGGAATAATAGCCGGCGCGTTCGGGGCCGAGCGGCGAGTGCATGCTGAAGAACGCCGCGGGTGTCGGGGCAAAAAAGCTGGGGATGCCGGTGGCAACGGTCATCATGTTGCGTGCGGCGGCGGTGAACCAGTTTGGCAGCGGCGCGCCAAGGAAGCTTTTATGTTCGACCCGGCGCCAGAATTCCTTCAGCTTTGGCAGGCGATCCCCGGGTTTTGATCCGGCGATCAGCGCCGCATTGATCGCACCGATCGACGTGCCGATCACCCAATCGGGGCTGATGCCGGCTTCATCGAGCGCCTGGTAGACGCCGGCCTGATAGGCACCCAGCGCGCCGCCGCCCTGGAGAACAAGCACGCGTTGCCCGAGGCCGGCGAGTTCATCGTGGAGATTCTGCATGGTTCTGCCTTTCAGGCGTTGGAGGGCGCGCGTTGGTTCAAATGGTGGCGCGCGGGTTGGTTCGGGGGTTGATTCGGGCGGGCCGGCCGGCGCGGGCGCTGCCATCGGGTTGCCGATGATCAGCCGGGCGCCGCGTTCGAAGGTGAAATAATTCCACAGCCAATTGGCACCGACGACGAAGCGGTTGCGAAAGCCGACAAGGAACCAGACATGGGCGACGGACCACAACACCCAGGCCGGAAAACCCGACAGGCGCAGACCGCCAAAGGCGATGACCGCCTTTGCCCGGCCGATGGTGGCGAGCTGGGCATCGCGGCCCGGCGTGAATGCCGGCGGGGTGCGGCCGCCGATGCGGGCAAGGATGGCGCGCGCTACCTGGCGACCCTGCCGCTTGGCGACCGGGGCGATGCCGGGCAGGAAGCCGCCGCGCCCGTCCGGGCAGGCCGCGGTATCGCCGATGGCAAAGATTTCGGGATGGCCGGGCACGGCCAGATCGGGGGTGACGGTGATGCGCCCGGCGCGATCGGCGGCACACCCCAGCCATTGCGCCGCCGGGGATGCCTCGACCCCCGCCGCCCAGATGACGGTGCGGGCGGCGATGCTGCCACCGGCCAGTGTGACGCCCGCCGCGTCGATCCCGGTGACACGCTCGCCCAGCCGGACTTCGACGCCAAGCGCCGCCAGCGCCGCGCCGGCGCGTTGCGAAAGCTGTTCGGGAAAGCTGGCCAGCAGCCGGTTGCCGCCTTCGACCAGAACGACGCGCGAACAATGCGGCGTGATGCTGCGGAAATCCTGCGAGACGGAACGGCGCGCCAGTTCGGCGATGGCGCCCGCCATTTCGAGCCCGGTGGGCCCGCCGCCGATGATGACGAAAGTGAGCAGCGCCTTGCGTTCCGCATGATCGGCGGGATCGCCGGTGCGTTCGGCGCGTTCCATGGCGAGCAGCACGCGGCGGCGTATGTCGGTTGCGTCCTCAAGGCTTTTGATGCCGGGCGCGTGCGCCGCCCAATCGTCACGGCCGAAATAGCTGTGGCGGGCGCCGGTGGCGAGGATCAGCCAATCATAGGGCAGGGCGCCGCCATCCGCGAGCCGGACCAGGCGCGCCGATGCATCGATGCCGGTCACATCACCCAGCACCACGTTGAGGTTTTGCTGATCGCGCACAATGGCGCGGATGGGGGCGGCAATGTCGGCCGGGGACAGGCCCGCGGTTGCAACCTGATAGAGCAGCGGCTGGAAGACATGGTGGTTGCGGCGATCGACGATGGTGGCATCGACATCGGCACCGGCAAGCGCCCGCGCCGCCGCGAGCCCGCCAAAGCCGGCGCCGACAATGACAATGCGGGGGCGCGACGCGGACTCTGCTGGCGCTGCGACTGCCTGATCGGTGGGCCGGGCCATGATCAATGCGCCGTCCAGCCGCCATCGACGGGCAGCGCGGTGCCGGTGATGGACTGGCCGCCGATGCCGCACAGGAACACGGTCAACGCGCCGAGTTCTTCGACGGTGGCAAAGCGCTTGTTCGGCTGGGCAGCGAGCAGCACGTCGCGGATGACCGCTTCGCGGCTGATGCCACGCGCCTTGGCGGTGGCGTCGATCTGGCCTTCGACAAGCGGTGTCCAGACATAGCCGGGGCAGATGGCGTTGCAGGTGATGCCGTGCTCGGCGCCTTCCAGTGCGACCGTCTTGGTCAGGCCGACAACGCCGTGCTTGGCCGCGACATAGGCGGATTTGAACGGTGAGGCGACCAGGCCGTGCGCCGATGCGACGTTGACGATGCGGCCGAAGCCGGCGGCCTTCATGCTGGCAAAGGCGGCCTTCGTGGTGTGAAAGGCCGACGACAGGTTGAGCGCGATGATCGAATCCCATTTGTCGTCGGGGAAATCCTCGACGGGGGAAACGAATTGGATGCCGGCGTTGTTGACGAGGATGTCGACCCGGCCAAAGCGCACCGCGGCGCGTTCGACAAGGCCGCGTGCACCGGCGGGATCCATCAGATTGGCGGGATCATAGCTGGCATCGGCGCCGGCAATGGCGGTCAATTCGGCGCGGCGGGCCTCGCATTCATCGCGGTCGCCAAGGCCGTTCAGCACAACATTGGCACCGGCGGCGGCGAGCGCCCGCGCAATGCCCAGGCCAATGCCGCTGGTGGAGCCAGTGACAATGGCGGTGCGGCCGGCAAGCGACACGGCGCTGTCCGGCTGATGGCTGGCGGCGATATTCATTGGGCGAATCCTTTTTGCGGGAAGTTGACGACAAAATGGCAGGCCCGGGGCGCCGGCGAAAATGCCGCGATGTTCTGGAATCCATGCCCGGCGGGTATCAGCCGGCGGCGGCGGCGGCGGCGGGCGGCGGGCAGCGGGCAGCGGCGGCGGGCGGGCATGACACGGCGGCCGGCGATGGTGACCGATACCGGCTGGGCATCGAAAGGATAGCGGCTTGCGATTGGCGGGTGGCGGCGGCCGGCGGGTATTTCAGAGCGGTCACAGGGCTGTTCGTCGCTGTGTCGCACCCTGTTTCACTTGCATGGAGAATTTCACATGACCGTTATTGCTCGCCTTGCCGTATTGGCGGTTCTGGCCGCGGCCGGCCCGGCGCTTGCCGGCCAGTGCCCGGCAGACCAGATGCGCGCCAACCCGCTTGCCGATGCGCCGACAATGCCCAGCGGCGTCACCGACACTGTGCTCGCCGCTGTTGATCTTGGCCCCGAAATCCAGGTCGATGGCCGCCAGCTGCGCACCCGCCGGCTGACCGTGGCGCCCGGCGGTATCGTGCCGATGCACAGCCATGTCGACCGCCCCGCGCTGATCATCACCATCGAAGGCCAGATGACGGAGCATCGCAGCAATTGCGCCGTGCCGATCGTCCACAAGACCGGCGAGATTTCGCGCGAGGCCGATGGCATTTCGCACTGGTGGCAGAACAACGACAAGACCCGCGCCGTGCTGTTGTCGTCCGACGTCTATCACGGAAAATAAGGTCTTCGGCGGGTGACACACCCTCCCCCGCCGATACCGGCGTCCCGGCTCCACCCCCGCCCCCTGGGCCGGGACGCCCTCCCCTTTTGCATGCATGGAGGAACGCGATGACCGCGCCAATTGCCGCGTCGCCGGTCCTTGCCGATGGCAGTCCGCCGACCGATGTCCAGCCGCCCGGCCGTGTCGGCCATGGCGTCAGCCCGGTGGTTGTCGGCCTTATCGGATTCCTGACACTGGTTGACCTGTTTGCGACCCAGGCAATCCTGCCGCGACTGGCGATGCTGTACCACGCGACGCCCGCCGCGATCGGCCTTGCCGCCAATGCCAGCACGCTGGGCATGGGCATTGCCGGGTTGCTGGCCGGCGCGCTGGGCGAAGGTATCGAGCGGCGGCGGGCGATCTCGGTCGCGCTGGCGTTGCTGGCGCTGCCGACTCTGGGGCTGGCCTTTGCGCCGGGCCTTGCGGTGTTTGCCGTCCTGCGTGTCGTACAGGGGCTGTGCATGGCGACGGCGTTCACGCTGACCATCGCCTATCTGAACGAACGGTGCAGCATCAGCGGCGCGACGACCGCGCTGGCCGCCTATGTGACCGGTGGTGTCGCCAGCAATCTGGTTGGCCGGCTGGTGGCGGCGACGGCGACCGATATCGGCGGCCCGGCGGCCAATTTCGTGCTGTTCGCCGTGTTGAACCTGGCAGGGGCAGCGCTGGTCGCACGGGCGCTGAGCCAGACCCGGCCGATGGCGATGGCGCGCGCGCCGGGCCGGCGGTTCTGGGCTGCGTGGCGCGACCATCTGGGCAACGCCCGGCTGCGGCGCTGCTATGCGATTGGCTTCCTGATCCTGTTCGGCTTTATCGGGGTGTTTTCCTATGTCGGTTTTGTGCTGGCACGGCCCCCGATCAGCCTGTCGATGATGGCGATCGGGCTGGTGTTCCTGACCTTTGCGCCATCGATGCTGACAACACCCTTCGCCGGCCGTGTCGCGGCGCGGCTGGGCACCAGCTTGACGCTGGTAGCGGCGCTGTTGCTGGCGCTGGCCGGGCTGCCGCTGCTGGCGCTTGCGTCGGTGCCGGCGATCGCGCTGGGGCTTACCATCGTCGGTATCGGCACCTTCTTTGCCCAGGCGGTTGCCACGGCTGCGGTTGGCCGGTTTGCCGCCCATGACCGCGCCGCGGCGAGCGGCCTGTACCTTAGCGCTTACTATGGCGGCGGATTGGCCGGTGCAGCGATTGTCGGGCAATTGTTCGATGGTGCCGGCTGGCCGGCGGCGCTGGCCGGGGTGGGCGTGGCGCTGGGCATGGCCGCCGTGCTGGCGACCGGCCTGAAGGCGGTGCCGCAATGAATGACGCCCAAAAAGTCGACGATCGCTATGAACGCGGCGCTGCCATTGCCGCCACGCTTTCGGGCGGGCGCTTTGAAGGGGTGACGGGCGTCGTCGCGTCGCTGGTGCCGGATTTTGCCCGGATGACCATCGCCTTCCCCTTTGGTGAGCTTTACGGCCGCCCGCAGGCCGGGTTGCGCACCCGCGAGATTGCCGCGATCGCGGCGCTGGCGGCGCTGGGCACGGCGCTGCCGCAGTTGCGCGTCCATGTGGCCGCCGGGCTGCGCGTTGGCGTGGAGCGACAGGAAATCATCGAGATCCTGATGCAGACCGCGATCTTTGCTGGCTTTCCCGCCGCGTTGAACGCCATTGCGGGCTGCCATGACTTGCTTGCCGACAATCACGCCAGTGCATCGAACCCATAGCCAAGCGGTAGCGGACAGGGTGCGCGCCATGCGCGAGAGTCCAACCTGCGCCGCCCCCGGCGTCAACCATCACAGGAGACCAAGCACAATGAAGACCACCCATATCGCCGCCGCCGCCGTGCTCGCCGCGCTGACCGCCGGTGCTGCCAACGCCGGGCCGGTTGCACCGCAGCCGGGCATGGACAAATGCTATGGCATTTCGCTGGCCGGCAAGAATGATTGCAAGGCCGGTGCCGGGACCAGCTGCGCCGGGACATCCCATTCCAACTATCAGGGCGATGCCTGGAAATATGTCGCCAAGGGCAGCTGCACGTCGATCAAGACGCCCAAGGGTAGCGGATCGCTGACCCCGAAGCGCTGATCTGGGCAGCGCCACTCCCTGAGCCTTGCCCCCGGTATTCAGCCGGGGCGCCAATCTTGAGGAACCCGCCATGGACCACCCCACCGCCGGCATCGGTTTCAAGCCCAAATTCTTTGACGAGGCCATGGCCTCGCCCGCGGCGGGGCTGTGGTTCGAGGTGCATGCCGAAAATTACATGGTCGATGGCGGGCCGCGGCTATCGATGCTGGATGCGCTGGCGGCGCGTTTCCCCGTGTCGCTGCACGGTGTCGGACTGTCGCTGGCGGGTGTCCAACCGCCATGCCCGCGCCAGCTGGCGGCGCTGCGGCGGCTGGCCGACCGTATCGGCCCGTGCCTGATTTCCGAACATCTGGCCTGGTCGCGGCTGGGCAGCCGATGTTTCCCAGATCTGCTGCCGTTTCCGCGCACCGACGAGGCGCTGGCGATTGTCGCGCGCAACATCGACATCATGCAGACGGCGCTGGGCCGGCCGATCCTGATCGAAAACCCGGCGCTGTATTTCGATGTCGGCGGCCATGATTGGCCCGAACCCGAATTTCTGGCCGCACTGTGCCGACAGACCGGTTGCGGCCTGTTGATCGACATCAACAACATCATCGTTTCGGCCAGCAACCTGCGTTTCAACGCCTATGACTGGATCGATGCGGTGCCGCAGGGTCTGGTCGGCGAATATCACCTGGCCGGGCATAGCGAGGACCCTTTGCTGGGCGCTGCCTTGCTGGTCGACAGCCACGACACGCGGGTGGCGGCGGCGACATGGTCGCTGTTCGGCTGGGCGCTGGACCGGCTGGGACCGGCGCCGGCGCTGATCGAGCGCGACGACAATCTGCCCGGCTTTGACGCGCTTATGATCGAGCGCGGCTTTGCCACCGCCTTGCTGGCCGATGCGGCGGCAATGCCCGAGCAGAAGGTGCTTGAACATGCCTGACCTGGCGCAATTCCAGTGCCGTTTTGCGGCGGCGATAACGGCAATGGCGCCCGATGCGGCGCGACCAGAGATGGCGGTCTATCGCAACAGCTGGCTGCGCGGCGCGGTCGATGCGCTTGCGGCAAATTATCCTGCTGTCGTGGCGGCGCTGGGGGCCGATCGCTTTGCCGCGCTCGCCGCCGACCATGCCCGTCGGTTTCCGCCGTCATCGCCGGTGCTGGCTGACTATGGCGCGCGGTTTCCCGACGAAATCGCCACGTCGCTGGGCCGTGCGGCGCCGCCGTGGCTGGCCGATATGGCGCGCATCGACCGGATGCGCACCGAAGCGCATTTGGCCGCGGACGCGGCGCCGGTTGCGCCGGATACGGATGCTGATTGGATGACCCTGCGGCTGCGCATCCATCCCGCCACGCGCTTTGCCGATTTCGACGGGACGGCGCTGCGATCATGGAGCCGGCACGCCGGTGTCGATTTCACCCACGCCTTTACCGGCAGCAGTGCACTGGTGACGCGGCCATGGGGCGCGGTGCAGGTCACGGCGCTGTCGCCGGCCGGCACCCGTATCCTGGCCGGCATCGCCGGCGGCGCGACGATCGGCGAGGTGGTGATCGCGGTCGTGTCGCGCTGGCCCGGCACCGATGTCACACGACTTTTCACGCATCTTATCAACCAGGGCGCCTTTGCCGCCTGAGCCGGGAGTTCGACCATGACCAGTGCCACCTTCGCCCCCGCCGTCGCGGTGCCATCCGGCATCGCCGGTCTGTTGCAGCGCCTGTTGTCGCCATCATTGCTGCTGCTCGTGCAGCGGCTGGGGGTTGCCAGCATCTTTTTCCTGTCGGGCCGCAGCAAGGTTGAAGGCGTATTCACCCTGACGCCGGGCACGTTCGAGCTGTTTCGCACCGATTACGCGCTGCCGCTGATTCCGCCAGAGCCTGCCGCCTATCTTGCCGCGGGGTCGGAACATCTTTTCCCGATCCTGCTGGTGCTGGGGCTTGCCACAAGGCTGTCGGCGGCCGCGCTGTTCGGCATGACCATGGTGATCGAGATTTTCGTCTATCCCGATGCCTGGCCGACGCACCTTGGCTGGGCCGGATTGCTGCTGCCATTGATCGCTTGCGGCGGCGGTCGGTTCACGCTCGACCGGCTGATTGTCCGGCAGTAGGATATCCCCAAACCCGACGCGCCGCGATCCGCCGGCGCTCGGTCGCAAGGTCCGTCAGATGACTCATCCGCTTGTCGAGGCACTTGAGGAAAAATTCCAGGCCGTGCGTGACCTGAAGGCGCCGTTGAACACGCGGATGCGCATGGTGGCCGAGGTCGTGCGCGTGAAAAGCCCGGATTTCGGCGTGCAGGTCGACCGGTTCGTGCAACGGCTGGAGCGCGCAGGGGCGGGGGATGCCGCGCCGGCGGTAGGCGATGTGATGCCCGATTTCATGTTGCCGGATGAACAGGGAAGGCTGGTCCAGCTGTCGAAGCTGCTGGAAGCCGGGCCGGTCGCCATTGCCTTTCATCGCGGCCATTGGTGCCCATATTGCCGCTTGAATGCCGTCGGGCTGGCCGAGGTGGAAAACATATTGAAGCCGGTGCAGATCGTGACCATTTCCCCGGAACGCCAGATGTTCACCAAGGCGTTGAAGGCGGAATCGGGGGCGACATTCCCGTTTCTGAGCGATCTTGGCGGTTCCTATGCCATGTCGATCAACCTGGCCATTTGGGTCGATGCGGAAATGGCGTCGTTGATACAAGGCGCGGGCTGGGATTTGCCGACCTATCATGGTGACAGCAACTGGATCCTGCCGGTGCCATCCGTGTTCATTGTCGATACCGATGGCCGCGTTGCCGCGCGCCATGTCGACCCCAATTACCGCCAGCGCATGGAACTGGATGCGCTGGTCGTGGCGGCGGGGACGGTCAAGCCAGCGCTGCTGCACCCCAATCCGCCGCCCGCAACAGGCTGAGCAGCGTCGCCGTTTCGCGTGAGCGCTGCCGCCCGGCGACGGAGTAGACGGCGACAGTGCGCTCGATATTGAGCGCGGCGCTGTGCAGGTGGTGCAACGTCGGACCGCGCAGCGACGAGGCCGGCACCAGCCCTACGCCGATGCCGGCCCGCACCAGCGATTCAAGATCATGGTCGGAATCGACTTCATGGGCGCTGGCAAGATCGATGCCAGCTTCGCGCAGGCGGATATGATCGGCCTCGGTGGTTTCAGCGCCGCTGTGCAACAGCAATGGCAGGTCGCGGAACAGTTCGACTTCGATTTCGGGCTCGTTATGGCCGGCGAGCGGGTGGTCGGGGCCAACCACCAGGTCAAAGCTTTCGGTGAACATCGGCCAAGCTTCCAGCCGGTCCCAATATTGGCGCAACGGCCCGCCGACGGCGATATCGACGCCGCCAGTCTGCAGCATTTCGAGGATCGATTCGCCGCTGCCGCGCCGCAGCTTCAACTGCAGGCCGGGGAAGTGGCGGAACAATTCGCCCAGCGGCTTCATCAGCAGCGCGATATCGAGCGAGCGCGAAATGGCGATGGTGATACAGGCAGTTTCGCCCTTGGCTACGGCCTTTGCCATCAGCTTTGCGGCGAGCGCGCCCTCGTAGCATTGCGCGAGCAGCGGCCGCATGCGGTTGCCAAGCTCGGTCAGGTGCGACCGGCGGCCCTCGCGGCGGATGAGTTCGCCGCCCAGTTCGTCCTCAAGCTGTTTGATTGCCCTTGTCAGCGCCGGCTGGCTGACATTGCAATCCTCGGCGGCGCGGGTGAAGTTCAGCGTCTGCGCCAGCGCCAGAAAATATCGGACCTGTTGCATTTCCATGCCTGCGTGTCCCCGAAGCAACCCGTGAACACAATAGCAGGTTTTGCGGCAATGTTGCGCTTATTGCGCCGGTGGACGCCGCGGCGGCATCGGCACGAAGCCCGAGGTGCGGGCGACATAATCGGCATAGCCCGGCCGGCTGCGCTTCAGGCTTTTTTCAAGGATCGGCGCGCCGCTCCAGCGGTTGAGCGTCCAGGTCAGAAAAATCGGGCAAAGGACGGTCCACACCCCGGCACCGGCGGCGATGGCGAGCAGCCAGATGCCCCACCAGGTGCAGGCATCGCCGAAGTAATTGGGGTGGCGGGTGTAACGCCACAGGCCGGTATCGAGCACCTCGCCCTTTTTGGCGGGATCGCGTCGAAAAGCTTCGAGTTGCGCATCGCCGATGCTTTCAAAGGCGATGCCGAAAAGCGCGATGCCGATGCCGGCCATGGCCAGTGCGCCGATGGGGGCGCCGCTGTCGGTGATCATGCCGATTTGCGCCGCAAGGCAGGCGAACCACAGCAGCGGGCCTTGCAGCAGAAACACCAGGATCAGCGCCGCGGTGGAAAAGCTCCAGCCGTTTTTATCCATGGCGTTACCCAGGATGCGATCATAGCGCGGATCGCGGCCCAGCCGACGCCAGCGCAAAAACAGGTGCGTGCCAAGCCGGATGCCCCAGACCGATACAAGCAACAGCAGCGCCCAGCCCATTGGCCCGGCAGGGCCGGCGGGCAGCCGCAGCGCGGTCAACAGCGCCAGCCCGACCATGCCATAGGCCCAGATCACATCGATGAAGCTGACATCCTTGATGGCCACTGCGACGCGCCACATCAGCATCAGGGCGAGCATTGCGGCGAGCAGGTTGGTCGCGAGGAATAGTGCCATGGTCATTGTTTCGGTGCTCCGGCTGTGGGTGGCCCGGTGGCATCGCTGGCCGCAACGATGCCGCGCATGGCGCGTTCGGGGTGGCGCGGCGTGACCGAGCCATAATAGGCCTCCACCATCGCCATGTCGGCGGCATAATCGCCGCTGGCCAGCATGGCCGGGCCAAGGCCGCCAACCTTGCGGGCATAATCCATCAGGCCGCAGATCATGGGGACGCCGGCACCCAGCGCGATCTGGTAAAAGCCGGTGCGCCATTTGCGCACGCTGCTGCGCGTGCCTTCGGGCGCGATGGTGAGGATGAAATCATTGCGGCAGGCGAATTCGGCGATCATCGCCTCGACATGATTGCCGTTGCGGCTGCGATCGATCTCGATGCCGCCGATCTGTCGCAGGAAACCCGCGATCGGCCAGCGGAACAGCTCACGCTTTGCCATGAAATGTGCGCGAAAGCCGAGCTCATGGGTCAGCCCGACGAAATAGAGGAAATCCCAATTGGAGGTGTGCGGCGCGGCGATGATGATGCAACGGCGCGGGATCGGCCCGTCGGACACCGCGCGCCAGCCCTGCCGACGGTACAGCCACACGATGGCGGCATGCACCATCCGGGCCAGCCAGCCCATCGGCGGATCATCCCGTCCCCCAGCCATTGCGCCTGACAATTCCCCCATGCAGGCCCCCGCCCGTCTGCTGCAGGACCATCGCGGATGATCTGCCGGCTTGTCAAAGCCTGATGAAGCGGCGACAGCTTGCTGCGATGATTACACGCACGCCAGCCCGCCTGTTTGTCGCCTATCTCGCCACCGGGATCGCCTTTGCGATGATCGACAGCGTCTGGCTATTGACGATGGCGACGCGGCTGTACCAGCCGGAGATCGGCGCCATGCTAACCGACAAGTTCCGCATCGGCCCTGCCGTGCTGTTCTATCTGTTCTACATTGGCGGGATCGTCATTTTCGCCGTGGATCCGGGGCTGGCGGCCGGGCGGTGGCAGCTGGCGTTGCAGCGCGGCGGGCTGTTCGGCTTTTTTTGCTACATGACCTATGATCTGACCAACCAGGCGACGCTGAAGTTGTGGAGCACCAGGGTGACGTTGTTCGATCTGGGGTGGGGGACGGTGTTGACCGGGTTGGCCGCGGCGGCCGGGATGGTGGTGACGTCGCGGCTGTTCCGAATCAGGTGACGACGCCCAGATTGTCGAACCTCGCATCGCGCCAGACGCTGGTTTCGATCACCTCGGCAAGCGTTGCCGCCGCGTCCCAGGCATCGGTATGGCGGGTGTAAAGCGCCGGAAAGCCGAAGCGCATCCGGTCCGGCGGGCGGAAATCGCCGATCACGCCATGGGCAATCAACGCCGCCATGACGCGGCGACCCTGCGGGTGGCGGACGATGATGTGGCAGCCGTGGCGGGTGCCGGGCGGCGGCGTTTCAACGGTGACGCCGGGGCATTGGCGTTCGACGAAACCGGCAAAGGCTCGGGCGAGGCTGGCGGATTTGGCCTCTGCCGCCGCCATGTCGATACCCTGAAAGGTGGCGATGCCGGCGTCGAGTGCGGCCAGCGCGATGATCGACGGGGTGCCGGCGAGCAGCCGCTTGACGCCGGGTGCCGGCGCCCAGCGATCGGAAAAGCCAAAGGGTTCGGCATGGCCCATCCAGCCGCGCAGGGGCGGCACGAACACATCATGGTGGCGGGCCGCGACATAGGCATAGGCGGGCGCGCCAGGGCCACCATTGAGATATTTATAGCCGCAGCCGACGGCGAAATCCGCGCCATCGGCGTCGAGCGCCAGCGCAAAGGCGCCGGCCGAATGGCTGAGATCCCACAGGCTGAGCACGCCGGCGGCGGTGGCGGCGGCCGACAGCGCCGCCATGTCGTGCACCGCGCCGCTGGCATAATGCACATGGGACAGCAGCAGCAGCGCGACATCGGGGCCGAGCGCCGCCATGGCGTCGCCGCGCGGCACGGCGCGGACGCTTGCACCGGCGATTTCCGCCAACCCTTCGAGAACGTGGCGATCGGTGGGGAAATCATCGGCTTCGCAGACGATGACCCTTCGGCCCGGGCGCATGGCGAGCGCCGCGCCGGCCAGCTTGAAGATGTTCACGCTGACCGAATCACAGGCGATGACGCTGTGTCTTTCCGCCCCCAGCAACGGCGCGATGCGGGCGCCGATGGCCATTGGCATGTCGATCCAGCCGGCGTCGTTCCAGCTGCGGATCAGGCCCTGGCCCCAATCGCCGGCAACGACGCGCGCCAGCCGCGTGCCCATGGCGGCTGGCAATGGCCCGAGCGAATTGCCATCCAGATAGACGATGCCGCGCGGCAGGGTGAAGCGATCCCGCGCATGGGCCAGCGGATCAGCGGCGTCGCGGGCGACGCATTCGGCACGGGTGGCGGGGATCATGCGCGGGTGATGCGAATGATGATGATCGCCGAAAGGCTGAGCAGCAGGATGGCACTGGCCTCGAACACGATGTTTTCGGGCGCCATCGTCTTGCCCTGCAGCACGATCAGCCGGGCGAGCGCGGTTATGGCGATGAAGATGGGATAGACGAACGGCGATTCGCGCGCGCCATAGAAGGCGGCAATCATTGCAAAGACTTCGGTGTATAGGAACATCAGCAATATGTCGGCGAGGGTAATGCTGCGTTCGAGGATGACGCGGTTGATCTCGATGCCCGCCGCGCCGAGCGTCATGACCGCGATGACGATCAGCAGCAGGCGTTCAACGCTGCGAAAGCCCGCCATGGCACGCCCGCGTGTCGCGGGATCAATCGGTGTTTCAGGATCGGACATCGCGCGACCATATCACGGCCGGTGCCGGACGGAAGGGGCGCGGTGCCAGCGGAAATGTCGCATCGATTCATCGCTGCTTGCCTGAAAGGCGCCGACCGCCTACACTGCCGCATGCACAGCCGCTCCGAAAAGGGGCGGCTGTTTCCGTTTCCAGATCGTGAGGTTTTGCGCCATGGCCGCTCCCATCCATCCCCTGATGCAGCATGCGACTGCCGCCTGGCTGGTCGACAATACCGCGCTGACGTTCGAACAGATCGCCATATTCTGCGGGCTGCACATCCTGGAAGTTCAGGCCATTGCCGATGATACGGCGGCGACCAAGCTGACCGGGCGCGACCCCATTCGCAGCGGCGAACTTTCGCAGGAAGAACTCGATCGCGGCCAGGCCGACCCTGATTATGTGCTGAAGCTGTCGCGCCAGCCGGAACAGTCGCGCCGCACCACCGGGCCGCGCTATACGCCGGTGTCGAAGCGTCAGGACAAGCCGGATGGCATTTTGTGGATCATCAAGAACCACCCGGAAATCAGCGACAACCAGATTTCAAAGTTGATCGGCACGACCAAGACGACGATTGCCGCCATCCGCGACAAGAGCCATTGGAACTATGCCAATCTGCAGCCGCGTGACCCGGTGACCCTCGGGCTGACCAGCCAGCGCGAAATGGATGCGCTGGTATCGGCGGCGGCGAAAAAGGCCGGCATCGATACGGCCCCCGATCTTGGCAAACTGGGCGAAGATCGTGCCGCGTTGATAGAACAATTGCATGCCGAGCGCGAGGCCGCTGCCCATATCGCCGAACATGGCGAGCCGGTGGCGCGGGGCGGCACGGCGCTGGAGCAGGGTGAAGCGTTGTTCCGTCGCTGAGTCGCCGCACGGCCGCCGCGCAATCACCGCTTGCGCGTGGACTCGCGCAAGACCGGCCGGCGGGGCGGGTGGCTGGGCCACCCGAACCAGTCTGACGCCAGCGCGGGCTTTGCCCGCACCCTTCGCCCCTCACTGATCAGCCCCCGACTTGATTCCCCGCCCCGCTCGGGCAAACTGCCCCGACGACCAGCACGGAGGCAGCGTGGGCACTGAAAAAATCTACATCGCCGCCAACGAACTCCTCGCCGACAGCTTCCGGCTGGGCTGGCAGGTGCTGGACAGCGGCTTTGCACCAACGCATCTGGTCGGCATCTGGCGCGGCGGTGCGCCGGTTGGCATCGCGGTGCAGGAACTGCTGGAATATCAGGGGCATCACTGCGACCATATCGCGATCAGGACTTCATCCTATACCGGCATCGACAGCATGGGGCCGGAGGTACGGGTGTTTGCGCTGGGTCATTTGATCGACACGTTGAACCCCGATGACCGTTTGCTGGTGATCGACGATGTATTCGACAGCGGCCGCAGTATCGAAGCGTTCCTGCGCGAATTGCGGCTGCGCTGCCGCCACAACACGCCGCGCGAGGTTCGCATCGCCACGGTGTATTGGAAGCCGGCACGCAACAGCACCGCGCTCAAGCCGGATTTCTTTGTCCATCAAACCGATGCCTGGCTGGTTTTCCCGCACGAGATCAACGGGCTGACCATGGATGAGATTCGCCGCAACAAGCCGGCAGCGGCGGCGATCCTCCGCCCGGTCCCGGCGGATGCGCCAACGGGCGATGACGCATGACCGGATTTGCTTCCCCGGCTGACCGGGCCGCCTTTATCGCCGGGCTGCCCAAGGCCGAATTACATCTGCATATCGAAGGCTCGCTGGAGCCCGAGATGATGTTCGCGCTGGCCCGGCGCAACGGCGTGGCGACGCCCTTTGCCTCGGTGGAGGCGGTGCGCGCCGCCTATGATTTTTCGAATTTGCAGGATTTTCTGGACATTTATTACCAGGGCATGGCGGTGTTGCTGGTGGAACGGGATTTTTACGACCTGACCGCCGCCTATCTGGCGCGGGCCGAGGCAGATGGCGTGCGGCATGTCGAGAGCTTCTTTGATCCACAGGGCCATACCGAACGCGGCGTGGCATTCGGCACGGTGATCGACGGCATCACCCGCGCGCTCGACGATGCCGCGGCGCGCGGGCTGACATCGCGGCTGATCATGTGTTTCCTGCGGCATCTGAGCGAGGCGGATGCACAGGCGACGCTGGATGCGGCCATGCCGTTCCTGGCCCGTATCGATGGCGTCGGGCTGGACTCATCCGAAATGGGCCACCCGCCGGCCAAGTTCGCGCTGGTGTTTGCCCGGGCGCGGGCGCTGGGCCTGAAGCTGGTGGCACACGCCGGGGAAGAGGGACCGCCGGCCTATGTGCACGAAGCGCTGGATGTGCTGGGCGTCGACCGCATCGACCATGGCAATAGGGCGCTGGAGGATGCGGCGCTAGTGGCGCGGTTGGCGGCGACGGGGATGTGCCTGACGGTCTGCCCGCTATCGAACCTGAAGCTGTGCGTGGTCGCCGATCTGGCGGCGCATCCGTTGCGGGCGATGCTGGAACAGGGGTTGCTGGCGACCGTCAATTCCGACGACCCGGCCTATTTCGGTGGTTATGTGAATGCCAATTTCGTGGCGGTTGCGAATGCGCTCGACCTGCGTCGTGATGAGATCGTGGCGTTGGCGCGCAACAGCTTTGCCGGATCGTTCCTGGATACGGAGGCGCGCGACCGGCATCTGGCGGCAATCGACGCCTATTGCGGCTGATCCGGGCCGGTCGGCGGGGCGATAGGCGCGCGCGCGGGCTTGCGCTACTATCGGCGCGCCACATGCCTGAGTCCCTGCCGGAGCCGCGCCATGACCGAAATTCACTACAAGATCGTGCCGCACGATGGCGGCTGGACATACAAGCTGGGAGATGTGTTTGCCGAGACGTTCCGCACCCATGATGACGCCATGGCGGCCGCGCGGGCGGTGGTAGCGGAGCAGCAGATGAGCGGCGAGACGGTACCGATCAGCTGGCAGGACGAAAAGGGCGTTTGGCACGAGGAAATTGCCGATGGCGACGATCGCCCGATTGCCGATGTGAGCGATGAATAGCGCCAGCTGCGGTCGCGCTCAATCTTCGCCGCCCACCAGCGGCAGCACCATTTCGCGCGGCGGTTCGCGGTCGAGCAGTCCGGCGGCCTTCAGATCGGCAAGGCCGGGCAGGTCGCGGCGCGAAGCCAGGTTGAAATGGGCGAGGAAGCCGGGCGTGGTCACGTATTGCAGGGGTCGGCCCGGGCTTTCCCGGCGGCCGGCGGGGCGGACCCAACCCGCCTCCATCAGCACGTCGATGGTGCCGCCCGACACGGCGACGCCGCGGATTTCCTCGATTTCCGGGCGGGTGACGGGCTCGTGATAGGCGATCACCGACAGGGTTTCGACGGCGGCGCGGGAAAGTTTGCGCACCGCTTCGCGTTCAGGGCGCAGATGGTGGGCGAGATCGGGGGCGGTCTGGAACAGCCAGCGGCCGCCGCGTTCGACAAGGTTGATACCGCGCGGCGCATAGCTTTCGGCGAGCGCCCGGAGCAGCAGCGTGACGTCGCCGCGTTCGCCCATGTGGCGGGCGATGTCGGCGAGGCTGAGCGGGCTGGCGGCGGCGAAGATGATGGCTTCGAGCGCCCGAATGGCCTCCAGATCGGGATTGTCGCCGGGGTGGGTCATGCGCGGGCTCGCATCAATATGGGGGCAAAGGCGGCGCCCTGGCTGAGGCTGGCCTTGCCGAGCCTTGTCAATTCCAGCGCCGCGACAAAGGTGGAAGCGAGCACGGAGCGGGCATAGGCTTCATCGGCAATGTCGTGGGGCAGGAAGCGCGACAATTCCGTCCAGTCGATGTTGCTGCCGAGCAGGCGTTCCAGCCGTTCGATAGCTTCATCGAGCGCCATCACCGGGCGGCGGCGTACGACATGGATGCTGACCGCGTTGCGCGCCTTTATGGCGCCATAGCCGGAAATCAGATCGAACAGCGTTGTGTCGTAGCGGGCGATGGTTTCCAGCTTCAGCCCTTCGGGTTCGGCGCGGGTGAAATTGTCCCAACCCTGTTGCGGGCGGGCGAGCAGTTTCGCACCGGCATCGCGCATGGCATCGAGCCGCTGCAGCTGGAATTGCAGGCGCAGCGCCATGTCATTGGGGTCTGGCTCTGCCTCCGGATCGGGCGGCAGCAGCAGCGCCGATTTCAGATAGGCAAGCCAGGCCGCCATGACGAGATAATCGGCGGCGAGTTCAAGGCTGAGCGCTTTGGCATCGCGGATGAAGGCCAGATATTGATCGACGAGTGCGAGGATGGAGATTTGCGCCAGATCGACCTTTTGCGCCCGGGCGAGGGTTAGCAGCAGATCGAGCGGGCCTTCCCAGGCGCCGAGTTGCAGGACGAGCGTTGGTGTTTCGGGTGGCGGCACCCGCGGCGGTTGATCGAAGGCGTCGTCTTCGGTCACGCCAGCGCGAGTAGCTGGTCGCGGGCATCGGCCCATTGCGCGCTGGGCGTTGCATCGCCGGCACCGGGCCAGGCCATGGCGGCATCGAGCCGGCGGGCGGCGGCGGCGCTGATCGGTGGCACGGCTTCGCAGATGGCGCGCATTTCGGCGAAATCACCGGAACAATGCAGGGCGATATCGCAGCCGGCATCTAGGCTGGCGATGGCGCGGGCGCCGAAATCCTGCAGCGCGTTGCTGCCGGGTGGGTGGCCGCCGGCGGCGGGGCTGCCGAGCGCGTGCATGCCCAGATCGTCGGACATCAGCAGGCCCTTGAAGCCGATATCGTTGCGGATCAGGTCGATCACCGTCGGCGACAAGGTGGCGCAGCGGTTCGGGTCGAGTGCGGTGTAGGTGACATGCGCCGTCATCGCCATGGGGGAACGGTTGGCAAGGGTGCGGAACGGTTCGAAATCGCGTTCAAGCTCGGCGCGCGTTGCGGTGACGATCGGCAGTTCGAGGTGACTGTCGGCGGCGGCGCGGCCATGGCCGGGGATGTGTTTTACAACGCCGATGACGCCGCCCTGCCGCAGCCCGTCGAGCGTGGCGCGGCCGAGTGCCGCGACCTTCATCGGTTCGGCGCCATAGGCGCGATCGCCGATGATGTCGTGCCCGTCCGGGTCGCGGACATCGAGCAGCGGCAGGCAATCGACGGTGATACCGAGGTCGCGGAGCATGGCGGCGAGCGCCAGGGCGTTGAGCCGGGCAGCCTCGATGGCGGTGATCGGCGCGGTTTCATACAGGCGATCAAAGGTTTCGCCGGTGGGGAATTCGGGCCATTGCGGTGGCCGCAGCCGGGCGACGCGGCCGCCTTCCTGATCGATCAGGATGGGCAGCGTGCGGCCGGCCATGTCGGTGAGCGCGGCGGTTAGGGCGCGGACCTGTTCGGGCGATTCGACGTTGCGTTTGAACAGTATATAGCCGGCAGGATCGGCGGCGCGGAACAGGGCGCGTTCATCGTCGGTGATGGTGAGGCCGGAAAGGCCGAGGAAGCTTGGCTGCATTATTCCACCACAGAGCAGGCGTCGCCACCTGCCTTCATTTTTGCACATAGTACCGCCGCATCGCCACCGCCGGCGCGCAGCCGCCACAGGGTCTTGCCATCGGATTCGACCTTCATCAGCCGTTTTGAAAAGCCGGCGAAGCCGCCGTGGCGGGCGGCAAGGCTGGCCCAGGCGGCGTTGGCCTTTTCCTCGCTGGAAAAGGCGCCGAGCTGGACGATGCCGGGCTTTTTGGCGGTGGTGCCCGATGCCGCCGGAGCCGCTGGCGTCGTCGCGACGGGCGGCTTGGGTGCTACGGGCTTGGCCGCCATGGGTTCGGGCAGTGGCTTTGGCTTGGCTGTTGTGGGCGCCTGTGTCGGCGGCAGGGCCGGCGGTTTGGCGGCGGGCGCGGCTGGCTTCGAAGCCGGCACGATTGCGCGCGGCGGCGGCGCCATCGCCGGTTGCACCGCGGCCGGGCGCGGCGGGGCGACTGCGACCGGCGGCGATGCGGCGCCCGTCATGGCGTCCGGCACCAGGTTGCGCGGCGGCCCCGGGGGTGGTTCCGCGCTGCCGGGGCGGGGTATCGGCTGTTCAGGCAGGGCCGACATGTCGATGGTGCTGCCATGGTCGATGCCCTCGCCGGCGGCATAGATGGTCTGGTCCTGGCCTTCGACGGACAGGCCCTTGGGGTCAATCGGCGGGATCTTGTAGGGGCTGGGGTCGGCGGTGATCAGCGGCGCCTGCTCGGCGTTCATATAGCCCTGGGTCGAACCGCTGTCCTTTTTCGACAGCAGCAGGATCAGGCCGACGGTGGCAACCGCCGCAAGGCCGAGCAGAATAAACAGCGTCCAGAACACCGACCGGCGGCTGACGCGGGTGCGCGCCGGGGTGCCGGCGGGGGCCAGCCAAGGGGCATCATCATCGGTATCGGTATCGCGCCGCGCCATCAGTTGAGCTCGTCTGCCGCCTCGACGCCCATCACGGCAAGGCCATTGCGCAATACTTGCCCGATGGCTTGCGCCAACGCCAGCCTTGCAGCGGTCAAGGCCGGGTTGCCGGCGATGACGAAACGACGGCTGGCGTCATCATTGCCGGCGTTCCATTGCGTGTGGAAGGCGGCGGCGAGATCGTGAAGGTAAAAGGCGATGCGGTGCGGTTCGCGCGCGTCGGCAGCCTGTTCGACGATGCGCGGCCATTGTGCCGCCACCTTGACCAGCGTCAGATCGGCGTCATCGAGCAAAGACAGATCGGGGGTGGCGTTGCTGGCGCGCAGGTCGATGCCGGCTTCAGCGGCCTTGCGGCCCAGCGAGGCGATGCGGGCATGGGCGTATTGCACATAGAACACCGGGTTCTCGCGCGATTGTTCGACCACCTTGGCGAAATCGAAATCCAGCTGCGAATCGGCGCGCTTGGTCAGCATGATGAAGCGCACCACATCCTTGCCGACTTCCTCGACGACTTCGGCAAGGGTGACGAAATTGCCCGACCGCTTCGACATCTTCACCGGTTCCCCGGCGCGCAGCAGCTTGACCATCTGGACGATCGTGATGTCCAGCGGCACCTTGTTGTCGGACAGCGCTCGCACCGCCGCCGTCATGCGCTTCACATAGCCGCCATGATCGGCGCCGAAAATGTTGACGAGCGCATCGTAGCCACGGGTCAGCTTGTCCCAATGATAGGCGACATCACCGGCGAAATAGGTCCAGCTGCCATCGGATTTCTTGAGCGCGCGATCGGTATCGTCGCCGAACTGCGTGGCGCGGAACAATGTCTGCGGGCGTGGTTCCCAATCTTCGGCGGCGTCGCCCTTGGGCGCTTCCAGCACGCCTTCGTAGATGAGACCCTTGGCGGCGAGCGTGTCGAGCGCCTCCTGCACCTTGGGGCCGAGCGAGGCTTCGGAAAAATACACGTCCTGGCGGATGCCCAGCGTCGCCAGATCATCGCGGATCAGGTCCATCATCAGCGCGACGGTACGGGAACGAAAGGCGGCCAGCCAATCGGCTTCGGGGGCACCGATGTAGCGATCACCAAAATCGGCGGCGAGCGCTTCGCCAACCGGAATCAGATAGTCGCCAGGGTAGAAACCTTCGGGAATCTCGATGGTTTCGCCCAGTGCCTCGCGGTAGCGCAGGTGCGCCGAGCGGGCGAGCGTATCGACCTGGCCGCCGGCATCGTTGATGTAATATTCGCGGGTCACGTCATAGCCGGCCCAGCCGAGCAGGCTGGCCAGCGCATCGCCGACAACTGCGCCGCGGCAATGGCCCATGTGCATCGGGCCGGTGGGGTTGGCGGAGACATATTCGACGTTGATCGATTGGCCGGAGCCCATCGCCGAGCGGCCATAATTGTCCCCGGCGCGGGTGATGATATCCAGTTCGCCGCGCCAGACATCGGCGGGCAGGCGCAGGTTGAGAAAGCCCGGCCCGGCGACTTCGGCAGTGGCGACATCACCAAGGCGACCGAGTTTCAGCGCCAGCAGCACGGCAATGTCGCGGGGTTTCATGGCCGAAGGTTTGGCCAGCACCATGGCGGCATTGGTGGCGAGATCGCCATGCGTCGGATCGCGCGGCGGTTCGACGGTGACGTGGCGCAGATCGAGCCCGGCCGGCAGGTCGCCCTCGGCCATCAGGGTGGCGAGCGCGTCGGCGACATGGGCGGCATAGCGTGGGTAGAGGTTCAAGTGCGGCTCGCTTTGCTTGGTTGGCGCCTGTCCTAATCGACAAGCGAGCGTAGCGCCAGCAGCCCCTTGTGCCGCCGTTTCAGGCGGGCCGGCGCGCGCGTTGTTTCGCCGAAATCGACTTGATCACCACCCCACCTGGCGCTGCCGGATCGATCGGTGGTCGAGCCTGAGCAATCGCGCCGACGATCAACCCAATGATGCGCGGATCATCGAGGTGTTCGGGGCCGGTCAGGCGGATATGGCGGACCTGATTGCCCGATCCGACGAGCAGCCGATCGGGATCGGCAAGGTGAACGCCCTGCAAGAAACACAAGGTCAGCCAGCGCGGAACGAACAGCAAAGACAATATAGCTGCGCCGGCACGCGGCGTTGGCCCGAAACCAAAAACGAGGCCGTTGTAATTGTCATAGACCATGATCGTTGCGCCAGGTACCCGCTGTTGCAGCTTTACCAGCGCGGCGCGGCCTTGCGCGGCGATTTCGGGCGTAAACCGGTCTATGAAACCGTCGATTTGAGCTTGGGTCGTGTCGCTGGCCGTTGGACTGACGGCCATCGCCTCAGGCCGTGACAGTCTGTTCGATCGCCCCAAAGATCGAATGGTTTTGATCGTCGAGCATATCGATGCGCACCACGTCGCCGGGTTTCAGGAATGGCGTGGCGGGGGTGCCCGATGCGATGGTTTCGATCATGCGGACTTCGGCGATGCAGCTGTAGCCGCGGCCGCCGGCGGCCACGGGTTTGCCCGGCCCGCCATCGGCGTCGCGGTTGGAAACGGTGCCGGAACCGATGATCGATCCGGCACCGATGCTGCGGGTTTTTGCCAGATGCGCGATCAGCGTGCCGAAATCGAAGGTCATGTCCTCGCCAGCGTCGGCGCGACCGAATGGTTGGCCGTTCAGATCGACGTTGAGCGCGCCGCGCAGCTTGCCATCCTGCCAGCGATCACCCAGCGCATCGGGGGTGACGAAAACCGGCGACAGGCTGGAGGCGGGTTTCGACTGGACGAAGCCGAAGCCCTTGGCGAGTTCGTCGGGGATGAGGCCGCGCAGCGATACATCGTTGACAAGGCCGACGAGCCGGATGGCAGCAAGCGCCTGCTCACGCGTGGCGCCCTGTGGGACGTCGCCGGTGACGACGACCACTTCGGCCTCCATGTCGAGGCCCCAGGCGGCATCGTGGAAGGGGATCGGGTCGCGGGGGCCGAGGAATTGATCGCTGCCGCCCTGATACATCAGCGGATCGGTCCAGAAGCTGGCGGGCAGTTCGGCGCCGCGCGCCTTTCGCACCAACTCGACATGGTTCACATAGGCGCTGCCATCGGCCCATTGATAGGCGCGGGGCAGCGGTGCCGCGGCATCGCGTTCGTGGAAGCGGGCGTGCGGCACGGCATCGTGCGCCAGGCTTTCGGCGACGCCGCGCAGCACCGCTTCGGCGTGCGCCCAGTCATCGAGCGCCGATTGCAGGGTCGGATACATGGGTGGCGGTGCGGCACACCAGGCGAGATCTTCGGAGACGACGACGAGACGGCCATCACGGCCATGCTTCAGGGATGCTAATTTCATGGCTGTATGGTGGGCCTGTGCGCGCGGGCGCGCAAGAGTCCGGGCGGGCTATTATTGCTTATAGGGCAGCCGGGTGGCGCGATGCCCCATGGCCTTGCCCCTGCCGCGAGAGGTGGGGCAAGGCCCTAAGCCGCCAGACCGGCTTCGGGGATGGCATAGAGGGTGGCGGCACCGCGGGTGACGGGGCCGGACAGGGCGCCAACCTGTGGCATGACCTGTTCCGCAAAGAAGCGCGCGGTGGCGATCTTGGCGGTGAGGAAGGCGGGATCGCCCTCGTGCGATGCCAGCATTGCCTGTGCCACCAGCGCCTGTTTGGCCAGCAGCCAACCGCCGATGGTGATGCCCATCATGCGCAGATAGGGCGTGGCGCCGGCGGCGACGTCGTCCGGGTTGTTGCTGCCGGTCAACCAGACGGTGGCGGCTTCGGTGGCGGCATAGGCATCATCGAGCCAGGGCGCGATTGTCTGCAGTTCCGGGCTGGCTTTCAGCGCCTTTATGGTGGCGCGGATCTCGCCGAACACCGCTTTCCAATGGGCGCCGCCGTCCATGCCGAGCTTGCGACCGACGAGATCGAGCGCCTGGATGCCGTTGGTGCCTTCGTAGATGGGGGCGATGCGGGCGTCGCGCAGGAACTGGGCGGCACCGGTTTCCTCGACATAGCCCATGCCGCCGAACACCTGCAACGCCATGGAGGCGACGTCGACGCCCATGTCGGTGGCGTAACCCTTGGATATGGGGGTCAACAGGTCGGCAAGGCCGGCGCCGGCAGCGTCCCCGGCATGGCCGCGATCGACGGCAGCGGCGTTCAGATAGACCAAAGCGCGGGTAGCTTCGGTGATGGCGCGGCAGGTCATCAGGGTGCGGCGGACATCGGCGTGTTCGATGATGCGGACCGGCTCGCGACCGACCCCGAACTTGGCCGATTGCACGCGGTTGCGGGCGAATTCGACAGCGTGCTGGGTGGCGGCATCGGCGATGGCGACGCCCTGCAGGCCGACCTGGACGCGGGCATTGTTCATCATGGTGAACATGGCGCGCATGCCGGCGCCCTCTGCGCCGACGAGATAGCCGACGCAATTGCCATTGTCGCCAAAGCTCATCGTGCAGGTGGGCGAGGCGTGGATGCCGAGTTTATGCTCGACGCCGACGCATTTCAGATCGTTGCGGGTGCCGTCGGGCAGGTATTTGGGGCAGATGAACAGCGATATGCCCTTGGTGCCGGGAGGGGCATCGGGCAGCCGGGCGAGGACGAGGTGGATGATGTTTTCGGCGGCATCATGTTCGCCCCAGGTGATGTAGATCTTGGTGCCATTGATGCGATAGCTGCCATCGGCATGCGGTTCGGCGCGGGATTTGAGCGCGCCGACATCGGAACCGGCGGAGGGTTCGGTGAGGTTCATCGTGCCGGTCCACTCGCCGGAGACGAGTTTGGTGAGGTAGGTGTCCTGCAATGCCGGGCTGGCATGGGCGGCAATCGCCTCGATGGCGCCGGCGCTGAGCATCATGCACAGGGCGAACGCCATGTTGGCGGCGGTGAGTTGTTCCTGCACGGCGACGGCCAGCGCGAAGGGCATGCCCTGTCCGCCATGGCTTTCGGCGACGCCGAGCCCGGCCCAACCGCCTTCGATGTAGAGTTTATAAGCGTCGGCAAAGCCCTTGGGCAGGGTGACGACGCCGTTATCGAGGGTGGCGTGCTCGGTGTCGCCGGTCTTGTTGAGCGGGGCAAAGACATTGCTCGCCAGCTTGCCCGATTCGATCAGCACCGCCTCGACGATGTCCGGCGTTGCGTTGGCGAACTGCGCATGGGTGGCAAGGCCGGGCAGATCGGCGATGCAATCGAGCACGAAACGCTGTTCGGCGACGGGGGCGACGTAGGGCATGGGGGGAGCCTGACTGATAGGGCCTTTTGGCCGGACACGTCCCGCTATAGACGGGGGGGATGCTGGACAAAAGCCGCATCCTTGTCGCTGATGATGCCGGCATCGCTTTGGCGGTGGCCGAACTGCGGGCCGGCGGCATCGTCGCGGTGCCGACCGAGACGGTTTACGGGCTGGCGGCGCGGGCCGGTGATGCGGCGGGAGTGGCGCGGATTTACGCAGCCAAGGGTCGGCCGGGGTTCAATCCGTTGATCGTGCATGTGGCGGGGGTGGCCGAGGCGGCGACTCTGGTCGAGGTCGATGCTGTGGCGCGGGCGTTGATGGCGGCGTTCTGGCCCGGTGCGCTGACGCTGGTGCTGCCGTTGAAACCGGGCGCGGCGGTGGCCGGACTGGTGACGGCGGGGCTGTCGACGCTGGCGGTGCGGTGCCCGGCGCACCCGGTGATGCAGGCGTTGATCGCGCAATGTGGCCCGTTGGCGGCACCGTCGGCGAACGCTTCCGGGCGCATATCATCGACCACGGCGGCGCATGTGGCGGGGTCGCTCGATGGCCGTGTCGGGCTGATCCTGGATGCGGGGCCCTGCGAAGCGGGGGTGGAGTCGACGATTATCGAGGTTATTGCAGGGGGTTGGCGGCTGCTGCGGCCGGGTGCAGTGCCGGTGGAAGCGCTGCGATCCTGCCCCGGAATCGCGCCTGGGGTGAGGGAAATCGGTGGTAAAACGGTGGTGGCGCGTGGGTCAGCAGCGTCAAATCGGGGGTTGGCGGGGGGCGAAATCGTGGCGCCGGGCATGATGGAATCGCATTATGCGCCGCGCCAGCAGGTGCGGTTGGCGGCCGAAATCGCACGCCCCGGTGAGTTTCACATCGGCTTTGGCGCGATTGCCGGGGATTTGAGTCTGTCCCCTGGTGGCGATGTCGTGGAAGCGGCAGCGCGATTGTTCGATTTGCTGCATCTGGCGGAGGCGAGCGGGTGCGCCGCGATTGCCGTGGCACCGATCCCCGAAATCGGGCTGGGCGCGGCTATCAATGACAGGTTGCGGCGGGCGGCGGCACCGCGCTGACACAAAAAGGGGCGACCGCGTTGTGTGGCCGCCCCTTTTCAGACGAAGTTTTGATCAGGCCGTCGCGAGCGCCGAGCGGCGACGACGGAGCGCCGCGCCGGTCAGGCCGAAGCCGGCGATCAGCAGCGCCCAATTGGCAGGTTCCGGAACCCCGGCAGCGCTGAGGCTCAATTGGGCGAGCGGCGAACCGCCGTTGTAGCCAAAGATGCCGACGCAATCGGCACAATTGAGGGGATCGACTGTCAGCGATGTGGTGGTGCCGCCAAAACGAGCGACGCCGCCCGCAACGCTGTTCAGATAGGCGATGCCATTGCTGTTCAGCGTCAAGGTGACATAGTGGGACGTGCCATCATCGGCGACACCGAGCGCGACCGACCCGAAGCTGGGGCCGCCGACCAGACCGGCGAAGGTGAAGGTAGAGGCGGCGTAAAAATTATAGACGGCATCGGGATCGATCGTCGTGTTCAAGCTCTCGTTGAAAATGCTCAGCGTCGCGCTGGTCACAACGACATTTGGAACATTGAATTCGAACCAGTTGTTGTAGGAGCCGTTAAAATAGCCCGCATAATGGTTGTTGATGCCGCCGCCGAAGCTGTTGTTGCTAGTTTCGGACGCGCCATCGGAAAAGATCCAGCCGGAACCGAATGCGTCGACGGTCGTCGCATTGGCCGTCGTCGCGCCAACGGCAAACGCCGCAGCAACTGCGTAGTGCAGAAATTTCGTCATTCGAGTGCCCCAGTTGTTAAAAAGTCCACCACAACTGGGCGTTGCAAGGAATGTGCCAAAACCGCGTGATACGGCAACACTTTGATAAGAATAAAAAAATTCTGAAAACCGCAACACGAGTAGTTTCGAAACTGTAAAATATTCCGACAGGTGCGCGGCCTTTCGGGCCTGGGGCTGGGCCGTTGATCGCGATGTCAGCAGCGCATTTTTAATGAAATTCAACGCAAGCCTCTTGCGGACAGGTTTTAAAGATATATCTTGGAACGATTGGAGCATTCAGAAAGGTATCATATGCACAATTGCAAGAATGGCCGCAGCCAGTGGCGCGGCAACCGGCGCGGTGGCGCGTTCGGTGACAGGATCGAAGCGTTCGCCCGCGAGATCGGCGAACAGATGAGCGAGCAGTTTTCGGAAGCCTTTGGCGCCGCCGGCATGCGCGGCGGGCAGGGCGGTGGCATGGGCCGTGGCGGCCCGCGTCGCGGTGGTCCGGGCGGGTTTCGCACCCGTGGCCGGGTGTTCGATTCGGCGGAATTGCGGCTGGTGCTGTTGAAGCTGGTCGAGGACACGCCGCGCCACGGCTATGAGCTGATCAAGGAAATCGAGACGCGCAGCGGCGGCGTTTATGCGCCCAGCCCCGGCATGGTCTATCCGACGCTGACGCTGCTCAACGATGAAGCCATGGTTGATGAAGTGCCCGATGGCACGCGCAAGAAATTCGCCATCACCGATGCCGGCCGGGCGCTGCTGGCCGAGGAAGCCGAGACGGTGGCCGAGGCGCTGTCACGGCTCGACAAGCTGGCCGGATTGAGCCAGCCGACCGATGCGGCGCCGGTGCGCCGGGCTATGCGCAACCTGCACAGCGCCGTCCACAACCGGGTGCGCAACGACGATGTCGACCGGGATGCGCAGCTTGCGATTGCGGCGATTCTCGACGAGGCGGCACAGAAGATCGAGCGGCTGTAGTCGTCCCGCCGCGTCCGCCCCCGGAAACAGGGCGGGCGCGGCAGCGGGTTTGACAGCCATGCCGGATTGCCTAGCCTCTCACCTTCCGGGTGAGGGGATTTTTCATGCGCACATTGATTGCCACGCTGTTGCTGGGCACCGCCGGTCCGGCGCTGGCCGCCGATACCCTTATCAGCAATGGCATGATCCATGACGGATCGGGCGGTGCGCCCTATGCCGGCTGGGTGGCGATCACCGGCGACCGGATCGAGGCGATGGGCACCGGCATCCCGCCTGCAGCGACGCACAGCATCGATGCCCATGGCGCTGCGATTTCGCCGGGGTTCGTCAACATGCTCAGCTGGGCGACCGAAAGCCTGATCGCCGATGGCCGGGCGCAGAGCGATATTCGGCAGGGCGTGACGATGGAGATCATGGGGGAGGGCGAATCGATGGGTCCGCTGAACCCCGCAATGCGTGCCGACATGGTGAAATCACAGGGCGATATCCGTTTCCCCGTCGAATGGACGACGCTGGGCGATTATCTGGCGATGCTGGAGAAAAAAGGCATCGCGCCCAATGTCGCCAGCTTTGTGGGGGCCGCGACGGTGCGCACCTATGAACTGGGGGAGGGCGATGTCGATCCGACGCCGGCGCAACTGGATCGCATGAAATTGCTGGTGCGCCAGGCGATGAACGAGGGCGCGCTGGGGCTTGGCACCTCGCTGATCTATGCGCCGGGGGGCTATGCCGAAACGCCTGAGCTGATCGCGCTGGCCACCGAAAGCGCCAAATGCGGCGGCATGTACATCAGCCATATGCGGTCCGAAGGCGACCGTGTGGAGGCGGCGTTGGATGAGTTGATCGAGATTGCCCGCAAATCCGGCGGCCCCGCCGAAATCTGGCACATGAAGCAATCGGCGCGCGAAAACTGGCCCAAGATCGACGCCATGATCGCCAGGATCGAGGCGGCACGGGCCAGCGGTATCCGCATCACCGCCGATATGTACAATTACACCGCCGGTGCCACCGGGCTGGATGCCGCCATGCCGTTGTGGGTGCGGGCCGGCGGCTATGATGCGTGGGCGAAGCGGTTGCAGGACCCGGCGATCCGCGCCCGGGTGAAGGCGGAAATGCTGAGGAAGGGCGATGGCTGGGAGAATTTGCTGTTCGGCGCCGGCACGCCCGACAATGTGCTGTTGCTCGGCTTCAAGAACCCCAAGCTGAAGCCGCTGACCGGCAAGACGCTGGCCAAGGTCGCCAAAATGCGCGGCACCAGCCCCGAAGACACGGCGATGGACCTGGTAGTGGAGGATGGCAGCCGGGTTGGCACCGCCTATTTCCTGATGGACGAGGCCAATGTGAAGCGGCAGATCGCCTTGCCCTGGATGGGTTTCGGCTCGGATGCCGGGGCGCCGGCGGCGGAAGGGGTGTTCCTTTTGTCGAACAGCCACCCGCGCGCCTATGGCAATGTCGCCAAACTGCTCGGCCATTATGTCCGCGATGAAAAGGTGGCGAGCCTGCCCGATGTGATCCGCCGGCTGACGTCATTCCCGATGACCAATATGGGCATCAAGGATCGCGGCCTGTTGCAGCCGGGCTATTTCGCCGATGTCGTGGTGTTCGATCCGGCAACAATTGCCGACCACGCCAGCTATGACCGGCCGGCGCAATATGCGACCGGGGTGAGCAGCGTGTTCGTCAACGGCGTGCAGGTGTTGCGGGATGGCGAACCGACGGGCGCCGCCGCCGGGCGGTTCGTGAAGGGGCAGGGGGCGGGGAAATGCCCGGCGTGACGGCCGGGCGCTTCTTCAGATATGATAGGCGCGGTTGAGCTTACGCATGCCGCCGATCCAGCGGCCGTAATCGGCGGTTTTCTTGCGCATGTAATCCAGCACCTGCGGGTGGGGCAGGATCAGGAAATCTTCGGCGATGATGGCCTTTACCGTCACATCGGCGGCTTCTTCGGGTTCGATCATGCCATCGATGCTGGCGACGCCATCGGGGTTGCCCGCGGTCATCGCGCTGCGCACCGCCTGCGGACACAGCACCGATACCTTTATGCCCTGGTCGCCATGGGTGATCGACAGCCATTCGGCGAGCGCCACGGCGGCGTGCTTGGTGACGGCATAGGGCGCCGAACCGATTTGCGAAAGCAACCCGGCCGCCGACGCGGTGTTGACCAGATAGCCGCCACCGCGCGCCGTCATGCGGGGGATGAGGTGGCGGGCCGCCCAGACATGGGCCATGACGTTGATGTCCCAGATTTTCTGCCAGCCATTGTTGCTGGCCTCGGCACCGCCCTTGATGCCGATGCCGGCGTTCGAACAGAAAATGTCGATGGGGCCATGGTCCTTTTCGACGCTTTCGATGAGGTGGACGATGTCCGCTTCCTTCGACACATCGGTGGTGAAGGCGATGCCGCCGATTTCGGCCGCAACCTTGGCGGCACCATCGCCATCAATGTCGGAACAGACGACCAATTTGGCGCCATCCTTTGCGAAACGCCGGGCGAGTGCGCGGCCGATGCCGCTGGCGGCGCCGGTGACGACGATGATGCGGTTGGCGATTTCCATGATTTGTCCTTCCCCGATGTGGCGCCGCTGGCAGGTGGTGCGGCTTTGCGCCATGCTATGGCACGGGAGGGCCGCGAACCCCAAGCCGCGCCGCCCTTGCCTTTTGGGTAGCTTTTTTGGCGGTGGTGCAGCGGGCGACCGGCGTGTAACCGATGGGGGATGAACGCATCTCCCCCAGCCGCTGGCCCCATCCTAACCGGTTTCGATTCGATCGCGGCGATCACCGCGGCGCTGGGGTCGGTCGGCTATATTTCCACCGATTCGATCTCGACGACGGTTTACCTGGCGCATCATTTGCGCAAGCCGTTGCTGATCGAAGGCCCGGCGGGGGTGGGCAAGACCGATCTGGCGCAATCCCTGGCCAAGGCGCTGAGTTTCCCGCTGCTCCGCATGCAATGCTATGAGGGCCTCGATGAAACCAAGGCGCTGTATGAATGGAAATATGGCAAGCAGCTGCTTTACACGCAGATATTGAAGGAAAAAATCCATCATCTGATCGAGGACGCGGATACGCTGGATGCCTCGCTGCACAAGCTGTCGGGGTTTCAGGATATCTTTTTCTCGCGGGAGTTTCTGGAGCCGCGGCCGGTGCTGCGCGCGCTGGAACAGCCGGGCGGATCGGTGCTGCTGATCGATGAAATCGACAAGGCCAATGAGGAATTCGAAGCGCTGCTGCTGGAAATCCTGTCGGATTATCAGGTCACCATTCCCGAAATAGGCACGATCGAGGCGCAGGTGCCGCCGCTGGTCATCCTCACCTCCAACAACACGCGTGAGCTTGGCGATGCGTTGAAGCGGCGGTGTCTGCACCTGCATATCGGCTTCCCCGATTCGGCGCGGGAGTGCCAGATCGTGCGGGCGCGGGTGCCGGGCATTTCGGACCTGTTGCTGACCCAGCTTGTCGCCTTCATCCAGGCGGTGCGCGAGGAACGGGTGCGCAAGCTGCCGTCGATCAGCGAGACCGTCGATTGGGCGCGGACGCTGCTGCTGCTGCACGCGGATTCGTTGACGCCGGAACTGGTGACGCAGACGCTGGGCGTGTTCCTGAAACGGCAGGGCGATATCGCCGAGATTGGCGACAAGGCCGGGGCGATTACCAATGCGGCGATCAAGACCGCTGCCGATCCGCTGGCGGCGCGGCGGGCGGCTGCGTTGAAGGCCAACTGATGGAAGTGCCGTTGACCCGCTATGTCCGCGCGCTGCGGCTGGCGGGGGCGCGGGTTTCGGCGGCCGAATCGATCGATGCGATGCGGACGGTGGCGCTGGTTGGCTATGGCGACCGGGCGCTGTTGAAGGAATCGCTGGGCGCGGTGCTGGCCAAATCGCTGGACGAAAAGGCGCTGCACGACCGGTTGTTCGATCTGCATTTCCGGCTGGAACCCGACCCGGCGCAGGCGGATGCCGAGACGCGGGAATCGGCGGCGAGGGATGGCGAGGCCGAGGCGGGCGAGCAGTCGGGTGAACAGCAGCCTGGCGAGCCACAATCTGACGAGCAGCAAGCCGGGGCGCCGCAAGCCGGTGGCGGGGCGCCCGGTGGCGGCAGCGGCGGGGAGGGCGAGGCCAGCGATGGCGGCGCGGCCGAGGATGATTTTACCGAGCTGGCTGATTCGGGGGATGAAAACCGCATTGCGCTGGCGCTGGCGCGGGCGGCGGGCAAGGTGGGTGCGGACAATATCCGGTTTGAAACCCAGACCGGGTTTTTCGCGCGGCGGATGCTGGAGGAACTGGGCGTCGCCGACCTGGAAAAGCGGATGCTCGAACATTTCAACGAGCGGACGCCGGCGGGTGAGGCGGCGGCGCACCGCTTGATCGACCTGCGGCGCGAAATGCTGCTCAGGGCGCGCGAGGTGGTCGACCAGCGGTTTGCGCTGTTCGGCGAAAGCGCCACCGAAAATTTCATGGCCGATGTCGTCGCCAGCCGCTCGCTTGCCGCCATGGGCCCAGGCGACATGCCGCGCATGAAGATATTGGTGGCAAAGCTGGCCAAGCGGCTCGCCGACCGCCACGCCCGGCGCCTGCAGGCGCGCAACAAGGGCCGGCTGGATATCGGGCGGACATTGCGGGCCAGCGCCGGCTATGGCGGGGTGCCGTTCGACGTCATCTGGAAACAGAAGAAGAAGGACCGGCCCAAGATCGTTGCCATTTGTGACGTGTCGGGATCGGTGGCGCGCCATGTGCGGTTTTTGTTGCTGCTGCTCTATGCGCTGAACGAACGCGTGGCGGATTTGCGCACCTTTGCGTTTTCAGCGCGGCTGGAGGATGTCGAGCCGGTGTTGGAAGCCTTTGATTTTGAACAGGCGATGTCGTTGATCGTTAACCGGATCGGCAGCGGCAGCACCGATTATGGTCAGGCGCTCGTCGATCTGGAAGACGGCTATCATGGCGTGATCGACCGGCGCACGACGGTGCTGATCATGGGGGATGGCCGGTCGAACAACAGCAACCCGCGGCTCGATCTGTTCCAGGGCCTTGCCGAACAGGCCAAGCGGGTGATCTGGCTGTCGAACGAACCGCAGAACCGCTGGGGTACGGGTGATTCATGCCTGCTCGATTACCGGCCCTGGTGCACCCGGATGGCCTATGCGGCCGCGGTGACCGATCTTGAGGCGGCGCTGGACGATATTCTTTCGGCCTATGATTGAATGCCGCTGGCTGTGGCACCATGCAGCGCCGGCGCGCGGTGGACAGCGCCGGGCCTAGGTGCGAAAACGGGAGCCAAGTTGAAAGTGACAGGGGCGGCGCCTGCCGCACCTGCGCTATGAACGCGCCAAACACCGGATTGATGGGGAGTCGAACGCCATGACCAAGACCGCGAAACATGAAACCGCCAGCTTCGGGTTGAACCCGATGGACGATCTCAACGATCTGCGCATGTCGGCCAAGGCGATGCCGCTGCTGGAGCACGTCAAGCGCTTCATCGCCGAAACCGTCGAGCCGATGTCGGTTGAATTCTACAAGCTCGGCGAAGGCCGTGCCGATCGCTGGAGCTATGCGCCGGGGCAGCTCGAACTGCTGGGCGCGGCCAAGCAAAAGGCCAAGGATGAGGGGCTGTGGAACTTCTTCCTGCCCGATGCCGAAACCGGTGAGGGCCTCAGCAACCTCGATTATGCCTATATCGCCGTCGAACTCGGCAAGAACCCGATGGCGTCGGAATGCATGAACTGTTCGGCGCCCGATACCGGCAATATGGAAGTGCTGGAGCGGGTCGGCACGCCGGCGCAGAAGGAACGCTGGCTGAAGCCGTTGCTCGCCGGTGAAATCCGCTCGGCCTTTGCGATGACTGAGCCCGGTCGTGCGTCGTCGGATGCCCGCAACATCGGCATGACCGCCGTGCTGGAAAATGGCGAATGGGTGCTCAACGGCGAAAAATTCTATATTTCGGGTGCCGGCGATCCGCGCTGCAAGATCATGATCACCATGGTCAAGACCAGCCCAGATGCGCCCCGTCACAAGCAGCAGTCGCAGATATTGGTGCCCATCGACACCAAGGGCGTCGAGATTTTGGGGCCGATGTGCGTGTTCGGCGAGGATGATGCGCCGCACGGCCATATGCACATTCGCTTCACCAATGTGCGGGTGCCCGAGGAAAACATGCTGCTGGGCGAAGGCCGTGGCTTTGAAATCTCGCAGGTCCGGCTCGGGCCGGGGCGCATCCACCACTGCATGCGATCGATCGGCCAGGCCGAACGCGCGCTGGAATTGATGGTGACGCGCGGCATGAGCCGTGAGGCGTTCGGCCGCCCGCTGGCCAAGCTGGGCCATAACCCGGAAATCATCAGCCGCGCCCGTATCGATATCGAGGCGATGCGGTTGATGGTGCTGAAGGCCGCCAAGGCGATGGACGTGCTGGGCAACCAGGAAGCCCGGGTGTGGGTGCATATGGTGAAGGCGATGGTGCCGGAACGCGTCTGCCAGATCATCGATCAGGCGATCCAGATGCACGGCGCCACCGGCGTGTCGCAATGGACCCCGCTGTCGCGCATG
>JBBQYI010000004.1:0-82462 GCA_038208825.1 Sphingomonadales bacterium | reverse complement strand
CTGATAATAGTCCGGGTGGATTTCGGAAAAGGCCAGAAAGCCGTGGCGGTTGCCGCCATATTCGACGAAAGCCGCCTGCAACGACGGTTCGACGCGGGTTACCTTGGCGAGGTAGATATTGCCCTTGAGCTGCTTCCTGTCCGCAGCTTCAAAGTCGAATTCCTCGATTCGTTGTCCGTTGACCACAGCGACCCGGGTCTCTTCCGGGTGGCGGGCGTCGATTAGCATACGAAGTGACATGATGGTGCTCCATGGCGCGGCGGCGGCCCAGCCAGTGACCCTGGCAAGGGCGCGCGCGGCGCATATCGGTGGTGAAGGCCCGGCGCGTCGCGCGCGGACCAAAGGGTTTGTTTTGAAAAACGGAAATCGGCGCCAGATCGTTGCGCACCGTCACCCCGGCAGCACCGACCTGTCGGTCGGTTGCAACTGGACTAAACGGCGATTCGATCATCAGACCCCTGGTATTGGCCCGGCCACGACCCCGACCGGGTAGTATTTGCCTTTAGCGTTTCGCCAAACACCGCCTCGTTGGACGACAGGACGAAAAGCCTTGAAAGGACAGCGGCCAAGCCACTGGTGCACCACTGGTAGCAGCGCAAGGGCGGGGCGGCAAGCGGCTTGCGATGCGGGCGTTGTGCGGAGGTATTGTCGGGAGGCAGAAAAGAAAAAGCCCGGGCAAAGCCCGGGCTGGCGCCAGACGGGTTCGGTTGGCATGGCCAACCGCCCCGCTGATCGGTCTCTCGCCTGTCGGCGCGCAGCGTTGCCACTGCGCGACCGCGACTCATCGACTATAAAATTCCACCACCAGATTCGGTTCCATCTTCACCGGATACGGCACTTCATCCAGCGTCGGCACGCGGACATACGTCGCCTTGGGCCCTTCGACCGCGACATATTCCGGCACTTCGCGCTCGGTCAGGCCCTGGGCTTCCATGACCAGCGCCATTTCCTTGGCCTTGCTGCCCAGCTCGACAATGTCGCCTGGCTTCACCTTGGCCGACGCAATGTTGCAGCGGCGGCCGTTGACGATGATATGGCCATGGTTGACGATCTGGCGCGCGGCAAAGATCGTCGGCGCAAACTTGGCGCGATAGACCACCATGTCGAGCCGCTGCTCGAGCAGGCCAATCAGGTTCTGCGAGGTATCGCCCTTCATCTGCACGGCGGCGGCATAGGTGGCGCGGAACTGCTTTTCGGTCACGTCGCCGTAATAGCCCTTCAGCTTCTGCTTGGCCTTCAGCTGGATACCGAAATCGGAAATCTTGCTCTTGCGGCGCTGGCCGTGCTGGCCGGGGCCATATTCACGCTTGTTGACCGGCGACTTGGGCCGGCCCCAGATGTTTTCGCCCATCCGGCGGTCGAGCTTGTACTTGCTGTTGTTGCGCTTGCTCATCTTGTTCGCTTTCGATCTGCTGCATGAAGGCCGATGTTGATCCGGCCCGAACGGCCGAATCCCAAAGGCTCGATCCCCGGTCTCGCACCATGTGGCTGCGGCCATATGCAAGGCTGCACCATATGCGGCCGCTGCTTCACCGGGGGTGCAGTGCCAATTGCGAAGCGGCGCCGGTTAGAGCAACACACCGCCAAGGTCAAGGCCGGGCGCAGCGCACTACCAGTGTTTCCTTGACTTTTCACCCCCGACCAGCCACAGCCCGCCTTTCCCGAAAAGCTCCCGGAGTTCCCCGCCCATGGCGCGCGTTACCGTCGAAGATTGTGTCGACAAGATCCCCAACCGTTTCGACCTGGTGCTGCTCGCCGCCACCCGCGCCCGCGCCATTTCAAGCGGTGCCGAGATCACAGTCGAGCGTGACCGCGATAAAAACCCGGTCGTCGCCCTGCGCGAAATCGCCGATCAGACGGTCAAGCCGGCCGATCTGAAGGAAGCGCTCGTCACTTCCATGCAGCGTGTTGTCGCCAATGAAGACGATACACCCGATGCCATCGGCTCGCTGTCCGCATCCGCCGAAGCGTTGCGCGTCACCGCCGCGCAGCCGCCGCGCAACCAGAACCTTGGCCCGGATTACGAATAAAGCCGGGCCAACCGCCGGGCGCCGCGCTGCTTGAACGGCGCTGCCGCCCGCGCGGCATCGCCATGGTTAGCTAAAGTAAACCATCATTCCGCCGTTTCACCGAATCGCGCCGGCATCGTGCTGGCGCGGTTCGGGGACCGGTACGGATGCCAGATCAGCAACGCCCGCATCTGCCGCGCATTGCCAGCATCGAGGCTGGCCGTGCCTTTGCCGCGGCGCTCGTCGTGCTTTACCATATCGACCGATATTACTTCGATGCCGCCGATTATTGGCGGGCAAGCGTGCTGGGCGGCCTGTTCCGCTTTGGCCACGCCGGGGTCGAATTCTTTTTCGTATTGTCCGGCCTGATCATCACCATGGCGCACGCCGGCGATATCGGCCGGCCCAGCCGGGTCGGCAATTTCTGCAAGAATCGCTTTGCCCGCATCTTCCCGATGTACTGGCTCTGCCTCGCGGTGATGATCGCCATGCAAATGGCGTCCAGCAACGGCAAAGGCTTCGACGCCGGCCGGATCCTCGTCTCGATACTGCTGGTCGGGCCCGATCCGCACGCATCACTGCTGTTCGTCGGCTGGACGCTGTTCCACGAGATGCTGTTCTACGCGCTGTTCGGACTTGCCATCTGGCGGCCAAGGCTGGGGTTGCCGCTGCTCGCCGCCTGGCTGGCCGCGGCGGCGCTGTTGCCGCAATTCCACGCCGTTTCGGCCTATCCGGCGGGGATGATCGACCTGTTGTTCGGCCTTGGTATCGCCGCCGGGCTCGTGCTGCAACGTGGCGATGCGCCGGCACCTGTGCTGGTCGCGGGCCTTGGCGCAGGGCTGTTCCTTGCCACCGGCGTTGCCGAATCCTGCTGGCACTTTACCACACGCCCGCTGCTGCTGCTCGGCTATGGGATGGGCGCGATGCTGGCACTGGTCGGGCTGGTGTCGCTTGAACGGCGCCATGGCTTGCGGGTGCCGCCGCTGCTGCAATTGATCGGCAAGGCCAGCTATTCGATCTATCTCACGCACATGCTGATCCTGCCGCCGCTGGCCTGGGCCGCCGGCGTGTCCGGCGCCACGCGCCTTGTTCCGGCACCGCTGGCGTTTGCGCTGTTGTCCGTTGCCGCAATTGCCTTTGGGATCATCGTGCACCTGGCTGTCGAGGTCCGTTTGGTGCGGCTCGCCCGCACGCGACTCGACAGGCCATGGGCGCCCGTGTCGCGCCCCGCCGGCCGGATGGCGCATCCTTAGAGTTGGTTGCAGTCAAATGGAGTCGGCACCAGCCCGCTCCCCCGCCCAACCGCCCACGCCATTGTACAATAGGGGCGGTTGGGCGGGGGAGCGGGCTGGTGCCGACTTGCTGCAATCAACTCTAGCCATTGCGCACTTCGTTGCCGCCCCCCAATATCCCACCATGTTGCGGCAGTATGAGCTTGTTGAGCGCGTAAAATCCTATGATCCGGATGCGGACGAGGATCTGCTGAACCGCGCCTATGTGTTTTCGATGAAGGCGCATGGCAGCCAGTTGCGCGCATCGGGCGATCCCTATTTCAGCCACCCGATCGAAGTCGCCGGCATCCTGACCGATCTGAAGCTTGACGATGAAACCATCGCCACCGGCATCCTGCACGACACCATCGAGGATACGGTCGCCACACAGGATGAGATCGACCGGCTGTTCGGCCCCTCGGTTGGCCGGCTGGTCGATGGCGTCACCAAATTGTCCAAGATCGAGGCGCAGACCGACAGCGAGCGCCAGGCCGAAAACCTGCGCAAGTTCCTGCTCGCCATGTCGACCGACATCCGCGTGCTGCTCGTCAAGCTGGCCGACCGGCTGCACAACATGCGGACGCTGCATTTCATCAAATCCGCCGACAAGCGCCTGCGCATCGCGCGCGAAACCATGGATATCTATGCGCCGCTCGCCGAACGCATCGGCATGTACGGTTTCATGGACGAATTGCAGGAACTGGCGTTTCAGGAACTGGAACCCGACGCCCATGCCACCGTCACGGCGCGGCTGGCCAAGCTGCGCGAAGGCGGCGGCGATGCCGTGTCGCGCATCGCATCGGGCATCAAGCTGGCATTGAGCCAGAGCGGCATCGACGCCGATGTGACGGGCCGCGAAAAACGCCCCTATTCGATCTGGCGCAAGATGGCCGGCCGCCAGATGAGTTTCGAATCGCTGTCCGATGTCATGGCGTTCCGCATCCTCGTCGACGATGATGCCGAATGCTACCGGGCGCTGGGCGTCGTCCACCGCCGCTGGCCGATGGTGCCGGGGCGGTTCAAGGATTTCATTTCGACGCCCAAGCGCAACGGCTACAAATCCATCCACACCACCGTGCTGCACAGCGAAAACGCCCGGATCGAGGTGCAGATCCGCACCCGCCACATGCACGAGGAAGCCGAATTCGGCCTCGCCGCGCACTGGGCCTACAAACAGGGCGGCGAGGGCGCGCAGGCGCGGGAGGCCTACCCCTGGCTCGATGATCTGCTGGAGGTGCTGCACGACGCCGCCACGCCGGAGGAATTGCTGGAAAACGCCCGGCTGGCGATGTTCCAGGATCAGGTCTTCGTGTTCACGCCAAAGGGCGCGCTGCACCAGTTGCCAAAGGATTCGACGCCGGTAGATTTTGCCTATGCCGTCCATTCCGATCTTGGCGACACCTGCGTGGGGGCCAAGGTCAATGGCCGCGTCGTGCCGCTGCGCACCCGGCTCGCCAATGGCGATCAGGTCGAAATCCTGCGCTCCAAGGTCAAGGCACCGGACCCGGCATGGGAAGGCTTTGTGGTGTCGGCAAAGGCCCGCGCCGCCATCCGCCGCCACTTGCGCAACAAGAATCTGATCGAAGCCCAGGCGATGGGCACCAAGCTGCTGCAATCGCTGGCGCTGCGGTTGAAGGTCGATCTCAACCCGGAAAGCCTCGGCCCGGCGCTGGCGCGACTCAAGATCGCTGATCGCGGCGCGCTGGAACTCGCCATGGCGCGCAACCAGCTTACCGATGCACAGGTGTCAGAGGCGCTGGCCCCCGGCTCCACCGCCGGCCAGAAACCGCGGCGCAAGCGCGGCAAGCCGGGCCCCGCGGCGGTTTCCATTCAGGGCCTCACCGCCGGCGTCGGCTTCAAGCTGGGCACCTGCCACCCCATCCCCGGTGATCGCATCGTCGGCATCCGCCACCCGGATGCGCCCATCGTCATCCACATGATCGAATGCGACAGCCTGGCCGATGAAGAAGGCGAATGGCTGGAAGTGTCCTGGGGGCCGGAAACCGCCGGCGCCGTCGCCCGCATCGCGGTGGTGGTGCACAACCAGCCGGGCTCGCTCGCCTCGCTGGCTGCCACGCTGGCCGCGCACAATGCCAATATCGTCAATCTGGCGCTGAAGCACCGAGACCGCGAATTTCACACCGATATCGTCGATATCGAAGTCGAGGACCTGCGCCACCTGACGGTGATCATGAGCGCCCTGCGCAACATCAACGCCGTGGTGTCGGTCGAACGCGTCAGGGGCTGAACCGGCAGCACGCGGCCGGCGCCCCCATCGCGACCGCGCCGCCTGTCGCGCCGGCTGTCGCGCCGGCTGTCGCGCCGCCTATCGCGCCACCGCGATGGCGATTTCGCTCACCCAGCCCTTGGTGCCAAGTTCGTCCTCGACTTCCCACAAGCCACCTTCCTTGTTGCCTGTCGGATAGAGAATGGCGCCTGCGTCCAGCGGCTTCAGCACCTTGGACTTCAGCGACGGGCCGGCGAACATGCGCCCGGCGTTCTTCATCACCACGGCCTTTTCGGCCTGCGGCCCGGCGATGGCATCCGAAAGCCCGCCCAGGTCGCTGACCAGCTTGGTATAGGCATCCAGATAGGCCAGCGCGATGACCTGGCCGATTTCGGTATTGTCATACCCGCCGGCCCCGGCCGCGCCGAACGCACCGCCGGCAAACAGGCCGCCACCGGCTGCCCAGCCAAGATCGGATTTCTTCGACTGGCCTTCGGCGACGAACTCTTCCGATGATTTGTTGTTGACGACGTTCAGCACGACATTGGCGGAGCGCTTCTTGATGTTGATGCCGCCCAACAGCGCGCCGCCGATGCCCGGCACAAACGCCCCGGCGAGCGCGCCGATGTTGAAGCCGCCCTTGTTGCCATTGGCGGTGACGATATCGGGAATGACGGTGAAATCGGCCTCGACCATCTGGCCCTTGCCGATGGTGCCGCCACGCCGGGTTTCACCACCGGCGGCAAGCGCGCGTTCCTGCTGCATCGCCGCCATGCCACGGTTGCTGCGGTTGACGAGCTTGAAGCATTTCGACTTCTGCACATAGATGCGGATCAACGCCTCGGGTGAACCAAGGCCCAGATCACCCCACCAGCGGGTTTCCGGCTCCGCCAGCGCGATGGTGCCAAGCGGCCGGGCGCAGATCGGGATTTCAGCGGATTTCTTCTCGCGCGTCTTTTCCGCCGACTCGCCGCGGCCCGATTTGATCTGGGCAACAGCGGGCAGGGATGTCGTCGCCATCGCGACAATTGCCAGGCCAGCAGCGGTGCGAAGCAGCAGACTCATCAAAAATCCCCTCAATGTCCCGGTTACTGTTTAGACATATCCTGGTGCAGGTTTCCAGCCAATCTACGCAACGGAAGCGCAATTCGACGCAATTTCCAGATTGCGGCCAAGGCCCGGCACAGCAAGCCCCCACCGCAAATTGCGGCAGGCCAATCGCCGCGAATTGCCGCACGCGTCGCCGGCATTCCCGCCCTTCCCAGCGGCGGTATCGGTCTGCTACGCGGGAACGCATGACCGATGATCAGATCCTTGCCGAATTCCGCGCCGCCGAGGCGCTGCTGGAGGGGCATTTCATCCTGTCCTCCGGCCTGCGTTCCCCGCGTTACCTGCAATGCGCCCGCGTGCTCATGGACCCGGCCCGCGCCGAACGGCTGGCACAGGCACTGGCGGCGAAAATCCCCGCCGATGTGCGCGCCTCGGTCGAAGCGGTGGTGGCCCCGGCGATGGGCGGCCTCATCTGCGGCCATGAACTCGCCCGCGCGCTGGGCGTCCTCTCGATGTTCGTCGAACGACCCAGCGGTACCTTCGAACTGCGCCGCGGCTTCCGCCTCGAACCCGGCCAGAAGGTGCTGATGATGGAGGACGTGGTCACCACCGGGCTGTCATCGCGGGAGGCCATTGCCGCCATCACCGCCGCCGGCGGCCATGTCATCCACGCCGCCTCGCTGGTCGATCGCTCCAACGGCTCCGCCGATCTCGGCGTGCCCTTCACCCCGCTGATCCGCCTCGACGTGCCAAGCTATGCTGCCGATGCACTGCCACCCGAACTGGCGGCGATCCCGGCGGTAAAGCCGGGGAGCCGGGCGGCGTGATCAGGCGGCTGTCAGCACTTTGCGGGGTCGCGGTGCTGGCGCTGTCGTGGACCGCTGCGTCGGCGATCACGCTGGCACTACCGCCACTCAAGCTGTCGGCCGCTGCTTCGCCGGCGGCGCTCGATGCGACGCTCGCCGCGACCGGCTATCGCGGCGTCGTCATCGTTGACCGCTCTGGATACAGCCGCACCACGATAACGCGCGGCATCAGCTATGGCGCGCTGCCGCTGTTCAAGCCCGGCGCACCCTGGCGCTGGGCATCGGTCACCAAGCAAGTCGTCGCCGTTCTGGTCATGCAGGAGGTCGAAAAGGGTAAAATTGATCTCGATGCACCCGCCATGCGCTATCTGCCGGGGGTGACGCTCGCCGGCGGCGATGCGGTCACGGTGCGGCGCCTGCTCAACCACACATCGGGTCTGTTCAATCCGGAGGATGGCGCAAAGGACAAGGACGGGATTCCGCGCACCTACTTGCGCACGTCTCCACCGCCGGCGCAGGGGATCGATCCGCAGTGCCTGGGCGGCTCCGATCGTGTCGCCGGCAAGGATTTCAGCTACAACAACTGTGATTTTGTGGTCGTGGGAGCCGTGCTTGAAGCGGTAACCGGAAAACCCTTTGCCGCGCTGATCAATGAACGCATCGCCCGCCCGCTGCGGCTTCGCTCGCTCCACGTTGCGGCGCCGGGCGATCGTGACGGAATCGTCGGCATCGATGCCAATGGCGTGACCGACAGCCAGCTCGATCCGGGCCGATTCGGGCCGGCTGCAAACCTTGTCGGCACGCCCGCCGACCTGATCGCCTTTGATCGCGCCCTTTTGGCCGGCACGCTGCTCGGTGAAAAGGCCCGCGCCGAAATGTGGGCAGGCGATCCAAAGCTCGGCTATGCGGCGCTCGGCCAATGGTCCTACACCGTGCCAGTGAAGGGCTGCGCCGCGCCGGTCACACTCATCGAACGGCGCGGCGAGATCGGCAATGTCCAGGTGCGCAACATCGTCGTGCCGGCCACCGGCACCGCCATCGTCGCCTTTGCCGCCACATCGGCGGTGGATTTCGGCGAACCCTGGCAGGGCAAGGGCCTGACCTATGACCTGATGCGCACCGCCCTTTGTGAGGCGGCACCCAAATGACCAGTCACCTGCGCCTTGGCGTCAACATCGATCACGTCGCGACCATTCGCAACGCCCGCGGCGGCCTGCATCCCGATCCGGTGCGCGCCGCGCTGATGGCAGCCGCCGCCGGCGCCGATGGCATCACCGCGCATCTGCGCGAAGACCGGCGGCACATCACCGATGCCGATCTCGACGCGCTGGTCGGCAGCATCAGCCTGCCATTGAATCTCGAAATGGCTGCCACCGATGAAATGCTGGGCATCGCGCTCAAACATCGCCCGCACGCCGCCTGCATCGTGCCGGAACGCCGCGCCGAACGCACCACCGAAGGCGGGCTGGATGCCGCCGGCCAGCATAATGTGCTCGCCCCGATCGTTGCCCGGTTACAAGACGCCGGCATCCGCGTCAGCCTGTTCATCGCGCCCGAGGCCCGGCAACTCGATGCCGCCGCCCGGCTCGGCGCGCCGGTTGTCGAACTGCACACCGGCCCCTATTCGCACGCCGTCACCGATGCCGAAGTGGCGACGGAACTGGCGCGACTCCACGCCGCCGCCGCCCATGGCGCGGCGCTAGGCCTGGAAATGCACGCCGGCCATGGCCTGACGTTCGACAATGTCGGCCCGGTGGCCGCCATGCCCGAACTCGCCGAACTCAACATCGGCCATTTCATCATCGGCGAGGCGGTGTTCACCGGCCTTGGCCCCGCCATCACCCGCATGCGCGCCGCGATGGACGCCGCCCGGGCCGAAAATTGATCATCCCACCGGGCATCTTCGTCCTCGGCTTGGGGTCCGACCTGTGCAACATCGAGCGGATCCAGAACAGCCTCGACCGGTTCGGTGCGCGCTTCATCGATCGGGTCTTCACCGCGCACGAGGCCGCCCGCGCCGAACGCCGGCCGCTCACCCGCGCCGGCACCTATGCCAAGCGCTTTGCCGCCAAGGAAGCCTGTTCAAAGGCGCTCGGCACCGGATTCCGGCAGGGCGTGTTCATGAAGGACATGGGCGTCATCAACCTGCCATCCGGCGCGCCGACACTGGCGCTGACCGGCGGTGCCGCCGACAGGCTGGCACAAATCACGCCGGCGGGGCATAAGGCGGCCGTACACCTGACAATCACGGATGATCATCCATGGGCGCAGGCGATTGTTCTCATAACCGCGAGCCCCCTATGACCGAGGCGCAAATGACCCAGATATCGTCGACGGCGAAAAAGTCGACCAACTGGGCCAGCGAAATCTGGCAGCTGTTTCTGCTCGTGCTGGCGGTGCTGGCGGTGCACTCGTTCGTCGCCAAACCCTTTTACATCCCGTCCGGCTCCATGCTGCCGACCCTGTTGATCGGCGACCGGCTGATCGTCACCAAATACCCCTATGGCTATTCCTATCTGTCACCGTCACTCAATGTGCTGCCCGAAATGTCGGGCCGGCTGCTCGGCAGCCTGCCGCAACGCGGCGACATCGCGGTCGTCAAATCGCCACAGCAAAAGGACGACTGGATCAAGCGCGTCATCGGCCTGCCCGGCGATACGGTGCAGATGAAGAACGGCCAGCTTTGGTTGAACGGCGTCGCCGTGCCGAAAGTGCGCGTGGCGGACACCGAAATCCCGGTCAGCCCCAACAGCGACTGCACGTCGCTGGCGGATTCGCAATATCGCACCACCAACGCCGCCGGCGTCGCCGTCTGCCGCTTCCCGACCTATCGCGAAACCCTGCCCAGCGGCAAAGCTTATCTGACCATGGATCTTGGCTATACCGAGAAGGACGATACCGACCCGGTGATCGTGCCCGAGGGTCATTTGTTCCTGATGGGGGACAACCGCGACAACAGCGAGGACAGCCGTTTTGATCCGATGATCGGCGGGCTCGGCCTGCTGCCGATCGAAAACCTGGTTGGCCGCGCCGAATTCATCACATTCTCGCTGGATGGATCGACGGCCTGGAACCCGTTGACCTGGCTGTCCGCCGTACGGCCGCACCGCTATTTCATCAATCTCGACAAGCCTGCCGCCTGATCAGGTGATCAGCCCCGGCCGCAGCCCGCTTGAACCGCGCAGCGAGCGGGCGCGCGGCACCGCGGCAACCGCGTTCATCTGGCTTGGCACCGCCGCTGCCTTCTGGCTGGCCTGGCAATTGTCCCAGGCGCTGCTGCTGATCTTCGCCGGGCTGGTCTTTGCCGCTGGCCTGCGCAGCGGTGAAAGCCTGATAAAGCGGGTGTGGAACGTCCACCACGCCGTCCGGCTGACCATCGTGGTGGTGGTGTTCGCCGCCAGCCTGATCGGATTCGTCGCCCTGGCCGGGGTCAGCCTGGCCGAACAGACCCAGCAATTGACGATGACCCTGCAAATGCAATTCGGCAAAATTGCCGGCATCGCGCGCGAATATGGCATCCAAATCCCCCACGACGACATCATCGCCGCGGCAAAGGTGCAGCTCGGCGGGCAGCTCGACAAGGTCACGGCACTGGTCGGCACCGTCATCGCCGGCCTTGGCTCGCTGCTGCTGGTGATCACGCTGGGCATTTATTTCGCCGCCGACCCCAGGCTGTACGAACGCGGCGTCGAATGGCTGACGCCGGAAGCATCGCGGCCAGCGGTGGCGGGCACGCTTTATGCGATGTCGAACCTGCTGCGCCGCTGGGTCGCCGGCCGCTTGCTCACCATGGTGCTGGAGGGGACTTTTATCTTTGTCGGCCTGCTGGTTGCCGGTGTGCCGCTTGCCGGTGTTCTTGGTGTGGTTTCGGGGCTGCTGGCCTTCATACCGACCCTTGGCGCGATGATTTCGGGCGCGATCATCGTCGCCGTCGGATTCTCGGCTGGGACAAATGAAGGGCTATGGGCCGTCGGCATCTACCTCGCGGTGCAGATGCTGGAAGGCAATGTGCTGACACCGCTCATCGAAAAACGCGCCGTCGATCTGGCCCCTGCCGTCGTGCTCGGCGCACAACTGTTGTTCGGGGTGCTGTTCGGCATCCTGGGCGTGGCGCTCGCCGATCCGATTGTCGCACTGGCCAAGCTGGCGCTGGACCGGCGCGGCAAGGCCGATCAGGTGGCAGCAACGTCAGAGAGCGATTGACCGGCGCCTGACGCAACCGGCCCATCAACGGGCCAACCGCCCAACCCGATCAGCTCGGGCGAATCGCCAGCAATTCGATGTCGAATTCCAAAACGGCACCCGGCGGAATCACACCACCGGCACCCCGCGCGCCATAGGCCAGCGACGGCGGCACCACGAAATGGAACTTGGATCCGACCGGCATCAACTGCACGCCTTCGGTCCAGCCTGGAATGACCTGATCGAGCGGAAATGCCGCCGGCTGGCCGCGCTGATAGGAGGAATCGAACACCGTCTTGTCGAGCAAGCGGCCTTCGTAGTGCACCAGCACGGTATCGGTTCGGCCGGGCTTGGGGCCGGTGCCTTCCCGGATCACGTCATATTGCAGGCCGCTCGACGTCGTGATGACGCCGGGCTTCCTTGCATTGGCGGTCAGGAACTTCATGTCGCCGGTGCGAATGGTCGAAACCTGCGATTCGGTCCCGGCCCACACCCCGAGCGCCACAACCAGAAGAATGGCAGCAGCAGCCACCACCCATTTCACGACGCCGCCGGAAGCGGTGCCTGCGCCGGCTGTGGTCGCCATGTCGCGGCCCCTTTTACTTGCTTACTTCACACCATCGCGTTCGGCGCGCTTGCGCTCGAGCTTGCGGGCGCGGCGAACCGCGGCGGCCTTTTCACGGGCGCGCTTTTCGCTGGGCTTTTCATAGTGACGGCGCAATTTCATTTCGCGGTAGACGCCTTCGCGCTGCAGCTTTTTCTTGAGCGCGCGCAGCGCCTGATCGACATTGTTGTCGCGAACCACGATTTGCATGCAGCCGTACTCTCCATTCACGTCGCCGGGGCTGGCACAGCCACAGCGCTTGTCAAAATAGCAGTGATTCCGGCAAGCAAGCCTGCCGGAGCGAGCGGCGCGCATAACAGAGCGCCAAGGCATAAACAAGCGCGGCGACCATCGTGCCCATCGCAACCGGTGCATTTTCATCGCGATTCGCCGACTTTTCCACCCTTTTGCCCGGCCCGGACCGCGCTTGCGGCAATCACGGCGCTGGAGGCGGCAGCCGCAAACGGCTATCCATGCGCCATGATCGCTAAACCGCTCCCCCATGATTCGGCCGCCGCCGATGTCCCGCTCGCCGATCTGCGGCCCCGGCTGATCGCCGCCATGCTGCCGCATGTGGCCTTTGATGGCTGGGGCGCCACCGCCCGAGACACCGGCGCCGATGAAGCCGGCATCGATCGCGACATCGCCGCCATGGCGCTGCCCGATACCGCCGCGATGATCGACACCTTCACCGCCCATGCCGATGTGATGATGACGGACGCGCTCACCGCCGCCGGGATCGCCGAAATGAAGGTACGCGACCGCATCCGGCTGGCGCTGCGCACGCGGCTGGAACAGGCCGGCGACAATCGCGAAGCCATCCGCCGCACGCTGTCCGAACTGGCCATGCCGCAGAACGCCGCGCTCGGCTTGCGGCTGTTGTGGCGCACCGCCGACACGATGTGGCGGGCGGCCGGCGACACCGCCACCGATTTCAACCATTATTCCAAACGCGCCATCCTCGGCGCCGTCTATTCGGCCAGCCTGCTCTACTGGCTCGACGATGGCAGCGACGACCATGCCGCGACCTGGGCCTTTGTCGACCGGCGCATCGATGGCGTGATGCGGTTCGAAAAGACCAAGGCCAGGCTGAAACAGGCCGTCGGCTGGATGCCCGATCCGGCGCGATTCCTCGGGCGGCTGCGCTACCCCGTCGTCTGAACGGGCGCGCCAAACACAGCCACTGGCGCTACCGCCTTCAACATGATAATCGCTCGCAATAGACGTTCCGCGAGTATCCAGATCACATGCCCATAGTTCGCCAGATCGAGCGCCTTGCCCCCGGCGAAATCGCGACCATCGCCGCCATCGATCGCGCCGGCATCGATCCCGATACCGCCCGGCGCCTGCACGAGCTCGGCTTTGATGAAGGCGTCGACGTCGAACTGCTGCACAAGGCGCCGTTTGGCGGCGACCCGATGGCGGTGCGCGTCGGCAATATGGTTGTGGCGCTGCGCCGGTCGATGGCACAGTTGATCGAAATCATGCCCGTGGCCCAAACCGGCACCGCCACCCCCGGCATTGCCACCCCCAGCATCGCTGCCGAATAAGGTGGACGCCCCCCCGATCGACGCCCCCGATGCGCCCATCGCGGCGGCCATCGCGGCCCCCGTTTCCATCCCCGTATCCACACCTGTCACGGCGCCCGTCGTCGCGCTCGTCGGCAATCCCAATGCCGGCAAGACCAGCCTGTTCAACGCGCTGACGGGCTCCCGGCAGAAGGTCGGCAATTATCCGGGCGTCACCGTGGAGCGAAAGGCCGGGCGGCTACCGTTGCCCGATGGCCGCACCGCCGATCTGATCGACCTGCCCGGCACCTACAGCCTGACGCCAAGAAGCCCGGACGAAGCCGTGACCCGCGACGCCGTTCTGGGCCATCTGCAGGGCGAAAAGCGGCTCGACGCCATCGTTGCGGTCGTCGATGCCACCAATTTGCGCAACCATCTGCGCTTCGTCCTCGAACTGCGCCGGCTCGGTACGCCGATGCTGGTGGCGCTCAACATGATCGATCTTGCCACCCGCGACGGCACCAACATCGATATCGATCGGCTGTCGACCATTCTCGGCCTGCCTGTCATCGCCACCGTGGCCGTGCGGCGGCGCGGTCTCGATGCGCTTGCCGCCGGGCTGGCCGACCTGCTCCACCACAGAGCGCCGCCGATTACCGAGGCGCCCGAAGCCGATATCAAGCTGTTGCAGCGCGAGGCGCGCATCATCGCCGAAACCGTCACGCTGGCGCAGGGCGCACAACGGCGCTGGTCGCAACGGCTGGACGGGCTGGCGCTGCACCCCGTCGCCGGGCCTTTGCTTCTGGCGGCGCTGCTGTTCTTCATGTTCCAGGCGGTGTTCGCCTGGGCGGAAGCGCCGATGGACTGGCTGGCGGCGCTGGTCACACAGGGGCAGACAGCGGCAACGGCCGCCCTGCCGGCGGGGGCATTGCGCTCCCTGCTCGTCGATGGCGTTCTGGGCGGGGTTGGCGCGGTGATCGTCTTCCTGCCGCAGATCCTCATCCTGTTCCTCTTCATCCTGATGCTCGAACAATCGGGCTATATGGTCCGCGCGGCGTTCCTGATGGACCGGTTGATGGCGCGCGTCGGCTTGAACGGCCGCGCCTTCATCCCGCTGATCTCGTCCTTCGCCTGCGCGGTGCCGGGCATCATGGCGACCCGCACCATCGATTCGCCAAAGGATCGCCTGACCACCATCCTGATTGCGCCATTGATGACCTGTTCGGCACGGCTGCCGGTTTATGCCGTCATCATCGGCGCCTTCATCCCCGAAACCCGCATCGGCGGCCTGCTAAACCTGCAGGGGCTGGTGCTGTTCGGCCTCTACATCGCCGGCGTCGTCGGCGCGCTGGTCGCCGCCTGGGCGTTGCGGCACACGGTGACCAAGGGGCCAAGCCCGACGTTCCTCATGGAAATGCCCAAATACCAATGGCCGGCGCCGCGTGACATCGGCATCGGGCTGTACCAGCGGGCGCGGGCGTTCCTGTTCCGCGCCGGCGGCATCATCCTGCTGTCCACCATCGCGCTATGGGCGCTGGCGACCTGGCCGAAACCACCCGCCGACTGGAACCGGCCACCATTGGAATACAGCTTTGCCGGGCGCATCGGCGCGGCACTGGAGCCGATCTTTGCGCCGATCGGCTTCAACAAGGAAATTTCGCTGGCGCTGGTCCCCGGCATGGCAGCGCGCGAAGTCGCGGTTTCGGCGCTGGGCACCGTCTATTCGCTGCAAGGCACCGACGCCGACCACAGCGAGGGCCTGATCGAAAAACTGCGTGGCAGCTGGAGCCTGCCGACCGCGCTGGCCTTCCTCGCCTGGTTCGTCTTTGCCCCGCAATGCATCTCGACGCTCGCCGTCACCCGCCGCGAAACCGGCGGCTGGCTCTGGCCGTCGTTCATGTTCGGCTATCTGTTCGCCGCCGCCTATGTCGCCGCCGGCATCACCTATTGGACGGCACGGGCGCTTTTGTAGCGCGGCCCCCCCTCTCCCGCCTGCGGGAGAGGCGAGAGACGGCGCAGCCGGACCTGAGGGTGTTCTTCAAATGACGAACAGGGCCGCGCTCAGCGCCCGCATTGGCACCCGCAACGCACCGACCTACCGCGACGCCCCGCTCCGCACCGAATCGGCATCGCTCAACACCTGCCACGCCGCCTGCACGGCACGGAAACGCGCGGCGGCAACCGGGTCGTTGCCGGTCTTGTCCGGGTGGGTTTCCTTGGTCGCGGTGCGCCAGGCGGCCTTGATCACCGTCATCTCGTCCGACGGTTCACAGCCAAGCACGGCCAGCGCATCAAGTTCGGCGCGGCTGCGGCTGCCATCGCCCGGCCCGCCCCATTCCCAGTGCGAGGCGCTGCGATATTTGGTTTCGGCCTGTTCGCTGGCTTCGCGCGCTGCGGCTTCTTCGGGGCTCAACCCGGCAAAATAGTCCCAATTGGCATTATATTGCGCGGCATGGGCTTCGCAGAAATACCAGCGTTCCGGGCGGTTGGGGGCCTTTGGCGCCGGCCGGTCGCCCTTGTTGGTGCAGCCATGGCGGTCGCACATGCGTACCGTGGCCGCGGCGCTGCCGCCGCTGCCATAGTCCCGCCAACGCGGGAAACCCCAATCATCCTTGCGTCCTTGCCGTGCCATTGCCTCGCCATATCACTGCTAGCCGGCAACCGCCGCGCCCTTTTTATATAGTCACAAGTCGGGCCACCGCCAGCAGCAGCGCCGGACCCGGAATGCCTCACGGTCGCGTCAACGCTTCAGAAAGCTCGACGCCATGCCCATGAGTTCATCCAGCGGATTGCCGTCCTTGTTGGTGTCGATCATCGACAATAATGCCCCCGCTGCACCACCGCTTTGCCCCGCGCCGCCACCGCCAAACAACCCGCCGAGCAAGCCGCCAAGCCCGCCGCCACCTGCTGCCGGCGGCGCCGCAACCGTTCCGGTGCCATTGCCCAATGCACTCGCGGCGAGCGTCGCCACCATGGGCATCAACGATGCCAGCACGCCGGTATCAAGGCCGGTCTTGGCGGCCAGCCCCTGTGCCAAAGCAGTGCTTCCCTGCTCACCGCCCAGTAATTGCCCCAGGATATTGGTGCCATGCGCCACCGCTTCATCGCTCGCCGCCGACCCGGTGAGCGCGGCAGCGGTGCCGGAAATCTGGTCGATCAACCCGGTATTGCCCGCCTGCGCCTGCTTCGCCATGCCGCCCGCCAATGCCGGCACCATCGCCACCATGGCATCATGCGCCTGTTGCGGCGAGATTCCGACGCGCGCCGCCATCGCGGCCACCGCATCGGCACCGCCCATGCGCGCAATCATGTCGATCAATTGTTGAGCCATGTGCCGTTCCCTCGCCTGCCAAAGTACCATGCTACCGGCGAACAATGACATGCGCGAGGGCGCGCCTCGTGTATTATCTGCAACGCGTGCGCGACTATGGACGCCGGCGCGGCAATGCCCGAAGAATGACAGCGATGCTGAAACTCCTCGCTGCACGCCGTTTCGGGCCGTTGTTCGTCACCCAGTTCCTTGGTGCCTTCAACGACAATCTGTTCAAGACGGCGTTCATCTTCCTCGTCGCCTATCATCTGCGCAGCGGCGATCCCGTCGGCACCGCAACGCTGGCCACCATCGCCACCGGCGTTTTCATCCTGCCGTTCATGCTGTTGTCCGGCCTGTCGGGCGAGATCTCCGATGCCCGCGACAAGGCGATGATCGCCCGGGGCGTCAAGATCGCCGAAATCGGCTTCATGGCATTGGGCGCCGCCGCGTTGGCGCTGCAATCCGAAACGCTCTGCCTGATCGTCGTGTTCCTGATGGGCGTGCATTCAACGGTGTTCGGCCCGGTAAAATACGCCATCCTGCCCCAGCATCTGGGCGAGGACGAGCTGCTGCTCGGCACCGGCCTTGTCGAAGGCGCCACCTTTGTCGCCATCCTGCTCGGCCAGATCGCCGGCGGGCTGTTGCCGGCAACGGTCGCGGGGCCGGTCGCCATCGCCGTCGCCATCGCCGGCTGGTTCGCCTCGCGCGCCATCCCCGCCGCCCCGCCGAGCAGCCGCATCGCCATCGACTGGAACCCCTGGACATCCTCCCGCCGCGCCCTGCGTGAGGCCTTTGCCAACACAGAACTGCGCATCGCCACCATCTGCATCAGCTGGTTCTGGGCCTTGGGCGCCGTCTACACCAGCCAGTTCGTGCCGCTCGCCAAAAACGATCTTGGCGGCAGCGAAGGCGTCGCCACCCTGTTCCTCGCGGCCTTTTCGGTTGGCGTCGCGTGCGGCTCCGCCGGGGTCAGCCGGCTGCTCGGCGGGGAAATTTCCGCCCGTCTGTCACCCTGGGCCGGGCTGGTGATGGCGCTGGCGGGCGCCGATCTGTTCTTTGCCGAACGCAGCTTTGGCGGCGCCGCCGGCAATGTGGCGGGCTTTCTGGGCCAGATCGGCGGCTGGCGCGTGCTCGCCGACCTGCTGGTGCTGGCCATCGCCGGCGGCATCTTCTCGGTGCCCCTCTACGGCGTCCTGCAAACCGCAACCAACCCAGATGGCCGGGCGCGGGCGATCGCTGCCAATAATATCGTCAATTCGGCGTTCCAGGTCGGCGCGGTGCTGGCCATCGGCGCCGCCATCAACCGCGGTGCCAGCGTGCCCGCCGTGCTCTGCGCCGCCGGCATTACCGTTGTTCTGCTCATCCCGCTTTTGCGGCGCCTGCCGCGCTGACACCGCCCTTACCATCGACAAAACCCTGCATCCCAAGCTAGACGCGCGCGACAAACAGGCGAAAACGCCGCAATATCGTGGAGCACCATGGCAAAAGTCGCGCTTATCACCGGTGTCACCGGGCAGGACGGTGCCTATCTGTCCGAACTTCTGCTCGCCAAGGGCTATGAAGTGCATGGCGTCAAGCGGCGTTCATCGTCGTTCAACACTGGCCGCATCGATCATTTGTACAAGGACCCGCACGAGGGCCACACCAATTTTCGCCTGCACCATGGCGACATGACCGATGCAACCAACCTGATCCGTCTGGTGCAGGAAACCCAGCCCGACGAAATCTACAACCTCGCCGCGCAAAGCCATGTCCAGGTCAGCTTTGAAACCCCCGAATATACCGCCAACGCCGATGGCATCGGCACGCTGCGGCTGCTGGAGGCGATCCGCATCCTGAAGCTTGAGGACAAGACCCGCTTTTACCAGGCCAGCACGTCCGAACTTTACGGGCTGGTGCAGGAAGTGCCACAGCGCGAAACCACGCCATTCTACCCGCGCAGCCCCTATGCCGCCGCCAAGCTCTATGCCTATTGGATCACGGTGAACTACCGCGAAGCCTATGGCATGCACGCCACCAACGGCATCCTGTTCAACCATGAAAGCCCGCTGCGCGGCGAAACCTTCGTCACCCGCAAGATCACCCGCGCCGTCGCCGCCATCGAAGCCGGTACCCAGCAACGGCTCTATCTCGGCAATATCGATGCCAAGCGCGACTGGGGCCACGCCCGCGACTATGTCGAGGGCATGTGGCGCATCGTCCAGCACGACACCCCCGAAGACTGGGTGCTGGCCACCGGCACCACCACCAGCGTGCGGGTGTTCGTCGAACTGGCCTTTGCCGAGATCGGCCGCACGCTCGAATGGCGCGGCGCAGGCGTCGATGAAACCGGCGTCTGCACCACCAGCGGCGAAACTTTGGTGGCGGTCGATCCGCGCTATTTCCGCCCCACCGAGGTCGATCTGCTGCTCGGCGACCCCAGCAAGGCCAAGCAGAAACTCGGTTGGGAACACACATCCACCATGCAGGATCTGGTGCGCGAAATGGTCGCCGCCGATCGTCTGGAAGCCGGGCACGGCGCCTGATGTTCGATCTGGCCGGCAAATCGATCTGGGTCGCCGGCCATCGCGGCATGGTCGGTTCGGCGCTGGTCCGCCGGCTGGCAGCCGATGGCCATCATGTCATCACCGCCGGCCGAACCGAGGTCGATCTGGTCCGTCAGGCCGAGGTTGAAGCCTTTGTCGCCGCACGCCGCCCCGATGTCGTCATCGTAGCGGCAGCGCGCGTCGGCGGCATCGCGGCCAACGCGGCGCGGCCGGTCGATTTCCTCCACGACAATCTGATGATCGAGGCCAATATCTTGCGCGCCGCCGCCGACACCGGCGTCAAAAAACTGATGTTCCTCGGTTCCTCCTGCATCTACCCGCGCGACGCGGCGCAGCCGATGGCCGAAGACGCGCTGTTGACCGGGCCGCTGGAGCCGACCAACCAATGGTATGCCATCGCCAAGATCGCCGGCATCCGGCTGGCACAGGCCTATCGCCAGCAACACGGCCTTGATTTCATCAGCGCGATGCCGACCAACCTTTATGGTCCCGGCGACAATTACGATCTCGAATCGAGCCATGTCATCCCGGCGTTGCTGCGCAAGGCCGTCGAAGCACGCGATTCCGGCGCCGCGACCATGACCGTCTGGGGCAGCGGCACGCCGCTCCGCGAATTCATGCACGTCGATGATCTCGCCGATGCGCTGGTGTTCCTGCTGGCGAACTATTCCGCCGCCGATCACATCAACGTCGGCACCGGGCGGGAAGTCACCATTGCAGCGGTCGCGCAGGCCATCGCCGATACCGTCGGCTTCACGGGGCAATTGGTGTTCGATACCAGCCGCCCCGACGGCACGCCGCGCAAGCTGATGGATTCATCCCGGTTGCTGGCGATGGGCTGGGCGCCGCGCATCGGTCTCGCGGATGGCCTCGCCGATGCCTGTCGCCACTTCGTCGACAGCGACCGCGCGCGCTTCGGCCCCGCCTGAAACCCCGCCTGAAACCCCGCCTGACACCGCCATGAAAATCAGCGTCATCACCGTCGCCTATAACGCCGGCGCGACCATCGGCGACACCTGCGCCTCGGTCGCCGCACAGGATTGGCCGGACGTCGAACACATCATCATCGATGGCGGCAGCAGCGATGGCACCGCCGCCGAAGTCGCCGCAAACGCCCGACCCGGCCACAGCTTTGTTTCAAAGCCCGACAAGGGCCTTTACGACGCCATGAACAAGGGCGTGGCGCGGGCGACCGGCGACATCATCGGCTTTCTCAACGCCGATGATTTCTTCTGCCGCACCGATGCGTTGCGGCTGGTCGCGGCGGCGGCGCTCGCCGATCCCGGCGCCGGCGCCATATCCGGCGCCGTCGCCATCGTGCGCGCCGACAATGTCGCCCATCTGACCCGCGCCTATCCGCCGACGCCGTTTTCGCCCTGGATGCTGCGGCTGGCGCATATGCCGCCGCACCCCGGATTTTATGCGCGCCGTGCCGCCATGGCACGGGTCGGGGCGTTCGATCCCGCCATCCGCATCGGCGCGGATTTCGACTGGATGGTGCGGTTCTTCGTGGTGGAGCGCCTGCGCGCCCGGCCGATCCCCGAAACATTGGTGACGCTGCGCGATGGCGGGCTTTCCAATCAGGGCCTCGCCAGCCGCACTGCCATCGCTGCCGAGGCACTGGCAACGCTGCGCCGCCATGGCCTGCTCAGCCTGGCGCCGCTGGTCTGGGCCAAATATCCGGTCAAGGCGTTGCAATATGTTGTCCCGGCCTATGGCTGGCCGGCCCCCGCAGCGGTGCGATTCCCGCGACCCTGACGGGCGACGACGGGGCATGACAATTGCGCATTCCCGACCTAGGCTGTGATCTGCTTGCGTAAAGGGGTGACGGCAGGACGATGCTGAAACTGCTCGAAAGGTTCGGCCTGCATTGCGCCAGCGTCGAGGATGAGCGCATCTTTGCGCAACGATTCCTGCTGCTGACCATCCGCGAATCGCAATTGTTCCTGTTTCTCAGCGCCTTGTTTGTCTATGCCTTCTTCCTGTGGGACCGCATCATCGATCCGGTGCATTGGGAAACCACCCATATGATCCGCGGCCTCGTCATCACGCCGTTGATGGTCCTGTGTGCGCTCAGCCTGTTCACCACCTTTGGCCGCCGGTTTTTCGAAGCCGTCATCCTGACGGCCATGGTGATCTGCGTCGCCGGCCTTGCCTGGGTCTATGCCGTTCTCGATCATGGCTATGAATATGCGGCGCTCGGCTTTGCGCTGGCCTTGCTCGGCACCACGGCGATGTTCCCCATTCGCTCGCGCTTCCTGATCATCGCATCGGTGCTGACGTTCGTCATCATGCTCAGCGGTCATCTGCTCGCCAACAATGCCCGGCCGGGGTGGTTGATGGTCAACACCATGGCGGTGCTCAGCGCGATCAGCTTTGGCACGCTGTCGGCCTATATCCGCGAACGCGGCGCCCGCTTTGCCTTCCGCACACAAAAGGAGCTTGCCGCCACCCATGCCCGGGTCGACGAGCTGCTGCATTCGATGCTGCCCCACGATATCGTCAAGCGCATCCAGGCCGGCGAAACCGCCATCGCCGATGCCCATGGCGAGGTCAGCATCGTCTTTGCCGATCTCGTCGGCTTCACCCAATTATCGCGAAAGATCAGCCCGGCGCATCTGGTCAAGGTGCTCAACAACCTGTTTTCCACCTTCGATATCGAAGCGGACAGACACCATATCGAACGTATCAAGACCATCGGCGATGCCTATATGGCCATCGGTGGCCTGGTCCGCACGGCCGGCGAGCGCGATCACGCCGAAAGCGCCGCCGAACTGGCCTTTGCGATGCGCGATGCGGTCGACAGGATGATCGCCGAATTGGGCTATCCCATCCAGATCCGCATCGGCCTGCACGTCGGGCCGGTGGTCGCCGGCGTCATCGGCGTGCGCCGGCCAGCCTTCGATTGCTGGGGCGAATCGGTCAATCTTGCAGCCCGGCTGGAAAGCCGCGCCGCGCCTGGCTCCATCCTGATTTCGGAAAGCGCCTATTGGCGGCTGCGCCCGATGTACGAAATCGAGGCGCAGGACGACATGAACCTGAAAGGCATCGGCACCACCCGCGTCTACCGCCTCGTCGGCCGCCGCAAGGAACGCATCATCGACATCGAATCGCTGCCGGAAGCCGCAGCGACGCTTTAGGGCGTAACCAACGGAAAACTGGGAACCGGCGGCTGAAAAATGCCGAGAAAACGCTGCAAAGCCGCCGGATCGCCCTCGATCTTCAGCACGCCCTTCTGCATCAGATCAAGCGCCTTGGCCTGCCCGCCAACCATCGCAATCAACGCCAGCCGCGGCACGATCAACGTCGCATCGGCCCCGTCGTCAACGCCCTGTTCGTGGAGCATGACGCCGTTCGACACCGTCACCAGATGCCGTTCCTGCGCATCGGGAATGACAAAGGCGATAGTGAACGGCGCGCCGCCCGCCCGTTCCGGCACCACCCGCACGCTCATCGTGTCGAGCAGGCTGGCCACCTGCAGATTGGCACCCAGCGCATTGCCGCCCGGCGCCACGACCTTTTGCACGCCCTTGCGCAATTCCAGCGCGCCGGACAGGTAGAAATCCCGCCACGGCCCGGTTTCGGACTGATAGGCCAGTTGTTCGAAGGATCGCGCCAGCGCTTCTTTTGCCGCGGCATTCGCCGGCACCGCCCGCACCAGATGGCCAAGCAAGGTCGCCGCCCAGCGATCATCCCCCTTCGCCGCCGCCGCGCGCGCCATCGCCAGCACCCGTTTGGCGCCGCCCATCGCCGCGACATAGCGCACCGCCGCCTCGTTGCGCGGCAGTGGATCGAGGCTGACCGGGTCGCCATCGAACGCCCCCAGATACCGCTGGTAAACCGCCCGCGCGTTGAACTTCAGCGATCCATAATTGGGCCGGTTGAACCAGGCGCGCGCCAGCGGCGCCGGCAGCTTGATCGCCTCACCGATCTCCACCGCGTTCATGCCATTGTTCATCAACCGCACGCTTTCATTGTGCAAAAACGCATAGGCTTCGGCGTGCAGCAGCAGGTAACGCCCGATCTCGTCGGACCCCCAGCGCGGCCAGAAATGCGAGGTGAACACCACATCGGACTTGCCGGCATAAAGGCGCTTCGCCTCCAGCAGAAAATCCGCCCAGCCCTTGGCATCGCGGACCAGCGCACCGCGCGGCGTCAGCACATTGTGCATCGACGCATTGGCATTTTCCGCCATGCACAGCGCCTTCATGTCGGGCAGGTAGAAATTCATCTCCGCCGGCGCCTCGGTATCGGGCGTCAGTTCGAATTCGAAACGCACGCCATCGATGGTGCGGGTGTCGCCGGTCTTGGCGATCGAGTCATTCGGCGGCACCAGCGTGATCGTGCCGCCTGCCAACCCCCAGCCCAGCCCCGACGAGACATGGCCATCCGGCCCGCGCGGCAACAGCCGGCCAAACATATATTCGGCGCGCCGCGTCATCGCCGGCCCGGCGATGATGTTTTCCGAAATCGCATGATCCATGAAATACATCGGCGCGATCACCGGCACCTTGCCCGCCGCCGCATCAGCAGGATCGATGACACCCCGCGCACCGCCGAAATGATCGGCATGGCTATGGGTATAAATCACGCCAGTCACCGGCCGCTTGCCCAGCTTTTCATTGACCAGCGCCAGGGCGGCGGCGGCAATCTCCTCGGTGGTCAGCGGATCAACGAGAATCCAGCCGGTCGCCCCGCGGATGATGGTCATGTTCGACAGATCGTAACCGCGCACCTGCCAGATGCCGTCCGCGACCTTGAACAGGCCGTTCTTAGCGAGCAGCGAGGCGTTGCGCCACAGGCTGGCGTTGACCGTCGCGGGCGCATCCCCGGTAAATTGCGCCTCCTCGCGCAGATCGCGTATTACCTCCCCGGCCTTGTTGCGGATCAACGGATCACTGGCGGACCCGATGAAACCCCGGCTGGCGAAATCGAAATCCTGCCTGTCCTCCCAGTTCAGCGCAGCGGCACTGGCCTTGTTTGCCGCCAGAGTCGCCGGCGAAGCCATGGGGGCTGCACTCGCCGCCGTGGCAAGCAGGGAGAACAGAAGGGCGAAGGAGCGGGAAGACCTGATCATGCGACAGCGTAACGCAGCCGCAACCAATCCCCACCCTCGCCTTTTGGAAAGGGTTTGTGCAGCGCCGCCTAATGCACCCGCAAGATCATCGACTGGCTCGCAGTCGCCAGCAACGTGCCATCCTGGGCAAACAAATGCAGCCGGCCATGCACGAAACCGTTCGCCGTCGCGTGGATGCGAATATCGGCCAGCACCCATTTCGTCGGCACCATCCGCGCAAACCGGATGGTGTTGTCCAGGCTGTTGCCGCCCGCCGCCGTGCCCAGCGCATTGCCGACACCCGATGGCAGGAAATCCGCCATCACCCCCAGCATGATGCGATCGACCGGCAGCGCCGCATCGCGCGGGCTTACCCACATGCGGGCGATGCCATCGGGGCTGGGGCCGCCTTCATTGCGTGAATCACCAAAGCGGCCGGCGGCAACGCGCTGGTGGAAATTGGCGTTGAGGTCGTTTTCGTCCCGCACCCAATTATAGGTCATCTGCGGGCAATCATCCGGCGCCGGCACATCGGGCATCACCGCCCATTGCGCCTCGGGCGAATCCGGCCGGTTGCCCAGCGCCGCGTTGACCGTCAGGATTTCCTTCACCCCATCCCGCACGATCACCCGCGCCTGGCTGGTATATTTGCCCGAAACCGGCACCACGACATCCAGCGTCAACCGCGTGCCGGGCCGGGCATAGGACAGATATTGCGCCGCCGCCCATACCGTGGCGCGACCGGTCACCGCCTCGATGGCGGCAAGCCCCGCCGCCATGCCGACGCCGCCGAACATGAACTGGCTGTCCGGATGGCCGACGCACAGGTCCGGATACACATCGAGCGTGAAGCGTTGCGGATCGTCGGTCGCGACAGGGGCGATCAGATGCTTTTGTGGTGTCATGACGGTCATGGAGCCTCGATGAAGGCACGGATACGGTCGGTAAAGCCCAAATCGGCGAACTGCGATATGGCAGCAGGCGGCGCCGCACCCGCCACCAGCATGGCGCTGGCCCGCGCCTTCAGATCATCGGCGTCGCTGGCCACGAACAGGCCGGGCCGGGCGCCGATGCTGGCGGCGGTGGCAAGCTGGTGATCGGTATTATGCTCCCCCTCCGCCATAAGGCGCGGCAGCATCAGCAACGGTTTGCCGGCCTCGATGGCCGCGATGATCGATCCCATCCCGGCGTGCGCCACGAACAGCCGCGCCCCGGCCACCCGTTGCCGATAATCGCCAACCGGCATCAACCGCACGAACCGGGCGTGGCGCGGCTCATATTTGCCCCGCCCGATCTGGATTTCCACCGGCACTTGCGGGTTGGCGGCCGCCCATTCGTCCATGGCGCGCACCAGCCGGTCGAACGGCATCATCGATCCAACCGACACGAACACGCCGCTCACAACACGCTGCCCCAATGCTCGACGCCCGGTCCCGCCAGTTGTGGCCATTGCGTGATGACGGCGCTGGCCACCTTTCCCGCCTGCTGCCCCGAACCGGACAGCACTTCCGAATTGGCGATACTGTCCACCCACAGGGTCCGCACGCCAAACGGCCGCATCAGCGCCAACGCCAGCAAGCCGGGCAAGGCCCCCGTGGTGACGATCACCTCCGGCCGCACGCGGAGCAGGATGAACAGCAGATCCCATGTCGTCAGCGGCAGCCGCCACCAATCGGCGCGGCTGACATCGCGAAAGGTCAGCAGCGGCGCCGGCGCCACATCGTCCGCCGAACTGGCATGGACGGTGGCATAGGTGACGTCATGCCCCGCCCAGGCCGGACGCAGCCGCAACAGCTGGACGAAATGGCCGCCACCGGAGGCAATCGCCAATATGCGCCTGGGGTTGCCCGCTTGCTTGGCCACAAAACCTCTTTACCGCGTTTGCGCACTCTACAACCGGCGCCGCTCCAAAGTGTCAAGCGGACCAGAGAGCGAAAACCGCGGGCTCAAGCCGCGACCGCCACCCCCGCCATCGCTTCCATGGCCAGCGTGTAACTGCGCTTGCGGGCTTCATGATCGTGGAGAATGTTGACCAGCATCACCTCATCGGCGCCATATTCCGCCGCCGCCGCCGCCAACCCGGCGCGCACCGTCGCCGGCGATCCGGCCACCACGCGCCGCCCCGGCCGACCGCCCGCCAGTTGCGGGTGATCGGCGAGCCAGGCCAGCGCCGTATCGACATCGGGCACGGCGATGGACCGGCCTAGCTGCAACAGATGCGCAAACATCATCCGCGCCGGCGCCGCCAGCCGTTCGGCCTCGGCATCGGTTTCGGCGGCGATGGTCCACACCGCGATCATCACGTGCGGCCGCCCACCGGGGTGGCGCGGCGTGAACAGCGCGCGATATTCGGCGGCGATGGCGGCACCGCCGGCGTTGATGAAATCGGCAAAGCAATAGGGCAGGCCCAGATCGCCGGCGAAGGCCGCGCTGTCCTGCGAACTGCCCAATACCCAGGGTTCCGGCGCGGCCGGCAGGCCGGGCAGGGTGCGGGCATAGGCGGCAAACGGGTGCTCCGGCGGCAACGAATCCTCCAGATAACCGATCAGCTCGGCCAGCTGGTTGGGAAAATCATTGGGCGCATGGGTGCGGCGGTCGCGTTGCAACGCCACAGCGGTGCGCTGGTCGCTGCCCGGCGCGCGGCCCAGCCCCAGGTCGATACGGCCGGGATAAAGCCCGGCCAAAAGGCTGAACTGCTCGGCAACCTTCAACGGCGAATAATGCGGCAGCATGACCCCGCCCGAACCGATGCGCATCCGCTTCGTCGCCGCCGCCACTGCCGCAATCAGGATTTCGGGCGCGCTGCCGGCCAGCGCCGGCGAGGCATGGTGCTCGGCCAGCCAGTATCGGTGATAGCCCAGCGCCTCGCAATGCCGGGCCAGATCGATCGAATTGGCCAGCGCCGCTGCCGGGGTGGTGCCCGCCGCAATCGGTGTCTGATCGAGAACGGACAGGATCACCAGCTCACCCCCAGCCGCTTGCGCACCGCCGGCCGGCCCGGCAGTTCGGCCAGGATCGCCAATTGCTCCGCCTCGCTCGCCAATGGCCAGCGGGTGATTTCATCGACGGTGCGGCGACAGCCTTCGCAAAAGCCGGTGCGCCGTTCGATGCGGCAGACATTGGTGCAAGGGGAAATTGGGGTGCAGGGGGAACGTGGTGCCATTACATCGATATGGCGCGACAACCGGCATTTGTCACCGCCCGCGCACCGCCTTCAACACCAGATAGAGCAGCAAACCCACCGGCCCTGCGACAAAAGTGAGGGCAAGACACGGCAACAACAGCCAGTGTGGCACCCGCGCGGCGGGGGCGTCGGACACCTCCCAGCTGCCGATGAACAGATCAAACGCCAGATAATGCACCCAGCCGGCGAGCATTGCCTCGGGGGTGGACAGCAACAGCCGCACCCCCGCCAGAGTGCTGAAACCTGCGCCCGGCGGGGGGCCGGAACCGCCGCCAAGCCCGGTCGCCAGCATGGCGACATAGCTGCCGCACAGCACCGCCGCCACGATGCGCGCCCCGGCCACCGCCCAATCGCGGCGCAGCGGTGCGATTGCCAGCATGATCCAGCCGGCCAAAGCCAGCGCACTCGCGATCGAAAACAATTGTTCCAATGCCATGGGCCCTTGCTGCGCCCGGTCCTTGGCCCCGTCAAGCCGGTCGCATCAGGCAGGCATGCGGCCATGGTTTGATCGGATGCGGGCCGGGTCGTTGCACCGCTGCGACGAACCGCCCGATGCAAAACCGAAACATCGTTCCCATATACTTCAGACTATTCGATCAAAAAGATTAAATAAAAGGAAACAAAAATGTCCAGCAACCCAACACCCATGGTCCGCAAAAACAGCCACGACGTCGCACAGCCGCAGTTTCGTGTCGAATATCGCGAAATTCAGAAATTCGGCACATTGAAAGAATTGCCGATCGCGCTGGAGAATAATGTCCGGGCGCAGAGCGTTGCAGCGCTCAACCAGCTTCTCGCCGACACGATGACTTTACGTGATCTGTACAAGAAACATCACTGGCAAATGTCCGGCGCAACATTTTACCAGCTGCACCTGCTGCTCGACAAACATTATGACGAGCAGGCGGCGCTGGTCGATACGGTGGCGGAACGCATCATGATGCTGGGCGGTCTCAGCATCGCCATGGCCGCCGATGTCGCCGAATTAACCCGCATCCCGCGCCCGCCCAAGGGCCGCGAGGATGTGCCATCACAGCTGTCACGGCTGCTCGAAGCCCATGAGATCATACTGAAGCAGGCCCGCGAGCTCGCCGACGCAGCCAGCGATGCCGGCGATGAAGGCACCAACGACATGGTGGTGGGCGATGTGATCCGGCTGCACGAAATGCAGGTCTGGTTCATCGCCGAACACCTCGCCGAAACAACGCTGGTGCGTTCGAACGACTGACACGCAGCCATCGCGCACCACCGTTTCGCAACCCGAAAACCAGCGGCGCCCACCGTGGCGCCGCTGGTCGGTCGCGCATTCGCCTCGGCCTGACTCACTTTTTCCCTCACCCGGACGTTGAAATTACACGCTAAAACCGGCGCGAAAAATGTCGATTCCCGCTGAAACAGCTGCGCTGATGCGGCATTTCCCGCCCGCTCAGCTCCGCTTTCCACCCCGCTAACGGCGTGGAAACGGCACGGGGGCGGCATGCGCCACACGCTGCGCGATGGTGTAACGCCGGTTTTCAGGGGCAATTCAACCGTGCTGCAACGCCGATTTTCAAAAACCGGCCCGCAAGGCCCACTTTTACAACAACGTTCTTGCGCCGATTCAGAGCATCGACCGTGAAATTCAGGTCGGCCTTGCCGACGCAGAAACCCATTTGCCTGCCAAATCACAAACCGGATGCTTTGCGCCGCACGTCGGCAACCACGCCCAGACAGGCATTTGCAGCGATAATCGCACCATCAAAAGCCAAATTCTCGCCAGAACGGCGCCGCCACCAACCCCGACCTTCCGCCGCATCGCCATTATTTTCGCTATTGTCGAACGCTGGTGCGCGTTGGTCGAAATCCGGTTTCAACGCAGCCCGCACCCGGTAACGCAAAGGCATCGCAATCGGAGATGCTGTCATGCGCCTTAAGCCCCTGCTCGCTGCACTGCTGCTCGGCATCGCCCCGACCGCCCCCTCCACTGCCGTCGCCGCCACGCCAGCCGTCGATCTTTCCAACCGCAGCACCGAAGCCGTGGCGCAGGACGCAGGCCGCCACCCCGCCGAAGTGCTCGCCGCCAGCGGCATCAAAAAGGGCAATCGCGTGCTCGATGTAATGGCTGGCGGCGGTTATTATTCGGAATTGATCGCCCGCATGGTCGGACCAAAGGGCCATGTCATCGCGCTCGAACCCCCGGGATTTCTGGCCAGCGACAAAGGCCAGGCCGCCTGGGCCGCGCTGATCGGGCGCAATCCCAACCTCGAATTGATGAAGGCGCTGCCCGGGGATGCCGTGCTGCCGCCCAAGCTGGATGTCGCCTTTTTCCACCTGACCTACCACGACCTGTATTGGGAAAGCGAAAAATTCGGCTTCCCCCGGCTCGACCCTGCGGCCTTTAACGCCAAGCTTTTCAAGGCGATGAAGAAGGGTGGCCTGGTCGTCGTCATCGATCACGTCGGCGTAACAGGCATCGATCCGCGGGTCGAAGCCGAAAAAGTCCATCGCATCGATCCGGCGGTGGTGCGGGCGGATTTCGAAAAGGCGGGCTTCCGCTTTGTCGATGCCCTGCCCATCCTGAAGACCGCGGGTGACAACCCCGATACGCTGGTGTTCGACGCCTCCGTGCGCGGCAAGACCGATCGCTTCTACTACCGCTTCAAAAAGCCCTGAATTTCGCCAAAATCGCGCTCAACGAGGCCGGTGCGCGGTCACTTCGATCTCGATCCGCATCGCCGGGTCTATCAACCCGGCGATGAGCATCGTCGCCGCCGGCGGGCGGGCGCCAAATGCGGCGCGAAGTTGCGGCCAGCACGGCTCGAAATCACCACCATCGGGCAGATAATAGGTAACGCGAACAACATCTTCCAACCCAACGCCTGCTTCGGTGAGCGCCGCACCGATGGTGCGCAACGCATTGGCGCATTGGCTTTCGACATCGGGCGGCATGACACCGGTTTCCGGGTCGCGGCCGGTGGTGCCGGCAACAAAGACAAAGTCTCCTGAGACGACCGCACGCGCATAGGCGATCGTTGTTTCGAATGGCGATCCGGACAGGATGGCGCGGCGGCTCACGCCCGACAATGTCGCATTATTGAACGCGGCGCAGCGGAACCGCCGGACCATTGAGCGCCAGGCCATCACCGGCCGGACCGTTGGCAACCAGGCGGTCCATGACACTGTCCGACAGGTCATCCGGCTCGGCAAAATTGGCGGCAACGGTGGTATATTCACCGCGCGCCCGGCGGCTCAACACATTGAAACCGGTATCGAGCAATTCCGTCACATTGGCGTCACGGGTCATCCGGCTCGGCCCGCCAAGCACCACCGCAATCAACCGCACACCATTATGGGTCGCCGATGCCGCCAAGGTAAATCCGGCGGCATTTGTGTAGCCGGTCTTGATGCCATCGACGCCCGGCAGGGTTTTCAGCAGGTGGTTGTGGCTTTCGATCTGCTGCCCTTCATATTCGACAGACACCTGCGAAAACAACGGGTAGCGGCGCGGGAAATCGCGGATCAGCGCGCGGGACAGGGTGGCGATATCGCGCGCGGTCGTGACATGATCGGGATTGGGAAGCCCGGTTGCGTTGTAGAATCGCGTGTGCGACATGCCGAGCCGGCGCGCTTCGCGTGTCATCCGGTCGGCAAATTCCGCCTCGCTGCCCGAAATATATTCGGCGAGCGCCACGGCGATATCGTTGGCGGAACGCGTCGCAATCACCCCCATGGCGTCGCGCACGCTTATCTTCGCGCCCGGTCGCAACCCCAGTTTCGATGGCGGCTGTCGCGCAGCGAAGGTGGAAATGCGCACCATCTCGCCATCGCGGATCTTGCCATCGCGCAATTCCTGAAAGGCGATGTAGAGCGTCATCACCTTGGTGATCGACGCCGGGAACCGGATGGCATCGGCCTGGCGCGCATACAGGACTTCGCCATTGTCGCTGTTGATCAATATCGCGGCATATTTCGGCACGGCATACAGGCTGGACGCCTTGGCCGATGAGCTCGCGATCGATGTGGCGAGGTTGCTGGTAAAGCGCCCGGCGGCCGACCTGGGGAAAGAGCCCTTGAAGGAATCCGAAGGGACGCCAGCCGGCAACGCCCAAAGCGCAGCAGCCATGATAACAATGCGTCCGAACGTCTTGATCCGCAACAGCTCCACCCCGACAAACACGAACCGGTGACAGTGTAACCCGAATGCTACGCCCTGCGAAGTCGGTTCGTCGCGCCTTCGAATCGTTTCACCGCAATCAGCGAAACCAGCAAAGCTGCTCCGTCGTCGCCAACAGCTTGCCATCGCGGCTCCAGATTTCTTTTTTGGAACCAACTGTTGCTGCCTCGATGCGGGTCGCCACCATGTCGGTCAGGACATAGTCATCGCCGCAGGCGGCAAGCTCAGCCGCGGTGGCGTGGATATACAGCGACAGGGTTACGGTCGCGCTAGGCCGGAATTCGCCGGTCAGAAACGCGGCGCGCGGCATTCCCAGGTCGCTGAGAAAGGCCAGTTGCACCGCATCGAGTACGCGGCCCGATCGTTCGCGCTCCCACACCACGCTGCGGGTTGAATCGCGCGAAAACGGCGGACCGCCAGATACGTAGCGGACATCGATATTGCGGAATGCAGCGGCGGGCGGCTCAAACGCCGGCATCGGCCCCGGCGGCGGCGCGGCTGGTGCCTTTCCGACGGTCAAGCCATCGGTATCGCGACGGTTGGCCAGCACCACCGCCGCTGTCGCGATGACATCTGACGACCCTTCGACCATCAGATCGACGCGCCAGTGCGACAGCGAACGACCGCCACCAAGCCGCTGCGTGCGCAGCAAAAGCGACGCCCGCACCGGCACCGCACTGATATAATGCATCGTCAACGACGAGGCCGACCCCGCGCCCTCGCTGGCCGGATCCTGCAACACGGCATTGAGCAGTAACGCCGCCGTCCAGCCACCGAACATGCCGTTCATCGCCTCATAATCCGGCGGCGCAACACCGCGCCACAGGGCTTCCCCTGCGGGTTGCAGGGCCAGTGTGGCTTCAAGCAGCTTCATTCGCGCATCCCATCCAACCGGCGATCGGGCGCGGTCTTCGCAGTCGCGCCGGGCCGTGTCACCCATCAACTGCGATGGGTGCCCACCATTGCGCCAAGGCGCGCAGCCTGCCATTGCGCGCGCAACCATGATCATCCGTCACTGCCCCAGATGAGCGCCCCCAACCAGCGCCGCACCTTTGCGATCATTTCGCACCCCGACGCCGGCAAGACGACGCTTACCGAAAAGCTTTTGCTGTTCGGCGGCGCCATCCACGCCGCCGGCGAGGTGCGGGCGCGCGGCCAGAACCGCCGCGCCCGATCGGACTGGATGAAGATCGAGCAGGCACGCGGGATTTCCGTCACATCATCGGTGATGACCTTTGAACGCGGCAACACCACCTTCAACCTGCTCGATACGCCGGGCCATGAAGATTTCTCGGAAGATACGTATCGCACGCTTACCGCCGTCGATTCCGCCGTCATGGTAATAGACGCGGCGCGCGGCATCGAGGCGCAAACGCGAAAGCTGTTCGAAGTCTGCCGCCTGCGCGACGTGCCGATCCTGACCTTCATCAACAAGGTCGATCGCGAGGGCCGCGACCCGTTTGAACTGCTCGACGAGATCGCCGATGTGCTGGCGCTCGATGTCGCGCCACTGAACTGGCCCGCCGGCATGGGCGGCGAGTTCAAGGGCCTGTACGACCTGCGCAGCCGCCGCTTCCAGAAACCCGATGGCACCGGCACCAATGCCGCGGGCGAAACCGTTGAAACCGATGGCCTGGACGATCCACAGATCGACGCATTGTGCGGCCCCATTGCCGGGCGCTTACGCGAACAGGCCGAGCTCGCACTGGGCGGCTATGCGACGCTGGATGCAGATCTGTACCGAAAGGGCGCACTGACCCCGGTGCTGTTCGGTTCGGCGCTGAAGGATTTCGGCGTCGAGGCGTTGATCGATGCCTTGTCGGAATTCGCGCCATCGCCGCGCCCGCAGCCGGCGATGAAGAACGGTGTTGTGGAAGCTGTCGATCCGCTCGATCCGCAGGTTTCGGGGTTTGTGTTCAAGGTACAGGCCAATATGAACCCGCAGCACCGCGACCGCATCGCCTTTTTGCGCATCGCGTCGGGCAAGTTCCGCCGCGGCATGAAATTGCGGCAGGTCGCCACCGGCAAGGCCATCGCTATCAATTCGCCGATCTTCTTTTTTGCCCAAGACCGTGAAATTGCTGATGAAGCCTTTCCCGGCGACATCATCGGCATCCCCAACCATGGCGTGCTGCGGGTGGGCGACAGCCTGGTTGAAAAGGAGGATGTGACCTTCACCGGCATTCCCAATTTCGCACCCGAAATCCTGCGGCGTGTCCGGCTGGGCGATCCGACCAAATCGAAGCAGCTGCGCACCGCCCTGACCGACATGGCCGAAGAAGGCGTGACGCAGTTGTTCAAGCCATTGATCGGCAGCCAGTGGATAGTCGGGGTTGTCGGCCAGTTGCAGCTGGAAGTGCTGATCAGCCGGCTGGAGGCCGAATATCGCGTCGCCGCCAGTTTCGAACCCAGCCCCTATGAAACGGCGCGGTGGATCAGCGGGGAACCCGCCGAAATGAAGCGGTTCATGGAAGACAACCGCCCGGCCATGGCCGAGGACCGCGATGGCGCCCCGGTATTCATGGCCCGCGACAACTGGGAATTGAACTACGTCACCCAACGCGAGACCAAGATCCGGTTCAGCGCCACCAGAGAACGCGCCTGATGCCAAGGCGCTGGCTTGCCCCGGCGGCAATGCGGTCTATTACATAGCCTCAATGGACGCGCAGGCTCCCGACGCTACAACTGCCAGGCCGGACGGCCGCTGGCGCCGCGTGCGGAAATACCTGCTGCCGGCCGCCGCCATCTTTTCCGGCTTCCTGATCGCCATCATCATCTGGCTCACTCTAACGGCGCCGCTGGGCCGGGCGCTCGAGCCGGCGACGAAGCCGTCCTTGGTGCTGGTTGCCAATGATGGCAAGCCGATCGCGCGGCGTGGTGACTATAAGGAAGCCCCGGTCCAGATCGCCCGCCTGCCTAAATATGTGCCGGCTGCACTGATCGCCATCGAAGACCGACGCTTTTACGAACATTGGGGTATTGATCCGATCGGCATCGCCCGGGCCTTGACGCGCAATGTCCAGGCCGGCGGGGTGACCCAGGGCGGATCGACATTGACCCAGCAGCTGGCGAAAACCAGCTTCCTGTCGGCCGACCGCAGCATCAAGCGCAAACTGCAGGAGATCATCATCGCCTTCTGGCTGGAGGCCAGGCTGTCGAAAACCGAAATCCTGCAACGCTATATGTCCAGCGTCTATTTCGGCGATGGCGCCTATGGCATCCGCGCCGCCGCCCGCACCTATTTCGATACCGACCCCGAAGAACTGACGCTGGGGCAGGCCGCGCTGCTGGCCGGGCTGGTGCAGGCACCATCGCGGCTGGCGCCCAGCCGCCACCTCGCCGCCGCCAATGCCCGCGGCCGTCTGGTGCTCGACGCCATGGTCGAAACCGGCGCGATCACCAAGCAACAGGCAGAGAACGCCGCGCCGGCGCAATATGATCCTGGACGCAAATCATTGCCCAGCGGCAGCTATTTTGCGGATTGGGTGATGCCGCAAGCCCGTGCGGCGATAACCGAGGCCGATTATGGCGATACCATCGTGCAGACAACGCTCGATCGCGGCCTGCAAAAGGACGCCGAGCGCGCCATCGCCGATGCTATCGCCGGCAACAAGGGCGCCAATGTCGGCCAGGCGGCGCTTGTCGCCATGCGGCCGGATGGCACGGTTGTCGCCATGGTGGGCGGCACGGATTACAACAAGACGGTGTTCAACCGGGCAACACAGGCCCAACGTCAACCGGGATCATCGTTCAAGCTATTTGTCTATCTCGCCGCACTGGATGCCGGAATGCGGCCGGGCGACACGGTGCTCGATGAGCCCATCCAGATCGATGATTACGCCCCCAAGAATGATGATGGCCGGTATCGCGGCAGCATCAGCCTTGCGACCGCCTTTGCCGCATCATCCAACGTTGCCGCAGTGCGACTGGCGCAACAGGTTGGCATCCCCGCCGTCGCCGCCCAGGCCCGCAAGTTGGGCGTCACCGCGCCGATCTCGCAATATCCGGCGATGGCGCTGGGCACATCGCCAATTACGCTGCTCGAAATGACGCAGGCGTATGCCGGCGTCGCGTCGGAGTATCGCCCTGTTACTGCGACAGGCATCGTGAAACCGCCGGAAACCGGCGTGATCGCTACCGTAAAATCGGCGGCGCAGACTTTGACACCCTGGCCATCGCGGGCGCCGATGCTGCAACTGCTGCAATCGGCGGTGCGCAACGGCACCGGCAATGCCGCGCGCCTGCCGATACCTACCTATGGCAAGACCGGCACCACCCAAAGCCACCGCGACGCACTTTTCATCGGTTTTGCCGGTGATCTTGTTGTTGGGGTCTGGGTCGGCAATGACGACAACAGCCCGATGGCTGGTAGCGTCGTTGGCGGCAGTGTTCCGGCGAAACTGTGGCGGCGCTTCATGACCGCGGCGTTAACCCGTGAAGGCAAGCTGCGCCCCGCAGTGGTCGCCCCCGCGCCCGATCCGCTTGGCGCCCTGATCGACACAATTGGTGGCGATGGCGCTGGCGATGCGGAGGGCGCGGTATCGAATATTATCCGCGACGCACAGGATGGCAGAATCGATGCGCGCACCATAGACGAAACCGAGCGGCAGTTAGACAGGGTGCTCAGCCAGCCGCCGCAGGGCGAGCCGGCGCAGCCTAACTGAAGCTATAGTTTGCGCCTGCGCCGGTAGCCGCCGGCGTGAAGGGCTGTAGCTTGCCGAAAATTCGCAAGTCTAACGACGCCTATACCGCCCAAATGCCGCGTCAATTCCACCGGCGGTCGATGTCCGATATTGTCGGATCAACGACATTCGCGGTTCCGCGAGCTTGCCTTAAGAACCGGTCAGGAAATCGATCATGACAGGAACACCCCTAAAGATCGGGCTGGTGGGATTTGACGGCGTGCAAACGCTCGATCTGACCGGGCCGCTCGATGCCTTTGGCGCCGCCAACCAGGCGCAACCCGGCGCCTATGAAACGATGATCCTGGGCCTGGACAACGCCCCGTTCACCAGTGAGGCTGGCCTCCGGATCACGCCCGATGGCGCCCTTGCCAGCGGGTTGTCGCTCGACACGCTGATCATCGCCGGCGGGGAAGGGCTTCGACGGGGAAACACGGCCCAGCTTGTTGCGGCAGCCGTGCTCAAAACCAACATGACGCTGCGCCGGATAGTTTCGGTCTGCACCGGAATCTATGGCTTGGCGCCAACCGGTCTGCTTGATGGCCGTCGCGCCACAACGCACTGGCAGCACGCCGCCGATGTCACCAGCCGCTTTCCTCTTATTCGGCTCGAGCCCGATGCGATTTTCGTCAAGGATGGAGCATTTTACACTTCTGCCGGCATTACCGCCGCCATCGATCTGTCTTTGGCGCTGATCGAGGAAGATTATGGCCCCACGCTCGCCGTTGGCGTCGCCCGCGAGCTTGTCGTCTACCTCAAACGCTCGGGCGGTCAGCGGCAATATTCCGAGCCGCTGCGGTTTCAGGCGCGGGCCGGCGATCGCTTCGCCGCGCTTGCCACGTGGATCGTCGCAAATCTCGATAAGGATCTGTCGATCGAAACGCTGGCCGACAAGACGGCACTCGGCCCGCGGCAATTCAACAGGGCATTTCAGGCCAGCTTTGGAACGACGCCAGCGGCCTATGTCGAAACGCTACGGCTGGATGCAGCGCGGCACCGGCTGACGGGCACTGGCGCCACTATCAAGCAGATCGCTGCTGCCTCCGGCTATCGTAGCGATGACAGCTTTGGTCGCGCTTTCGAGCGACAGTTTGGCCTGTCGCCGACGGTTTATCGCCGCCATTTCTCGCCACATACAGCAGCAACCCAATAAGGATTTACCATGAAATTTCAGACCGTCCTGATTTTGCTGACGCCCGTGTTGATCACGCTTGGCGCGACCACCGGCTGGTCCGCACCTGCGTCCGCGCCGGCATCGACATCGGCAGCGCAATACACGGCAGCCGGCAAGCTGATCGCACCTGCGGGTTATCGCGAATGGGTGTTCCTGACATCGGGCGTCGACATGAACTATAGCGATGAGCAGATGGGCATGGACCACCAGATAATCGACAATGTCTTTGTCGATCCGGCTTCATGGCAATCCTTCAAGGCCACGGGCCGCTGGCCGGACGGAACGGCGATGGTAAAGGAGACGCGAATCGGTTCAAGCAAGGGCTCGATCAACAAGTCGGGCGTTTTCCAGACCGAGCAGCGCTTTGACCTCGAAGTGCATGTCCGCGATTCAAAGCGTTTCAAGAACGGCTGGGCATTTTTTGTCAACACCGACGACAAGCCTGCGGAAGCTATCCCCGCCGGCGCAAGCTGCTACGCCTGCCATGCTACCAATGGCGCTGTCGATACGACGTTCGTGCAATTCTACCCGACCGCCAAGCCCATCGCCGTAAAAGCCGGCACGTTTGCCGCCGACAAATAGGCCCGCGCTGATCCGGCACCGCTTTAGGAGACTCTAGACCGCCAGCAGCCGGTGCTTGCCATTGTCAAAACGGTGATAGGGAATCGGTCGGCTTGGATCAGCATCGCGGGCCGCCACTTCTGCAAGGATAGCGCGGGTGATCGACGGCAGATCGAGGGCCGCCGCCGACACCCAATCGAACCAGGCGATTTCGTCCAGTTCGCCCGAACCGGCGCCGGGATTGATGCTGACCAGATGATCGGCATCAACCGTGAAGAACCGCGCATCGAAACGCCGGGGGCGTAGCGGCGGGGTGATGGCGCGGGCGACAAAACGCAGCGGCGCCAGGTGCGGCAGATGGCCGGTGGCAAGGAAATCCCGCCATTCGGTGCTGCGGGTTTTTGCCGTGCCAGGCCGGCCGATGATCAGCCCGGTTTCCTCAAAGGTCTCGCGGATGGCGGTAAGCGCCAGCGCGCGAGCGCGGGCGGCAATGCAGGTACGCGTCAATGGCGCTTCGGCATCCGGGTGCAATTCGCTGGCCGCGGCGACACGGAAATCGCCAGGGTGGATGCGCCCGCCAGGGAACACCCATTTGTCAGGCATGAAAGCATGGCCGCGCACCCGCCGCCCCATCAACACGCGCGGGCTTGGCCCGTCGCGACGGATGACGAGCAGGGTTGCGGCATCCTTGGGACGCAGCGGCGGCAGCGAACGATCGGGCTTATCGTCGATTTCGGGTGCGGGAATTGTGGGCATGTCACAGTGTAGAACGGGATACCGCCGAAAAGAAACAGTGTCCGGCAATTGCCCCGGCTTTCCCGGGGCGGGCCTGCAATCGCCCCGTCCATCCGGGGCCGGGCCCGGGACGGACGGGGCAAGCCGTCAGACCAGCGTCGACAGCGCCTCGACACTGTATTCGCTAAGTTCGTCATGGCGGTGATCCCGCACCTTCAGCGCCCAATCGGGATCAACGATCAACGCGCGGCCGACGGCAACGAGATCGAATTCATCGCGGGCCAGTCGTTCGAGCAGATTGTCGAGGCTGGCCGGCTTGGAGCCTTCACCGCCATAAGAGGCGACAAATTCGCCCGACAGGCCGACGCTGCCCACCGTCACGGTCGGCTTGCCGGTCAGTTTCTTGGCCCAACCGGCAAAGTTCAGCCCGGCATCGCCATCGATTTCGGGGAATTCGGGTTCCCAGAATCGGCGCTGCGAGCAATGGAATACATCGGCCCCCGCATCGGCGAGCGGCTCCAGCCAGGCGGTCATTTCGGCGGGCGTGGTGGCGATGCGATAGGCGAAATCCTGTTGCTTCCATTGCGACAGGCGAATGATGATCGGGAAACCCGGGCCAACGGCGGCGCGCACTGCCTTGACGATTTCTGCGGCGAAACGCCCGCGTTCGGCGATGGTCGGGCCGCCAAAGCCATCGGCACGCTGGTTGGTGCCTTCCCAGAAAAAACTGTCAATCAGATAGCCATGGGCGCCGTGCAGTTCGACCGCATCAAAGCCGATGCGCTTGGCATCGGCGGCGGCCCGCGCAAAGGCGGCGATGGTGTCGGCGACATCGGCATCGCTCATCGCATCGCCATTAGCCTTGCCCGGCATATAGACGCCCGACGGCGATTCGGCGGTCACCGGTTTCGGGTTGCGGCGGTTCGGCAGCGCGCCGACGTGCCACAATTGCGGCGCGATCAGGCCATGGCCGGCATGGACCTCGCTAGCGACCTTTTCCCAACCCTTAAGCGCATCGCCAAAGAAATCCGGCACATTGGGGTCGTTCAACGCACCGACCCGTTCAACGCCGGTGCCTTCGGTAACGATCAGGCCAACACCGCCTTCGGCACGGCGGCGGTAATAGGCGGCGACATTGTCGCCGGGCACGCCACCCGGGGAAAAACTGCGCGTCATGGGCGCCATCAGGATTCGGTTGGGCAGCGACAGTCCGTTGATGCTGAAGGGGCGGAACAGCGGATTGGTCATCAAAAGGCCTCATGGAGAATATGCGAAAGTTGACGATACCGGGCCGGGTTAGGCCAGCTTGCAAGGGCGGGCAACTATCCCAACGACCAAGCATTTCTTTGGGTCGCCATTGCTGCGACTTGCCGGCTCGCATAGAAGCCGCGGCTGCCTGCAACACGACGGGAAACGACCATGGCCCTTGCGGCCGGACAGAGACTTAAACGGCCGGCGTTCAACCGGCCGGGGCTCGGGCCGCTGCTGGCGCTGGCGGGGCCGGTCGTGCTGTCGCGGCTGGGCATCATGACCATGGGCCTTGTCGATGCCATTGTCGTTGGCCGCCATTCGGCGGTGGAACTTGGCTATCAGGCGCTGGGTTGGGCGCCGACGGGCGTGGTGCTGACGACCTCCATCGGCCTGCTTTCGGGTGTCCAGGTGATGACGTCACAAGCCATCGGCGACGGCCGCCCCGGCGATACCGGCGCGATCCTGCGGCGCGGCTGCCTTTACGCATTCTGGGTCGGTATTGCGGCCGCCGCCGTGCTCGCCGGGCTGGGCGGGCCATTCATGCACCATATCGGGCTGGACCCGGCGCTGGCCGATGGCGCGACGCCGGTGCTGCGCATCCTTGCCTTGTCGTTGCTGCCGATCCTTGTCGCCGATACCGGCATTTTCTGGCTGGAGGCGCATGGCCGTGCCGTGCCCGGCATGTTTGCCATGTGGGGGGCCAACATCGTCAACCTGGCGCTGAACCTGTGGCTCGTCCCGGGGGATTCGGGGTTGCCGGTTGAAGGCGCCGCCGCCAGCAGCTGGGCGACGTTCGTGTCGCGCGTCGCGCTGCTTGTGATCGTCTGGGCGCTGATTGCGTTCTGGCCAAAGGCGCCGGCGCTGGGCGTTTTCGCGCGGACTCCGCGCGATCCGTCGGCAGCACGGGAGATGCGGCGCATCGGCTATGGCGCCTCGCTCAGCTATTTTGTCGAAACCGCCGCCTTCGGGTCGATGTCGATCATCGCCGGCTGGATGGGCGCGCTCGCCGTTGCCAGTTGGGCAATCGTGCTCAACATGGCGGCGCTGATCTTCATGGTACCGCTGGGGCTTGCCACCGCCACGGGCGTCATGGTCGGCCGCGCGCATGGCGCCCGCGATGCCGCCGGCGTGCGGCAAGCGGCGGGACTGGGCTTTGGCACGACCGTTGTGGCAACGCTGTTGATCTGCGCGATCATCGGGCTGGGCAACCGGACAATCGCGGCCTTTTACACCCATGATCCGGCGGTGCAGGCGATGACGGCGGGCGCATTGCTGCTGTCATGCCTCTTCTTTGTCGCCGATGGCCTGCAAGTTGTCGGCGCGCAATCCTGCCGCGCCCGGTCCGATGTCTGGGTGCCATCGATGACGCACTTCACGAGCTATCTGCTGGTGATGATGCCGCTGGGCTATCTGTTCGCGATCCCGCTTGGGCTTGGCGTCAATGGCATCATCTGGGCGGTGATCGTTGCGAGTCTGTTGTCGGCGTGCCTGTTGTGGGCGCGGTTCCTGTGGCTTGGCCGGCAGGCAGCCTGAGGGCAGACTGGGTATGACATTTATGCGTTCACGATCTAACGTCGGCGGAAGCATGGGGGACCGGATGAAGCGTTCATACATCATCGGCGTGGCAGCAATCGCGCTGCTGGCAGCAAATGGCGCGGGCGCACAGGCACCGGCGGCCATGGCAACCGCAGCGCCAGCGGCAAGCGAAGACGCACGACTGACGGATTTCCTCGATGCGCAATTCGCCGAGGAATTGCAGAAGGAGCCCCAGCTGGCAACGCGGCTGGGCAGCAAGGACGGGCAGGACAAGCTCGACGACATCAGCGCCGCCGCCGAACAGCGTATGCTCGAATGGCGGCGCGCAAGCGTGGAAAAAATGAAGGCCGGGTTCGATCGCAGCAAATTATCCGCAGAGGCGCAGGTCAATTACGACATCTGGGCGCTGGAGCTGGACCGTGCGGTGCTTGGCTACCAGAACCGCAAGTTCCAGCCTCCGTTTTATTCCTTTCTTTATTCCATCCACGGACAGCTGCCGAATTTCATGATCAACACCCACACGGTCGGCGATGCCGCAGACATGCGCGCCTACAACGCCCGGCTTCGGGCGATTCCGGCGGTGCTCGACGAGGCGATCGCGCAAAGCCTTGAATCCGACAAGGCCGGCGTCCACGCGCCGAAATTCCAGATCGAACGGGTGATTTCGGGCAGCCGGACGCTGACCAGCGGCGCGCCCTTTGCCGATGGGCCAGATTCGCCGCTTTGGGCCGATGCCAAGACCAAGGTCGCCAAAATCGAGACGGCGGGCAAGGTGACACCTGCCGAAGCCGAGGCTTTGCTCGCCGATACTCGAACTGCGCTGATGGCACTGCAACCGGCTTATGGCCGCGTCATCGCCTGGGCACAGGCCGAGCTGCCGACAGCGCCAGAGGGCCGGGTCGGCGCGATTTCGCTGCCGGGCGGGGCGGCATATTACGCCGCCGCGCTGAAGCTGGCGACAACGACCGACCTGACCGCGGCGCAGATCCACGCCATCGGGTTGAAGGAAGTCGCGCGCATCGAAGGCGAGCAGGACGCGCTGGCGCGCAAGTCGGGGTTTAAGGATCGCCAGGCCTTTTACGCCGACCGCGAAAAGAACTTCCCGCCGGTGCCCTGGACCGATGCACTGCGCGCCGAATATCTGGCCAATGCCAATGCCGCGATCGCCCGCAACCGCACGCTCTTGCCGAAATATTTCGGCCTGTTGCCGGCCTATCGCGTGGAAGTGGTACGGGAGCCGTCGTTCAGCGAAGTAGCAGGCGGGGCCGCCCATGCAGCCGGCCCCAGCCCCGACGGCACGCGCGCCGGCCGGGTCTATGTCCATCTCGCCGGCGTCACCCCCGATCCGGCGGCGACGAACGATCTGATGTGCCACGAAGGCATTCCCGGCCATGTCATGCAGGGCGACATCCAGGTGCGCCAGTCGGCCGGGCCAAAATTCCGCAAATCCTATCGCTATGTCGCCTTTGGCGAAGGCTGGGGCCTGTACAGCGAGGCGCTGTGCAACGAAATGGGCGCCTATACCGATGATGCCCAGAACTTCATGCGGCTGGATGCCGAACTGTTCCGCGCCGCGCGGCTGGTTGTCGACACCGGCATCCACGCCGATGGCTGGAACGAGGAGCAGGCGGTGAATTTCCTCGTTGAGACCGGCCGACTGTCGCCGCAACAGGCGCGGTCGGAAGCCCGGCGCTACATCACGCTGCCGGGCCAGGCGACCGGCTACAAGATCGGCATGCTCAAGATTGTCGAACTGCGCCACAAGGCCGAGGCGACGCTGGGGCCGAAGTTCGACATCAAGGGCTTCCACGATCTGCTGATCGGATCGGGGTCGCAGCCGTTGTCGATCCTGGAGCGCCGCGTCGATGACTGGATTGCGGCGCGAAAAGCCTGAGCGTCCGCGTTTTAGCCTGTGATGCCGAGCTCGACCCGGTATGACACAGGCAGAACGCCCTAACTCCGCAACGCCTCGATCGGGCTGAGCTTGGCAGCGCGTGTCGCCGGCCACCAGCCGAAGAAAATGCCGATCGACGCCGATACGGCAAAGGCGATGCTGATCGCGAACACCGTCACCGGCGTGTCGAACCCGGTCAGGCGGCCGGCCAACGCCGAGAGGCCGGCCCCGGCCGCAACGCCAATGCCGCAACCTATCAATGATAGCATAAGCGCCTCCAGCAGGAATTGCAGGCGCACCGCCGCCCGGCTGGCACCGATGGCCATACGGATGCCGATTTCCCGCGTGCGCTCCGTTACGCTGACCAGCATGATGTTCATGATGCCGATGCCGCCGACGATCAGGCTGATCGAACCGATGGCAGCGAGTAGCAGCGAAATCGCCGCCGTCGTGGTTGTCAGCGTGTCGGTGATGGCGGTCAGATTGGCCACCTGGAAATCATCCTGTTCCCCGGAACGCAGCTTGTGGGTCCGCCTGAGCAGCCCGTTGATGGCATCGGTAACCGGATCGAGCGCTTCGGCCGAATCGACGCTGACCGAGATGGTGCGGATCGAGCGCCGGATCGCATTGCCCTGCAACAGCCGCAGCGCGCTGGTCAGCGGCACGACGATGACATCATCACGGTCCTGCCCGCCAAAGCCCTGGCCGCGCTTGTCCATCAGGCCGATGACGGTGAAGCTGACCCCCTTGATGCGCACCATCTGGCCGATAGGATCATTGGCGCCGAACAATTTGTCCGCCACCGTCTGGCCCAGCACGGCAACGCGCGCGCCGGCGCGTTCCTCACGATCGGTGAAGGTGCGGCCGTCGCCCGCCGTCCATTCATTGACGATGAAATAGGCCGGCACCGACCCAGTAACATTGGTCGCCCAGTTCGCCGGGCCGGCAACGACCTGCGCCGGCACCTGCGTCGAAGGCGCGGCAGCCCGGACATTGTCGAGCGCCGAAATCGCCTCTGCATCTTCGATGCGCAGCGAGGCATTGGTGCCGGCGCCGCCAAAAATGCCGCCCTGCCGCCCGGCCCCCGCCGTCACGATCAACAGGTTCGACCCTAGCCCGGCGATGGAATCCGAAACCTGTTTCTGCACCCCGCCACCGATGGCCAGCATCAGGATGACCGCCGCAACGCCGATGATCATGCCCAGCATGGTCAGGATCGATCGAAGCCGGTTGGCGATCAGCGCGCTCCACGCCTCGGCAAGCATCGTCGTGATCACGCAGGCACCTCGGCATGGCCATACAGTGCCGCCTCGGTCGGCGGGCCATCGTAGAAGATCAGCCCATCTTGGATGCGCACCACCCGGTTGGTTGCCCGCGCCACTTCGGGATCATGGGTGACAATCACCACCGTCACGCCCTTTTGCTCATTCAAAGTGCGGAACAGGCCGAGCACCTCAACCCCGGTTTTCGTATCGAGCGCGCCGGTTGGCTCATCAGCGAGCAGCAGTTCGGGCATGTTGGCAAGGCTGCGCGCCACCGCGACGCGCTGCTGCTGCCCGCCCGAAAGCTGCGATGGTCGCGACCGGGGTTTCTCCCCGATGCCTACGCTTTCGAGCAGCGCCTGCGCCCGTGCCTCGCGGTCCCGCTTGCCGACGCCCGAATACACCATCGGCAGGGCAACATTGGCGAGCGCCGACAGTCGTGGCAGCAGGTTAAATTGCTGGAACACGAACCCGATGCCGTTGTTGCGCAGCGCCGCCAGCGCCTTTTCCGACAGGGCGGCGGTGTCGGTGCCCTTGAAGCGATAGCTGCCCGTCGTCGGCGTATCGAGACAGCCGATGATGTTCATCAACGTCGATTTGCCCGAACCCGACGGGCCCATGATCGCCAGGAACTCACCCTTGGCCACCGAAAGCGTGATGCCGTGCAGCGCGCGAAAGCTGCCGGCTTCGGACCGATAATCCTTCACGACATTGTCGAGGTCAAGCAGCGGCGTCACTTGTCGTTGTCGTTCCGTTCCCGCGCCGGCGCGGTGCCGGTCTTGTCATCACCGCGCCCGCCATTGGCGCTTTCGCGGCGACCGCCGGGCGGCCCCGAAAACAGCCCGCCGGCTTTCTTGGACGCCGTATTGGTGCCGGTGATGATCGCATCACCGGCCGACAGCTGCCCGGACACCACCTGCGTCATTTCGGCATCCGATGCGCCCAGCCTGATGCGCCGCGCCTGCGGCTGGCCGGCGACTTCGGCGAACACCGTCACTGTATCCGGCGTACCGCGCCCCTGGCCCTTTGGCGGCTTATAGCCTTCGGGTTTGAAGCTGAGCGCCGCATTGGGCACCAGCAGCACATTCTTGCGCTCCGACACCAGGAAGCTGGCATTGGCGGTCATCCCCGGCAACAGCGCGCCATCCGGGTTCGCCGCCTTCACGATCACGGTATAGGTGACGACATTCTGCTGGGTCGTCGGGTTCAGGCGTATCTGCGACACGGTGCCGATGAAATTGCGGGCGCCATAGGCATCGACGGTGAAATTCACCCGCTGGCCGGGCTGCACGCGCGCAATATCGGCCTCTGCAACGGAGGCTTCGATCTGCATTTCGGTCAGGTCGCGCGCAATCTGAAACAGGGTTGGCGTGTTGAACGATGCCGCAACCGTTTGGCCGATGTCGATTTGCCGGCTGATTACCACGCCCGATACAGGCGACCGGATGATGGTAAAAGCCAGGTTCGCCCTATCCTGCCGGATTTGCGCTTCGGCCTGCGCCACTTGCGCCGCGCTGCTTTTCGACGAAGCAAGGCTGGTCTCATAATCCTGGCGGCTGATGTAATCCTGCTTCACCAACTGCGCCGCTCGGGCCGCGTTGGCCGCCTGCAACGCCGCGGTGGCGCGGGTGTTGGCCAACGCAGCCTCGCTCGCCTGCAACCGCGAGGTGAACAGCGCCGGATCGATGCGCAGCAACACCTGCCCGGCCTTCACCCGATCGTTGAAATCCGCATACAGGGCCTGAACTGTGCCCGAAACCTGGGTGCCGACGCTCACCACCCTGACCGGATTTAGTACGCCATTCGACGTGATGGTTTCCGTCAGATCACCGCGCGTCACCGCTGCGGTCTTCCACGGATCGACCACCGGCGGCGGGTTCAGCCATTTCCACAGCCACCAGCCCGCCACGGCCAGCACGATGACGCCCAGAATGATCCAGCGCCGTTTCATAGTGCAAAGCCCCTATCGTTCGGCATCGATGGCCTCGCCGATGCTGCCCACCGCCCGTGCCAGTTGCGCATTGGCGGTGCGCACACTGAATTCGGCCTGCACCAGCTGCTGCCGGGCGCTCGCCAGCGCGCTTTGGGCATTGAGTAGATCGGTAAATGTCCCCACCCCAGCCTTGTAACGCCCTTGCGCGATGTCCGCCGATGCCGATGCGCTCGCCAGCAGCGCCCGCGCCGCGCCAAGGCTGGCCAGCGCCGTGTCGAGCCCGATGAAATTGCTGTAGACTGTAAGTCCGGCCTGTTGCCGCGTCTGTTCCGCCTGCGCCTTTTGCTGGTCCAGCTGCGCCCGCGCCTGGGCGATCTGGTATCGCGTCGCAAATCCCGAAAACAATGGCACTGACAGAGACAGGCCAAACGATCCCGAATTGCTGTTGATGCTGGTATCGACAGCATTCACCGCATCGCTCACCGAAAGGCTGACGCTGGGCCGGCCTTGCGACTGCGCGCTGCGCACATTGGCCTCTGCAGCCACCACATTGGCGCGCGCTGCGGCAATATCGGGCCGCAGCCGTTCGGCATCGGTGATCAGCGTTTGTGCCCCAGCCTTGAGCAGACCGCCGCTGGCTAACGGTGCCACCGGGGCAAGTGACAGCACCGAAGTCGGCGGCAAGCCGATCGCCACCGCAAGTTGCGCCGCCGCCGTCGCGCTGTTGCCGCGCGTCTGTATCAGCGTCAGTTCCGCCTGCGACAGCGATGTTTCGGCCTGCAACCGGTCGGCACCCGTCGCCACACCGGCTCGCGCCCGCCCATCGGCAAGATCGCGGGATTGCCGTGCAAAGGCCAGGCTGGCGGTATTGGCGATTTCTGCGGCGCGATTGGCGGCAAGGCTGTTGTAGGCGGTTACGACGGTCAGCACGACGCCCTGCGCCGCATCGGCATATTGCGCCAGCGCCAACTTCGACTGGGCATCGGCAGCAGCGATCTGCGCCGCCCGCCCGCCGAAATCGAATAACAGATAGCTCAAGGCCAGCCGCGCCGTGGTCGAAGCCGATGTCGATCCGCTGCTGCCGCCTATGATCTGGCCACCGCCGCCGATAAAGCCGCCGCCGCCGCCAAAACTGTCATTTCGATTGAGCACCGGGCCGATGCTGGCATTCAGCGTCGGCAGTTCGGCGGCCCTGGCGACACCTGCTTGCGCTGCCCGGGCGCGAACATTGGCCCATGAAATTGCAGTCTGCGGGTTGCTGCACAGCGCGATATCCACCAGATCGGGCAGCGAGAGTGGCCGCGCCGGCACATCACCGCAGGGGCCCTGCCCGGCCATCAAAGCGGGCGGAGTGGCCGGTATTAGCCCACGCGGATCGTCATGAGACCGCGCCGCCACCGGGAGTGCGGCGGCGGCAAGCAGGGCAAATGGGATCGGACGGAAAATCATGCAACAGTGACTGGCATAGCCCATCCTCGCCCCGTTAAGCGATAGGCGGCGCAGCCCCCGGCCAAATAATTGACGACAGTTCAACGGTCCGGCGCCCGGGGGCGCAAAATCCTGCCGGCAATTGGTGCGTAACGCCGCGCTTGCATTAACCGAGTGCGACAGACGTCCCTTCCAAGGCTCAGCCAGCGATCATAATCCGCGCGGGAATCGGGGCCGCCGATACTGATCATTCCGTCATCAACAACAGCCCCGGGCCTGCGGCAGCGTTCGCCAGTTAAGCGGCCTCGCGTTCGATCGACAAATCGGCGAGACTGGTGTTGTCGAGGATCGAAGCCGTATTGTCGCGCACTGTCAGCATTACCTTACGGATGACGCACGTTGTTTCCTCGAAGCAGTCTGCGCAACGCTGATAGGCGGACACCGATACACAGGGAACCAGCGCCAGCGGCCCTTCAATCATCCGGATGATTTCGCCAAAGCTGATCTGGCTGGCCGGTCGGGCGAGGCGATAACCGCCCATCTTGCCGCGGAAGCTTTCGACAACGCCGCCGTTTTTCAGATCGAGCAGGATAATTTCGAGAAATTTGCGCGGCAGTTTTTGATCTCCGGCGATCGCCGAAATCGGCACCGGGGCGATGCCGCCGGACCGCGCGATGAAGATCAGCGCGCGGAGTGCATAACGGGAACGCTGGGTGAGCATAACTAGTCCGAGTATATGCACAATTGGCCGCAAACGGGCAAGTATATCGGTGATGTAGAGATTAGGCCCAGCGGCACCGAATGACACCTGAACATTCTACTAAATGAGGGGAATTCTTCCCAAATTATTGGAAGCTGAAGATGACCTTAATCAGGTTCACGGCAGCGATAATTCCATAAATATATGAATTATCGGTATTTTTTGGATCTAGCCGCACTTGGCATAGTTGATGCAGTGCTATTGGCATCGGCGGCCGGATAGTCCGGTTTCGCCGGAACAGACCAGGAGACACCCAATGTTCGCCACCAGCATCAACGATACCATTGTTCGCGCCACCGTTGGCGTGTTCGGCACCGCAGTGTTCGCCGGCCTTTGCCTGTTCGGCGCTACTGCCCCGGCCCAGGCCGCAGAAGCCCCGCGCGTCACGACGGTCAGCTACAGCGACCTCAACTTGGCACACGCCAAGGGCCGCGAAGCGCTCGACACGCGCATCCTGCAGGCCGCCCGCAGCGTTTGCCGGACCGGCAGCAACGACGCGGCATCGCGCATACAGGAATCGCGTTGCATCCGCGAAGCCGTCAATGCCGCACAGAGCCAGCTCGGCTGAGACGGCGAAGCTGCCCGGTTGCAAGCTGCCTGAAACAAAAAAGCGGGGATCCGAAATGGTCCCCGCTCTTTCGTTTCGGTGGCTCGTGTGCTGCGCAATACAGGAGCGTCAGACGTCCAGGTTGGCGACGTTGAGCGCATTGTCCTGAATGAAGGCACGGCGCGGTTCGACGACATCGCCCATCAGTTTGGTGAAGATGTCGTCCGCCAGATCGGCTTCATCGGCATCGACGCGCAACAGTGTGCGGGCGGCGGGATCGAGCGTCGTTTCCCACAATTGTTCGGCGTTCATTTCGCCAAGGCCCTTGTAGCGCTGGACGCTTAGCCCCTTGCGACCCTGGTCCATGATCGCGGTAAGCAGATCCGATGGCCGGGTGATGCGGCGATCACCGAGCATCGCCGAACCGATGTAGCTTTGCGCCTCCTGCATCGCCAGCGCGTTCAGGCGCGGCGATTCTGGGGAGGCGAGGAAGGCCGCGTCGATAATATGGTGATCGGCAACACCGCGCCAGTCGCGGCGCAGGTGAAAGCCGCCCTCGGCGCCGGGCCCGGCGGTCCAGGTCGCCTTGTCGGTATCGGCGGCGGTCAGCCAGATCGCGGTTGCATTGGCGGCGGCGCGCGCCGCGTCCCCCGTCAGGCCAGGCGCGAGCGCGCCGTTCAGCGCCAGCGCCTCGATGACATGGGCGGGGTAGCGTTTGGGTACATATTCCATCAGCGCGCGCATCTTGCGGGCGTGATCGACAACAGCGCGCAGGTCGCCTTCCGATCGCGGACCCGTTGGCGTTTGCAGAATCTGGCCACCAAGGCCGGCGTCGATGAGGTATTCCTCAAGTGCTGCATTATCCTTGAGGTACACTTCTGACCGGCCGCGCGCGACTTTGTAGAGCGGCGGCTGGGCGATGTAGAGGTGGCCGCCGCGGATGAGTTCGGGCATCTGGCGGTAGAAAAAGGTCAGCAACAGGGTGCGGATATGGGCGCCATCAACATCGGCGTCGGTCATGATGACGATCTTGTGATAGCGCAGCTTTTCCAGCTTGAATTCATCGCGGCCGATGCCGGTGCCCAGCGCCTGGATCATCGTGCCGATCTCGCGGCTTGACAGCATCCGGTCGAAACGCGCGCGCTCGACGTTGAGGATCTTGCCCCTTAATGGCAGGATCGCCTGAAACTGCCGGTTGCGGCCCTGCTTGGCGGAACCGCCGGCAGAATCACCCTCGACGAGAAACAGTTCAGACTTGGCCGGATCACGCTCCTGGCAATCGGCGAGCTTGCCGGGAAGGCTGGCGATATCGAGCGCGCCCTTGCGCCGAGTCAGGTCCCGGGCTTTCTTGGCGGCTTCACGCGCGGCCGCCGCGTCGATTATCTTGGCCATGATGGTGCGGGCATGGGCGGGGTTCTCCTCCAGCCAGATCGCCAGCCTGTCGGCGATCAACGCCTCAAGCGGCTGGCGGACTTCGGACGACACCAGCTTGTCCTTGGTCTGCGAGCTGAACTTTGGATCGGGCAGCTTGACCGACACGATGGCGGTCAGGCCTTCGCGCATATCATCGCCGGTCAGCGTCACCTTTTCCTTTTTCAGCGCGCCGCTGCTTTCGGCATAATTGTTGAGCGTGCGGGTCATCGCCGCACGAAAGGCGGCCATATGCGTGCCGCCATCGCGCTGCGGGATGTTGTTGGTGAACGCCAGCACCTGTTCGTAATAGCTGTCGTTCCATTCCAGCGCGACGTCGATGCTGATGTCGCCGCTTTCACCATGGATGGCGACCGGGGCTGCGATCAGCGGCGTCTTCGACTTGTCGAGATATTGGACAAAGGCCGCGATGCCGCCTTCGTAGTATAGTTCAATGGTTTTTTGCTCGGCATGGCGCGCGTCGGTCAGGTGCAGGCGAACGCCTGAATTGAGGAACGCGAGCTCACGAAAGCGATGCTCCAGCTTGCCGAAATCGAATTCGATGATCTTGAAGGTGACGGGGCTGGGCAGGAAGGTCACCATGGTGCCGCGCTTACCCTCGGGTGCCGGCCCACGCACGATCAGCGGCGCTTCGGCATCGCCGTGGCGAAAACGCATCCAATGTTCCTGCCCATCGCGCCAGATGGTCAGTTCCAGCCATTCGCTGAGAGCGTTGACGACTGAGACGCCGACACCATGCAGGCCACCCGATACCTTATAGGCATTGGCATCGCTGTTTTCGAATTTTCCGCCGGCGTGCAGCTGGGTCATGATGACTTCGGCTGCCGACACGCCTTCTTCGCTGTGGATGCCGGTAGGGATGCCGCGCCCGTTGTCGGTGACGCTGACCGAGCCGTCCGGGTTCAGGATGATGTTGATCAGGTCGCAATAGCCGGCGAGCGATTCATCGATGGCGTTGTCGCTGACTTCGAACACCATGTGGTGCAGGCCGGAGCCATCATCGGTATCGCCGATGTACATGCCGGGGCGTTTGCGGACCGCATCGAGGCCGCGCAGCACCTTGATCGAATCGGCGTCGTAATCGGCCGGCGCCTGATTGGTTTCGTCACTCAAGATATTGTCCTTCTGCCGCGCTATCGATCCGGCTTTCCGGATCACTATAGACGCCCGCGCGCAAGGTGGCGAGAGCCCAGGGCCCTTGGGTGCATTGGGGGGGCATCCGGAATCGTGCATTCAATTTTTGGACAGCGGCGTGATGTTTTGATCTCCTCACGTCATCGGGACATGGGGGTAGGGAAGGATATTGCCATGAGTTTGAAAATCAGGGCGGTGACCGCTGTTACTACTGTTTTGGCGCTGGCGGCGCTTTCAATGCCGGTGCTGGCAGGACCGCACGCCGATCAGCCGCGTCGCGAACCGGTCTGCCATCCGGAAAGAACCCCGTTGGGCTGCCCGAGATAGCGGAAACAAACACGTAGCCGGCCATGGCCGGTAGTGCCGCCGGGCGCCGTCCCAGGCCAACCCGGCGGCATTGCGCTGCGATGATTCATGCAGCGATCACGCTGCGACATGCGACTGTTGGGTTCAGGCAGGGCGCACAAAACCGTCTGTGATATCGAGCCGGGTGGCAGCGCCGACCGAGGCAAACAGCGCTGCTTCGGTGCCTGTCATCCAGAATTGCGAACCGGTCGCCGTCAGCCGATTGAACAGCGCAACGCGGCGGCTGGCGTCAAGGTGGGCGGCGATTTCATCGAGCAGCAGGATCGGCGGCTTGCCGGTGCGCGCCGCGACGAGTTCGGCATGGGCAAGGGTGATGGCGATCAACAGCGCCTTTTGTTCCCCCGTCGAACCACGCGCCGCCGGCTCGCGCTTGCCGGCATGGGTGACGGCGAGATCGCTGCGATGAGGGCCGAGCAACGCCCGTCCGGCGGCGGCATCGGCTGCGCGGTTGCGCGCCAGCGCCGGCGCCAGATCGACGTGGTTACCGCCTTCCAGCGCCAGTAACGGCCGCGCGAACGGCCCATCCGGGCTGGCGGCGAGGCGTTCGGCAAGCGCCGCAACAGTATCGGCGCGGGCCTCGGCAATGGCTGTGCCATGTTCCGCCATCGCCGCCTCAAGAGCGGCGAGCCAATGCGGATCAGCGGGGGCTTCGTCGGTCAGCAGCCGGGTACGCTCGCGCATCGCTGCGTCATAACGCAGGCTCTGCCGGGCATGGCCGGGGTGCAGCGCCAGCACCAGCCGATCAAGAAAGCGGCGGCGCGCAGCGGGCGTATCGGCGAACAACCGGTCCATGGCCGGGGTTAGCCAGACCAGCGCCAGCCAGTCGCCCAACGTTGCGGCGGTGGCGGGGGCGCCGTTGATGCGGACAATACGGCGTTCCGGGGCGGCCGGCTGTGTGCCAGTGCCGATCTCCACATCGCCGCCGGAGGCAGCCAGCGTTGCTGCGATGCTCCAGCCGCCGCTGCCGCCGGTGCGGGCAGCATCGGAAAGTGCAGCGCCGCGCAGGCCACGCCCCGGGCCAAGCAGCGATATCGCTTCCAATATGTTGGTCTTGCCCGCGCCATTGTCACCGGTGATGACCACGGCGCCCGGACCGGCGGCGATGGCGGCACCGGCGTAGCAACGAAAATCCGTAAGGTTGAGGTGGGTGACCGCGGGCATTGCCATGGGGTTTAGCCTATTGGGCGAAAAGCGCTAAGCGCGCGTTTGCAAGCCGGCTGAAACCGGGGTCATTCAAGGCTTGACCCGCGATGGACGACCATATCGCTACCCAAGCGACCAGCGGCGGTCGCCGGGCGGCAGAGCGGCGATAAAGCCGGCCGCCTGCGCGCGGATCGCCTCCTGCTCACCTGCATCGAAGCGATTCCAGCCATCGTACATGCGCCACAACCGCTGGTTCCCTTTCAGCGTTTCGTGGTGGCGGGCGAGGAAATCCCAGTAAAGGCTGTTGAACGGGCAGGCGTTGGTGCCGGTGCGCTTCTTGACGTCATAGCTGCAGCCCCGGCAATAATCTGACATGCGATTGATATAGGCGCCGCCCGCCGCATAGGGCTTGGAGCCCATCAGACCGCCATCGGCGAACTGGCTCATGCCGATGACATTGGGGGTTTCCACCCATTCATAGGCATCGTCATAGACCGCCAGGAACCATTCATGGACCTGCACCGGGTCGACGCCGATGAGCATGGCGAAATTGCCCAGCACCATAAGCCGCTGGATATGATGGGCGTGGGCGTTGCGACTTGTGGCGCCGATGGCCTCGGCCAGACAGCGCAGGTCGGTCTTCCCGGTCCAGTAGAATTCGGGCAGATCGCGCGTCGCGGCCAGATGGTTGCGCGCCGTATAGTCGGGTCCGGCTATCCAGTGGATGCCGCGCACATATTCACGCCAGCCGAGGATTTGCCGAACAAAGCCCTCTACGGCGTTGATCGGTGCCTTGCCGGCGCGAAAGGCGGCCTCGGCAGCCTCGCACACCTCTAGTGGCAGCAGCAGCCCGCAATTGAGCAGCGGCGACAGCTGGCTGTGAAACATCTGGTCCTGCCCCGCCACCATCGCATCCTGAAAATCGCCGAAACGCGGCAGACGGTTCTCGATGAAATCGGCCAGCGCCAGCAGCGCGTCTTTGCGGGTGACCGGATAGGTGAAGGGCAGCAGATCGCCGAAGTGCGCGCCAAAACGGGCTCCGACCAACGCCAGAGCCGCCTCGGTTTCGACGTCGGGGGCAAAGCTCCGGACCCCCGGGTAAGACATCCCCTTGGCCGGCGGCTTGCGATTTTCGCTGTCAAAATTCCATTGGCCGCCAGCGGGGTCGCCGCCGTCCATCAGTATGCCGCTGCGCTTGCGCATCATCCGATAGAAATCCTCCATGACGAGGCGTTTGCGGCCCTCGGCCCAGCCGGCGAATTCGGCGCGGCTGCTCAGGAAGCGGTCGTCGGACAGGATATCGCACTGCAAGCCCGTCAGCGCACCCCAGCCACGCTGCGCTTCGATTACCCGCCATTCCCCGGCCTCCACGCAACGGATCGCGGTTGCGGCGTGGCGCTTTGCCGCCCGCGCCACCTCGCCGTCGAAGGATTGCGTGTTGTCGGCATCGTCGAACCGCACATAGTCAACCCGCCAGCCCGCAACTCGCAGTTCGCCCGCGAAATGCCGCATGGCTGCAAACAGGAACGCGATCTTCTTCTTATGATGGCGAACGCTGGTCGCTTCGTCGGCGACCTCCATCATCAGGATGGTCGCATCCGAACTGGCAACGCCCTGCAAAGACACAAGACTGGCCGACAGCTGGTCGCCAAGGATGGGAATGAGAATGGTCATAGGCCGGCATCAGATTTGGCGGGGCATCGGTCAATGCGTTGCGACGTCGCGCGGGCGGGCCGGTGTCAGTCCGTTTCAGCGCAATCGGGGAAATTTACCGGCGCGGTGACCAGTCGGCCATGTTGGGCACGTCGCTGACCCTATAGACTTTCCCGTTTTCGCCGATGAACAGCTTTTCCATTTCGGCGCGGTTAAAGGGGCGGGCGCCGAGCCGGCCGACAATGGCGATCTGGTTGCCGCTTTCATCCACCGCGCGGTCCCGGTCCAGCCCCTTGGCCATGGCCAGCGCCGGCTGCTTGGTGCGGGCAAAAGCAATCAGCTCTGGCTTGGGCGGTGGCGAAAAGCCGTAGAAATTGGGCTGGGTGTCCGGCGACATCAATTGCAGCACCTTCATGCCGTTGCGGCCGTCCGCCACGTAAGCGAACAGCGAGGCATTGGTGGCGCCAACGACGACATCCTCGGCATCGTTCAGCTTTCCATCCGCCGTGAAGCGCTGGTAGATTTTCGGCTGTTCCGGCTGCTTCACATCGACAATCACCAGCCCTTCGGCTTTGGCGGCGACATAGGCATAGGTGCGCGCCACATAGACTCGGCGCGCGTCATTGAGCGGCACGGTCGCTCTCGGCACCAGCACTGGCGCGTCGAGTTTCGTGACGTCAAGCAATTCCAGCCCGCGTGCCGTCGTCACCCACAAATAGCGGAATTGCAGTGCCGAACCGCGCGGATCGGCCATCGGGACGGTCGCCGCAAGTCGCGGCTTCAACGGATTATCGAGATCGACCACGACCATCGCGGTCGGGGTGGCGATATAGGCGTAATGGCCGCCAAGGGTGATGTGACGGGCGCCGTTGAGAAGCCCACCGGGGTTCCAGGTGACGCCGCGCTTGAAGAAATTGTTGCGCGGCTCGCCATCGGCCAGCGTGTCGACATCGACGGCGATCAGACCTTCTTCGGAATCGGTGATGAAGGCGTAGCGGTACATCGGGTGGAACTTCTGTTCCTGGTTCAGCCCGCCCAGCGTGTCGGCGGGCGTTTCGCCCTTTGCCCTGATCGCCTGCTCCTTCATCATCTTGTCATTGCGCAGCACCGCGATCGGCTGGTCGGTCGGCAGTGCCATGCAGGTTGCGTTCTTGGTCTTGATATGGGTGTTGTGGCCGAACGCCGAGAAGGGTGCCGTGACGATCTTTTCCGAAACACCCTTGTTGCCAATGTTGGCGATGTCATAGGCGCGGAAACCGCCGCGCCCTTCCGCAACGAACAGATATTCGCCGCGGTTCTGGATGCAACGTGCGGCGCCGCCGGCGTCTTGGTGGACGTTGCGGATATCTTCGAGGGAATCGGTCTCGCCCGAACCCTTTTTGTCGAATATCTTGCCGCGCACCCAGTTGATCAGCTCGCGGCCGTTCTTTTCGACATGCGCCCTGTAATAGTCCGGATAGGCATATTTCTGCAGATAGGAGCCGAAAACCGCCTGCGGTTCGCCGAATTCCGTCACGCGCACTGCTTCGATGCCGCCGTCGAGGCCGACCCAAGCATGCAAGCCAACGAAATTGACGAAATTTGTCCCCGTCAGCATCAGCTGTGCCATGATGGCATTGTTATCGTTCGCCGCCGAGACATGGCAGTCGCTGCAGGTCTTGGTTTCCTCGCGCCGAACGGTGTGCGGGAAATGCGGCGCAAAGGCCTGGGACGAGAAGCCGGCAGCCGAAATCGGCGGCTGCTGCACGTAAATGCGCTCACGGTTGATGTTGGTGCTGGTCAGGATCAGTGCCGATGATGACCGGATCGGCGCGATGATGTTGCCCTTCGACGTCTGGTGGCGGCCAAGTTGGAACATGTCGTCGCGCGCTACCTGCGGATTGTAGGTCGCGTAGTTGCGCGTTTCCTGATCCTCATATTTATGGGTTTCGGTTTTCCAGTTGGCCTCGATCGGCAGATGGCAGCCACCACAACTTGTCGTCCACGACAGGTGGCAGGTGTAGCAGGCCATGTTGTCGTCGCCATGGGCGCGATCCTTTATCGCCACGCCTGGGCCAAAGCTGTAGTTTCCGCCCGGCGCGGCGATCTTGCTGATCAGCTTGGCGCGCGCTGATTTTTCATTGAAATCGGGGTGGCCGCGCGTCACCGAATCCTTGGTCAGGACTACCCGCCATTCCAGCTTCGGGTTGCTGACCGAACGCTGCAGCAGTACTTGCCGACCATCGCGCACCACCCATTCGAAGCGCGGCCGGCCATCAGGGTTGCGGATCAGCGTCAGATCCTTGCCAGAGGGACGCGCGGCGAGGTTGGAAGTGCGCAGGCTGGGATAGGCATCGGCGGTACCGTGGCAATCCTTGCAGCCGATTTCGACGGCGTTGGCGACTTCGCCATGGATATAGCCATTGCCATGGCCGTCCTGCGCGAAATGGCAATCCGCGCATTGCATGCCGACTTCGGCATGGATCGACATCATGTGCACAGCCTTGCCATTCTGGCCGGGGCCGGGGACGGCGGCGGGTTCGGCGAATTGGCCATTGCCTGCCTTGCGGAACTTTTCGGGATCGTCGTTGGCGACGATATTACCCTTGGCATCGAGCAGATTGCCGTCTCGATCGCGCTTATAGATGGCGCGAAAATTCCAGCCATGGCCGTGGTAATCCGCGAACTGGGTGTCCTTCATGTCGGTGTTGCGATCGTTGACCGTGCGCAGGAAATCAAGGTCAGCCCACAGGCCTCGCGCCGCAGCAGCTTCGGGGTTGCGTTCGTTGGTTTCGCGTACTTGCGCAGCGGTGGGATAGCGTTGCTGCTTTGGCCACATGCGCGGCGCATCGGATTCATAATCCCACATTGTGTAGCCATAATAGGAATTTATGAACATGTTGGGCTGGTGCATGTGGCAGTTCATGCACTGGGCACTGGGGATCGCACGGGTGAATTCGTGCCGGATAGGGTGCCCCGGTTCATTCTTGGGAATGGTCGGATCGGCGGTGGCGCTGGCACCGTCGCGTCCATATTGCGCATAAACCGACGAATGCGCCGGATCCCGATCATTGGCATAGACGACATGGCAGGAACCACAGCCGGAGGTGCGATAGTCACCCGGTTGATCGTTGGTACCCATGAACCATGTGAAAGGATCGTTGAGCCGGGTTTTGTGGATGTTGATGACCGGAACGGCAATGCGCAGGCCGGTGCCGGGGCCACGGTTTGACTGGCGGATATCCGGGCGGCCGGGTTCTTCCAGCCGCTGGGTCTGGCCAAGGCTGTTCGGCAGGCCGATTTCGGGAAAGGTCGGGTTGATGTTGCGGCCGCCGCGTTCGAACACCCGAAAAATATCGCCCGGTGCCAGCACCTGCCAAGTTGGCACCGGCACAAGGAATGGCAGCGCGCCACGTGCCCGTTCGGCATCGGTGAGCACACCGGGGGCGCGGCCATCGGTGCCGGGCGAGAACATCGTGGTGGCGATGCTGGGCGTGCCATGACCACCCTTCAGCGCGCCATGACTGGCCTCGCCGCCGTGCTCGTTGCGGGTCGACAGGATCGGTTGCGGCTCGCCGCTGCGGCTATAGGATTCACCAAAGATGTAGTTCTTGTAGGGCGCAATGCCGTTGTTATAGGCGGCGCCGCCAAGCAGCATGGCACCGGTGGCCATCAACGATCGCTCGGCCGCTTCAATGGTATCGAGGTGGCAGGCGCCACAGCTTTCTCGGACGATCCGATAGTCCGACGGATTGACGAAGCGCACGAACTCCGGCGCTTCCTTGTTGAGCAATGTATAGCTACGCTTTGGATTGGCCGACGACGGGAAGTGCCACGCCATCGGATAGCGCGGCAGCACATGTGCATCGTCGCGCAGCTTGGCATAGCCGGCATCGCTGCTGGCAAGGCCGGCCGGGGCCATGACATGGGCATCGCCGCCATGGCAATCGGTGCAGCCGAGAACGACGGACTTGGGCGCGTGCATGGTCCATTCGTCGCTGGCGGTATGGCAGGAAATACAGCCGGCGCTTTTGGCGTCGGCTTCGGCCTGGGATTGGTTCTTGGGGGCCGGCGGGGTGATAACGCGACTGTAATCGCGCAAAACCGCATGTTCGCCTTCCGACGCCGGCGCCACCGCCGCGGCAAAGCCGAACAGCGCCACAACGATGCCAAACCGCATCAATCCATCACGAAAGACCAACATGCCGCGCATCAGTAGGACAATACCGCGTTGAAAAGCACACTATAATAGGTGCCGTAGCGCGGGGAGTTGGTAAAAAGGTCTTTGAATCCCGACGATGGCGCAAAGATAGCGCCCGACAGACGGAACACCATGTTCTGGTTGAATTTAGGCCGGTAGATCGTCGCCATCGAAAGATCGGTGCCGATGCTGTTGGGGATCGATCCTTCGACGCGCAGTGCCTGCGGGATGGCGGTGTTGACGAACCAGAGATGGTTTGCGTTGGCAGAAATGCGCAGTTCGGGCAGCACATCGAAATCAGCGCCGATGCCCGCCAATATAGTGCCGGGGTTATTGAAATTGGATTGGCCCTGCTCCTTTGATGAACGCAGGGCGTTCAATATGCCGTTGCGGCCGTTGACGCTGATAGCGCGGCCACCGCCGGCAAAGGGAATAGTCTGGCGGATCCAGTAGCTGGTGTCCGCGCCGGCGAACTGCGGGTTTTCAAAAATTGCGTCAAAACCGGTTTCCGTGTCGTCATAGGGGTTTGAATCGCCCGATGCATAGAGGCCCGACAGGCGGATGCGGGTCCAGTTGAAATCGATGGAAGGTTCGGCAGCGAGAAAAAACGCGCGGATCTTTGCCGGACGTCCGGTGAAGACCGAATTGCGATCTTCCCCAATGGCATAGGTGGCGCTGGCGGTCAGGTTAACCCGGCCGATGCGGCCATCGGCGTTATAGCCCAAATAGACGACATCATATTCGCGCGGCCGCAGATTGCCGATCAATGCCGGGCGAACTGGAAAACCATTGGTATCGATTTGGAAGGAATTGCGCTCGCGATTGCGATTGTAGGTGACACTCAATTGCGAGGTGAGGCCGGGGAAGGGCAGATCCTGGCGGTAGACGTTGGCGACGAACACCCAATCGCGGCGGACGCTGCGGGTGATATCGTTGAGACCGGAATTGGTGTCCTTTTCCAGACGGGCAAAGGCGGCGAGGTTGTACTGGATGCGATTGTCGTCACGGTCGCCGAAAAGCCGGATGCCAAGCTGGTTGTCCTGGAACAGGAAGCCGCGGAAATCTGATGAAAACGGCTGGATGCCAATGCGCACGCTGTCGAAATCATAACGGTCCGACACGTTGCGCAGGTGATAGTCGAGGAACAGTTCCTGCACGCCAACAAAGGCGCGGGTGCGCGTCGTGCCGCGAGACGGTTCGACATAAAGAATGCGTTTTTCTGACACTTCGACATGGTTGAGCTGGATCGCAATGCCGGCGCGAAGTTCGAACTCCGGTGGCTTGAACGCCGTCGATCCCTTGGTCAGCGCCGCGCCAAGGATGAAGGTCTGCGCAACCACCAGTGAATTGGCGCGGCCAAAAGTGTTGTCGCTGCCCGGACGGTCGGTGGTTTGCACGCCAACCGGCTGCGGAAAGCTGCGCGGTTCGACGACCGTATCGCTGACTGCCGACAATTGCAGGAACAGGTCATGGGTGCCGCACAGCGGCCGGTCACCCTTGAGCGTGTTCTGGTGATAGGGGTCTTTCCAGTTGGATTTGACGAGGCCAAGCGTTTCGACGAGCCGCCAACGATCCGGAATCCCCAAATGATCCCGCGGGAAATCGCCCGGCTTTGGCGGAGTGAGCGCGCCGGGGTTTGTCTGCCGGATAGCGGCCGGGAGGTTCGGGTCAACGAGGCCGGGCCGGCGGCGCCCGGCAAGCGGCGCCAGCGCAGGATCGGCGGGGCCAGCGGTTTCCTCAGGCTCGGCAGCGCGTTCCTTGCCTGGTTCGAGCTTGCCATAGCAATCGAACCACTTCGAAAATGGCCCAGCGCTCGCTGGCGCAGCGCTCGCCAGCAGCGCTGCGGTGAGCGGGAGACTAAAGCGCCTGACAGACATTCTGCTCGGCCGTGTCGATGAAAGGGGCAAAGGGGCAATTTACAAAACGCAGCCGCACATCGGCGCCGCTGCTCGCCTTGACGAGGGTCTGGTCGCTGCGAATGGCGACGGGCGGCAGACCGATGCCGCCGACGCGCAGGCCGCCGTTGACCGTGCCAAGGAACGAAATCATGTCATCCTGATCGATGCCGTCGCCCGACACGCCGATGGCGCCCACCAGCGCAGTGCCCCGATAGACTGGCACCGCGCCGGGAAAGATCTGGATACCATTCTGCAACCGGTTGCCGCCATCCGGCGTCGGCGGCAGAAAGGTGCAGCGGGCGGGATTGCCGCCACCCAGGATCTGTACAAGATTAGGGCGGATCAGCGCCGATTGCAGACCGACCGAGAATGGCGAGAACTGTGCGATCGGCCGGGAGAAGGGTCCGTTGGATTGCGCGACCTCGCCATCCGGGAAATAGGGCCGCGCCAGGTTGCCGATGGCGCGATCGGACATGGCAATCTTGCCCTGCAACAAGCCCGGTACAAAGGCGTTTATGCGGGCGACGAAATCGCGCACGTTCGGATCGGGCGCGCCGCTGGCCAAGGTAGCACCCGCCAGGTCGGATTCGGCGTGACTGCCGGAGAAAAACGCCACCGTTCGGGCCTTTTGCAGCGACACATCGATACCGAAGATGGGCGCATCGGGGGATCGCACCACACCCAGCGCCGCGCCGCGCGTATCGACAACCGAGATCGACACCTGGCCGCGCGAATCGAGCGGGATACGTATCTGGGCGCGCGTGCGGCTCATTATCTTGAAGGCTTCTTCCAGCAGCGCCCTGACTTCGGTTGCGGTCAGTGCGGTACCGACATCGGCGGCATCGGTGCCGGGCCGGATGGGGAAGCGATTGTTGCCATTGCCATCCGACAGCACATAGGCATCAACGTTGTTGAACGCGGCGGTATCGTTCTGCGGGCGGATGCCGCTGGCTTCGGTGCCATAGGCAGCGCCGGCGACAATGGTGCCGGCAAAATAGCTGCCAACCGGGGTCAGGCTGCCGGCGCTGCCGTTGATCGTGGAAAATGCCGGCGCATTGGCCGGGGGGGATTTCAGCAGCGCCTTGTCGACATCGTCATAGCGGAGCGTAGTGCCATCGACGCTGATGCGTTCGGCACGGATCGCATCGACGGGTTCCAGCCCGATGGAGCCGGCTGCCGCGATATATTCCTCATCATCGATATCGACATCCAGCGATTCGGCATCAAAGCCGTAATCGCCATCGGACATGACGCCGATGCCGCCGACGACAACGCCATTTTTGAAGAGCGGCAGGCCACCAGCATCGGCTGCCAGCCCCAGCGGCGCAGGCTTCGGCCCGATCAACTGCGGGCCGGCGGTGGTATAGCGCGTCGTCAGATCCGAACAGCCGAGAGACGAAAATTGCACCCCGAATAGCGGCCCGGATTCAAGCCCGACGGTCACCTTTGACGGCGGAAAATGCTGTTGCACGATCTGCGAGGCCGTACGGGTGGAAAAAGCATGACCGCCCGATGACAGATAGGCGCCGGTAATCGCCTTGCTGATCGCCGCCAGCGTTGCCGGCACGGTGACGCCCTGCACATCCGTATTGCCGCTGACCCCCGGGCGGACCAGCGCCGTGGTGCGCGCACCGGTCATGGTGAAAACCGCCAGAACATTGCCGACACGATCGACCACGGCGATGACGGCGGGCGTACCGCGGGCCTTGGCCTCCGCAACCGCGCGGGCGATGATGCCCTCGACATCGGCCTGGGTGAGCACTTCGGGGGCAGGGCGGGTGAACAGGATGGGCGGGGTGGTCGTGGTCGACGGCGCACCGCCGGCCGAACCGCCGCTGTTGCCGCTGGCCGGACCGGGGCCGCTGCCGCCGCTGCACGCCGCGAGCGCCAGCGACGCTGCCGCCACCAGCGAAAGCATCTTGTGGTGGATGGACGGCGTACCGATCATCGCGCCGCCCGCACCTTGCCGGCGATGCTGGCCAGCGCCGTGCGGAATTCGGTTGGTTGCCAGCGGTTGGCGTCGCGCGCTGCAGCATAGGCACGATCGAGATCAGGCCGCATGGCATTAGCCGTTTCGCGACCGATGGCGCCGGAATGGACCAGCGCCGACACCAGCGTATCCGCAGCCATCACCGCCTGTGCGCCGCCCTGATAATCGGTATAGCGCGTTGCGCTGCCGGTCAGAACGGCATCAAGCATGGCAAAGGTTTCGGTCTTGCCGAACGACGCCTGTCCAAATCGCGCGGCCAGCGCATCGGCGGTGCGCGCCAGTGTCGCTGCGGCCTTGATCGCACCGGCACGATCCCCGGCGAGGGCCGCGTGAAAAGCGCGGGACTGGGCTTCGAACTGTTTCCCCAGATCCGGGGCGGCAACCTGGGCCGCCGCCGCCAGCATGATCAGGCTTTCATCGTTGAACACCGGCTGGCCCGGTGGAATCGGCCGGGCAGGGTTGCTGCGCGCCACCAGCGGTACAGCGGGATCATCAGAAAAGGTGCGATGGCACGACCGGCAATCGAAGAAATAGAATTCGGGAAAACTGCCGGCGGCACGCGGGACATAAAGCGTCAGCGCACGCTTCACCGCCAGCGCCTGCCCCACCGCCCAGACTTTGGTGCCGCCGGAGATGCCCTTGCGACTGGCGTAATCGCTGTCCTCATCATGGTGCGATTGCAGGGCGGTAAACAAGTCCAGTTCGAACGTCACGCGCGGGTGCCCAGCGGCCATGATGCGGTGGGTGACGAACTGGCCAGGCTTATCCGATCCAAAATGGCAATCGATGCACAGATTGGCGCGGACATCGGGCTTGTTGATCGCCCACATCCCGCGCGCGACATTGTCAACATGGGCGGCCGCAACCGCAGTGTGCGATGCCAGATAGTCGGTTCCGCCGCCGTGGCAGGCTTCGCAGCCGACACCATCGGCCTGCCGCCATTGCGCACCATGGCGCGGCGCGGGATCGCCATGGCAATTGATGCATTCGGGGCTTTGCGCCACGTCGGCGATACCCAGCCGGGCGCCGATAGCCCTTGCGCGCGGCAGGTTCAACAGGCTCCATGCCCGCTGGTGGGCGCCGGTCAAGCTGGCAGGGTCCTGCCAAGTCATCAATTCATTCTGGCGCACGCGAGGCCCAGTGGCTTCCTGGCGGCCATGGCAGGTGGTGCCGCCGCAACTGGCGACGCCGAGATGAACAGAGCCGTCATGGGTCGCGGCGTTGGCGGCGCCAAACGGGGCGGCAAGGCACGAAAGACACAGCAGCAGTGCCGCAAACACAGCGCGGACGCCGCGGAAAGGTGTTCCGGCCGGCAGTCCTGTCGCTTGTTGTGTCCTCGCCATCGTAATCGCTGCCCCCCGCGATATCCGACCGCAAGGGTAGCAAAGCCATCACAGGTTGCAACCAATTCAAAGTCAAGGCGGCGATTTTATGATTGTCCTGCCACCACAATCTGCCCGGCGCAAGCGTTCAAACGGTCGCTACGGCGCGCATGTCACAGGCCAAGAACAGTGCGCGCGATGATGGTTTTCTGGACTTCATTCGATCCCCCGAAAATCGTCCAAGCCCGGTTGTTGAGATAGGTCGGCATCGCCATTTGCGCGGCCTTTGATCCGATCGGTTCCGGGCATTCATTACCATATAATGGCCGTTCGCCTGCCAGTTGCAGGCCGTCGTTGCCCAGCACATCGAGCGTCAGTTCATCGATCTGCTGCATCATCGTCGATGCGACCAGCTTGATCAGCGAAGTCTGCGGCCCCGGTGGCCGACCCTGCGCCAGCTCGCCGAGCAGGCGCAATTCCGTCATCTCCAGCGCCTCCGCCTCCATCTGCAGCCGCGCCAGGCGCCGGGTAAAGCCGGCGTCCTCCGCCACACCACCCCCTTGGGCCGCCGCCAGCGCGCCCAGCCGTTCGATACGGACCAGCAGGCTGGGCGCCGTGCACGATCCACCGCGTTCGTTCTCCAGCAGATATTTGGCGATGGTCCAGCCCTGGCCTTCATCGCCGATACGGTTTTCAACCAGCGCCACCGCGTCATCCAGAAACACCTGGTTGACCTCGTGATCCCCCGCCATGCCAATGATCGGCCGCACCGTCACGCCGGGTTGGCGCATGTTGAGCAGCAGAAACGAGATGCCGGCCTGTGGCTTCACATCCGGATCGGTGCGGGCGAGGCAGAACATCCAATCGGCATGGTGCGCATGCGTCGTCCAGATCTTGCTGCCATTGACGATATAGTGGTCGCCATCGCGCACCGCCCGGGTCTTGAGGCTGGCGAGATCGGAGCCGGCACCGGGTTCGGAATAGCCTTGGCACCACAGATCCTCCGCCGTCAGGATACGGTTGAGGAAGCGCGCCTTTTGCGCCGCCGTGCCGAAACGGGCGATGACCGGGCCGACCAGCTTAAGGCCCAGCACCGACAGCGCAGGAGCATCGGCCAGCGCACATTCCTTTTCGAACAGATAGCGTTGTACCGGGGTCCAGCCGGTGCCGCCGCAGTCGGTCGGCCATTGATAGGCGAGCCAGCCCTTTGCGTGCAGCGCACGTTGCCATTCCAGCCCGATATCGGGTTCAACGAACACCGAAGGCGTACCACGCGCGCCATCACGGAGGTGCTGGGGCAGTGATGCCGCGAGAAAGCCGCGCACATCGTCACGAAACGCCAGTTCGGCTGCGGTCAGCGTCATGTCCATGGCGTGTCCTCTCAAGCCGCGCGGCGGTAGTCATAAATGTCGGCGGCGGCGTCACCAAAGGTCAGCGCCAGCACCCGCAGCCGCTTCAGGCCATGGCCGATGACAAGTTCATCGGTAATGCCCATGCCGCCATGCAGTTGCACTGCCGTGTGCGCCACCGACAGCGCCGCGTCGGCAACGAACGCCTTGGCGCCCGCGGCGGCGCGTGGGAAGTCGGCCGACGGCGCAAGGCCGGCACGGACCACCTGTGATCGCGCCTGTTCGACGAGCACAAAGGCATCGGCCATGCGGTGCTGAATAACCTGGAAACTGCCGATGGGTTTGCCGAACTGCACCCGGGTTTTGACATATTCGAGCGTTGCATCGAACAACAGCGTCATCACCCCCAACATTTCGGCCGCAGCCGCGGCGCGGGCAGTGGCGACGACGCGATCGAGGCTGTCGAGCCCGCCGGCCAGCCGATCGGCATGGGTGACGGTGACGCCGCGCAGCATCAGTTCGGCGGCTACCGACCCGTCGGCAAGGCGGTAAATGCGCCGCTCCACACCCGGCGCATCGGCTCGAACCAGCCAGAAGCAGATGCCGGCATTGCACCGCGCCGATACAATGAAGCGATCCGCCGCGCCGCCGGCCATGATGGCGGTCTTGGCGCCATCGATGGTCATGACATTGCCGCGCTGGCTGAGGCTGGTTTCGACATGGCCAAGATTGAAGCGCGCGGCGCGTTCGGCATGGGCGAGCGACACCATCAGCCGGCCGGCCAGCATGGGTGCCAACACGCTTTCCTGTTGCGCCGGCGATCCGGCCACGTCGAGCAGCGTCCCGGCGATAACGGCACAATCGAGCACCGGTTCCGGCACCAGCGCGTGGCCGATGGCCTCCATCGCGAGCAGCAATGCCATGCGGTCATCGGCCATGCCGCCGTGCGCCGCCGAAACCGGCATGGCGAGCACGCCTGCTTCCGCCAGCCGCGCCCAACTGACAGCGCTGAATCCAGCGGCCGTCGCGCGGGCGGCGCGGCGGGGGCCGAGATCGCCGGCGCCTGTGTCACCGCCGGCGGCGACGCAGCGTTCCACCGCCGCCTTCAGCATCGCCTGATCTTCGCTTGGATCGAAATGCATTGCTTGCGTGCCTCTGGTCGAGCGGCATGGCCCTGTCATTCGCCGCCCCGGTTATTGACCGCCATTGTTCAGGCTTTCGAGGCAAGGCCGCGACGCTGATTTGTAACAGGGCGACAATTCTGTGCAGCAGCGTGTCCCGGCGGTAACGGTCGAATCGAATCGCGTTCGCACGGCAATTCAACGGTCCCGATTCGCCGGGCCACGAGTGTGCAGTCACACGGAATTACGAGCGCAGCGTGTCCGGCGACATCCTTTTGATAAGGGAATATGTTCGTCGCGTAATGAACTGCTACTCGTCGTAAATTCTGCGCATCATTGTTGCATCGTCGCGCAAGCCGGCGCATGGGCCATTGCTGACACCTCATGGAATCACTAGTTTCCTGGTGTCCCGAGCTGAAGGGTCCGCCGGTCACCGGCACGAACCCAGCGCCATCGCCCGCATCGGCGGGTCGGCGCTGCCCAAAGAGGCATCGCGCGGTTCGACCCGGGAGGAGACAGACAGATGAGCCTGGCCAGCGATCTCGCCGCCGTTTCGGTACCTACCCTTGATGCAGTGCGTCCTGCCGCAGAAGCGCTTGCCGCGATTGCCAAGGGCATGGCAAATTTGCGCGTCGCCGTTTGCGACAATATTGCGTCGAAGCAGACCATGCTGGACGCCGAGGGCAATGTGCTCGCCGCCGAGGTTTTCGGCTGGACGGGTGAGGATGAACGCTGGTGGGCCGATACGCGGCTGGCGCTTTCGTCGCCGATCCCGCGCGCCTGTCGCTATGAATCGGAACCATTCTGGGTGAATGCGCAGGGGTTTCGGGCGCGGCAGCTCAACCCTTATCTGGAAGAGATCAACCTCGATCATTTCGAAAAGCGCGCCCTGACCAAATGCGCCATCGTGATCCCCATCCACCTACCCTTTGGCCAGATCGGCGCGGTGACCTTCAATTGTGCCGACAAATCGCGCGAGGATTTTTCCGCCGAATATGAAGCCCATGCCGATGTGCTGGGGTTCCTGTCTTACCGGTTCGTTGCCGGATACACCAAGGCGCACCGCATCCGCCAATGGCTGCCCGGTGATTGCCAGCTGACCAAACGCGAAGTCGAATGCCTGCGCTGGGCGTCGATCGGCAAGACAGACAAGGAAATCAGCCTGATCCTGGCGCGCAGCCACGCGACGGTGCGCTTCCACATCCAGAATGCCGGGGAAAAGCTGGATGCGGTCAACCGGTCGCAGACAATCTTCAAGGCGGCGCAGCTGGGGTATCTGGGCGCGGCGGCATAGCGCCGCGAGCGCGCGTACCACGCGCCGACAGGCGCAAGCCCGGCCGGCGGGACGCCGGGGGGCACCCCCGACGAACCCGTCCGACGTCAGCGCGGGCTTTGCCCGCACCCTTCGCCCTTGTTCGCCCTTGTTCGCCCTTGTTCGTCCTTTGCCCTTGTTCGTCCTTTGCCCTTCAACCTCACCGCCCCGTTCATTGCCAGCTAACCCCCGCCACCCCATATATCCCCAATGACCAAAGCCCTGCTCCTCGCCGCCGCGATCCTTGCCGCCGCCAATGCCGCAGCCCCCGCGGTCGCCGCGCCGCTCGACGATGTGGCCGCTTCGTTGAAGGCGACCACCAGCCTCGCCGCCGATTTCACCCAGACCGGCGCCGATGGCCAGGTGCAGACCGGCCGCCTGACGCTGGCGCGGCCAGGCAAGATCCGGTTTCAATATGACAAGGCCAAGCTGCTGATCGTCGGCAATGGTCGGACGCTGACCTTTGTCGATTATGCGGTGAACCAGGTGTCGCAATGGCCCGTGAAATCGACGCCGCTGGGCATTTTACTGGCATCCGAGCCCGATCTTTCATCGGTAGCCAAGGTGGTGGCGTCCGACGCGCGCGGCGTGGTGGTAGAGGCACGCGACCCGAAACGGCCCGAATTCGGCACGCTGGAAATCGGCTTTGCCCGCGACGCGGCGGCGCCCGGCGGGCTGGCGCTGCGCGGCTGGACGGTGCGCGACGCACAGGGTGGTACCAGTCAGGTGCGGCTGAGTGATGCCAAATATAATGCTGACCTGTCGAAGGTGGATTTCGGCTTCAAGGACCCGCGGCGCCCGGTGACACGCTGAGGCGCTCCACGGCGAACGTCATCACGGGCAGACAGGGCGTAAAATGCCCTACCCTGCCGCGCGCAGCATCTCGCGGGCGGTGATGACCCGCATGATCTGGTTGGTGCCCTCCAATATCTGGTGGACGCGCAGGTCGCGGTAGATGCGCTCCACCGGGAAATCCATCAGATAGCCATAGCCGCCATGCAGTTGCAGGGCGCGGTCGGCCACCGCCATGCCGGCATCGGTGGCGAGCCGCTTGGCCATGGCGGCGAACTTGGTCTTGTCGGGTGCGTTGGCGCTTACCTTGGCAGCGGCCTGGTACAATAACGCGCGGGCAGCGGACAATTCGGTGTCCATGTCGGCGAGCGTGAATTGCGTTGCCTGAAAATCGCTGATCGATTTGCCGAACTGCTTGCGATCGCGGGTATAAGCGATGGCTTCATCGAGCGCGCGCTGGCCACCGCCCAATGAACAGGCGCCGATGTTGAGCCGGCCGCCGTCCAGCCCGGCCATCGCGATGGCAAAGCCCTGCCCTTCGGCGCCGACACGGTTCGAAACCGGCACCCGTACAGCATCGAAATTGACCTGCGCGGTAGGTTGGGAGTGCCAGCCGAGCTTGCGTTCGGGCGCGCCGAACGACACGCCGGGCATGTCCTTTTCGATGACCAGGCAGGAAATGCCCTTTGGCCCCTCCTCCCCGGTGCGGACCATGGTGACATAGATATCGTTGACGCCGCCGCCCGAAATGAACGCCTTGCTGCCGGTCACCAGATAATCATCGCCGTCGCGTACCGCCCGGGTCTTCAGCGACGCTGCGTCGGACCCGGAGCCGGGTTCGGTCAGGCAATAGCTGGCGATGCTATCCATGCTGACCAGCGATGGCAGGTATTTTGCTTGCAGATCGGCATCGCCGTAGCAATCGATCATCCACGCCGCCATATTATGGATGGAAATAAAGGCGCTTGTCGATGGGCAGCCATAGGCCATCGCCTCCATGATCAGCGCGGCCTCCATGCGGCCCAGCCCGATGCCGCCATTGGCTTCGGACACATAGATGGCGGCAAAGCCCAGTTCGGCGGCGGCCTGGATCGTCGATTTGGGGTAGATGTGCTTTTCGTCCCATTCGGCGGCAAAGGGCGTGATGCGATCGGCGGTGAAGCGGCGCGCGACGTCCTGGATGGCACGCTGGTCGTCGGTCAGATCGAATTGCATCACTGGTGTCCCTTGGGGGTTGCCGGCCAATCCCTAGCGGCTTTTTGGGCGAACGCGAAGATTGGCAGGGCCAAGGCTGGAAAGATCGGTACGATTCGGGCATGGCCTTGTCATGTCCACCACAGTTTCCCATGCTGACTCCGCATCCCAGCTTGTCGACCAGCTCGCCGCCATCCATGCCGAATCCACCGCCACGCTGCGCGCCGCGCTGAAGGCCTATCTGGATGATGGCGTCGCCCCCGATGATGCCGCGCGGGTGCGCGGCGATTGGGCCTATCCCGAGCTGCGCGTCGAATTCGGCGGCGATGGCGGGGCAAAGCGACCGGTCAGGGCCTTTGCCCGGCTGAACAAGCCCGGCCGCTATACCAGCACGGTGACGCGCCCCGAGATGTACCGCGCCTATCTCGTCGAGCAGCTCGAACTGCTGCTAGCGGACTATGAGATCCAGGTGTCGGTCGGGCGCTCGAACGTCGAGATTCCCTATCCCTATGTGCTGGATGGTGCCGAGGGGCTGCGGCTCGATTCAGCGGCGGCGGTCGATCTGGCGCGGCTGTTCCCGACGACCGAACTGTCCCAGATCGGCGACGAACTTGCCGATGGCCTGTGGGACACCAGCCTGTCCGATGAGCTGCCGCTGGCGCTTTTCGATGGCCCCCGGACGGATTTTTCGCTGGCCCGGCTGAAGCATTATACCGGTACGGCACCGGAGGATTTCCAGCATTATATCCTTCTCACCAACTATCATCGTTATGTCGATGAGTTCGTTTCCTGGGCCTGTTCACAGCTGGGTTCGAGCGATTCGAGCCTGAACTATGAAAAGCTCGCCTGCCCCGGCGGGCTGGATATTTTCGCCGCAGATCCGGATCCCGAACGCGCTGCCGCCGATGTGGCCTGGCGCAAGCACCAGATGCCGGCGTGGCACCTGACCGCGCCGGGGCGGGCGGGCATCACGTTGGTCAACATCGGCGTCGGCCCGGCCAATGCCAAGACGATTTGCGACCACCTCGCCGTGCTGCGGCCCGAGGCCTGGTTGATGATCGGCCATTGTGGCGGGCTGCGGCCCAGCCAGGCGATCGGCGACTATGTTCTGGCCCATGCCTATCTGCGCGATGACCATGTGCTGGATGATGTGCTGCCGCCCGAAATCCCGATTCCCGCGCTGTCGGAAGTGCAAAAGGCACTGCAATCGGCGGCCGAGGCGGTGACCGGCAAGGCCGGCGAAGACCTGAAGCCGCGCCTGCGAACCGGCACGGTGGTGACCACCGATGATCGCAATTGGGAATTGCGATTTTCCCGCTCCGCTTTGCGCTTCAACCAGTCCCGCGCCGTGGCGGTGGACATGGAATCGGCGACCATCGCGGCGCAGGGCTATCGGTTCCGGGTGCCCTATGGGACGCTGTTGTGCGTGTCGGACAAGCCGCTGCATGGCGAAATCAAGCTGCCGGGGCAGGCCAACCGGTTTTACGAAGGGGCGATTTCGGAGCATCTGCACATCGGGATCGACGCGATGACGCGGCTGCGGGATGCCGGGCAGGGGCTGCATTCGCGGAAATTGCGGGCGTTTGACGAGCCGCCGTTCAGGTGAAGCGCCGCGCTTGCGTAGCTGAGGCTACGCACGGACAGGCGCAAGACCGGCCGGCGAGGCGGTCGGCATTGCCGGCCGAACCCGTCCGACGCCAGCGCGGGCTTTGCCCGCGCCTCTTTCGCGCTGAAACCATCGCAGATTCCGACTCCCGCCCCCCCCCTACTCGCACCCCGCCCCAACCGCCGCCGCCCGCGGCACCAGCAGGAATCGCGTCTGTCGCCCGTCGATGAACTGCACCTTGGTCCCGTCGAAAAACGCGTCATTCTCCAGCCGGAACTTGATCTTTTGGCCGCCCCATTCGGGCACGGCGTGGGTGGCGGAAAGCTCGATTGACCAAGCGGTATCGCCCTTCACGATCCAGTCGCCGCGCGGATCGGCGGCCTGATTGTCCCAAAAACCGATCGCCGCGCCGGCGGCATGGCCGTGGTAGCCGAGCGGGTGGCTGTAGATCGTCGGTTCCAGGCCGGCCGCGATGGCCTTGGCGCGCGCATCGGCGAGGATGGTGTTGCCGGTGACGCCCGTGCGGAACGATGCCAGCAGCGCGTCCTGCACGCCATTGGCCGCCGCCATGCCGGCCTTCAACCCATCGGGCGCATCGGTTTCGCCGGGGCGCAGCACATAGCCCATGTGCTGGGTATCGGTGTTGAGGCCGAGATAGGTGATGCCGAAATCAGTCCATAACAGGTCGCCGGGCCGGATGATTTCATCGCCCTCCAGCCAGCCATCGGTGCCGTTGCGCGCGATGCCGACAGAAGGGTGGAACCATGTCGACAGTTTCAGCGCGGCGATGCGCTCGCGATACCACCACACCACATCATCCGCCGTGGTCCTGCCCGGGGTGATGACATTGCCCGAAAAGCCTTCGGCGATGATGGCATGGGCGATGCGGACGATGCCGGGATAGAGCGCCATTTCGGCCGGGGTGCGGGTTTCCAACCAGCCGATGGCGAGCGGTTCGGCGGAAACGATGCGGCTTCGCAGGGGTTTTGGCAGCGCTGCCAGCAGGGCATCATGCTGGCTGGTGGTCAGGCCATCGGCGAAGGCGGAGAATGCCGAGACATCGAGCGCGATCTTTTGCGGGTTGCGGGCCTTGATGAGGGCGGCGAGCGCCTGCCATTGATCGGGTTGTTGTTCGGGATTCCAGGCCGGTTCGAACAGACCGCCAAGGCCATAGCGGCTGACGGTGAGGCGTTCGACCGGTTTGCCGTTGCCAGGATCGTATAAGACCAGGATGGTGCGGCGGCGGGCGTGCATGGATTCGGCGTCGAGCATGGTGGCGACGACCGGATCTTCAAGATATTCGCGGGCGACGAGCACCCACATATCGATGTGATTTTCCCGCATCAGCCGCGGCACGATGGTGTCGAGCCGTTGTTTCAGCCAGCCGTCCTGCACCACCGCGCGAGCCTTCAAGGGCAGGATGGCGGGCAGGCCGGGGTTGGCGACTTCGGTCTGGCAGAAAGGCGCGGCGGCTGCGGGTGCCGCGAATGCGAGCGTGATGGCGGCGATGATGTGGCGCAATTCTTGTCCCCCCTCGTCCCGAGGTTGATCCGGGACCCAGTTTTCTGTGCGGCGAAGCTGAAGAGGAACTGGGTCCCGGGTCAAGCCCGGGATGACTCGCGGGGCTACAGACCGAGTGCGGCGAGCAAGGCGCGGCGAGTGGCCCAGGCCTGTGCCCATAAATCGGGGTTGCCGAGATCGTCTGGCCCGATGGTTTCGGGCCAGTGCGCGGCGATGATTGCCTCCAGCCGGTCGGCCTTGGCGGCATCGAGCATGAAACGTTGGTCGACCGTGGCGGGATCGGCGACGACGCGCAGCCTGAGGCAGGCGGGGCCGCCGCCGTTGCGCATCGATTCGCGCACCTGGACATAATGCACGGCGCGGATGGGGGTGTTGCGGGTGACGAGCCGGTCGAGGAACGCCTTAACGCGGGGGTTGTCGTGGCTTTCGCGCGGCAGAATCAGCGCCATTTCGCCGGGCGCGGTGGTGACGAGTTGTGAATTGAACAAATAGCTGGCGATGGCATCGGCGAGCGGCACCTCGGCGGCGGGCACTTCGATGATCACCGCGTCGGGCAGCAGTCGCAGAATGTCGGTTTTGAGGGCGTCGGCATGTTCGAAAGCCTGTTCATGGGCGAACAGGACCAGCTCGTTGGCGACGGCGACGACGTCGTTGTGGAAGGCGCCGGCATCGATGGCGAACTGCGATTGTTCGGCAAAGAGGGTGCGCGCCGGGTCGAGTCCGTGGCGGCGGGCGACGGCCTGGCTGGCGCGCGGGTTCTGCCGGGCGGGGAAACGGCCGATCTGTTCGGGGCCATCGCTGCGTTGGACGGGGCCGTGGACGAAGATTTCCACCCCGGCAGCGGCGTGCGCCGGCCCCATGCGCATATGGTTGGCGGCGCCTTCATCACCGAAGGCTGCAGGGATTGCGGCGTGCACGGCGAAGGCCGGATGGGCAAAGGCGGTGGTGAGCATCGCCAGGGTTTCGGGGTGTTCGATGCTGCGATGGGTCATGCGCGACAGGTTGGCGACCGACAGATGCGTGCGGCCATCGCTGGTATCGGGGGCCGGCGAGACGGTGGCGGCGTTGGCGGTCCACATCGATGAAGCGGAGCAGCCTTGCGCAAACAGTCGTGGATCGGCGGCAAAAGCGGTGGCGCAGACCTGTTCATCGGTGCCCGAAAAACCCAGCGAACGGAAAAAGCCGGTGTTGGGGCGCTCCAAAGGCAGCAGGAAACCCTGTGCCAGACCGAGTGACATGGCAAAGCGCATCTTGGCCAACCCCTGTAGCGCGGCGTCACGGGGGCGGGAAACCGCACCTGCGTTGGCGGCGCTGGCGAGGTTGCCGAAGCTCAACGCGGCGTAATTATGCGTGGGGCCGATGAGGCCGTCGAAGTTTATTTCCTGCATTTCCTGCATTTTCTGCTCGATATGAGAGGAATTCTATGGGTTTGGCAGCGTTTTGCTGAGGGAAAACATTGGTGGGGGTGAGGGAAAATCAGGCCAAACCGGTGGCAATCGTCGCTTCCGGCGTGTCGGCTTCGAGGCTGGCGACGGGCCATGCGGTGTAATCGGCGGCATAATAGGCGCTGGGGCGGTGGTTGCCCGACAGGCCGATGCCACCGAAAGGCGCGTTGGAGGCGGCGCCGTTGGTCGGGCGGTTCCAGTTGACCACGCCGGCGCGGCTCGCCGCCCAGAAGCGATCATACAGCGCCGCGTCGCCGCCGATCAGCCCCGCGGACAGGCCGAAACGCGTCGCATTGGCGGCGGCGATGGCGGCATCCCAATCGGCGACGCGGGTGAGTTGCAGGACCGGCCCGAACAATTCGCTGTCCGGCAGGCCCGAGACGCCCGTGGTGTCATACAGCGCCGGCAGCAGGAACGGCCGATCGGCGATACGGCGGGTGAGCGGGCGGATTTCGTGGGCGCCGCGGGCGCGCAGATTCTCGACACCCGAAACAAGCCCGTCGGCGGCGCGGTTGCCGATCACCGGCCCCATGAACGGTTGCGGATCGTCGAACGGCGCGCCGACGATGATGCGATCGATGAGCGCGGTGACGCGATCGAGGAGCGGGGCTTCGGTGCCGTCTCGCACGATCAGGCGGCGGGCGCAGGTGCAGCGTTGCCCGGCGGACAGATAAGCGGATTGGACGATGAGCGCGGCGGCGGCATCGAGCCCGTCGGCGGCGAGATCCCAGACGATCAGCGGGTTGTTGCCGCCCATTTCCAGCGCCAGGATCTTGCCCGGTGTTTCGGCGAATTGCCGGGCCAGCGCCGCGCCAACCCCGGCCGAGCCGGTGAACAACAGGCCATCGATATCGGCGGCGGCCAGCGCCCGGCCGGTATCGCCGCCACCTTGGACGATAGTGAGCACGCCATCGGGCAGCCCGGCGGCGGCCCAGCAATCGGCCATGAAATCGGCGACGGCGGGGGTGAGTTCGGATGGCTTGAAGACGATGGTGTTGCCGGCAAGCAGTGCCGGCACGATATGGCCGTTTGGCAGGTGCGCCGGAAAATTATAGGGGCCGAGCACCGCCAGCACGCCGTGCGGTTTGTGGCGCAGTACCTGCCGCACACCGCCGACCTCACCCGATCGGCTGCCGGCGCGTTCGGCCTGGGCGGTGATCGAGATATCGACCTTGGCGGCAACGCTGGCGACTTCGGTTCTGGTTTCCCAAAGCGGCTTGCCGGTTTCGCGGGCGATCAGTTCGGCAAAGGCTTCGGCGCGATCCCGGACCACGCCCTGAAAGGCACGGGCGATGGCGATACGGTCATCGAGTGCGGACGCGGCCCAGCCAAGCAGCGCGACGCGGGCGGTGGCGACGGCGTCGGCAACGGTGGCGGCATCGGCATTGGCGCCTTGCCAGATGGTGTCACCGGTGCACGGGTCGATCGATTCAAAGGACAACATGGCGCACCTCGTCTCCGGCTGCGACGAGCATCAAACCGGCCTCGCCTGCGGGCAGCACGCAGTGGGCGGGGTTTTCGGCATCGGCCCGAATATGGCCGAGCCAGGCGGTGAAGTTGGTCAGCCGCCCGGTTGCGAGCAGCGCCCGGTCAAAACCCTGGCTGTCATCATCATCGGGGGTGCGGGCGGACAGGCGCGACACCTGCGATGCCCGCGATTCGCGCACCGTCCTGATCTGGTCAGTGCGCGCCGTCACCGTCGGGCCACCGTCGAAAATATCGACATAATTGTCGAACGAAAAGCCTTCTGACTCCAGCATGGCGAGTGCCGCGCCGCCCTTGCCGTGCGGCTTGCCGATGACGGCGCGAGCGGTTTCGGGCAACAGGGCGGTATAAATCGGCTGTTTGGGCATCAGGTCGGCGATGAACTGGCTGCCGTTGACGGCGTTGAAACTGTCGGCCGCGGTAAACGGCATGCCGAAGAATTTGCGGCCCAGCGCATCCCAGAACGGCGAATTGCCTTCATCGTCGATAACGCCGCGCAGTTCGGCGAGCATGCGGTCGCCGAAGCGGGCGCGGTGCTGGGCGATGAACAGATAGCGCGAGCGGGCCAGCAGCCGGCCGAGCCCGCCAGAGCGCAGGCCGGGGTGGAGGAACAGGCCGCCGACTTCGCTGGCGCCGTCGTGATCGGTGACCAGGCTGAGAAAATCCATGGCAATGGTGCGGCCAAGTTCCCGCGAGGTCTGGCTGAGCGTGCTGATCTTGTAGCTGTAGAATGGCCATTTGGCGCCGATGCGGCTCATCACCAGCCCGCAGCCGCCGATACGGCCGGTCGATGCCTGTTCGAGCATCAACAGGTACAACTCGTCATCAGGCGCTTCGGTGGTGCGGGCGTAGCTGGCATCGGACCAGGCCAGCCGTTTTGCCAGCGAATCCCGGTTGGCGGGCAGGTTGGTGAAGCCGCCGCCGGTGATTTCGGCGAGCTCATAGAGCGCATCGACATCGGCGGCGCGGGCGGCGCGGACGCGCCAGCTCATGTCCGGCATGCCGCGACGTCCGACAGTGCCGGCTGGCGGGTCCAGCCGTGCTGGGCGACGCGCATCAGCACCAGCGCCGACAGGCGGGCGCGTTCGACGAGTGAATCGATGCACAGGAATTCATCGGCCGAATGGATGGCACCGCCGCGCGGCCCCAGCGTATCGACGACCGCCAGCCCGGTGGCGGCGAGGTTGTTGCCATCGCAGACGCCGCCGGTGTCGCGCCAGCCAATCGGGAGGCCAATCGCGGCACCACAATCGCGGACCAGATCGAACAGGCGTTGCTGGTTGGCGTCGAGCGGCTTGGGTGGGCGGGCGAAGCTGCCATGGACATGGATGGCAACCTCGTGCGCGGCGGTGATCTCGGCGAGCAGCACCTTGATGACGGTTTCGGCGCGGGCTTGGGCGGCGAGGGTGGAGGGCCGCATGTTCCAGCGCAGCACGGCGGAATCGGGCACGATATTGTTGGGGCCGCCGCCATCGATGCGGGCCGGGTTGACCGAAAGGTCATCGGCGGTCAGCGCCTTCAGCCGCAGCGCCAGATCGGCGGCGGCGAGGATGGCGTTGCGGCCCTTTTCGGGTTCGCGCCCGGCATGGGCGGCACGGCCGGTGACGATGGCGGAGAAATTGCCCGAACCCTTGCGGGCGCCGGCCAGCGTGCCATCGGGCAGCGCCGGTTCATAGGTGAGGCCGAGATGGCAGCGCCGTGCAGCATCGACGAGCAAGAGCGCCGAGCCGGGGGAGGAGACTTCCTCATCGCTGTTGATGACGACTTCCCAGCCGAGGTTTTCGGCGAAGGGCGAGGCTTCCAATGCGGTCAGCGCGGCGAGCATGACGGCGATGCCGCCCTTCATATCGGCGGTGCCGGGACCGTTGAGGGTGTTTTCATCCAGCCAGCGGGTCGCCTGGAAGGGGTGATCGGCGGCGAACACCGTGTCCATATGGCCGGTCAGCAGCACCCGGACGGGGGCATCCGGGCGGCGGACGATGTGCAGGTTCTGGCCGTGCAGCAGCGGTTTTTCGGTGCCGGCGGGGTCGATGGCGGTGCAGGGGGCGGGATCGCAAAGCGAAATCGTGCCGCCGAGCGGGGCAAAGGCGGCGGCGAGCCGGGCGGCCATGGTGGCAAGGCCGGGCAGGTTGCGGCTGCCGCTGTTGATCGCCGCCCAGTCCAGTACCTGCGCCAGCATGGCGTCATGGGCAGCCGCGATCCCGGCCAGCACCGCCGCTTCGGCGCGGCTGGGCGCGGGCGCGGCGGGCAGGGGCAAAAGCTGGTTCATGGCTGTCGTGATAACCCGGATTGCCCTTCGCTGCCACCCGAAAATGTGATTGATCGAACAGAGTGGTGACAATGTGATATGAACAACGCCAAGGCGAAGCCAGAGCAACAGCGGCGATTCCGGGCGTTTGCGACAGTGGGCGCGACGCGGACCTTGACCGATGGATGAAGTCCTGCACCTATGCGCCGCATCAGGCGGCGCGTATCAGGGCGAAAGGTCCGGGCGCAGGCGCTCATGGGGTTATTCGAAGGGGATTTTTGTTGGCTAACTGGCGTATCAAATCGCTCGATTCCATCCTTGCGACAGCGCAGAAAAAATCACTGACGCGCTCGCTTGGTGCGTTCCAGCTGACCATGCTGGGCATCGGCGGGATCATCGGCACGGGTATTTTCGTGTTGACGGCGGAGGCCGCGCAAAAGGCCGGGCCGGGCATGATCATCTCGTTCATCATCGCGGCGGTGGTCTGCGGCCTTGCTGCGCTGTGCTACGCCGAACTGGCGGCGATGGTGCCGGTTTCGGGCTCTGCATACACCTATGCCTATGCCACCTTCGGCGAAATCATGGCCTGGATCGTCGGTTGGGCGCTGGTGCTGGAATATGCCGTGGCCGCCGCCGCCGTGTCGGTGGGCTGGTCGGGCTATGCGGTCGGGTTGCTTGGCCATTTGAATGAGCTGTTGCCGTTCCTGCCCAATATCGTCATTCCGCCGGCGCTCGCTGCCGGCCCCTATGCCGGTGGTGTCATCAACCTGCCCGCCGTGCTGATCGCGCTGGCGGTGACCTGGCTTTTGGTGATCGGCACCAAGGAAAGCGCCACCGTCAACGCCGTGCTCGTCGTCATCAAGGTGTTGGCGCTGGTGGCATTCATCGCGCTGTCGGTGCCGATGATCCAGACGGACCGCTTCATTCCGTTCGCGCCGCTGGGGGTGATGGGGTCCGCCGACATGCCGCTGGGCAGCAACGGCATTATCGGTGCCGCGGCGTCGATTTTCTTTGCCTTTGTCGGTTTCGATGCGGTTTCGACCGCTGCCGAGGAAACCAAGAACCCGCAGCGCAACGTGCCGATCGGCCTTGTCGCCAGCCTGCTTATCTGCACGGTGTTCTACATGCTGGTCAGCGCCGGTGCGATCGGTTCGTTCGGCGCCCAACCGGTGTTCGATGCCGCCGGCAAATGGCTGGAGCCGGGTTCGGTCGGCCTGACCGCCCAGTGCACCGCCATCGGCAATGGTCCGCTGGTCTGTTCAAAGGAAGCGCTGGCCCATGTGCTGCGCGAAATCGGTCATCCGGCGGTGGGCAACATGCTTGGCCTCGCCGCTGGCTTTGCGCTGCCATCGGTCATCCTGATGATGCTGTTCGGCCAGACCCGCATTTTCTTCGTGATGGCGCGTGACGGCCTGTTGCCGGGCGTGCTGGCGAAGATCCACCCCAAATACAACACCCCGCACGTCGTCACCATCCTGACCGGCGTGGGCGTTGCGGTATCGGCGGCGTTCTTCCCGGTCGGCAAGCTGGCCGATGTGTCGAACGGCGGCACGTTGTGCGCCTTCCTTTTGGTCGCCTGCGCCATCATGGCGCTGCGCATCAGCGATCCGGGCCGCAAGCGCGTGTTCCGCACCCCGGCGGTGTGGGTCGTGGCGCCGTTGGCGGCGCTGGGCTGCCTTGGGCTGTTCGTGTTCCTGCCGCCGACCGCCAAATATGTGTTCTTCGGCTGGGCAGCGATCGGGATCGTGTTCTATTTCTTCTATGGCCGCACGCGTTCGAACGTCGCGATGGGCCTGGATGAAGTGCATGAGCGCGACGATGACATCCCGCCGATGGGCGTGCCGCCATTGCCGGGCATCCCGACGCCGGGCGGCAAGGACGCCTAGCTGCAGCGCCGCGAGCGCATGGCGCCAGCTATGCGCCGACAGGCGCAAGGCCGGCCAGCGGTGCGGCCGGTTATGCCGGCCGATCCCGTCTGACGCCACGGCGCGGCTTTGCCGCGTCGCCGAGAGAAAAAAGGGGCGGCGACCGCATTGGTCGCCGCCCCTTTTCAATCGGAAGCAGGAGGAAGGTTCAGGCCAGCTTGGCCTTCACCAGCGCCTTCAGGTCGACCTCAGCGCGGGCGCCGTAATGGCTGATGACTTCGGCAGCGGTGATGTTGCCGACGCGGGCGCAATCGGGGAGCGATCGGCCCTGCACCATCGCTGCCATGAAACCACCGGCGAACATGTCGCCGGCGCCAGTGCTGTCTACCACCTTGGCCACGCGCTCACCGGGAACCACGTGTCGGCGGCCGCCTTCCAGCACGATGGCGCCTTCGCCCGAGCGGGTGACGACGGCGACACAGGCGTGTTTGGCAAGCTCCGCCATCGCCGCATCGAGGCTGTTGGTCTGGTACAGTGCGCAAACCTCGTGCTCATTGCCGAACATCAGGTCGACATGACCGGCCAGCAGTTCCTGGAAATCGGCGCGATGGCCTTCGACGCAGAACACGTCGGACAGGGTGAACGCCACTTTGCGGCCATTGGCGCGGGCGACGGCAATGGCTTTCTTCATCGCGGCGCGGGGGGCAGCCGGGTCCCACAAATAGCCTTCGAGGTAGAGAATCTGCGCCGCTGCGACCATGTCGGCGTCCAGATCGGCCTCGCTCAATTCCTGGCAGGCGCCGAGATAGGTGTTCATGGTGCGGTCGCCATCGGGGGTGACAACGATCAGGCAGCGGCCGGTCGGGTCGCCGCCGCTGGATGGCGCGGTGGTGTAATCGACGCCGGCGGCGCGGATGTCGTGCGCGAACACCTGGCCGAGTTGATCGGCGGCGACTCGGCCGACGAACGCCGGGCGCACGCCGAGCGCCGCCATGCCGGCGACCGTATTGGCGGCCGAACCGCCGCTGATTTCGCGCGCCGGGCCCATGTCGGCATATAGCGCTTCGGCTTCAGCGGCGGGGATGAGCCGCATGGTGCCCTTGGCAATGCCGCGCGACGACAGGAATTCGGCCGGTGCCGAGGTGATGACATCGACAAGCGCATTGCCGATAGCAAGGATATCATGGCGGGCGGTCATGCGGTTTGTCCGAAAATTATGGCGTGAAGGCGCGTTCCTAGTCGCAAGCGGGCGCGGCGTCATCCCCCGGCGATGCCGAGCCGCCTTGTCATCCCCGGTCAAGCCCGGGATGATAGTGTGATATTGCCGGAAATGGTCGCGGCCCGGGAATTCATGCGCTAGGCTGCCGCCATGCCCGCGGCGCTCATCCTCAGCCTGGCCCAGCTTGGCGACCATGCCATATTGCGCGTGCTGTTGAAATCGCTGGCGCTGACGCTGCTGCTGTTCGGGCTGGCGGCATGGGGAATTTTCAGCCTTGTCGCCGGCATCGACAGCGCCGGCTGGCCCGGCTGGCTGCAATGGCTGTGGCGCGGCGGCGGCAGCGGGGTGGCGGCGTTTCTGGTGTCGGTGATGTTATTGTGGCTCAGCTTTACCGGCATTGCGACGGCGGTGACCGGCCTGTGGCTTGATGAGGTGATCGCGGCGGTTGAATCGCGCTATTATCCCCGGGCGCGGGCGAAACCGCTGGGCCTTCACCGCGAGGCCGGCATGGCGATG
>JBBQYI010000003.1:0-99551 GCA_038208825.1 Sphingomonadales bacterium | reverse complement strand
CAAGCACGATACCGCGCCGCAACAATTGGCTCAGGCCGCCTTTTCGAAACGGCCATCCTCGCCTTCGCGCCAATAAACCGGTTTCACATCCGGCAGCTTCACCAGAATGCGCCAGCGCGCCCGCGCCGTTTCGATCGTGTCGGCATCGAACAGGAACAGCGCCCGCGCGAGGCCGGTCAGGTCATCGGGCAGATCATCGCCGATCTGCGCCAAACAGTCCGCACCGTTCACGGCAGGCAATGGCGCCGCCGTCAACAACACGGGCTGGCTCGGCGCCCGGTCCGGCCCCACGTCGCTTTCGATCCCATGCGGCAGGAAACTGTCGGCGGGAAATCGCCATAAGGCGGTATCCAGTGCCGCCAGCATCCGAGCGTCAGACGAACGGATCACCACGCGATGCCCCGCCGCCAGCGCCTTGCCGACAAGCTGTGGCAACACCTGGTCGGCACGGCGTTGCGCCAATTGATAAAAGCCGATGTCAATCATGAACCCGGCTTTACCGATCGCCCCGAACCACAGCCGACCGCCGCCACCTCAACCTTCGAAATTCTCGGCGATGAACCGGTCCAGCAACCGCACGCCATAGCCCGTTGCGCCCTTGTCATGGAGCGGGCCGGGCTTCGACGCCCACACCATCCCGGCAATATCGAGGTGCGCCCATTTCACGCCCGGCTTGATGAACCGCTTCAGGAATTGCGCCGCCGTGATCGAACCGCCTTCGCGCGGCCCGACGTTCTTGATGTCGGCAATCGGGCTGTCGATCAACTTGTCATAGGCGTCACCCAGCGGCATCCGCCACAATCGGTCGCCGCTGGTTTCGCCGGCCTTGGTCAATTGCGCCGCAAGGCCATCGTCGTTGCAGAACATGCCACCATATTCATGGCCCAGGCTCACGATGATCGCACCGGTCAGCGTCGCCAGATCGACGATCACTTCGGGATTGAAGGTCGTCTGCGCCCAGGCCAGCGCATCGCACAGCACAAGCCGGCCTTCGGCATCGGTATTGATCACTTCGATGGTCTGGCCATCCATGCTGGTCACCACATCGCCCGGCCGCTGGGCATTGCCGTCGGGCATGTTCTCGACGAGCCCGACGATGCCCACCACATGCGCCTTGGCCTTTCGCGCCGCCAGCGCGTGCATGGCACCCGTCACGGCGCCGGCACCGCCCATGTCCCACTTCATGTCTTCCATGCCGGCCGGTGGCTTCAAAGAAATACCGCCGGTATCAAAGGTAACGCCCTTGCCGACCAGCGCGACGGGCTTTGCATCCGGGTTGCCGGTGCCGTTCCAGCGCATCGCCATCAGGCGCGGCGGCCGCACCGAACCCTGCGCCACGCCCAGCAAGGCGCCCATGCCCAGCGCGCGCATCTCGGGCTCACCCAGCACCGTCAATTCGATGCCCAGCGCGGCCAGATCGCGGGCGCTTTCGACAAAGCTTTCCGGGTAGATGATGTTCGCCGGCTCCGAAACCAGGTTGCGGGTGCGCACCACGCCGCCCTCGATCGCCGCCAGTTCTGCATGGAATGCCCCGGCACCCGGCACGCCGGCCACATCGAAATTGACCAGTGTCGGCTTGGCCTTTTCCTTCATCGTCGTGCGGTATTTGTCGAACCGATAGCTGCGCAGCGCCGCGCCATGCGCCAGATGCCCTGCCGCCCCGACCAAAGGCAGCGCCGCGTTGATGCCGGCCATGTCGACGGTAACCCGCGTCTCGCCGCTGGTCAGCAACTTGGCGACAATGGCACCACCCAGTTTTTCGAACATGGCGGCATCGGCCTTTTCCGGTGCCCCCATGCCGGCGACGATCAACCGCGTGGCGGTGATGCCAGCCGGCGCCAGGATTTCGACCAGCGCGGCCGATTCGCCATCAAAACGCGCCGCCTTCATGGCCTTTGCCACCTGCCCGCCTGTTGCCGCATCGGCGGCGGCGGCGGCGCTGCTCATGGCATTGTCGCTGCCGACCAGCACGACAAGGGCATGGGGCGTCGCATCCGCGGCGTTGGGAAAGGCGATGATCATCAGTGCATCCTGAAATTGGAGAAATTCCTGTGGCGTTATCTAGGCCGCTCGCCGCGCCTGCGCAAACGCGAGTCTAGGCTGTGGACGCGGCGGTTGGGCGCAGCTAAGCCAACGGCCGTGCGTTTCCGGCTTCGAAAGTGTGGTTTGTCCCTGCGTCCTGCCCTGTTGGCGACTGCCGCCCTTGTTGCCGCGCTGGCGCCGACTCGTGCGCTGCTGGCGATGGAGGCCGGTCAGCCGGCAACGGTGGCCCCCGCTGTTCCGGCACAATCGCCGCCGCCCGACGACGCAGCGCAGCCAACAGATGGTCCGGACCTCATCGTGCCGCGCGACAAGGGCGGGCCGGTCATCGCCGGCGACTATATCGATTTTCAGGCCGACCGGCTGACCTATGACGACAACAGCGACATCATCACCGCGTCCGGCAAAGTGGCGCTCGCCCGCGACGCCTGGAAACTGACCGCCGACACGATCGACTATAACCGCAAAAGCGGCACCGTCATCGCCACCGGCAATGTCATCAGCATCGATCCCGAAGGCAATCAGGCCTTTGGCGACCGAATCGAGTTGACCGACACGCTCCGCGACGGCGCCATCGACAATGTCCTGCTCGTGCTCAACGATGGCGGCAGGCTCGCGGCTAACCAGGCCCAGCGCATTGGCGATGTCATCACGCTGCGCCGCGCCGTCTACAGCCCCTGCGCCGTGGTCGACAACCAGGGCTGCCCCCATGCGCCGGTGTGGGAGGTAAAGGGCGTGCGCATCAGCTATAACCGCGCCCGGCACCGCATATCCTATCGCAACGCCTCGCTGGAAATGTTTGGCGTGCCTATCCTCTACCTGCCAACCTTCTCGCACCCGGATGGCGAGGCGAAACAGGTCAGCGGCCTGTTGCTGCCGGGCATCAGCTTTCAACGCCAGCTCGGCTTCGGCGTTGCCCTGCCATATCACTTGGCATTGGCGCCCGATCGCGATGTCACCATCACGCCGCACCTCTACACCAGCGAAAATCCGGCCCTGCAGATTCAGGCGCGGCGGCTGTTCCGCCAAGGCCCCGTGCAGATCGACGGCTATTTCACATATGCCCAGCTGACCGAATTCGCGGCGGACGGCGTCACCCAGATCGATCAGGGCAACAAATTTCGGGGCTATCTCGGCATCAAGGGGCAGTTCCAGCATTCACCCACATGGCGATCGACATTTTCGATCCGGTTGACCAGCGATGATACGTTCAACCGCCGCTATGGCCTTGATTATGATGATACGCTGCGTTCAACCTATGCACTCGAACGGCTGACCAGCAACAGCTATCTGTCGATCTCGGGCTGGGGTTTTCAGGGCCTGCGCCTGACCGATCGTGGCGGCGAAATCCCGTTCGTGCTGCCGGTCGTGGACTATGATTGGCGGCCCGCCGCACCGGTGCTTGGCGGGCGGCTCAGGATCGCGGCAAACCTGCTCAACCTCGATCGCACCGATGGCCAGACCGTGCAACGCGGCCTGGCCTATGGCCGTTGGGATCGCAGCTTCATCACCAGCCTCGGGCAACGCATCACCGCAACTGCAATGCTGCGCGGTGATCTTTATTATGTGTCCAATGCCGCCAATGCGACCATCCCCGAATATGCCGGCCAACCCGGCTTTCAGGCCCGCGCCATCCCGCTCGCCGCCATCGATATCGAATGGCCCTTTGCCGGCCCGGCGTTGGGCGGCAACCAGACCATCACGCCGCGCGTCCAGATCGTCAGCACGGTCGCCCGCCTGAACGGCAACATCCCGAATGAAGACAGCCGGGCAATCGAGCTCGAAGATGTCAGCCTGTTCGATCTCAACCGCTTCCCCGGTTACGATCGCTTCGAAACCGGCACGCGCATCACCTATGGCGTCGAATATTCCCTGCTGCGGCCCGGCTGGTCGTTGCGCAGCGAGATCGGGCAATCCGTGCGGCTGGCCGGCAATGGCGCCGAATTTCCGCCGGGCACCGGCCTGTCCGACACCGTCAGCGATTTTACCGGCCGCACCAATCTGAAGATCGGCAGCCTTTTCGAAATCACCCACCGCTTTCGCATCGACCGGAACTCGCTGGCGGTGCGGCGCAACGAGGTCGATATATCGCTCGGCAACCGCCGCACCTATTTCACTGCCGGCTATCTGAAGCTCAACCGCAATATTCAGCTGGAAGACCTGGAGGACCGCTCCGAATTGCGCGTCGGCGGGCGCATCGCCTTGTCGCGATTCTGGTCGGCGTTCGGATCGGGTATCTTCGATCTGACCACCAAGGCCAAGAATCCCAACGCAACCGGCAACGGCTTTGCCGCCATCCGCCACCGCGCCGGCGTCGAATATGAAGATGAATGCTTCCGCATCGGTGTCAGCTGGCGGCGGGATTATATCAGCGATCGCGATTTCAGGGCCGGCAACACGTTCCTCATCACGCTGGCCTTCAAAACCCTTGGCCATTGATCGGGCCACGGATTTCTGCGCGCCCTGCCAGGGAAGATGGGCGCGCGATTTCACACGGCGTTAAGCATCGCCGCCTTAACCAGCGCTTTGCCGTTTGGGCACGGTTGCGCTAATGCCCATGGCGCAGGCGCCATTCGCGGGCGTATTAACGGTTACGGACGACATATCGGGCCAGAAAATCGGCTCGTTCGCGTCTATCGGAGACAGGAATGCGCTTTGAACGTTCGTTGATTGCCCTGGCCTTGGCCGGCAGCTGCATCGCTGCAATGGTCCCGTCGATGCTGCAGGCGCAGGATAGTGCAAATCCGATCGCAGACCGGGGGTTCAACGCGACCGACCTGCCCGACATCGGCGTGCTCGGTGATATTGATCCGACGCTTCGCAAGGCGCAGGCCATCGTGAACGGCGATGTCATCACCGATACCGATATCGACCATCGCATGAACCTGGTCGTTGCGGCCAATGGCGGCAAGATTTCCGATGAAGAACGCCCTCGCCTCAGGCTGCAGGTGTTGCGCAACCTGATCGATGAAAAACTGCAGATTCAGGAAGCGGCCAGCAACGACATCAAGATCGACGAATCCGAAGTCACCCGTTCCTTCGATCGCGTCGCCCAGAACTTCAAGCGCACACCAGAGGAATTCGCTGCATTCCTCAAACAGTCCGGTTCATCGGCGTCTTCTATCAAGGCGCAGATCAGGGGCGAACTGGCCTGGAACCGGGTGTTGCGCCGCAAGGTCGAACCGCTCGTCAACGTCGGCGATGACGAAGTCCAGGCCATCATAAACAAGCTGAACGAATCCAAGGGCAAGGACGAATTCCACGTCGAGGAAATCTTCCTGTCCGCCACCACCGAAACCCAGGCGCAGGTGCTCAATGATGCCGCGCGCATTGTCGGCCAGATCCGCGGCGGCGCCTCGTTCGTCGCCTATGCCCGGCAGTTTTCCGAAGCCTCCACCGCCGGCGTCGGCGGCGATTTGGGCTGGGTCCGTGCCGCACAACTCGCCGATGCGGTCGCTCCCGTCGTCGCCACCCTGACCACCGGCGGCGCCACCAGCGTCAGCGATCCCATCGTGGTACCGGGCGGTGTCGCGATCATGGGCCTGCTCGAAAAACGCCAGGTTCTCGCTGCCGATCCGACCGAGGCGCTGCTCAGCCTGAAACAGATGTCGATCCCGCTGCCCCCCGGCGTCACCGAGGCCGAAGGCCGCGCCAAGGTGAAGGAATTCCAGGACGCGACGCAAGCCATGGGTGGCTGCGGCCGGGTGGACGAGGTTGCCAAGACCATCGGCGCCGAAGTCGCCACCAACGATGCCATCCGCCTGAAGGACCTGCCGCCGGCGCTACAATCGCTGATGGGCCAGCTTTCCATCGGCCAGGCCACCCCGGCGTTCGGCTCGGCCAAAGACGGGCTGCGCGTGCTCGTGCTGTGCGGACGTGACGATTCGGCGGTAAAGGCACAGGCGCCGAATTTCGATGCCATATATGCACAGATGAACGAGGAACGTGTCTCCATGCGGGCGCGGCGCTATCTGCGCGATCTGCGGCGTGACGCAATCGTCGATTACAGGTGAGCGACAAAGCAAGGCCGCAACCGATGCACCCCGGCTCGCTGCGCACACCCCTGGCGGTTTCGATCGGTGACCCGGCGGGCATCGGCCCCGAAATCCTCGCCGCGGCGTGGGCGGCGCGGGTGGCGGAAAAACTGCCGCCGTTTTTTGCCATCGGCAACCGCCGCGCCATCGAGGCGGTTTGGGACGGCCCCATCGCAACGCTGGCCGCACCCGATGACGCCGCAACCGCGTTCGACCATGCACTACCGCTGGTACAGGTCGATGATCCCGGCGAAATCATCCCCGGAGTTCCCGATCTTGCCGGCGCACGCTGTGCGCTCGACAGCCTCGAAATCGCCGTCGGCCTCGCCCGCAACGGCTTTGCCAGCGGCATTGTCACCGGCCCGGTATCAAAGGCCCAGCTTTACAGCATCGGCTTCAACTATCCCGGCCAGACCGAATTCGTCGCCGAACGCTGCGGCATCGCCGCCTGCAACGCCGTGATGATGCTGGCGGGGCCAAGCCTGCGCACCGTACCGATCACCGTCCACACGCCACTCGCCGATGTGTCGCGGCAATTGACCATCGACCTTATCGTGGCAAAGGCCCGCATCACCGTCCGCGGGCTGATCCGTGACTTCGGCATCGAACGGCCGCGCCTCGCTTTTGCCGGGCTCAACCCCCACGCCGGTGAAAGCGGCACGCTGGGCCGCGAGGATGTCGACATCATTCGCCCGGCGATCGAACAGTTGATCGCCGAAGGCATCATCGCGCACGGACCACTCGCCGCCGACAGCATGTTCCACGCCGCCGCCCGTGCCCATTATGACGCGGCGCTGTGCATGTACCATGATCAGGCGCTGATCCCGCTGAAAACGCTGCATTTCGATGATGGCGTCAACGTCACGCTCGGCCTGCCGATCGTGCGCACCTCCCCTGATCACGGCACCGCCTTTGCGATTGCCGGCAAGAAGCTCGCCAGCCCGCGCGCCATGATCGAGGCCATCCGCATGGCCGGCGTCGCCGCCGCCCGCCGCCAGGCCTGTTGAGCAACGCGCTTGGGCCTCGAAAACCTGCCGCCGCTGCGCGAGGTCATCGCGCGCCACGGCCTTGATGCCAAGAAATCGCTCGGCCAGAATTTCCTGCTCGACGGCAATCTGCTCGATCGGATCGTGCGCGTGCCGGGGTCATTGGCCGGCCAGACCGTCTATGAAGTCGGCCCCGGCCCAGGCGGCCTAACCCGCGCGCTGTTGCGCGCCGGCGCCCGCGTCGTCGCGGTTGAGCGCGATACCCGCGCCCTGCCCGCCCTCGCCGAGCTGGCTGCCGAAGCCGATGGCCGGCTGACCGTCATCGAAGGCGACGCAATGGCCATCGATGCCGAAGCGGTCGCGGGCCAGGGCGCCCATATCGTTTCAAACCTGCCCTACAACATCGGCACGGCACTGCTCACCAACTGGCTCGGCGGCACCACCTGGCCACCGTGGTGGGCCAGCCTGACCCTGATGTTCCAAAAGGAAGTCGCCGAACGCATCGTCGCTGCACCTGGCGACGACGCCTATGGGCGCCTCGCGGTATTCGTCCAATGGCGCAGCAAGCCGCGCATCGCGCTGACAGTGCCGCGGCAGGCCTTTGTGCCGCCGCCCAAGGTGACATCGGCGGTGGTGCACATCCTCCCGGCGCCACCGCTTTCAACCGCAAAGGCTGCGACGCTGTCGCAACTGACCGCCGCCGCCTTTGGCCAGCGCCGCAAGATGCTGCGATCGAGCCTGAAAGCCCTTCCCGGCGCCCTGGAAGCAATGATCGCCGAAGGCGTCAGCCCCGAAGCCCGCGCCGAAACCGTGCCGGTCGAAAAATTCGCCGCCGCCGCTGCACGCCTCGACGCCAGCCCACACCCCTCGAACTAGATCACGTCAAAGCCCACCTCTCCCGCCTGCGGAAGAGATCGAGAGTCGGCGAAGCCGGCCCGGGTGAGGGCGTTCTAAAACAAGCCGACTGGCACAGCCTGAAACGCAACAGGCAACAATCGCCGCGATACGCCAAAAATTTCAGTCACTCACAGGGCCGCGCGGCCCGCGCCGTCAGTTCTTGGTTGGAACGCTCGCCGGCTTGGGGGCAACCGCCTTGGCCGGTTCAGCGCTGGCAGTCGTCGCCGTGCTCAACGCCGTCTGCAACCTGGTGGCGGCCGAACAATCCGCCTTGCACAGCGCCTTTATGCGCGCGAGGTTGATCTGCGCCCGCGCGGTCGCGCCGCGAATGATCAGCGCCTTGCCCTGCCCCTCCAGCGCCGGAATATCGGACGGGTTGAGCGCAAGTGCCTCGCGGTAATATTTCACCGCCTTGCCGGGCAGGCCCAGTTTTTCATAGCCTTGTGCGATACCGCTGAACGCAGCGACATTCTTGGGATCGCTCGCCAGCGCCGCTTCGAACGCATCGATGGCGGCATTGGCATCGCCCCGGGCCAGCGCGGCGCTACCCTCGGCGGCCATCTTCACCGAAACAGGCTTCAACACATCGTCGGCGGCCGGCCCGGTCGCGCCAATGGCGACTCCCGAAACGGTGCCTGCCACGATCAGCATCAACGGTATAGTCCAGCTCACACGCATGTCGTCTTCTCCAACGCCCGCCAATATGCCTAGCAGACCCGTTGCAGCCTTGCGATGAAGAATCCGTCGCACCCTTGCCCCCCTGGCGTCAGCACCAGCGAAGATACGGATGAATCGGCACCAGGGATGCAAAACGGCTCGGCCGAAAATCCCGGATCATGGCCCAGGAAACGTGCCACCCGCGCCTCGCCTTCGCCCGGCAACAGCGAACACACCACATAGGTCAGGCTGCCCCCCGGCCGCACCATCTGCGCCGCCAGCGCCAACAGCCGGTCCTGCTCCGCCTCCAGCTTGGCAAGCCGATCCGCCGTCAACCGCCACCGCGCCTCCGGAGTGCGCCGCCAGGTGCCGGTTCCCGAACCTGGCGCATCGACCAATACCCTGTCGGCCTGCCCGGCCAGATCCTTCAACGCGTCCCATTCGCGCTTTGGGTTGAGCAGCCGTATCTCGACAATATCGACGCCGGCCCGCGCCAGACGCTGCGGCATTGCCGACAGCCGCCCGCGGTCGGTATCGGCGGCGATCAAGCGACCCTTGTTGGCCATGGCGGCGGCCAGCGCCAGCGTCTTGCCACCCGCACCCGCGCACAGATCGATCACCAACTCGCCCGGCCCGGCCCCGACCGCCAGCGCGGCCAGTTGCGATCCTTCATCCTGCACTTCGATGCGCCCGGCATGGAACGCCGGCAGTGTTTCGATGTTCAACCCGGCCGGCGCGCGCACGCCATCGGGCGCCAGGGCCGTCGCTTCGAACTGTGCAAGCTCGGCCAGAACCGCGTCGCGCGACGCCACCAGCGTGTTCACCCGCAGATCGAGCGGCGCCCGCGCCAGTAGCGCCGACACCTCGGCGTCGGTGCGCTTGCCGAACCGGGTGCGCAACATATCAAGCTGCCAGCCTGGCGCCAGCGATACCCGCGCCTCCGGCTCGCCATCCACCAGCGCCGGCGGCGCATGGCCATCCGAACCGAACAGGTCGAGCAATTCCGGCGCATTGGCGCGGGCGTGGCCAATTAACGCGGCGCGCCCGCTTTCGGGCGGTGTGCCGATCGACCGGATGACATCGAAAACCAGGTCGCGCACGGCGCGCCGGTCCTTCGATCCGGCATAGCGGCGTGTCGAAAAATAACGCTGGACGATCGTATCAGCGGCGGCCCCGCCGGTGCGGGCGGCGGCAACCGCCTCGTCAAGACATTCTATGGCCGCCTGAACGCGTGCTGCAGCTATCAAATCAATATCAACCCATGGTCGGATAATTGGGGGCTTCGCGGGTGATCGTCACGTCATGAACATGGCTTTCGCGAAGGCCAGCGTTGGTAATACGCACAAATTCGGCGCGCTCGCGAAACTCGTGCAACGTCGCGGCACCGGTATAGCCCATGGCCGCCTTCACCCCGCCGACAAGCTGGTGCAACACGGCATTGGCCGGGCCCTTGTACGGCACCTGGCCTTCGATGCCTTCGGGCACCAGCTTCAACTGGTCCTTGATATCCTGCTGGAAATAACGGTCCGCCGACCCGCGCGCCATCGCCGCGACTGAACCCATGCCGCGATAGCTCTTGTAGGTGCGGCCCTGCCACAGAAACGTCTCACCGGGCGATTCCTCGGTGCCGGCCAAGAGGGACCCGACCATCACCGCTGCAGCCCCCGCCGCAAGCGCCTTGGCAACATCACCCGATGTGCGCAGCCCGCCATCGGCAATCACCGGGATGCCCAGCTTTGCCGCCGCTATTGCCGTGTCGAACACCGCCGTCAACTGCGGCACACCCACACCTGCAACAACCCGGGTCGTGCAGATCGATCCTGGCCCGATGCCGACCTTGATGCCATCCGCGCCCGCTCCGATCAGCGCCCGCGCCGCCTCGGCCGTTGCGACATTGCCAGCGATCACCTGGGCATTGTTGCTCAACCGCTTGATCCGGGTCACCGCCTCCGCAACCCGGTCGCTATGGCCATGCGCCGTATCAACGACGATCAGGTCGCATTCGGCATCCAGCAGAGCCTCGGTGCGTTCCTGCCCCAAGTCGCCCACCGTCGTCGCCGCGGCCACGCGCAACCGGCCTGCCGCATCCTTGGTAGCGGCCGGATAGGTAACGGCGCGCTCGATATCCTTGACGGTGATCAGGCCGATGCAATGGCCCTCGCCATCCACGACCAGCAACTTCTCGATCCGCCGCGAATGCAACAGCCGCCGCGCCTCATCCTCGCTGATGCCCAACCGGACGGTGACAAGATTGTCCCTGGTCATCAATTCCGAAATCGGCTGATCGATATTCTCGGCAAAGCGCAGGTCGCGGTTGGTAACGATACCGACCAGCTTGCCCGGCGCCCCGTTGCTGCCGACCTTCTCCACCACCGGAAACCCCGAAATCCGGTGCCGTGCCATCAACGCCCGGGCATCGCCCAGAGTCTGGTCCGGCATCATCGTCACCGGGTTCACCACCATACCACTCTCGAATCGCTTCACCTGCCGCACTGCAAGCGCCTGTTCCTCGATGGTCAGGTTGCGGTGCAGGACGCCGATGCCACCCGCCTGCGCCATGACAATCGCCATGTCGGCTTCGGTAACCGTGTCCATCGCCGATGAAAGTATGGGGATATTCAGCGTGATCCCGCGCGTGATGCTCGTGGATGTATCCGCCATGCTGGGCATGATCGACGATGCGGCGGGCACCAGAAGGACATCGTCAAAGGTGAGACCGAGGCGAATATCCATGATGCAGAGCGACTCCGGGGGCTGGGTGAGTCGCGTGTCCATAGGCGGTGCCACGATTTTTGGGAAGCCACCGCATGGGCAAACCGGCCGCGATGCAACGAAAAGGGGGCACGGGACCGGCCCGCACCCCCTTCAATGAAATGACCGGCTGATCAGATCAGGCAGCTGATGGCTGGTTCAGCCAGATCAGCCAATACTGCGCCAGCACCTCGCGCGGGCCGCCCTTCACAGCCTGGAAAGCCGCCAGCGCACCGGCCTTGTCGCCGGATTTTGCCAGCGCCATGCCAAGCCGCAGATTGGCGGTCGCCTGGTCGACCGTTGGTGCGCCGATCGCCATCTTGTACAGCGATGCCGCCTTGGCATAATCGGCATAGCCGTAATAGGCATCACCGGTGGCCAGCGCGAGCTTGGGGCTGGTCTTGACTTCCTTTTCCAGTCCCGGCAGCGCCGCCTTGTCCGAGGTCACCTTGGAATCGGCGGTCTTTTTCAATTCGGCGACCAGCGGCTTTGTAACCGTCAACATGCCGCGTTTGACGCCTTCGTTGATCGCAAACTGGGCTTCGCCGGGGAAACCTCTGTCCAGCGCGGTAGTGGCGTATTCGACAAAGTCACGCTCGCCATTCAACGATCCGGTCGCCGCCTGCAAGCGCATGAAATCAAGCACCCCCTGGTCATCAAGCTTGGGGAAACCGTCACGCGTCAAAAGCACGGCATCGCGCCAGTTGACGGCGTTGGGATAGGCAATGACCAGATCGCGCAGCGCTGGCTGGGTCATATCGGTAAGCTTGCCATCGACCACAAAAGCCACGCGCCGCTTGTACCAGGTCTCGGGCGGTGCCGTGCCGGCCGCCTTGGCAGCCACAATCGCGTCACCCAACATGGCCGCAGCCTTGGGCGTATTCTTCTGGGTGAAGTACAGCTCGGCCAGGGTCACCTTCAGCTCGTAATCCTGCGGCGTGAGCTGCACCAGTTGCTCAATCGCGCCAATGGCCTTGGGGTAATCCTTGCGGTTGCTGGCGAGTTGCGATGTTGCGCGCAGGAACTTGATCTTGTTCTCGGGGCTAACAGAACCGGACGCAAGCAACTCGTCGATCGACTTTTCCATCAACGCATTGTCTTTAAGACCAATGGCGGCGTTCAATCGCATGGAAGCAATCGTATAGACGTCATCAGGCGTCTGGTTGGGCGCTGCCGCCGCCTCGTCGATCTTGGCAAGCGAGCCCTGGTTGTCCCCGGCCTGCTGCAATTTCTGCGCCGCCTGCAACGCGATCGCGACCGGCTTTGAAAGCTTCGGCGGCTTTGCGGCTGCCGCGGCGGCTGGCTTGTCCTTGGCCAGCGCCGGCCCGGCCAATATCACGCTACCGGCCAGCAATGCGGCGACCAAACCGCGGTTGAACATCTTCATTTTTGAGAACCTCCCTCTTTATCGCCGAACGGCTAGGCGATGCACACCATCGGCGTCAACATCCACGCTGCAACATGGCAATCCGGCGGGTCGATCCGCCTGCAGGCTTGCCAGACACGCATTCCCGACAACGCGCCAATGCACCCACGTGGGTGAACGGGTTTTGAATGACTCACAAACGAAAAGGGCCGGCTCTGTCGCCAGAGCCGGCCCTTCGTGAAATTTCGGCTAAACCTGAAAAGGTCTGGCTTACTTCTTCATCGCGTCGGCGGCCTTGTCGGCACCGGCCTTCATGGCGTCACCGGCCTTGTCGGCACCAGCGGCCATGGCGTCGGCAGCCTTGTCGGCACCAGCGGCCATCGCGTCAGCAGCCTTGTCGGCAGCCGGCGCCATCGCATCAGCAGCCGGAGCCATCGCATCGGCAGCAGGCGCTGCTGCATCAGCAGCAGGTGCCATCGCGTCAGCAGCAGGTGCTTCGGTCGTGGTGGTGGTGGTGGTGGTTTCGGCAGCCTTCTCGCCGCAAGCAGCGAGGAGGCCGAGGCTGGCCACAGCCGCCAGCGTCAGAGCAGTCTTCATTTGGAAATTCTCCATTCAATAATCCGCGCAGTCCCCGCGCGTTTCGCCACATACAGATAAACTCAGCCATTGCGAAGCGCTAAGATTCAAGACCACAACAGGTTATGGAAATGTCACCCTTCGCCGGGATCAGCACTGGATCGCGCCGCACTGCCAATATGCTTGCGGTCGCTCTGGCACTGTCAATTGCCGCCGGCCTTTTCTACCCGCTTCTGGATGCTCAATTTGGACTGATCGGCGCTATCGCACTGAAAGGGCTTGGTGTTTCGGCGCTGGCGGTTGCCGCACTGCTCAGCCGCGGGCCGGATGCCAAATGGTTGACAGCAATCATGGCGGCGGGCGCCATCGGTGACATTCTGCTGGCGGTGCCCGGCGCCTTCATCTTCGGTGGGTCAGCGTTCGCGATCGGCCACTGCTGCGCTATTGGCCTCTACCTGCGTCGCAGCCGCACCGCACCCCCGTTAGCCGACCGATTCCGCGCCGCCGCGCTCGTCGCCTGGGGCCTTGTCATGCCGTCGCTGGTGATGCCCGCCGGCACACCCGTCGGCGCGCTGATGCTTTATTCAGTGCTGCTATGCGGCATGGCGGCGGCGGCGTTGCTCAGCCGGTTTCCACGCCATCTGGTCGCCTTGGGGGCGCTGCTGTTCGTCGTATCCGACACCTTCCTCATCATGCGCCTCGGCGGGCGCATCGTCGGCGGCGACACGCTGCACGGCCTGATTGTCTGGTACAGCTATTACGCCGGCCAGCTGCTCATCTTCCTCGGCATTGCCCGGTCGCCCGAACCGGCCTGAACCCGATTGGAGCCAAATAAAGCGCCCCTCTCCCCCCTGCAGGAGAGGCGAGAGACGGCGAAGCCGGCCTCGGTGAGGGTGTTCTTCTTAGGTCGTAACCCGTAAATAAGCTCACGAGAGCGCGCGGCAAAGGTCGCTTCCCCTGCTCAGCCTTCGCCTTGCCCATCATCAGCTTCGTCGCTTACGTCAGGCACCTCAGCCGTCACAATCGACTCGTCCCCGGCTTCGATTTCACCTTCCTCGGCCTCATCCGCCGGGATCAGCGCTGCCGAAACCACATGCTCACCGCGTGCAACATCGAACAGCGTCACGCCCATGGTAGACCGGCCCTTGATGCCGATCTGCCCGACCATTGTGCGGATCAGCTTTGCCTGGTTGGTCACCAGCATCAACTGGTCGTCATCATGCGCCGTAAAGCTTGCCACCACTTCGCCATTACGGTCCGATTCGCCGATGTTGCGAATGCCCTGGCCGCCGCGACCCGACTGCCGATACTCAAACGCGCTGGAACGCTTGCCATAGCCATTGGCGGTGATGGTCAGGATGAACTCCTCGGCCGCCGCAAACTGCGCCATGCGCGTTTCCGAAAGCACGCGCTCGCCAGGCTCCGGCTTCCACGCGGCCGCCTTCAGATAATCCTCGCGCTCCTGCGGCGTCGCAGCAAACGCCTTCAGGATTGACATCGAAATAACCTCGTCACCCTTGGCCAGCGTCATGCCGCGCACACCGGTGGATGTCCGCGACACGAATTCACGCACATCCACGACCGGGAACCGAATCGCCTTGCCGCTGCGCGCCGCCAGGAACACGTCATCGGCCTCATCGCACAGCGCGACAGCAATCAACCGGTCCTCGTCGCCATCCTCGAACCGGATCGCCAACTTGCCCGCCGTCGGCACATTGGTGAACGCATCCATGGCGTTGCGCCGCACGCTGCCATGCGCGGTTGCGAACATGACATGCAACCGGCCCCATTCGGCCTCGTCCTCCGGCAATGCCAGCACGGTGGTGATCGTCTCGCCCTCCGCCAACGGCAGCAGATTGTTCAGCGACCGCCCCTTGGCCTGCGGGCTGCCGACCGGCAGTCGCCACACCTTCTGGCGATAGACCTTGCCGGCCGATGAGAAGAACAGCACCGGATTGTGTGTGCTGGTCACGAACAAATTGGTGACGACGTCCTCGTCCTTGGTCGTCATGCCCGACCGGCCCTTGCCGCCGCGCTTCTGCGCCCGATATTCGTTCAGGGCGACGCGCTTGATCCAGCCCGACATGGTGACGGTCACCACCATGTCCTCGCGCTCGATCAAATCCTCATCGTCCATGTCGTCGCCGGCCGCGACCAGTTCGGTGCGCCGCTTGGTGGTGAACTGGTCGCCCACCGCCTCGATTTCGGCGCGCAGCACGGCGTACAGCTTCACCCGATCGCCCAGAATCTCCAGCAATCCGGCGATGGCGACCGCCAATTCCTTCAATTCGTCGCCGATTTCCTCGCGGCCCAGCGCCGTCAGCTTCGACAGCCGCAGCTCAAGGATGGCGCGAACCTGCGCATCGGTCAGGCGAATGGTCGCCGCGTCCGCCGCATATTCCCCCGCCTCGACCAGCGCCAGATAGGGCAGCACCTCCGCAGCGTTCCAGCCGCGTGACAACAGCGATTCGCGCGCTTCCGCCGGGCTCGCCGACCCGCGGATGATCCGCACCACCTCATCGAGATTGGACACGGCGATCACCAGGCCGATCAACAGATGTGCCCGGTCCCGCGCCTTGGCGAGTTCGAACTTGCTGCGCCGCGTGATGACTTCCTCGCGGAACTGCACAAACGCCTGCAATATATCGCGCAGGCCCATCAATTCCGGCCGCCCGCCACGGATCGCCAGCATGTTGATGCTGAACGATTGCTGCGCCGGCGTGTGGCGATAAACCTGGTTCAACACGACTTCCGGCGTCGCATCACGCTTCAATTCCATGACGATCCGCACGCCTTCGCGGTTGGATTCGTCGCGCAGGTCGGAAACGCCCTCGATGCGCTTGTCCTTGACCGCCTCGGCGATCTTTTCGACCAGTGCGTTCTTGCCCTGCTGATAGGGGATTTCGGTCAGAACGAGCGATCGCTTCTCGCCGCGGCCTTCCTCCACCATCGATCGCGACCGCATGATGATGCTGCCGCGCCCGGTCTCATAGGCCTGCCGCAAGCCAGCTGTCCCAACGATGATGCCGCCCGTCGGAAAATCCGGCGCGGGCAGATGCTTCATCAGGTCTTCGACAGAAATGGTCTGGTCATCCAGCCAGGCCCGCACCGCATCGATGACCTCGCCCAGGTTATGTGGCGGAATATTGGTCGCCATGCCGACGGCGATGCCGCTGGCACCGTTGACAAGCAGGTTGGGGAACCGCGCCGGCAACACCGCCGGTTCATGTTCGGAACCATCGTAATTGGCGTTGAAATCGACCGTGTCCTTGTCGATATCGGCCAGCAATGCTTCAGCGGACTTGGCCAGCCGCGCTTCGGTGTAGCGCATGGCGGCGGGCGCATCGGGGTCCATCGATCCAAAATTGCCCTGGCCGTCGATCAACGGCAGGCGCAGCGACCAATCCTGCGTCATGCGGGCCAGCGCATCGTAAATCGAACTGTCGCCGTGCGGGTGATATTTACCCATCACGTCACCGACGATGCGCGCCGATTTGCGATATGGCTTGCCGGCGGTAAAGCCGCTTTCATGTGCACCCCACAGGATGCGGCGGTGCACGGGCTTCAACCCGTCGCGCACATCCGGCAGCGCCCGGGCAACGATGACCGACATGGCGTAATCGAGGAAACTCGTCCGCATCTCGGCAACGATCGAGATCGGCTGAATATCGGGGCCACCTGCTGCGGGCGGCGAAACTACGGAATCCATGGGGTTTTTCTATGCCTTGCGAAGATGCGTCGCTGATCCGTCATGATTAGGGGAATGGCCGCGCAAACGCCAGCCTTTTGGCCGCTGTTCGCCGGCCGCTGCCGGTTTCTGCCCACTGCTGCATCACGTCGCAATCATGGGAAAGTGACTTTACCCGCCCCCCGCGCTAGTGCAGCGCCATGATCGATCCCTTTGCTCATTTCGCTACCTGGTATGCCGATGCCCGCGCAAGCGAGCCCAGCGACCCCAACGCCTTTTCGCTGGCCACCGCCACGCCCGATGCGCGCCCCTCTGTACGCATCGTCCTGATGAAGTTCTGGGATGAACGCGGTTTCTGTTTCTACACCAATCTTGACAGCCGCAAGGGCGACGAACTGGCCGCCAACCCCTTCGTCCATATGGATTTTCACTGGAAAAGCCTGAAGCGCCAGATCCGCGTCGATGGCCGCGCCGAACTGGTACCCAATGCCGAGGCCGACGCCTATTTCGCCACCCGGCCGCGCGAATCACAGATCGGCGCCTGGGCCTCGATCCAATCCCGCCCGCTGCCCGATCGCGCCACCTTCGATGCCCGCTTTACCGAAATGCGGGCGCGGTTCGATGGCGGCGACGTGCCACGTCCGCCGCGCTGGTCCGGCTGGCGCATTGTGCCATCGAAAATCGAATTCTGGCAGGACCGTGACAACCGCCTGCACGAACGCGAAGTCTTTACCCGCATCGATACCGGATGGGACACCGGACTGCTCTATCCATGACCAGTGCCGCACCGGCGATCAGCGCCGCGCCGCTCGACCCCGAACGCGCCCGCCTCACCCGCTCGGCGGCGCTTGCCTCCTCCAGCGTGGCGCTGACGCTGCTGGGGTTGAAGGCCTGGGCCGCAATTGCCACCGGCAGCGTCGCCATGCTCGGCTCGCTGGCCGATACCGCGCTCGATCTGCTGGCTTCGCTGATGACACTGTTCGCCGTCGGTTTCGCCGCCCAACCCGCCGATGATGACCACCGCTTCGGCCATGGCAAGGCCGAGGCAATCGCCGCCCTGATGCAGACCCTTCTGATCATCGGCAGCGCCGTCGCCATCATGTGGCGCGCCATATTGGCGTTCGGCACCCCCGATCTGCCCCGCGCGCCGGGCATCGGCATCGGCGTATCGGGCCTTGGCATCGCCCTCACTCTGGCGCTCATCATGTGGCAACGCCACGTTGTCGCCCGCACCGGCTCCATCGCCATCGGCACCGATGCCCTGCATTATCAAAGCGATCTCGCCCTCAACGCCGCGGTCATCGCTGCCTTTGTCACCGATGTGGTGCTCGGCATCCACGGCGCCGACGCGGTTCTCGGCATCGCAATCGCGCTGTGGATCGCCTGGAGCGCCATCCGTTCGGCCCGCGAGGCCATCGACATGCTGATGGACCGCGAATGGCCCGACGAAAAGCGTGCCGAACTCGCCGCCATCGCACTTGCCGTGCCGGGCGTGGAGGATGTGCACGACCTGCGCACCCGCTCCAGCGGCGTCACCGATTTCGTGCAGTTCCACGTCTGGCTCGACCCGAAAATGACCGTGCAAGAAGCGCATGACATCATCGACACGGTGGAAATGCGCCTGCACAACGCCTATCCGGGCGGCGAATTCTTCATCCACATCGATCCGCGCGGCCACCGCGACAACCCCGACCAACCCGCCGACCACCCGCATTTCGACGCTGCCTGAAGCCCGCTAGAAAGCTACCCCCGATGCGCATCCCCTTCATCCAGATTGACGCCTTCGCCGCCGGCCTGTTCACCGGCAACCCCGCCGCCGTGATGCCGCTCGAATCCTGGCTGCCGGATGCAACGCTCCAGGCCATCGCCCAGGAAAACAACCTTTCCGAAACCGCCTTCATCGTGCCCTGCCCAGACCCCGAAACCGCCGATTTCGATCTGCGCTGGTTCACCCCGGGCACCGAGGTTGCACTGTGCGGCCACGCCACCCTCGCCAGCGGACACCTGATCCTCACCTCGGTCCCGACCATGCCGGCGGTGCGCTTCTCAACCAAAAAGGCCGGCGTCCTCACCGTCGCGCGCCTGCCCGAAGGCTATGCGATGGCGCTGCCGTCCTGGCCCGCCGATGTGCCCGTCACCGGCGCCGCCTTCGATGCCATCGCCGCTGCCCTCGGTACCGCACCCGATGCCGTGCTCGCTCGCGGCACCGACTATCGCGTCGCGGTGTTCAATACCGCCGCACAGGTCCGCGCGCTCACCCCGGATTATCGCGCCATCATCGCGCTGCAAACCGGCCGCGACCTGATGATCGTCGCCACCGCTCCCGGCGCCGGTGACGAAAGCGGCGCCGATGTCGTCAGCCGGGTGTTCGTGCCCGAAGCCGGCGTCGACGAAGACCCCGTCACCGGGTCCGCCCATGCCATTATCGCAGCCTATTGGGCGGCGCGCCTTGGCCGCCTGAACTTCACCGCCTATCAGGCCAGCACGCGCGGTGGCCACATCGGCGTCCGGCTTGATGGCGCCCATGTCATCCTCATCGGCAACGCCCGCACCGTCATCCAGGGCGAATTCATCCTGGAATGACCTTCCGCCGCGATGCGTGACAAGCCGCGCCGGCTCCCCTAAACGCCCCCAATGTCCCTCCGCCCGTTCCTGAAGATGCACGGCCTCGGCAATGATTTCGTGGTCTTCGATGCCCGCGAAACGCCGCTGGAAATGACCGCGGCACGCGCCCGCGCCATTGCCGATCGCCACACCGGCATCGGCTGCGACCAACTCATCATCATCACCTCCGGCAGCCAGCCCGGCGCCGTCACCGCCAGCTTCTGGAACCACGACGGCAGCCTGTCGGCCGCCTGTGGCAACGGCAGCCGCGCCGTCGCCACACTGGTTGGCGGGGATACCATCATCGAAACCGCTGGCGGCATCCTCACCGCCTCCGCCACCGTCGGCGCCGCCACCGTCGACATGGGCGCGCCGCGCTTCGAATGGGATGCCGTCCCGCTCGCCTTCCCGATGGATACCGCCGCCCTGCCGCTCGCCTGGGATGGCCTGTCCGAACCCGGCGCCGTCAGCGTCGGCAACCCGCACGCCGTGTTCTTCGTCGCCGATCCATGGGCCATCGATCTCGAAACCCTCGGGCCGAAAATCGAAAACGATCCCATCTTCCCCGAACGCGTCAATGTCGGCGTCGCTGCCCTGCCTACCCGCGATCACATCATCCTGCGCGTCTGGGAACGCGGCGCCGGCCTCACCCGCGCCTGCGGCACCGGCGCCGTCGCCGCGGTCGCCGTGGCGCAACGGCTGGGCAAGGCAGACGCCCGCGTCACCGTCACGCTCCCCGGTGGCGATCTCGTCATCACCCGCGCCGAAAACGGCCATCTGCTCATGGCCGGCCCGGCGACCCTCGCCTTCACCGGCGAAATCGACCTGGAGGCATTTGGATGAGCTGGCTCGACAGGCTGAAAACCGGCCTCACCCGCTCGACCACACGCCTTGGTGACAGCCTCGCCGGCCTCGCCACCGGCGCGCTTCCGCTCGACGACGCCCGCCTCGACGAAATCGAGGAAGCCTTGGTCGCCGCCGATCTCGGCCCCGCCGTCGCGGGCCGCATCCGGGACCGCTTGGCCGACGCCAAATTCGCCAAGGGCATCGACGATGCCAGCCTGCGCGCCGCCGTCGCCGCCGAAATCACCGCCGTGCTGGCACCGGTCGTCAAACCGCTCACCGTCACGGCTTTCCCACGGCCGCACGTCATCCTCGTCGTCGGTGTCAACGGATCGGGCAAGACAACCACCATCGCCAAACTGGCCCGGCGCTTCACCGAACAGGATTACACGGTGATGCTGGCCGCCGGGGACACTTTCCGCGCCGCCGCCATCGCACAATTGAAGATCTGGGCCGACCGTATCGGCGTGCCGGTGGTCAGCGGCGAACAAGGCGCCGACGCCCCGGGCCTGGCCTTTGAAGCACTCAAAAAAGCCCGCGAGACCGGCAGCGACGTGCTGATCATCGATACCGCCGGCCGCCTGCAGAACAAGACCGGCCTGATGGATGAACTCGCCAAAATGCGCCGCGTCATCCAGAAGTTGAGCCCCGCCGCCCCGCACGACACGGTGCTGGTGCTCGATGCCACCACCGGGCAAAATGCACTCAATCAGATCGAGGTGTTCCGCGACGTCGCCAAGATCACCGGCCTCGTCATGACCAAACTCGACGGCTCCGCCCGCGGCGGCGTGCTGGTGGCAGCCGCCGAAAAATTCCGCCTCCCCATCCACGCCATCGGCGTCGGCGAGGGCATGGACGACTTGCGGCCGTTTGAAGCTGGCGATTTCGCAGACGCATTGGTGGGCAAATAGCGCCGGACTGCGCCACCAGAACGGCAAGACTCACCCTTCGAGCCGATCTGGGGTTTAGCAAGTTGAACGACTCCGACGTTGCAGACCTTTGCGACTCGGTGAAATCTTTAAGATCGTTAATACTAGAGTGAATAACATTTTTCTTGCAAATGCAACATCCGTAGGTCAAACAAAACCATTCCGTCGTCTTGTAAAGGCGAAATCAAAGATAGTGCAGCTTAAACATTGACGCCAGTAATGAAGCAAGACAAGATTGAGAATATTTGTCGTACAATTCCACAGTATGCGGGATATTATCGGATATTTAAAGAATAAAACTAGATCTAAATAATTCGGTTTGGACCAGACGCGGAATGAATGAACGCACAGAGCGAACCGGAGGTTGATCAATGCCCGGCCATAATCACCCTCCGGACTGTCCGTGCGGTTGGTGCAGCGGCGGCGGTGGAGGAAGTCGTGTTGCCTTAGTTGGAACAAAATATATCGGACACCGCCCCTTTGTCAGCCGGCCCTCCTATGCGAGCTATACCGACCCGAATGCGACCTGTCCTGTCTGTGGTGCATCAGTATTTTTCTACCAATCGCCGTATGGGGGGCGTGTCTTCTTCGATGATCTAGGCCCTCCGTGGAAGAAACACGGTTGCACCGACAATTCTGCGCTTCCAGTAAATGCGCGGTCTTGGGGGGCGACCTGGCGACAACCAGCGACTAGGCAAAAGCTCGAGCCTCCTGCTTGGCAGTTGGAGGGATGGCTTCCGATCTTTGTTGAAGAAGTATCTCAAAACGATCAGTGGTGGATGATTAGAGGCCATCGGCCGGACACAGAAGGTGGAGGGTTGGTCCGCTTTCTTTCTCCCCACCCCGTGAGTGGCATCAATAAGACTGCTAGCTTCTATCGTCCCAACCTAGAACTTTGCACATTCGAAGTTTCGTATTTAGCCGATGATGCACAAGCAGGAGTCGTCCAACGCGAGTTCAAAGCGTTTCGGTTGGAGCCTTTCTTTTCCGTCAACCCTACCGTCGCAACAGATGCCTTGGCCGGAGACCCCGATAAAGCGCTCGATTTGGCTTATGAGCTGTCCTTTGCCGTCAGAGATCGGGAGGCGGAAACGATGCCGGCATATCCTCGCTTTCCCGACAAAATTTCTTGGGCGCTGGTAAAATGGCTGTTGGAGCAGTCGCTAGGCCAAGGCAACCTGCTAGCCGCTCATAACCTCGCCTACATGCTGCTGCACGGCCACGGCGTTCCGGTCGATGAGACAGAAGCATTTCGGCTACTGAAAATGGCAGAGCCAATAGGTGTAGCGCGCACGCTCGAATTGCTGGCGGAATGCCATGAGCGCGGCTTGGGAACTGCAGTCGATATCCAGGAGGCAATTCGATATCGCAAGCTATCCCACGATTCTTGAGGAGTTCCGGAGACATATTAGTTAATTTCAGCCGCTACACTCTTCTGCGCGGCGGGCAGTCCAACGTGAACGCGCGCGCCCCAAACGCCCCCGTCCGCCAAATTTGCGAGGTGCTCCTTGCACCGCCCCGGTCCATGATGGCGCAACGCCTTTTGGGGAATTGCCATGGATTTCAGCCTGCCACCGGAACTCGCCGCCTACCTGGACGAGCTCGACGCCTTTATCGAGGCGGAGATCAAGCCCATCGAGAACCGCGACGACAATATCCGCTTTTTCGACCATCGCCGCGAACATGCCCGCACCGATTGGGACAATGAGGGCCTGCCCCGCCACGAATGGGAGGCATTGCTCGCCGAGGCGCGGGGTGTTGCCGACAAGGCCGGGCATTATCGCTACGCCTGGCCCGAATCCATGGGCGGCAAGGGTGGGTCCAACCTCGCCATGGCGGTGATCCGCGAGCATCTCGCCGCGCGCGGTCTTGGCCTGCACAATGATCTGCAGAACGAACATTCGATCGTCGGCAACAACCCGTTCATCCTGTTGTTCAAGGAATTCGCCACCCCCGAACAATATGCCCGCGACAGCGAAAAGGTCATGTCCGGCACCATGCGCACCACCTTTGGCCTGACCGAACCGAACCATGGCTCCGACGCGACGTTCATGGAAACCCGCGCCGTGCCCGAAACCCGGGATGGCGTGCCGGGCTGGCGCATCGATGGCGAAAAAATGTGGTCCACCGGGATGCATGTCGCATCGCACTGCATGGTGTTCGCCCGCACTTCGGGAAAGGACGGCGACGCCACCGGTATCACCTGCTTCATCGTGCCCGCCGACGCGCCGGGCGTGAAGGTGGAGGAATATCTGTGGACTTTCAACATGCCCACCGACCATCCGCGCGTCAGCTATACCAACGTCTGGGTGCCAGAAGACAGCTATTGGGGCCAGATCGATAGAGGCCTTGGCATCGGGCAATCCTTCGTCCACCAGAACCGCATCCGCCAGGCCGCATCATCGCTGGGCGCCGCACATTTCTGCGTCGAGGAATCGGTCAAGTACGCCCGCACTCGCAAGCCGTTCGGCAAGCCATTGTCGGACAACCAGGCGATCCAGTGGCCGCTCGTTGAACTGGCGACGCAGATCGAAATGCTGCGGCTGCTCATTCGCAAGACCGCCTGGGACATGGACCGGATGGAGCACAAGCAAATCGAACGCGAGCTGTCGGACAAGGTTTCCATGTGCAACTACTGGGCGAACCGGCTGGTGTGTGAAGCCGCCGACCGGGCGATGCAGGTGCATGGCGGCATCGGCTATTCCCGCCACAAACCGTTCGAGCACATCTATCGCCACCACCGCCGCTATCGCATCACCGAAGGCGCTGAGGAGATCCAGATGCGCAAGGTGGCGGCGTTCCTGTTCGGGTACCTCGGGCCAAGGCGGGCGCTTTTCAAGGACCTTTGACGCGCAATTGTACCTGAGGGGCATGTTATCCCGGGTCGAGCCCGGGATGACCAGGTGCGCGCGCCGCGCCCGCCCCGTGGACGCGCTGCAACCTTGTAAGATAATTACGTAGGCAAAGCCGCACGGGACCGAAAAGAAGCGAGTTTCCCAAGCCGGTCGCAATCAGGCTATTACCACCGCGCCCGCCCTGTTCAGGAAATTTGAGAAAGCCCCGAACCTCGTGAAAACTCATGCAAAAGCCCGTCTTACCCTGCGCAGCGCTCGCCCGTCCGACGCCGAAGCCATTCTAAACCTTGCCGACCGTTCCTATACCGACATCGGCGGCTACACGCTTGGCGTCATCCAGGGCCAGTTGGCAACGTTTCCAGAAGGCAAGATCGTCGCGGAATATGACGATATCATCGTCGGTTACTGCGCCACCTTCATGATCGACGAAAAAACCGCCTTTGCGCCGCACACATGGGCCGAAATCACCGGCGGCGGCTATGGTTCGCGCCACGATCCGCTTGGCACCTGGCTGTATGGGATGGACATTTGTGTCGACCCCAATTTTCGTCGCCTGCGCATCGGCCAGCGCCTGTACGATGCCCGTCGCCGCCTGTGCGAACAGCTTGAATTGAAAGGTATCGTTTTTGGCGGCCGCCTGCCCGGCTATGCCAAGCGTCGCAAGGAGTTCGCCACACCGGCCGAATATCTGGACGCGGTGCAAACCCGCAAGGTCCGCGACCAGGTTGCTTCGTTCCAGTTGCGCCTTGGCTTTGAACCGATGGGCGTGCTTGAAAATTATCTGAGCTCCGACAAGCAATCGCTGGGTTTTGCGTCGAAGATGGTTTGGCGCAACCCCTATGCCCATGAGGAAACGCTGAAAAAACGGCTGGTAAAGGCCGATCACGAGGCGGTGCGCATCGCCACTGTCCAGCTGCAGATGCGGGCCATCAAATCGTTCGAGGAATTTGTTTCGAACATCGAATATTTCGTCGATATCACCGCTGATTACCGGTCGGATTTCGTGGTCTTTCCCGAGCTTTTCACCCTGCAACTGCTGTCGATGATGGAGCGCAAGCTCAACCCGGTCGAATCGATCGAGGCGCTGACCGAATTCACGCCGCGGCTGATCGAAGCCTTTCAGAAAATGGCGATCAGCTATAATATCAACATCATCGGCGGTTCCCACCCGACGCGGATGCCCGACGGCGATATCCACAATGTCGCCTATGTTTTTCTGCGCGATGGCGCCGTCCATGCGCAGGAAAAGATCCACCCCACCCCCAATGAACGCTATTGGTGGAACATCCAGGGCGGCGATTCCATCGAAACGATCCAGACCGATTGCGGCCCGATCGGCGTGATGATCTGTTACGACAGCGAATTCCCCGAAATCGCCCGGCGGCTGGTCGATCAGGGTGCCAAGATACTGTTCGTGCCGTTCTGCACCGACAGCCGGCAGGGCTATTTGCGCGTCCGCTATTGCAGCCAGGCCAGGGCCATCGAAAACCAATGCTATGTCGTGATGTCCGGCAATGTCGGCAATCTGCCGGGTGTCGAGAATATGGACATCCAATACGCCCAGTCCTGCATCCTGACGCCGTGCGATTTCCCGTTCGCCCGCGACGGCATCGCCGCCGAAGCATCGGAAAATGTCGAGACGGTAACGGTGGCCGATCTCAACCTCGCCGATCTGAATTGGGCGCGGGCGCAGGGCACGGTGCGCAACCTGCGGGATCGGCGCTTCGACTTGTACCAGATCAAATGGGCGAAGAAATAAGCGGATCGGCGGCGCGCGCCGGCCAGCGCGACGCCATCCAGAACAGCAGCACGGCGGCAAGGCATAGCCCTGCCGCCGCCGCGAAAACCCCGGCATCCCCGCCGATGTCGCGCAACACGCCCAATTGTTGCGCGCCAAAGGACGTGCCGAGGTTGAGCACTGCCATGAACGCCGAAAACTGCGTCGCCGCGATCATCGGCCGGCAGTGGTCCATAGCGCTGGCGTAAACCGATACCGACAGCAGCACGAACAACAGCGCATGGGCGCAGAAATAGCCGGCAAAAACGGCCGACTGCTGCCACGCCGGCTGCAGCATCGCCATGCCGCCATGCAGCGCCGCGAGCAGCAACAACGCCAGCCCGATGGCGCGGCCATGGCCGATGCGGTCGGCGATCCAGCCCGATAACAGGATGCCGAAGATGCCGCCCGTCAGATCGGCCGCCCCGGCCAGCCGGGTGAACGCCTGCTGGCTCCACCCCAGTTCCTGCACCGCCAGCACCGGCACGAACGCCGTCTTGATGCCATAGGCGGCAAAGCCCACGAAAATGCCCGCCGCCAACAACAGATTGCGCCCGCGCAGCATCGTCGCCAGCAGATTTGTGATGATCTCGAGCAGTCGCGGCGCCCCACCAACCGGCCCGGTGGCCGCGCCCGTCGTCCATGGCAACAGCCGCTCCCCCGGCCGTTCCCGCAGCGCAAGCGGCAACAGCAGCACGGCGGCAATCGTCGCGGCCGGCGCCAGCACCGCGATGGCAAAGCCATGGTCGGCAATCAACGCCCCGCATGCCACCGTCGATCCGGCAACGCCCAGCGTCTTGCCGCCCCACATCACACCATTGGCGACACCGCGTTCGGCAATGGGCACGATATCGATCGCCATGCCGTCGATCGCCACATCCTGAAACGCCGCCGCCAGATTGATGATGAACCCGCAGCCGCTAAGCAGGAACAGGTCCCCGGCATCCGGCGCATTGAAGCTGAGCACCACCATCGCCAGCACCAGCATGATCTGCGCGCCGATGATCCAAGGCCGGCGGCGGCCCATGTCGGCGAACATGAAGCGGTCCATGATGACGCCGTTGACGAGCTTGAAACTCCACGGCAGCAGTATGATGGCGATATAGCCGCCGATGCTCGCGACCGTCGCCCCATTGGCCGCCAGCCAGGCCGGCACCGCGACATACAACAGCCCCTCGGGCACGCCTTGCGCGAAATACAGCGCAAACAGGCTGAACAGGCGCCAGCCGCGGCGCGTCGAGAGCGCCGGTCCCTGTACCGGTGCGGCATTGCGATCGGATATGTCCACACCCGGGGGTGCCCCAGCGGGACGGCGAGGTCAAGCAACGGCGGGGTCGCCACAACCGCCGCCACCACGGGCCACGGACCGCATTTGCCGTCGTCCGAGGCGACCATTGGATTGCACCGATTTAATCGAGCGGTGCTGCGCAGATTAATGTGGGCGTCGTTACTTGTCAGTATCAGGTCGTTCTTCCGAACTGCGACCCGTGTTGCGCTCCAAAGAGTATCAAATCACCATGTCTTCCAACTTCAGCCGATGGCTGGCGACCCTGCTTGTCGCCACATGCGCACCCGTCATCGCCGCAGCCACGCCATCGCCGGCAGCTGCCACGGAACCCTATATCGTGCTCAGTTATCACGATATTCCGGAAGAAGGGCAGAAGACCCCGCCGTTCGACCGGATGGCCGTCGCGCATCAAAACTTCGAAGGCCATATCGATTGGCTGCTCGCCAACGGCTATCACTTCATCAGCATCCAGCAGATCATCGACGCCCATGCCGGCAAGATCCATCTGCCGGCAAAGGCCGTTCTGCTGACCTTCGACGATGGTTTTGAAAGCTTTTACACCCGCGTTTTTCCCATCCTGAAGGCCCGCCACGTCCCCGCCGTCGAAGCGTTGATCGGCACCTGGATGAACCACAGCGCCACGCCCGACGTGCCGGGGGTAAAGCCGGTGCTGACATGGGACGAGGTGCGCGAGTTGCAGGCGTCGGGTCTTGTCGAAATCGCTTCCCACACCTTTGGCATGCACAACAGCATCCAGTCGAACCCCCAGGGCGGTTATGAGGCGGCGGTCACCACCCGCCGCTACATGCCCGCCAAGCGCCGCTATGAAAACGATTCAGAATATGCCGCCCGGATGCGCGAAGGCATGAAGCTGAGCAGCGATTTCATCTTCAAACATACCGGCAAGCGCCCCCGCGTCATCGTCTGGCCGTTCGGCGAGTATAATGACATCGCCGTCGCCGCGGCCCGCAAGGCCGGCATGGGCATCACGCTCGCCGAAAATGATGGCAGCAATGATGCCAGCAGCAGCCTTGCCGTGATCGACCGGCTGATCATGACCGACGATCCCGAGGTGCCGGCCTTTGCTGACATCATGACCACGCTGCGCGCCGACCGGCCGCAACGCGTCATGCATGTCGATCTGGATTACGTCTATGACCGCGATCCCGCGCAGCAACGCCGCAACCTCGATGCCCTCGTCAACCGCGTCGCGCTCAGCGGTGCGACGACGGTCTACCTTCAGGCCTATGCCGATCCGGATGGCGATGGCAACGCCGATGCCCTGTACTTCCCCAACCGGCACCTGCCGATGCGTGAAGACCTGTTCGGCTATGTCGCCGCCCAGTTGAAGAACCGCGCCGGGGTGAAAATCTATGCCTGGATGCCGATGATGGCGTTCAAGGCCAGTGTGCCGGCGGATTGGTATGTCAAGGAATGGCGCGACGGCCGGGCCGAACCAGCGCGCCACATCTACACCCGCCTGTCACCCTTCAACCCGGCGGCACGGCGCTGGGTCGGCGACCTGTATGAAGATCTCGCCAAGCATGCGGCCTTTGATGGCCTGCTGTTCCACGATGATGGCATCCTCTCCGATTTCGAGGACGCCTCCCCCCTCGCGCTTGCCTATGGCCACAAGCATTGGGGCCTGCCGATGAACGTCGCCGTACTGCGTGCCACGCCCGCGGCCCGCCTCGCCTGGGGCCATGACAAGGATGAACTGATGGCCGGGTTCACCGATGAGCTAGCCGCGCGCGCGCGAGTTTATCGGTCCTATATCAAGACCGCGCGCAACATCTATTCGCGGCCGATCCTGCAACCTGATGCCGAAGAATGGTATGCCCAGTCGCTGCCGGTATTCTTGAAACATTATGACTTTATCGCCGTCGAAGCGATGCCAGCCATGGAGGAGGCCGCCGACGCCGATGCCTGGATCAAGCGGCTTGTTGCCACCGTCGCCGCCACGCCCGGCGCCATGGACAAGACGGTTTTCGAACTTCAATCCGTCGACTGGCGCAGCAAGCATGCCGTCGCCGCAGACATCTTCGCGCACCAGGTGGCGCTGCTGAAGGCCGAAGGCGTCGAGCACATCGGCTATTACCCGGATGACGGCTATACCAACACGCCGCAACTGGCGATGCTGCAGCAATCCTTCGCGCTGACGAAGCAGCCATGATGGCCATTTTCACCCTCGCTGCCGACGCGCTCGACCTGGTCCGCCATTCGGCGCATGCACTGCTCGAATCGACGCGGCTGATCTTTTATTATCCGCTGGTCATGGCCTATGTCTGGATGATCGGCGCGATCATCTTCTATCTCCGCCACGAACGCGGCAAACCCGATGTCTATGGCCCGCTGCCCCAGCTTGGCCGCTACCCCAGCGTCGCCATCGTCATTCCCTGCCACAATGAAGGCGACAATGTCCGTGACACCATCGCCTTCGCCGCGCGGCAACATTACCCGGATTTCGAAATCATCGCGGTGAACGATGCCAGCAAGGACGACACGCTGAAAATCCTCACCGAGCTTGCTGCGCGCACGCCGCGCATGCGGGTGATCAACCTTGCCACCAACCAGGGCAAGGCGATGGGGATGCGCACCGCGGCCATGCTGACCGATGCCGAAATCATCATCGGCATCGATGGTGACAGCCTGTTGTCACCCGAAGCCACCGCCTGGATGGTCCGCCATTTCGTCGAAGATGCCAGCGTTGGCGCGGTCACCGGCAACCCGCGTGTCCGCAATCGCACCACCCTGCTCGGTCGCATCCAGGTCGGCGAGTTTTCGGCCATCGTCGGCATGATCAAACGCGCCCAACAGGCCTATGGCCGCATCTTCACCGTATCGGGCGTCATCGCCGGCTTCCGGCGCGAGGCGCTGGCCCAGGTCGGCTATTGGTCCACCGACATGGTGACCGAGGACATCGACATCTCGTGGAAGCTCCAACTCGGTGGCTGGCGCATCCGTTTCGAACCCAATGCCCTGTGCTGGGTGCTGATGCCCGAAAGCGTGCGCGGCCTTTGGAAACAGCGCGCCCGCTGGGCCCAGGGCGGCGCCGAAGTGATGATCCGCTATTTCCCGCGCATCATCCGCTGGCGCTCACGCGGGTTGTGGCTGCTGGCCGCCGAATATTGGGTCAGCGTCGCCTGGGCCTATCTGCTGGCACTCGCGCTCATCGCGGCATTCGTCCACATGGTTCTGCCCGATCCCTTTGGCTGGGCGGTGGATGTGATGCCGCGCTGGTTCGGCGTGCTGCTGTCGGTTACCTGCCTCTTCCAGTTCGGGACTTCGCTCTATATCGACAGCCGCTATGAAGCGCGGGCCGGTGGCCTTGGCCGCTATTATTTCTGGATCATCTGGTACCCGATTGCCTATTGGGCGATCGGCGTCAGCACGGCATTGGTCGGCGTCTATCGGGCGCTCGGCCGCAAGAACGGCAAGGCGGCCATCTGGGGCGCCAGCGATCGAGGGTTGCAACCATCATGACATCGCTCATCATTAACATGCCGCACCTGCAAAGCCGCCGGCAACGGCATGGCGCCATGATCCTGTCGGTCCTGTGCTGGGGCTGGTTCCTGATGCCGCTGGTTATCGTGGCCGGTTGGTTGCTGGGGTTCCATGCCTTTGCCCAGCAAATCGTCTGGCTCGGCGGTTGGAAAAGCCTGATCAAACTGGGCGAATTTTCATCGACGATGTTCGTCTCGCTGGTTGCCGGCTGGACGCTGTGGACGGTCATCGACATGCGCCGCACCCCGCCCCGGCTGGCACCCGTCGCGCCGGCCATCGATGCTGCGACCGCGCTCGGCGCAAATCCGGCCGAGGTTGACGCGGCGCGCGACGCCCGCATTGCCACGGTCCATTTTACCCCGAACGGCAGCGTCGCAGCGGTCAGCGTCGATCAGCCCGCCGGCCGTGTGCAACGTCGCGCGACGCGCCCCCGCCGCGCCGCCTGAGCCTGGCGCAGACAGGACGTGGCTCGGCCGCAACGCCGCACGGGTTCCTGCCCGCGCTTGACCACGCACCCCCATTGGCCTATGCGCTCCCCGTCCCCAAACGGGGGGCGCGCGTCCACGGATGCACGCCGGCCGGCGAGTTTTCGCCCGCCGGCGTAATTTCGTTTGGAGGCGAGCCTCTCAATCAGGAATTTAAAACACTTGTTCGACAGCCTTTCCGATCGCCTTGGCAGCGTCTTTGAGAAACTCCGGGGCCGCGGCGCGCTCACGGAACTCGATGTGCGTGCGGCGATGCGGGAAGTGCGGAGTGCGCTGCTCGAGGCCGATGTCGCGCTGCAAGTCGTCAAGCAGTTCGTCGATGATGTAACCGCCCGCGCCATCGGTGCGGAGGTGACACGCTCGGTCACCCCAGGCCAGCAGGTCGTCAAGATCGTCAACGATGCGCTCGTCGAACTGCTCGGCAGCGAAGCTGTCGGCCTCAACATCGACGTCACGCCCCCCGCCGTCATCATGATGGTCGGCCTGCAGGGCTCGGGCAAGACGACGACGACGGCAAAGCTCGCCAAGCTGCTGACTGAAAAGCACGGCAAGAAAGTGATGATGGCGTCATTGGACGTCGCCCGCCCCGCCGCGCAGGAACAGCTGCGCGTGCTCGGCGAGCAGGTCAATGTCGCGACCCTGCCGATCATCGTGGGCCAGCAGCCAGTTGCCATCGCCGAACGCGCGCGGTCATCGGCGCGGTTGCAGGGCTTTGACGTCGTCCTGCTCGATACCGCCGGCCGCCTCAACGTCGATACCGCGCTTATGGCCGAAATGGCGGCCATCGCCAGCGCCACGACGCCCGATGAAATCCTGCTCGTTGTCGATGCTCTCACCGGCCAGGACGCGGTCAACGTCGCCAGCGCCTTCAAGGCCGAAGTGCCGCTTACCGGGATCGTTCTCACCCGCATGGACGGCGATGCCCGTGGTGGCGCCGCGCTGTCGATGCGCGCCGTCACCGAACGGCCGATCAAGTTCGCCGGCACCGGCGAAAAACTCGACGCGCTCGAAGCCTTTGATCCGCAGCGCGTTGCCGGTCGTATCCTCGGCATGGGCGATATCGTCGGCCTTGTCGAACGCGCCGCCGCCAATATCGAACAGGCCGATGCCGAAAAGCTCGCGGCAAAGCTCGCCAAGGGACAGTTCGATTTCGATGATCTGCGCGGGCAATTGCGGCAGATGAAGGCCATGGGCGGCCTTGGCGCGCTCGCCGGCATGCTGCCCGGCATGGCGCAGGCAAAAAAGGCCATGGACAGCGGCGCTGTCGATGAAAAGGTGCTGGGCCGCATGGAAGCGGTCATCTGTTCGATGACGCACAAGGAGCGCGCCAAGCCCGAAATCCTGACGGCAAAGCGCAAGATCCGCATCGCCAAGGGCGCCGGCACCACGGTGCAGGAGGTCAACAAGGTCATCAAGATGCAGCTCGACATGGCCACCGCCATGAAAAAACTGCGCAAGATGGGCGGCATGAAGGGCATGGCCGCGATGATGGCCAAAATGGGCGGCGGTGCAGGCGGCGGTGGTCTCGGCGGCCTTGGCGGCCTCCTCGGCGGTGGCATGCCCCCCGGTTTCGATAAGTTCAACAAACGCTAGACAACAACCAGTTAAACGAAGGAAGATACTGAAATGGCATTGGCAATTCGCCTCGCACGCGGCGGCATGAAAAAGCGTCCCTATTACCGCATCGTGGTAACGGACTCGCGTAACGCCCGTGATGGCAAGTTCCTGGAAAAGATCGGCACGTACAACCCGCTGCTGCCCAAGGATTCGGCCGAACGCGTCAAGCTCGACACCGATCGCGCTGCCCATTGGCTCGGCGTCGGTGCCCAGCCTTCGGACCGTGTGGCCCGCTTCCTTGATGCCGCCGGCGTGCGCACCCGCGCTGCCCGCGTCAACCTGAAGAAGGGTGAACCGGGCGAAAAGGCCAAGGAACGCGCCCAGATCGCCATCGACAAGGCAGCCGAAGCCGAAGCCGCTGCTGCACAGGCCGTAATCGACGCGAAGGAAGCCGCCGAAGCCGCAGCTGCTGCCGCCGCTGAAGCCGCCGCCGCCCCTGCGGTCGAAGAAGTTGCCGAAGCAGCCGCTGAGGAAGCCCCTGCAGAAGCAGCGGAAGAAGCCACCGCCGAAGAAGCGCCTGAAGCAGCGCCCGCCGAAACCGCAGCCGAAGAGCCGCAGGCCTGATCCGCAAGCACGTCCCCGCCGTCGCTGCCGCCCTGGCGGCGGTGCTGGCGTGGACGGCGCTCGGGCATCTGGGCGTGAGCCGGTTCGCAGCACCCACGGATGCCGCCGTGGTCGGCATCGATCGCGATGTTGCCGCGGCGCTCGCCTGTCTGGCCGGCGCGCTCGGGCTTGTCCTGCGCCCGGTACGGGTGCCGGTGGCGGCCATGCTGATGCTCTCCATCGCCTATGGCCTGTCTTCGGCCTGGTTTACCGGCACGATGGCCGTCGCCGATCTTGGCCGCGTCATGATGGCACTTGGCGCGCTCTACCTGTGCTGGCCACAACTTGTCCCGGCAAAGGTGCCCGATGACCAGTGACGTGACGCTGGCCGCCATCGCCGGCGCCCATGGCATTACCGGCGAAGTCCGGCTGAAACTGTTCGCGCAAGGGCTGGACAGCCTGATCGTCCACAAGGTTTTCAGCGCTGCCGGCCGCACCCTGACGCTGAAATCCATCCGGCCCGACAAGATCGGCGCGGTGGCGCGTTTCACCGAAATAGCCGATCGCACCGCGGCCGAAAACCTGCGCGGCACCCTGCTCACCGTGCCGCGCGACAGCCTGCCGCCGCTCGGCGAAGGCGAATATTATCACGCTGATATCATCGGCCTTCCGGTGGTGACATTGGCCGGCGACGCGGTCGGCACGGTGACAGGCATCGAAAACTACAACGCCGGCGACATATTGGAAATCACCCTGCCGGACGGCAAGACCAGCATGGTCCCCTTCCGCCCGCCGGCGGTCCCGTCGGTTGGCGAAAGCGTCGTTGTCGATCCCGAGTGGCTGGTCTGAAGTGACCTCTCCGACCGCGGGCTGGGTCGCCACCATCCTCACCCTTTACCCGGAAATGTTCCCCGGCACTCTCGGACAAAGCCTTGCCGGGCGGGCGCTTGCCAATGGCTTATGGTCCTGTGAAGCCCGCAACATCCGCGATTTTGCCACCGACAAGCACCGCAGCGTCGATGATACGCCAGCGGGCGGCGGGCCGGGTATGGTGCTGCGCGCCGATGTCGTTGCGGCTGCGCTGGATGGCGTCGCGAATAGCACACCGGTCATCGCCCTCACCCCGCGCGGCGCACCGCTCACCCAGGCGAGGGTGCGTGATCTGGCGGCGGGCCCAGGCGTCACCCTGCTCTGCGGCCGCTTCGAAGGTTTCGACGAGCGATTGTTCGAAGCCCGCGCCATCGAACAGGTCAGTATCGGCGATTATATCCTGTCCGGCGGCGAGCTTGCCGCCACCGTGCTTCTCGATGCTTGCGTAAGGCTGCTGCCCGGTGTAATGGGCGCGCCCTTGAGTGGTGTGGACGAAAGCTTCGAAACGGGGCTGCTCGAACACCCGCACTATACAAGGCCCCCCATATGGGAAGGCCTTGCGATCCCCGAAGTGTTGCGATCGGGGGATCACGCGAAAATCGCCGCATGGCGGTTGGCGCGGTCCGAACAGGACACACGGTCACGGCGGCCCGATCTTTGGCAGCGTCATACCGACGCCGCGGATCAGTCGCCCTCTGGCGCGCGACAACAGAAAAAGGAGGAATGAGATGAATCTCATCCAGACGATCGAAGCTGAAAACATTGCAAAGGCCGTTGCAAAGCGCGCCATCCCCCAGTTCCGCGCCGGTGACACGCTGCGCGTCGGTGTGCGCGTCGTCGAAGGCGAACGCACCCGCGTCCAGAATTACGAAGGCGTCTGCATCGCCCGTTCCAACTGCGGAATGGGTTCTTCGTTCACGGTACGTAAAATCAGCTTCGGCGAAGGCGTGGAACGTGTCTTCCCGCTTTATTCCCCCAGCATCGAAGCCATCGAGGTTGTCCGCCGCGGTATCGTTCGGCGCGCCAAGCTTTATTATTTGCGTGGCCGCTCGGGCAAATCGGCGCGTATCGTTGAGAAGCGGTTGCCACGCGTGTAATACGCAGCGCGCCCTTGCGCAGCATGGCAGCGTAAGGAGTCGCGCAAGCACGGCCGGCGGGGCGGCGGGTTACCCCCGCCGAACCCGTTCGACGCAGGCGCGAGCTTTGCCCGCGCCTTTCGCTTGTGTAGCACCCCTCGAAGCTGGCCAACCCCCAAAACACCCCACCCGTGCCCATCACACGCCCAACCGCGCTTCCCCCTCCCGGCTCTGTCCCCTAAGAGGGTCCGCGTGACAGCCCCCCTGCCCCCGATACCCGCCGACCTGCCCACCCAGGGCCGAATCGAGCGCGGTTTTCATCACCTGCCGGTCCGCGTCTATTTCGAGGACACGGACCTGACGGGCATCGTCTATCACGCCAATTATTTGCGCTATATGGAGCGCGCCCGCACCGAAATGCTGCGCCTGTCCGGCGTCATCCACACCGAGATGATGGCCGCCGACACCGGTTATTATGCCGTCCATGAAATGAAGATCATTTGGCACCGCCCGGCCCGGCTCGATGACGAATTGACCGTTGTCACCCATGTCACCAAGGTCCGCGCCGCCGCCACCTGCCTCGTCCATGACGTGATGCGCGGCGACCAACTGCTTTGCGCCGCCACCGTCACCGCCGCGTTTCTCGATATGGAAGGCCGCCCGCGCCGCCAATCGAAGCTGTGGCACGATCGCTTTACCCTCCTCATGCAACAGGCCGCTGTTCAATAATGGATCCCATCACCAAAGCCGCCGCCGATCTCAGCCCCTGGGCGCTGTTCATCGAGGCCGATATCGTCGTCAAACTCGTCATGCTGGGGCTGCTCGCCGCCAGCGTCTGGTCCTGGGCGATCATCTTTGAACGCTCGCGCCTGCTGAAGGCGATCAACAATCAGGCCAAACAGTTCGAAGAATGGTTCTGGAAGGCCGAAAGCCTCGATGCGCTTTATGATCCCGCCGCCAAGGCCAAGCACCCCAGCGCCCGCATGTTCGTCGCCGGGATGAACGAATGGCGTCGCAGCCTGGCGCGCGGCCGCATCGATCGTGAAGGCGTCCGTGCCCGGCTGGCATCGGTCACCCAGGTCAGCATCGCCCGCGAAATCGATGATCTGGGCGACAAGCTCAACATTCTCGCCACCATCGGCGCCGTTGCCCCCTTTGTCGGCCTGTTCGGCACCGTCTGGGGCATCATGCGCAGCTTCACTTCGATCGCCGCCTCGCAGAACACCACGCTCGCCGTGGTGGCGCCGGGCATTGCCGAGGCGCTGTTCGCCACCGCCATCGGGCTGTTCGCGGCCATCCCGGCGGTGATCGGCTACAACCGGCTGTTGCACAATGTCGGCCGCCTCGAAGCGCGGCTGAACGCCTTTGCCGAAGAATTCCAGGGCCTGCTGTCGCGCCAGCTCGATGGCATGGAGGAAAAATAGCCGATGGCCATGGGCTCCCCCAAACGCCACGGCCGCCGGCAGCCGATGGCGGATATCAACATCACGCCGATGGTCGATGTGATGCTCGTGCTGCTGATCATCTTCATGGTGACGGCGCCGCTGCTCGTCACCGGCGTGCCGATCGACCTGCCCGACAGCAAGGCAAAGGCGCTGAAATCGGATGAAGCGCCGATCCAGGTCAGCATCGATGCCAGCGGCCAGGTGTTCATCGACAAACAGGCGATCCCCGCCGCCGGGCTGGCGACCAAGATGAGCGCCATCCGCGAGGCGCGTTCGGGCGCCGGCGACGAACCCCGCGTCTATGTCCGCGCCGATCGCCGGCTCGATTATGGCCGGGTGATGGAAATCGTCGGCGAAGTATCGGCTGCGGGTTTCCGCAAGGTTGCGCTGGTATCCGACAGCCGCGCCCCGGCACGCGCCGCCGCAGACAAGACACCCTGACCGGATGGGCCGCGCTCCTTGACCGTGATTACGCCCGATCGGCTAGGCGCCATGGCGCGGCAGGAATCGCCATCGGAGGCGCGCGCCGTCGGCATCGCGCTGCTCGCGCACGTCCTGCTGCTGGCCGCGCTCAGCCTCGGCTGGCAGTGGAGCCAGCACTCGCTGGCTCCCGCCGATGAAATGGTACCGGTCGAGTTTGTCGACATCGCCGATGCGCCGCGCGTCACCGAAGCGCCAAAGCCATCGATCAAGGCCGCCCCGCAGGAAACCACGGCCCCCGCTGAACCAGCCCCGCCGCAACCCGACACCGCACCGCCAACGCCCACCGATGCCGTGCCCTTGCCCGACAAAAAGCCGGAACCGCCCGAAAAGCCCAAGCCGGAAAAGGCCAAGCCCGAATCAAAACCGCTCGACATGTCGACGCTCAGCAATTTGATCGACAAGGCGCTGCCCAAATCAAAGACAAAGCCGCTCGATACATCGTCGCTGGCCAAAAGCATCGCCGCCGCCCAGCCAAAGAACGCCACCATCGATCCGCGTGCCGCCGCCACGCTGGCACAGGCGATCAAATCCCAGGTTGCGCCCTGCTGGAACCCACCTATCGGCGGCGCCGATGTCCGCAAGATGACAGTGCTGATCCGCGCCGATTTCGGCCGCGACGGGCGGTTGATCGGGGTGCCGTCGGTCGTGTCGCAAACCGGGGTAACCGCCGGCAACGGTGATTACGCCCGCGCCTTTGCCGAAACCGCGCGCCGCGCCGTGCTGCGTTGTTCGCCATTGAAACTGCCCGCCGACATGTATGACCTGTGGAAATCGGCGATCATCAATTTCGACCCGGAAAGCATGACGTGAACGACTGCGGCGGTACACGTCCGTACGGTCATACCCCTGCTCACCGGCCTGCCGTGCGCCGCACGATTGCCAATTCGATACGGCGATCCGGCCCCTCCCCCTCCACAATTTGTTGTTAAGGTGCTACACCTTGAATATGCGTATCACGGTTCGATTCCTCGCTGCCCTAGCGGCGGTTGCTTTTGCGGCACAGGCGCAGGCGGATCCTATCCGCGTCGATATCAACTCAGGCATAGCCCAGCCCCTGCCGATCGCGGTGCCGGTGTTCGCAACGCCGGCTGCAACGCCGACGGAGGCCGGCACCACGGCCGAACTCGGCGATCGCATCGCCAGCGTCATTGCCAATGATCTGAAATCCTCGGGCCTGTTCAAGCCGCTGGACCGCGCCGCCTATACAACGACGGTTACCGTCCCCAATGTCACCCGCCCGGAATTTCCCAGCTGGCGGACCATTGCCGCCCAGGCGCTTGTCACCGGCAGCATCACCGCCAATCCCGATGGCGGCCTGACCCTTGCCTGCTACGTATATGACGTGTTTTCGACCGAGGAACTGGCGCGGCAGGGCTTTGTCACCACCGCTGCCGGTTGGCGCCGTGCCGCCCATAAATGCGCCGATCTGGTCTATTCCCGGCTGACCGGCGAATCGGGCTATTTCGACAGCCGCATCGTATATGTTTCCGAAACGGGATCGCGCACCAAACGGATCAAGCGGCTGGCGGTGATGGACCAGGATGGCGCCGGCCACCGCTTCCTGACCAGCGGCCAGAATCTGGTGCTGACGCCGCGCTTTGCTCCCAACCAGCAGACGATCACCTATATGTCGTTCGAGGGCAATCGCCCCCGCGTCTGGCTGTACACGCTTGGCACCGGCCGCCAGCAAGCCATCGGCGATTTCCCGAACATGAGCTTTGCGCCGCGCTTTTCGCCCGATGGCAGCAATCTGGTGTTCTCGATGTCGATCGGCGGCAATACCGATATCTACCGGCTCGATCTCGGCAGCCGAAAGCTGACGCGGCTGACCAGCCAGCCCGGCATCGACACCAGCCCCAGCTATTCGCCCGATGGCGCCCGCATCGTGTTTGAAAGCGATCGCGGCGGCAGCCAGCAGCTTTATGTGATGGGCGCCGATGGTTCGGGGCAGCAGCGCATCAGCTTTGGCGAGGGCCGCGCCGGCACGCCAGTGTGGAGCCCGCGCGGCGATCTGATTGCCTTCACCCGCATCGGCGGCGGCCGCTTCTCCATCGGCGTCATGCGACCCGATGGCGGCGGCGAGCGCCTGCTCACCAACGCCTATCAGGACGAAGGCCCGACCTGGTCGCCCAACGGCCGGGTGATCCTGTTCTTCCGCACCACCCGGGGCGGCACGTCCAATCTTTATTCGGTCGATCTTTCGGGCCAGAACGAGCGCAAGGTGCCAACCCCGCTCGATGGGTCCGATCCCGCATGGTCGCCACTATTGCCCTGAAACCACAAGCGTTTAGAAAGGACCCATAGAGGGTCCGGCCAACAAAGAAAGGTTTTTCTCATGAAGCGTTCTTTCGCCCTGCCCCTTACCGCCTTGCTGGTGATCGGCGTGTCCGGTTGCGCCACCAAGCCAAAGACGCTGCCGCCAACGCCGCCGACCACCGCCGCCGTGCAGTCGCCCGCGACCCAGACGCCCAGCGAAACCGCGCCCACCGAACAGGTCACATCGACCATCGTGCCGGGGTCGGCCGCCGATTTCGTCGCACAATCGGGATCGGATCATGTCCTGTTTGCCTATGACAGCTATGAACTCGACGACGAAGCCCGCACCATTCTTGGCAAACAGGCCGAATGGCTGGCCCGATATCCGTTAGTCAAGGTGACCGTCGAGGGCCATACCGATGAACGCGGCACCCGCGAATATAACCTCGCGCTCGGGGAACGCCGCGGCGTCGCTGCCAAGAACTTCCTCGCCGCACAGGGCGTCGATACCGGCCGCATGACGACCATCAGCTATGGCAAGGAGCGCCCGGCCGTCGATGGTTCTGATGAAGCCGCCTGGGCCCAGAACCGCCGCGCCGTCAGCGTGGTGATGACCCGCTGACGCATCGGCTGGTGGCAATTGGGCGCCATGATGCGCGGCTTCGCCTGTATCGACGGGCCTGCCGCGCACCATGCCGCGCCGCCACAGGTCTTTCCCATCCGGGCAAAACCGCCTAGCCAGCGGCCATGCGCATCATCTTCATGGGAACCCCGCCCTTTGCCGTGCCGGCGCTCGATGCTCTGGTCGCCGCGGGGCACCAGATCATCGCCGTCTATACCCGCGCGCCGCAACCGGCGGGGCGTGGCGAGGCGCTGGCCAGATCGGCGGTGCATGATCGCGCAGACGCGATTGGCATCCCCGTCCACACCCCGCGCAGCCTGCGCGTCGATGCGGCGCAGGCCGAATTCGCCGCGCTGGGTGCCGATGCCGCCATTGTCGCCGCCTATGGGCTGTTGTTGCCTCAGGCAGTGCTCGATGCGCCGCTGCACGGCTGCCTCAATATCCACGCATCGCTGCTGCCCCGCTGGCGCGGTGCGGCGCCCATCCAACGCGCCATCCTCGCGGGCGACAAGGAAACTGGTGTCACCATCATGCAGATGGAGGCCGGGCTCGATACCGGGCCGATGATCGCCCATGCCCCGACCCCGATTGACCGCAAGACCGCCGGCGCTCTCACCGCCGAACTGGCGACGCTTGGTGCGGCGCTGACTGTCGATGTGCTTGCGACGCCGCGGCTCGGCAATCGCTGGACAGCAACACCGCAGCCGAGCGCCGGCGCAACCCATGCCCCAAAGATCAGCAAGGCCGAGGCAAGGCTCGATTTCAACCAACCCGCCGCAATCCTGGAACGCTGCGTCCGCGCCTACAACCCCGCCCCCGGCGCCTGGTGCGAAATCGCCGGTGAACGTATCAAAATCCTGCAATCAGAAATTGTTGCAGGATCATTCTCACCTGGCCTGATAGGTGACGGCTTCACCATCGGTACGACCGAGGGCGCGCTCCGCCCCACCATCGTCCAGCGCCCCGGCAAGCCGGCAATGCCGATCCGTGACCTGCTCAACGGCTGGACCATCGCGGCGGGCACGCGGGTAACGCCGGCGCCGTGAACCGCTATCGCATCACCGTCGAATTCGATGGCCGGCCCTTCGTCGGATGGCAACGGCAGCGCAACGGCGCTTCGGTGCAGGGTGCCATCGAAATCGCAATCCATGCGATCTGCGGCGAATCCACGGCTGTCCATGGCGCCGGCCGCACCGATGCCGGCGTCCATGCCGCCGCCATGGTGGCGCATTTCGATCTGGAGCGCGCCATGCCGCCGTTCCGCCTCGCGGCCGCCATAAACGCCCATCTCCGCCCGCTCCCCATCGCCATATTGGGCTGCGAACCAGCACCGGATTTCCACGCACGTTTTGACTGCATCGGCCGCGCCTATCGCTATATCATCATCAACCGCCGCGCCCCGCTGACCATCGACAAGGGCCTTGCCTGGCAGGTGCCCAACCCGCTCGATGCCGACGCCATGCGCGCCGCCGGGCAAATGCTGGTCGGCAAGCATGATTTCACCACCTTTCGCTCGGCCGCATGCCAATCCGCGTCGCCGGTCAAGACGCTCGATCAACTCGATGTCCACAGGGACGGTGACCGCGTCATCATCGAAGCGAGGGCCCGGTCGTTTTTGCACCATCAGGTCCGCTCGATGACCGGCTGTCTCAAGCTCGTCGGCCAGGGCCGCTGGACCGCAACCGACCTCGCCGCGGCTCTCGCGGCCCGTAATCGCACCGCACTGGGGCTCAATGCGCCGCCCGATGGGTTGACGTTTATCAACGCATACTACTGAAATGTGTCGGCAGGCTTTACAACTTCTGAATCGCCATTTTTGCCGGTTGCCGCGATTCCAACTGCTTCCATGCGTTCGTTACGATGGCACGAATCTTGCTTTATAATTCACACAGCCAGAATCAAAAAAGTGGCGAATGCGGGAACGGTCATGGCACTGAACGATTTGCGCGAAATGCTGCGGCTAAGGCCTCAATTTCTGCTCTGGATAATAGGGCTGTCGCTTGGTGTCATCGTCGGCACCACTTTGGCAGTCGAACTGACATCTTCAAAAACCGCCGACAGCCAGGCGACCGGCGCGAGCTGATTTTGCCGGCAATCACACCCACGGCGTTCACGTCAGGCCGATTTCACGCAGCCGTTCAAGCAGAAACGCATCGGCCGTAATCGCCGGCCATTCTGCAGGCCCGCCCGGCGATGTTTCAATAAGATAATCCGGCCGAAAATGCAGGAAGAACGGCGTTGAAAAACGCGGCACACCGGCGCGTTCCGGTGCCGGGTTGACGACGCGGTGCGTGGTCGAAGGCAGTCGCCCGCCCGTCAGCCGTTGCAGCATGTCGCCGATGTTGCAGACAAGACTGCCGGGAGGGGCGGCAATATCCCGCCACACGCCGTCCCGCCCCAGCAATTGCAGCCCGGCCTCCTCGGCACCAAGCAGCAGGGTGATGACGTTGATATCCTCATGCGCGCCGGCCCGGATGGCATCGGCGCCCGGCGCGACCGGCGGATAGTGCAACAACCGCAGGATCGAATTGCCGTCGCGCACCGGATCGACGAAAAAGTCTGGCGCCTGGCCCAGATGCACGGCAATCGCCCGAAGCATCCGGACGCCCGCCGCGTCGAGCGCCGCAAACAGCGCCGAAACCGCCGGCCGGAACCCCGGCAGTTGCGGCGGCCAGACATTTGGCGGCATCGTGCCGACATTGTGGTGGCCGGACGGCAGGTCCCGGCCGACGTGCCAGAATTCCTTCAGATCGGACCGGGTGGCCCCCTTGGCAACCTCCACGCCGAACGGCGTCATGCCGCGCTGCCCGCGCCCGCCTTCAACGACCAGCTGGCGCTTTTCCGCCTCTGGCAGCGCGAACAGCGCCTTGGTCTCCGTCAGTGCCCGGTCGATGATCGCATCGTCGATGCCATGATCGCTGACAACAGCGAACCCGGTGCGCGCAAAGGCATCGCCAAAGCGCGCGGCAGCGGCCGGCAAATCGGTATCGACGAGGTTGAGTGGAATCGGTTGGATATCGGCGATGGTCATCGGGCTCCTTTGCCCCAGGCCGCCCGCCAAAAACAGCCCTGGCGCGCATAATCCGGCGGCACTGCGCGGAAATGCACGGCTGGCAGGACCGACCCCCTGCCCAAAAGCAAATCCACAGCGAAGGCAGAGACAGCAGCGCAGATCGTCCCGACCGCAGCAATGGCTGCAAACGCGTGCCAGAAAATCGGCATGACGTGTGTCACCATAGCGGTCGTCAACACCGGCGCGGCATCGGCGGTCCCCATCCCCGCCCCGGTCGCCGCCATGATCGATGCCGCGGCGGGCGATCAAGCACAGATTGGCGCCGGCAACCCGCTAAAATTGCACTGGTAGACAAAAACATCCCCGGCATGGGGCTCCGCCGTCCGGCGTTCGGGTGACAGCCCTTCGCTGGCGGTGGTGACGAACATCAGATCGAATGCGGCGCCACCAAAGGCCATGCAGGTCGCCTGCGAAACCGGCAATTGGATCTGCGCGACAACGCCGCCATCGGGCGCATAGCCGGTTACCCGGCCCGATCCCCATTCGGCATTCCACACCCCGCCTGCTGCATCGATATCCGACCCGTCCGGAAAGGCATCGCCCGACAAGCGCGCAAAATGGCGCCGGTTGGACAGTCCGCCATCGGCCGCATCGCAATCGAAGCGGACGATCTCCTGGCTCGGCGTGTCGGCAAAATACATCTGGCCGCCATCGGGCGAAAAACAGATCGAATTGCTGATCCTGATCCCATCGAACAGCGTCGCCGCCGGACGGCCATCGCTGGCATCAAGCCGATACAACGCGCCCCTGTGCGCTGGCGCCAGCTTCGCATCCTCCACCATGCTGCCGACCCAGAAGCGGCCGGCACGGTCGGCGCGGCCATCGTTCATGCGGATACCGCGATAGTCGGGCTCGGTCCGGTGCAACCAGTCGATCGCGCCGGTGGCCGGGCCATAATGCGCAAAGCCGCTGGCAAAGGCACACAGCAGCGTCGCCGGATCGGGCGTCAGGGCAAAAGAGCCAAGCCGCTCCGGTAAACCATGCCGGACCAGCCTTGCCTCGGCATGGTGCCAGCACAGCAGTTGCGCGCTCTGGATATCGGTGAACCACAGGCAGCCGAGACGGGCATCCCAGACCGGCCCTTCGCCAAGCACGCATTGCGACGGGATGATCGCCACCAGTTCAAATACCAGCCCGCCCATCGGCTCATCTCCAGAACAACGACAGGGGCGCATGCTGACGACGGCCTGCGTGTCCGTCAATCTGGCGCCCATCAAAGGCAAAATGGATGGTAGCGAAGGAGGGATTTGAACCCCCGACCCCAGGATTATGATTCCCGTGCTCTAACCAACTGAGCTACTTCGCCACACCGACCGCCCGACCATAAGCTGCGGGAGCGCGGCCTATAATGCCCCACCCCTGCCCCGGTCAACCACCGTTGCGCACGGTACCCGCAACTTACCGCGCTTGGCGGGTGCGCTGCACCTGCTACAGCATGGCAATGTCCGCTCCCGTTCCCCCCGCCCGCTGGTCGCTCGCCATCCATGGCGGCTCCGGCACCATGACCAGGGCCAGCCTATCCGGCACCCATGAAGCCGGTTGCCGCGCCGGACTGGCGGCGGCGCTGGCCGCGGGCGAGGCCATATTGGCGGCCGGCGGTGCCGCGCTCGATGCGGTCGAGGCCGTCGTGATGGTGCTGGAGGACGACCCGCTGTTCAATTCGGGCCGGGGCGCGGTCTTTACCGCCGAAGGCCGCATCGAGCTCGACGCCGCCATCATGGCTGGCGACACCCGTGCCGCCGGTGCCGTTGCGGGCGTCACCCGCACACGCCACCCCATCTGCCTGGCGCGTGCCGTAATGGAACAGACACCGCATGTGCTGCTGGCCCGGGAAGGTGCCGATGTTTTTGCGCTCGATACCGGGCTGGAACAGGTCGATCCAGCCTGGTTCCACACCGAAGCACGATGGCAAGCGCTGCAGGCGATGAAGGCGGCGGCGGCGCGAGGGGAGCCGCTGTTCGACGCCAATCTCAAATATGGCACTGTCGGTGCCGTGGCACGCGACAACGCCGGCCATGTCGCCGCCGCCACCTCCACCGGCGGGCTGACCGGCAAACGCTGGGGCCGCATCGGCGATTCGCCGCTGATCGGCGCCGGCACCTGGGCCGATGACCGCGCCGCGGCGATATCGGCGACCGGATCCGGCGAATATTTCATCCGCACCGCGGCGGCACACGAGATCACCGCCCGTATCCGGATGCTGGGCGAATCCCCGCAGGCCGCCGCCGATGCCGTGGTGCGCGGCGAGCTGAAATCGATGGGCGGCGATGGCGGCATCATCTTCGCCGGTGCCGATGGCAGCTGCGGCTGGTCGTTCAGCACGCCGGGCATGTTCCGCGCCCGCGCCAGCGCCGCTGGCACTTCTGTGGTGGCCATCTTCGACGACGAGCCCTAAAGTCCCGCTCAATTTGAGGGTTGCCAGCGCTGCCCGGCTTGCGCACACCCGGCCGATAGTTTGAGGAAACGCCCGATGTCGATGCCCGCCATTTTCAAGAACCGCCTGTCGATCCCCGCCATCGGTTCGCCATTGTTCATCATTTCAGGGCCGGAACTGGTGATGGCGCAATGCCGCGCCGGCATCGTCGGCAGCTTTCCCAGCCTCAACGCCCGCCCCATCGAACAATTCGAAGAATGGCTGCAACGCCTCAACACCGAATTGACGCCGCAAGACGCGCCCTATGCTGTCAATTTGATCGTCCACAAATCCAACGACCGGTTGATGGACGATCTGGCGCTGTGCGTGAAATACAAGGTGCCGCTGATCATCACCTCGCTCGGCGCCCGCGAGGATGTGAACGAAGCCATCCACAGCTATGGCGGCATCGTCATGCACGACATCATCAGCAACCGCTTTGCCCGCAAGGCAATCGAAAAGGGCGCCGATGGCCTGATCGCCGTCGCCGCCGGCGCCGGTGGCCATGCCGGCACCATCTCGCCGTTCGCACTGGTGCAGGAAATCCGGCAATGGTTCGATGGGCCGCTGGCGCTGTCTGGCTCCATCGCCAACGGTGCCGCCGTGCTCGCCGCCGAGGCCATGGGCGCCGATTTCGGCTACATCGGCTCCGCCTTCATCGCCACCGCCGAGGCGCGCGCCGCGCAGGATTACAAGGACATGATCGTCGGCTCCGCGGCGGCCGATATCGTCTATTCCAACCTGTTCACCGGCGTTCACGGCAACTACCTGCGCCCCTCCATCATCAACGCCGGCATGGACCCAGACAACCTGCCCGAAAGCGACCCCAGCGCCATGAACTTTGGCAGTGGCGGCAGCAGCAAGGCCAAGGCCTGGAAGGACATCTGGGGCTGCGGCCAAGGTATCGGCGCGATCAACGAGGTTCTGCCCGCCGGGCAATTGGTTGCGCGGCTGGTCTCGGAATATAACACCGCCAAGGCGCGGCTGACGGGCAACCACGCCGAAGCGATAGCAGCGGAGTAGCAGCAATGGTCGGCAATATGGAGCTTTCGGCGCGCGGCAAGCTGCTGTGGCTGCTCGGTGCAATCATGGTCGGCGTCGCCAGCCAATATTGCATCAACTACGGCATCTGCGCCACGCCCTTCTGATTCTGCGGGTGCGGCAGGCGTGGCACTTGCCCCTTCTGCTGCGCCGCAAACCAGCGTAAACTGGGTCCTTGTCCTCTACATGAGACCGGTCGCCATGGAACTCGCCGTATCCGTCGAAACCGTCTGCCGCATCATCTTGCGCGCCCGCGAATATGAAGCGCTGATCCCCGATACCGACCCGGACGAAGGCTCCAACCCGACCGATGACGGCGGCATAGATGCCATCGAGGATGATGGCGACAACCCCAGCGAGGCGGAATTGCGCGCCATTGTCGATGATCTTGCCGATGACGAACAGGCCGAAGTCATCGCGCTTGCAATGATCGGTCGCGGCACTTTCGATGCCAGCGAATGGGCCGACGCGATGGATGCCGCCAGCGAGGAACTGAACAGCCCCGCCGACTGGATACTGGAACAGCCAACCTTCAGCACCGATCTGGAATCGGGGCTGGCGGCATTTGATCTCAGCTGCGACGGGCTCGGCACCGTCGTCTGACCCCCTGGGGCCTGAAACGGCACCGGCCCGCGCGGGCCCGGCAGCAATGGCTACATGCGTTCCGAACGTCGCGGCGCCACGCGCTCCGCGGCCGCCGGCGGCGCGACAGCGCGGGACTTGACCCCCAGCGAGATCAGCAGCGACGACGACACGAAAATCGATGAATAGGTGCCGACCACGATCCCCAGCATCATCGCGGCGGTAAAGCCAAAGATCACATCCGGGCCCAGCAGCAACATCGACGCCAGCGCGGCAAGCAGCGTCACCGATGTCATCACCGTGCGCGGCAGCGTTTCATTAACCGAAAGATCGATGATCGAGCCTATGTCCATCGAACGATATTTGCGCAAATTCTCCCGAATACGGTCATCGATGACCACCTTGTCGTTCAAAGAATAACCAATGATCGTAAGGACTGCCGCGACAACGTTAAGATCGAACTCCAACTGCGTCAGCGCAAAAAAGCCCATTGTCACGACCACGTCGTGAATCAGCGCCACCACGGTTGAAATGCCGAAATACCATTCGAAGCGGAACCAGGTGAACAAAGCCACCGCCGCCATGGACGCGAGCACTGCCCAGATGCCGCTCTGGATCAATTCGCCCGAAACCTTGCCCGAAACCGATTCAACGCGCCGGAAACTGACGTCGCCATAATTGCCCTTCAAACCGGCCTGCACCTTGGCAACAACCTTCTGCACCGCCGATTGATCGCCTTCGGGCAACGGCAGGCGGATCAGGATATTGCGCGGCGTTCCGAACTCCTGCAGCGACGATGTGCCGACGCCCAGGCTGTCGACCTGCTTGCGCAGGCCATCGAGCGGCGGCGGCACCTTGAACTCCACTTCCATGGTCAACCCGCCGACAAAGTCGACGCCAAGGTTGAGGCCCCGTGCTGCCAGCAGGCCGATGGACCCCAGCGTCAACAGCAGGGTCAGCGCAAAGGCGATGTAGCGAACACGAACAAAGCCGATATTGGTATTATCGGGAACGATTTTCAAAGGCATGTCAGGGTCCTAGATGCTCAGCGCCGCCGGCCGCGCCTTGGCGAGCCAGCGCGAAACCATCAACCGCACCACGGTCACGGCGGTGAAAACCGATGTGGCGATGCCGATCGACAGCACCACGGCAAAACCCTTGATCGGCCCCGACCCGAACGAGAACATGATCATGGCGACGATGATGTTGAGGCTGTTGGCGTCCCAGATGGTCCGCGTCGCATCGCGGAAACCAACCTCTACCGAGGCGATCACCCCCCTGCCCTTGCGCCGTTCCTCGCGGATACGCTCGTTGATCAGCACATTCGCATCAACCGCGGCACCGATGGTCAGCACCAGCCCCGCGATGCCGGGCAGCGTCAGCGTGAAGCCCGCCGCCGACATCACACCCAGAATCAGGAAGATGTTGATGATCAGCGCCAGCACAGCATAAACGCCGAAGCGGCCATAGGTGAGCACCATCAGCAGCGATACCGCGACCACCGCAACCACCGCCGCAATCGACCCGGCACGGATTGAATCCGCTCCCAGATCCGGCCCGACCGTGCGTTCCTCGACCACCTTCAGTTCGACGGGCAGCTTGCCCGATCGCAGCAGGATGGCGAGATCATTGGCACTGGCGGTCGTGTAATTGCCCTGGATGATGCCCGAACCGCCCAAAATCGGCCCGTTGATGACCGGTGCCGAAATCACCTTGTTATCAAGCACGATTGCAAAGGGCTTGCCGACGTTTTCCTGCGTTGCCTGGGCAAAGCGGCGGCCACCCGTTGAATCGAAGCGGAAACTCACCGCCGGCGCACCATTGTCATCGCTGGAAACCTGCGAATCGACCAACTGGTCGCCGGTGATGATGGCGCGGCGCTTGACGACGATGGTGCCGCCTTCAAGCAATGGCAGTATCTGGCTGCCCGGCGGTGTGCGTCCCTGCGCCGCCTCGGCGGGATCGGCGCCGACATCGACCAGCTTGAATTCCAGCTTTGCCGTCTTGCCCAGCAGCGCCTTCAGCGCTGATGGGTCCTGCAGGCCCGGCACCTGCACGACGATGCGGTTGGTGCCCTGCCGCACGATGCTGGGCTCCCGCGTGCCAAGCTCGTCGATACGCTTGCGGATGACTTCGACGGCCTGCGCCATCGCATTGTCGATGGAGGTGTTGATGCCGGCATCGGTCTCGGTCATCACGATCTTGTTACCATCGGTGACGGCAACCTCAACTTCACGCGCGCCCGACAGACCGGACAGCGGCCGCGTCACCTTTTCCAGCGCGGCGCGCGCCGCATCGACCCGCGTCGGATCGCTGACAATGAAGCTCAACTGGCCATTGGCCGTCGACATGTCGGTATAGACGACAGCGCCGCCATCAACCTGGCGCAATTCGCTGCGCACCGTGTCTTCCAGCGTTTCCAGCTTGGTCTTGCGCACATCATCGGTGCTGGCTTCCAGCATCAGGTGCGAACCGCCGCGCAGATCGAGCCCCAGGCTCAATTGCTGGTGCGGCAAAATGGATGGCAGCTTCGCCGCCTGCTGCTCGCTGACGAAATTCGGCAAGGCATAGGCGACGCCAAGCAGGATGGTGACGATGATCGTCCAGATCTTCCAGGTGGGAAAGTCGAGCACCGCGTTCAGGCCCCTTTGGCGCTGTCGTTGGCCGCCACCGCCACACCGCGAACCCGCACATCGCCCAGTGTCGATTTGAGCGCGCGCACCTTCACCTGCGGGGCGAGCTCAACCTCGACTTCGCCGTCCATGACCCGCACCACCTTGCCGATAAGCCCGCCGCCGGTCACAACTTCGTCGCCCTTTTTGACAGCGTCGATCAGCATGCGATGCGCCTTGGCCCGCTGTTGCTGCGGCCGGATCATCAGGAAGTAGAAAATCGCGAAAATCGCCAGATAGGGCACAAAGGCGATCAGGCCGGCGGTACCTGTACCGGCGCCGGCGCCAGACGCGGCCTGGGCAAAGGCGGGGGATGCAAACATCAAAGGGCGCTTTCTCGGGTCCGGTTTCGGACGGATGCGCGGCTCTAGCTTGTCGGGCGCAGACACGCAACGCCTGTGGGCAAAAGCGCCGCCTGCACCATGGCAGGTGCCAAGTGCCGCCGCTGCCGCTATGGAAATCCGATGACCGATCACCCCGCCACCGATTCCGATCCGCAACACAGCCTCGCCCGCATCGCCGCCGCGCTCGACCGGATCGCGCCGCCACCCGTCGCCGCCGATCCGGCCACTTGCCACTGGTATGTCTGGAATGGCCAGGGCCTTGCCGGCGTGCCGGCCCCGCGCACGACCCCGCTGGCGCTGTACGCAGGGGTCGACGCGCAAAAAGCCACCCTGTTCGAAAACAGCCGCCGCCATGCCGCCGGCCTGCCTGCACATGACGTGCTGCTCTGGGGTTCGCGCGGCATGGGCAAAAGCTCGCTGGTCCGCGCCGTCCATGCGGCGCTCATCGATGCCGGCCATGATATCGCGCTGGTGCAGATCGCCCAGCCCGATCTCGACAGCCTGCCGACGTTGTTCACCGCGCTTGCCCGCATCAACCGCCGCTTCACCATCTTCCTCGATGACCTGTCGCTGGATGGCGAAGCCGGCGCTGCCGCCGCCAACATGCACGCGCTGCGCTCGCTGCTGGATGGCGGCGTCATGGCCCGGCCCGATCATCTCCGCCTCGCCGTCACCTCCAACCGCCGCAATCTGGTGCCGCATCGCATCGCGGACGATGATGGCGCCGATGCCAATCCGCGCGATGCAGCCGATGACAGGCTGGCGCTCGCCGACCGTTTCGGGCTGCGGCTTGGCTTTCATGCCTGTGATCAGCCGACATATCTGGCAATCTGCGCCAATTACGCCCGCGCCCATTGCCTCGCCTTCGATCCGGCGGCGGCGCTAACCTGGGCGGCGGGCCGCGGCGCCCGTTCGGGGCGTGTTGCCTGGCAATTCACCGTTGAAACCGCCGGTGCCGCGGGAATCCGGCTGGGTTGAACCCCGATCTGCTGCCGTCGTGCGGCAAGCCCCCCACGGCATCCCCACCGATGATTCGGCATCATTGCACGCCAATACCAATGTCTCGACACGTCGCCGCAATCGTGCATAACTTCAACTACAAAGCGGCAAGGCTTTCTGGGGAGTATCTCCATGCGCAAGTTGATCGTGATGGCGTTCTTCGCACTGTCGGCAACACTCGGCTTCACCGCCCCCGCCAGTGCCCAGTTTCGCGGCCAGGCCGATGGCACCATCAAATGCGAAAGTTGGGACTATCGCCCCGCCTCCTGCCCGATACCCGACGTAAGCGGCATACGGCTGCTCCGCGTCATCGCCGGTGATTGCCAGCCGGGCAACTGGAACCTTGGCCGCAACGGGGTCGACGTCCGCAACGGCTGCCGCGCCATGTTCGAATATCAGACCGGTCGCTATGGCGATGGCCGTCCCGGCTATGGTGATGGCCGTCCCGGCTATGGCGATGGCCGTCCCGGCTATGGTGGCGGCAGGCACGGCGGCTATGAATCGATCGTCAAATGCGAAAGCTGGAACTACCGCCCCGCCCGTTGCGCGGTGAATGCACGTGGCAATGTCCGTATCCAACGGGTCATCGCCGGCGATTGCCGGCAGGGCGCCACCTGGGGCTGGGACAACAATGGCATATGGGTGAACGGCGGCTGCCGTGCCGAATTCGCGGTCAGCAGCGGCTGGGGCAATCGTTACAGCGGCGACGGATACCGCAACGATGGCTATCGGGGTGGTGGCGGACCCGGCAATGATGGCTATTCCACCATCGTCAAATGCGAAAGCTGGGATTACAAGCCGGCCCGTTGCGCGGCGGTAATTCGCGGCGGCGTCTCGATCGAAAAGGTGGAGGGCGGTGATTGCACCCAGGGCCGCACGTGGGGCTGGGATCGCAATTCGATCTGGGTGAACGGCGGCTGCCGCGCCCGCTTCCGGGTCTATTGAAAACCGCCTGAACCGAAAGGCAGATTGGCCAACGCACCTCCAATGGCGTTGCGGTCGGCGATGCACGTCTGCCTGCCCGGCGCGGCGCCGCAAACCGCCCCGCCCCGATAAGCTGCCCCAAATGCCGCCGTTGCCCCTGCGTCAGATGACCACCTGAATCGCCGGTGCAGTTGCGGCGACATGGGATCAACCCCTATATCAGCTTCATGCACCTCCAAAAGGCTTGCCCGTGACCTTTGTTCGCTACTCTTGGCGCTTCCTTGTCGGCGTCAAGGATCTGCTCGTCCTTCTGCTGCTCACCCTGTTCTTCGTCGGATTGTGGAGCGCGCTGAGCGGTCGTGCCCCGCTTAAAGTCCCCGATGGCAGCGCTCTGGTGCTCAACCTTGATGGCGGCATCGTCGACCAGGCGGCGGAAACTTCCCCGTTCCAGCTCGCCAGCGGCAGCGACATCGGCAGCCAGACCGAAATGCGCGACATCCTCGGCGCCATCGACCAGGCGCGCAAGGACAGCCGAATCAAAAACATTGTCCTTGATCTCGATACCTTCGTCGGCGCCGGTGAAGCCAATCTGCAATCCATCGCTACGGCGCTGCAAAGGTTCCGGCAGGAAGGCAAGCCGATCTACGCCTATGCCACCGCCTATACCGACGATGGCTATTATCTCGCGGCACAGGCCAACAAGGTCTGGGTCAACCCGCTTGGCGGCGTTCTGCTCACCGGCCCCGGTGGTGCCAACCTTTATTTCAAGAAGCTTCTCGACAAATTCGATATCGATGTGAACGTCTTCCGCGTCGGCACCTACAAGGCCGCCGTCGAACCATTCACCCGCACCGAAAGCTCACCCGAAGCCCGCGCCGCCAACCAGGCGCTCGTCGACAGCCTGTGGAAAACCTGGCTTGCCGACGTCCATACGGCACGGCCCGCCGCCGGCGTCAGCGCCTTTATCGCGCAATTGCCGCAACGCCTCGGCGCCGCCGGTGGTGACCAGGCCAAGGCCGCGCAACAAGCCGGATTGGTCGACGTGATCGGCACCCGCAGTGATTTCGACGCCGCAATGGTAAAGCAGGTCGGCAGCGGCGATCAACGCTCGTTCGGCACCTACAAGGGCGTTTCGCTCAATACCTATATCTCGGCCAACAAATCGCTGGTGCCCGAGAGCGGCCCGGCGGTGGGCGTCGTCTATGTCACCGGCAACATCGTCGATGGCGAGGCCCCGCGCGGCACCGCCGGCGGCGACACCATCGCCCGCGCCGTGGCAAAGGCGATTGCGGACAATGACGATATCAAGGCGCTGGTGGTCCGCGTCGATTCCGGTGGCGGTTCCGTCCTCGCATCGGAACAGATCCGCCAGGCGCTGCTCGACGCCAAAAAGGCCGGGCTGCCGGTTGTCGCATCGTTCGGCCCGGTCGCGGCGTCGGGCGGGTATTGGGTCGGCACCGCTGCCGATGCCATTTATGCGCAGCCTTCCACCATCACCGGCTCCATCGGCGTATTCGCCATCATCCCCAGCTTCAACCGCACGCTCGCCGAATATGGCGTTGGCGTCGATGGCGTGAAATCCACCCCCTATTCCGGCGAACCCGATGTGCTGCGCGGGCTTTCACCCGAAACCAAGGTCATCCTGCAAAGCTCCGTCGAGGACATCTACCGCCGCTTCACCAGCATCGTCGCTGTCGCCCGCAAGCTTCCGGTCGCCGATGTCGACAAGGTTGGCCAGGGCCGGGTCTGGGCCGGCGAAACCGCGCTCGGCCTGAAACTCGTCGACGGCATGGGCGGTCTCGATGTCGCCGTCGCCGAAGCCGCCAGACGTGCCGGGCTGAAGGGCGACATCCGCACCATCGATATCGAAAAGCCACAATCGCAGGTCGTCGCCATTCTCGAAGGGCTGATGGGCGCCGGGGAGGATCAAGACCAGGCCGACCAGGCGCATGCCGGTGCAGCATTCGGCGCCTCCCGCGATCCTTTTGCCAAGATCGCCGCCGCGTCCCGGATGCGCCTGCTCGCCGCCATCGGTGATCTGCAGGCAATGGCCAGCGGCCCGACCATGCAGGCCGCCTGCCTCGAATGCAGCACCTTGGGCAGTCCGCGCACGGCGGCGGCCCGTGATGGTGCCGGCTGGCTGGGCAAGCTGGCGCTGCTCACCAAATAGCGCGCGAATCAGCCCGTATTGGCGCACCGGGCGCGATCGATTTTGCCATCATGCGCAAAATCGATCGCGCCCAGAACACAAATCAATTGGTCTTTCCCTGCCCGCCGCCTATCTCGGCGACAGCACCAAACGCTGCGGCCTCCGCGTCCGCCGCCGCACGGGAAAAATTGATCATGACCACCGACTATGATTTCGACCTGTTTGTCATCGGCGCCGGTTCGGGCGGCGTCCGAGCTTCCCGCATCGCCGCCGGCCATGGCGCGCGGGTTGCCGTGGCAGAGGAATATCGCGTCGGCGGCACCTGCGTCATCCGCGGTTGCGTGCCCAAGAAACTGCTCGTCTATGGTGCGCATTTCGCCGAGGATCTGGAGGACGCCCGCCGCTTCGGCTGGCAAATCCATGGTCGTGATTTCGATTGGCCGACCCTGCGCGACAATGTGCTCGGCGAGGTCGACCGGTTGAACGCCATCTATCTGGAAACACTGGATAACAACAAGGTCACGGTGTTCCACGATCGCGCCACCTTCATCGATCCGCACACGCTCGATGTCGGCGGCAAGCGCATCACCGCTGCACGCATCCTCATCGCCACCGGCGCCCGCCCCGCCCTGCCCGATGCACCGGGCGTCGAACATGGCATCACGTCCAACGAGGTCTTCCACCTCGAAAAACTGCCCAAATCCGTGCTCATTGCCGGCGGCGGTTATATCGCCAATGAATTCGCCGGCATCTTCCACGAACTCGGCGTCAAGGTAACGCTGGTCAACCGCGGCGACACCATCCTGCGCGAATGGGACCCTGCCCTCCGCGACCGGCTGCTCACCATTTCCATGGGCAAGGGCATTGATTTCAAGTTCAACTGCAAGCTGCAATCGGTCGAAAAAACCGAAACCGGCATCCGCCTGTACCGCGAGGATGGCGATCCGCTGGAGGCCGACCTGCTGCTCTGGGCCATCGGCCGCCGTCCCAATGTCGAAGGCCTCGGGCTGGAGGCCGCCGGTGTCGAACTCGATGATCGCGGCGCCGTCCGCGTCGATGCCGACAGCAAGACCAATGTCGATCACATCCACGCCGTCGGCGATGTGACGGACCGTATCCAGCTCACCCCCATCGCCATCCGCGAAGGCCATGCCTATGCCGACAGCGTGTTCGGCAACAAACCCTGGCAGGTCGATTATCATTGCGTACCGAGCGCGGTTTTCTCCAACCCGCCGCTGGGCAGCGTCGGGCTTTCAGAATCCAAGGCGCGCAACACGCTGGGCAATGTCCGCGTCTACAGCTCCGATTTCCGTCCGATGCGCAACGTGCTCGCCGGCCGCAACGAACGCGCGCTCTACAAACTCATCGTCGAGGAATCGACGGGCAAGGTCGTCGGCGCCCATATGCTCGGGCCAGATGCGCCCGAAATCCTGCAAGCCGTCGCCATCGCCATCAAGGCCGGCCTGACCAAGGCGCAATTCGACGACACCGTCGCGCTGCACCCGACGATGAGCGAAGAACTGGTATTGATGAAATAGCCGCAGCGCCGCCACCAAATTGCGGTTGACCTTGCAGCATCATGGGGACACCCTTTGCTGGCAATAGCCGCTGGGGATGCAAGCCATGGCCACACGCGCCAAAACCGAGTTCAACCCGTTCCTCGCTGGCCCCTATGCCCCGGTGGCCGATGAACTGACGGTGGAATCCCTGCCGGTCACCGGCGCCCTGCCAGCAACGCTTTCCGGCACCTATGTCCGTATCGGGCCGAACCCGGTCACCCCGCCCGATCCGCGTTTCTACCATTGGTTCGCCGGCGACGGCATGGTCCACGGCGTCCGCCTCCACGCCGGCAAGGCCGAATGGTATCGCAACCGCTATGTCCGTTCCACCCGCGTCAGCCAGGCGCTTGGCGAGGCCCCCGCCCCCGGCCCGCGCAACGAGCGCACTGATACCGTCAACACCAATGTCATCGGCCATGCCGGCAAGATCCTGGCGATGGTCGAAGCCGGCGGGCTGCCCGTCGAACTCGATACGCTGCTCGGCACCACGGCGCACAGCAATCTGGATGGCACGTTGCGCCTTGGCGGCTTTACCGCCCACCCGCACCGTGACCCGGAAACCGGCGAACTCCACGCCATCTGTTATGATGGCGGCAACCGTGAACGCATCCGTTATGTCGTCGTCGGCACCGATGGCCATGTGAGGAAGGAAGTCGCCATCCCCATCGCCGATGGCCCGATGATCCATGATTGCGCCATTACGGCCCGCTTCGTCATCATCCTCGATCTGCCGGTCACCTTCTCCATGGCCGCCGCCCGCGCCGGCAATGGCTTTCCGTATCGCTGGAACCCCGATCACCCGGCCCGCGTCGGCCTGTTGCCGCGCGACGGCGGCGCCGATGACATCATCTGGTGCAACGTCGATCCGGCGCAGGTGTTCCACCCGTGCAATGCCTATGATCTGCCCGATGGCCGCGTCGTCATCGATCTGTCGGCACACGACAAGGTATTTGCCAGCGACAACACCAGCGGCCCCGATTCCACCATCGTCACCTTCGAACGCTGGACCTGCGACCCGGCCACGCACAGCGTCGATCGCCGCGTCATCGATGCCCTACCCCAGGAATTTCCGCGCCTCGACGAACGGTTGACCGGCAAGCCCTATCGTTACGCCTATACCATCACATTGGGCGATGGCCGCCCCGCCGCCCCCGGCGCGCTGTCGGGCGTCATCAAGCATGACCTCGAAACCGGCACCCGCACCACCCATGATTTCGGCCCCGGCTGCATCCCCGGTGAATTCGTGTTCGTGCCGCGCGGCCCCGACGCCGTCGAAGATGATGGCTGGCTGATGGGTCTCGTCGTCGACATCAAGCGCAACGGCACCGATCTCGTGCTGCTCGATGCACGCGATATCACCGCCGCACCGGTCGCCAGCGTCGCCCTGCCACAGCGCGTGCCACTGGGCTTTCACGGTAACTGGATCGCCTCTGGCTGACAGGCCGGGGCGCCGAAGGGCTTGCACCCCGGCGCCAATCGACGCAAAGCACCCCCGCCATGATCAAAACTAACGCTTGGAGCGCCTATAGCTGGCGCGCACACGAAGCCCGCCAGCTTCCGACCTACCCCGATGCCGCGGCGCTCGCTGCTGTGGAAGCCGAACTGAAATCCTACCCGCCGCTGGTATTTGCCGGCGAAGCCCGGGATTTGACCGCGCAACTCGCCGATGTCGAGGCCGGCAAGGCGTTCCTGTTGCAAGGCGGCGACTGCGCCGAAAGCTTCGCCGATTTCCACCCCAACAACATCCGCGACACCTTCCGCGTGCTGCTGCAGATGGCGGTCGTCCTCACCTTCGCCTCCAAGATGCCGGTGGTGAAGGTCGGCCGCATGGCCGGGCAATTCGCCAAGCCGCGTTCCGGCGATTTCGAGGAAATCGACGGCGTCTCGCTGCCCAGCTATCGCGGTGACAATGTCAACGACATCGCCTTCACCGAAAAAGCCCGCACCCCCGATCCGGAACGCATGCGCACCGGCTACATGCACGCGGCGGCGACGCTGAACCTGCTGCGCGCCTTTGCCAGCGGCGGTTATGCCAATTTGCACCAGGTGCATAAATGGAACCTGGATTTTACCGGGCGCTCGCTGTGGTCCGAACAATATAAGGCACTCGCCGATCGCATCGGTGAGGCTTTGGACTTCATGGCCGCCTGCGGCATCAGCCCCGAAACCGTGCCGCAACTGAAGGGCACCAGCTTCTTCACCAGCCATGAAGCGCTGCTGCTCGGGTACGAACAGGCGATGACCCGGCAGGATTCACTCACCGGGGACTGGTACGACACCAGCGCGCACATGCTGTGGATCGGCGATCGCACCCGCTTCCCCGGATCGGCGCATGTCGAGTTCCTGCGCGGCGTCGGCAATCCATTGGGCCTCAAATGCGGGCCGACGACGGAGCCCGACGACCTGCTCCGCCTGATCGACACGCTAAACCCCGGCAATATCCCCGGCCGGCTGACGCTGATCACCCGCTTCGGCCATGACAAGGTGGAGGCGCATCTGCCCTGCCTGATCCGCGCCGTGCAAAAGGAAGGCCGCCGCGTCATCTGGTCGTGCGATCCGATGCACGGCAACACGGTAAAGGCCGCTGGCGGCCTGAAAACCCGGCCGTTCGACCGCATCCTCGCCGAAGTCAAAAGTGTGTTTGCCGTGCACCGCGCCGAAGGCACCCATGCCGGCGGCATCCATATCGAAATGACCGGGCAGGACGTGACGGAATGCACCGGCGGCGCCATCGCCATCACCGATGAAGGCCTGGCCGACCGTTACCAGACCCAGTGCGACCCGCGCCTCAACGCCAGCCAAAGCCTGGAACTCGCCTTCCTGATCGCCGAAGCGCTGAAGGCCGAACGGGAGTCGCGCCCGGCCGTGGCGGCCTGAGGCCAAAGCTGCAACGCCCCCCCCCTCTCCCGCCTGCGGGAGAGGCCGAGAGACGGCGAAGCCGGCCCGGGTGAGGGTGTTCCAACGCTTCGATGCGGGACACCCGCCGTCGCGGCGGCCGACAAACGTCAATGCCGCGCCGCCTCTTAAAGCGCCACCGCCTCCGCGAAATAGGCCAGCCCCAGCCATTCGGCCATGATCGCCGGCTTGGTGGCGCCCTCGATCTCCACCATCACTTCCGACCGCGTCTGGAATTCCCGGGGGTTGCGCTCCGTCACGGCGAGCAGCTTGAACCGCGCCCGCACCTTGCCGCCGGCGTGCACCGGCGCCATGAAACGGATCTTGTCGAACCCGTAATTCACCCCCATCACCCGGCCAGTAATTGTCGGCAGCCCATCATAGGCCATCGCCGCCAGCATCGACAGGGTGAGGAACCCATGCGCGATGGTGCCGCCAAAGGGCGTCGCTGCGGCCTTCACGGGATCGACATGGATATACTGCCAATCCTCCGTCACATCGGCAAAACTGTTGATCCGCGCCTGATCGAGCGTGAACCAGCGCGAAACGCCGATCTCGCTGCCGATCATCGCCGCATAGTCCTGCATCGTCATCTCGGTCATGTCGCGAACCCTCCAGTAAGTTGTTCAAACAATTCAACCAGCAGCAACCTTGGCCGCCACCTTGCCGCCATCGACCAGCCGGATCGTCGATGTCGCCTTGGCCAGCACGCGTCCGGCGGCATCCAGCAACCGTCCTTCGGTAAAGATCGTTCGGCCGCCGCCCCGCTCGATCCAGCCTTCGGCAGTCACCACCCCCGGCATCGCCGGCGCGAAATAACTGGTCTTCATCTCCAATGTCATCGGCACGATGCCGGCGCCATGTTCGGAAATCACCGCATGGGCCATGGCGGCATCGATCCAGCCGGCGACAAAACCACCCTGCGCCACGCCGCCCGAATGGCACATGTGCAGCCCGCACCGATATTCCAGCCTGGCGCGCCCACCCGCCATTTCAACAACCCGCACCATGCCTAGCGTTTCGTGCAGATCGCGCGGCCGCTGCAACGTTTCGGTATCCATGCTCATATCCCCCTTGGCTCCACGCCCTTTGGCCAGCCCGGGCGCCGGGGCGCAACCTGTCAGTCGCGATGGGGACATCATCATTTGCCTGATGGTCGCGTTTCGGTAACAATACGTATGCGGTTGGCACCCGACCGGGTGTAGAAGCGATGTTGGGGCAGGAAACAGGGTCAGAAAGTCGATGTGGTTGCCGGGCACGTCTGGTCCGTTGGCAAAGACTACGGGCACACCCCCCGGTTTTCCCGGTTCGTCGTTGTTCGCCCGCGTGGCGCGCCGCGAAGGCATGACCGCCTATGGCGTTGTTGCGATCGCCCTTGTCGTGCTGGGCCATTATTATCTGGGCCGCATCTTCAATCTGGAGTTCGAATTCGCAACATTCGTGGTTGTCATCGCTCTCATCGCACTGATCGGGGGCGGCAAGGCTGCGATGGCGACGGCGGTGGTTGCGGCGGTCGCGGGCCTTTCGGAACTCATGGGCAAGGAATCCAACCCGGACGGGCAACTCGCCGGCCTGCTGCTGGCCTTGGCGGCTGCCGCGATCCTGTTGCAATTCCGGCAAAGAACGCTCGCCAAAGTCGAACGGGCGAACGCCCGCGCCCGTGACGCGCTCGAATTTGCCGACGAACTCAACCTGCTGGTCGAAGGCGCGCACGAACATGCGATCTGCATGCTCGATACCCAGGGCCGGGTGTTGATCTGGAACAAGGGCGGCCAGCGGCTGTTCGGCTGGACCGAGAATGAAGCCGTCGGCCGGCATGTCCAGTTTATCTGGGCCGTCACCGACGCTACCGCAGGCAAAACCTTCGAATCCCTGAAGCAAGCAGAAGAGCATGGCCGCGTAACCTATGAAGGCCGGTTGCAACGCCGCGATGGGTCAGAATTCCAAGCCTATATCGAACTGACCGCGCTGCGCGATGAAAAGGGTCGGCTGCGTGGTTTTGGCAAGGTTGTCCATGACATCACCCGCGAGCGCACCGCATCCCGCCGCATCGAACTGAGCGAGGCCTATCTCGATCGCCTGGTCGCCGCGGTTCCCGATGCGCTCGTCGTGGCCGATGCCACCGGCATCATCCTGACGTTCAACGATTCGGCGGAACGCATGTTCGGTTACCAGCGGGCCGACATTTTGGGAAAGCGCATCACCGCCCTGATGCAGCCGATCGACGCCGGCCGCCATCCGGCTGCCATGGCCGATTATGTCGCCAGGGGCGATTCGCACATCAACGGCATGGAACGCATCCTTACCGCCATGCGCAGCGACGGCACGACCTTTCCCCACAAGATTGTGGTGGAAGAAGTCGGCAGCGGTGATGAGCGGCTGTTCATGGCCTTCATCCGCGACATGACGGAATCCCAGGATACGGCATCACGGCTGGCGGAAATGCAGGCCGGGCTGATCCATGTTTCCCGGCTCAGCGCGATGGGCACCATGGCATCAACGCTGGCGCACGAACTCAACCAGCCGATCACGGCCATCGCCAACTATATCGGCGCAGCCAATGACCTTTTGAAATCCCCTGAACCCGGCAAGATCGAAACTGTCCGGGAAGCCCTTGAATATGCTGAAGCCGATACGATGCGCGCCGGGGAAATCATCCGCCGGCTGCGCCGCTTCGTCGCGCGCGGCCATGTCGAACAGGCGCCGGCCAGTCTGAAAGAGATCATCAACGCCGCCCTTGGCCTTGCGACAATGGACGCCCACTTTCGCAGCATCACGGTCCACCCATGCACCAGCGGGCGCGACTATCAGGTTAACGTCGACAAGATCCAGGTGCAGCAGGTGTTGGTCAATTTGATCCGAAACGCCTTTGAAGCGCTGGAATCCTGCCACAATCGCAACCTCTATATCACCTGCCGACCGGATGCCGACAAGACCGTCCGCGTCACCGTCGGCGATTCCGGCCAAGGCGTCGCCAGCACCATCGCCGGCGACCTGTTCGGCGCCTTTGCCACTACAAAGACTGACGGCATGGGCGTCGGCCTGTCGATCTGCCGCACCATCGTCGAAGCCAATGGCGGCCGCATCTGGTATGAACCCCGCGACGGCGGCGGCGCCCAATTCCACTTCACCCTGAAACGGGCTGGTAGCGCAGCAGAGACTGCCAAGACGCTGCACTAACATCGGCTTGCGACCCGCCTGACCCGGGAGCGCCGCCGGGGGCGCCGCCGCACCGGGCTTGACTTATCCTGCCCCGCCTCGCATCTGAACCCTTCCCGACGGCCCCTTCGTCTAGCGGTCAGGACGCGGCCCTCTCACGGCTGAAGCACGGGTTCGATTCCCGTAGGGGTCACCACGCACCGGGCATCATCACAGCGCCACCGTACGCAATCGAAGCGCATTGGTGATCACCGATACTGACGACAACGCCATGGCGCCCGCGGCAATCACCGGGCTCAACACGATCCCGAACACCGGGTACAGCACCCCTGCCGCAATGGGGATGCCCGCGGCGTTATAGACAAAGGCCAACCACAGATTCTGCCGGATGTTGCGCATCGCCGCCTGGCCAAGCTTGCGCGCCCTGACGATGCCGAGCAGATCGCCCTTCACCAGCGTCACCCCGGCCGCTTCGATCGCCACGTCCGCCCCCGCCCCCATCGCGATCCCAACATCGGCGGCGGCCAGCGCCGGGGCATCGTTCACCCCGTCACCGGCCATGGCGACCTTGCGACCCTCGGCACGCAACCGCTGCACCACGGCGATCTTGGTTTCCGGCGACACCTCGGCCTCGATCTCGGTAATGCCCACTGCTTTCCCGATTGCCGATGCCGTCGCCCGGTTGTCGCCGGTCAGCATGACAATGCGCAGCCCAAGCGCCCGCAACTGCGCCACCGCATCGGCCGTCGTCGGCTTGATCGGGTCGGCAATGCCCAGCACTGCTGCCAGCCTGCCATCGATGCCCAGGAACACCGCCGTGCGCCCCTCCGCCCGCCACGCGTCCGCTGTTGCCATCGCCGCGCCGGTATCAATGCCGTTTTCATCCAGCCAGGCCGCTGTCCCGGCCACCAGCGCATGGCCTTCGATACGCCCGCTGACACCCTTGCCGATCGTCGATGCAAATTCATCGGCCGCCGGCAACACCAGCCGGCGTTCACTCGCCGCCCTGACAATCGCCGCCGCCAGCGGATGCGCGCTGCCCTGCTCAAGCGCCGCTTCAAGCCGCAACGCTTCATTCTCGCCAATGCCGTTAAACGTCACGATTGCATCAACCCGGGGCCGCCCTTCCGTCAGCGTGCCGGTCTTGTCGACAACCAGCGTGTCGATGGTTTCCAGCTTTTGCAACGCCTCGGCACTGCGCAACAACACGCCCATGCCCGCGCCGCGCCCGACAGCGACCATGATCGACATGGGCGTCGCCAGCCCCAAGGCACAGGGGCAGGCGATGATCAGCACCGCCACCGCCGCCACAAAACCATTGGCAACCGCCGGCGCCGGCCCGAACACATACCAGGCAACAAACGCCAGCGCCGACGAAACCAGCACGGCCGGCACGAACCAGCCGGCCACGGCATCGGCAAGGTTCTGGATCGGCGCACGACTGCGCTGGGCATCAGCGACCAGCGAAACGATCCGCGCCAGCATGGTTTCGCGCCCCACCGCATCGGCGCGCATCACGAAGCTGCCGGTCTGGTTGATCGTCCCGCCGATGACCTTGTCGCCAACCGCCTTTGTTGCGGGGATCGATTCGCCAGTAACCATCGCTTCGTCGATTGCGCTGCTGCCCGACAGAATCTCGCCATCTACCGGCACCGTGTCGCCGGGGCGGACCCGCAACTTGTCGCCCGCGAGCACCGCCTCCAGCGGCACTTCCGCGTCCGGGCTCCCTTCGCTGACTCGGAGCGCGCTCTTGGGCGCCAGGTCGAGCAGCGCCCGGATGGCACCACCCGTGCGATCGCGCGCGCGCAATTCCAGCACCTGCCCAAGCAGCACCAGCACGGTAATGACGGCCGCCGCTTCAAAATACAGGCCGATCATGCCGTGCGAATCGTGGAATGCCGGCGGGAACAGTTGCGGCGCCAGCACCCCAACGAGGCTGTAGAGATAGGCGGCGCCCGTCCCGATGGCGATCAGCGTGAACATGTTGAGCTGCCGGGTGACGATCGAGCGCCAACCACGCACAAAGAAAGGGGCTCCCGCCCAAACCACGACCGGGGTCGCAAGGCCAAGTTGCAGCAAGGCATTGGCGGTGTTGCTGACCGGCAGACGCAGGCCCAGCACATGGCCGCCCATTTCGATGACGAACAACGGCAACGCAAAGGCGAGCCCGATCCAGAACCGCCGGGTCATGTCGATAAGTTCCGCATTGGGCGGTGCTTCGGCGGTAATCTCCACAGGCTCGAGCGCCATGCCGCAAATCGGGCAGGACCCCGGCCCGATCTGGCGAATTTGAGGGTGCATGGGGCAGGTGTAGATGGCGCCGGCATCAACGGAGACGGCGGATTGCCCTGGCGTCAGATAGCGCTGTGGATCCGCCACGAACTTGGTTCGGCAGCCGCCAGAGCAGAAATGATATGTCATGCCGCCATGCTCGGCGCTGTGTTTCGCCGTCGCCGGATCGACCGTCATGCCGCAAACGGGGTCTTTTTCGAGAGCGACACCAGTGTCGGCTTCGTCGGTTTCCGGGACGGTCGCGTCATGTACATGCGCCATGGGTTGATCCTTGTTGTGATCCAGTGCGCCCCCTATGTGAACTATGACATGATGTAAGGGTCAAGCAGGAAAGTGCGGCAATGAATATCGGTGAAGCAGCGGCGGCGTCGGGCGTCTCGCAACGGATGATCCGGCATTATGAAAAGATCGGCCTGATGCCGGCAGTGGCGCGGCGTCAATCGGGCTATCGCGACTATGCGCCCGCCGACGTCCATACCCTAACCTTTATTCGCCGGGCACGGGACCTTGGTTTTCCCATCAACGAGATCGAGCAATTGCTGTCGCTCTGGCATGATCGCGATCGGTCCTCCGCCGATGTGCGGGCGCTGGCACTGGCCCGCGCCGCCGAACTTGATGTCAAGGCACGCGCGCTGGATGCAATGCGGCGCAGCCTCGAAAAACTGGCCGGCAACTGCCACGGCGATGACCGGCCGGATTGCCCGATCCTTGACGAGCTGGCGCTGCCATAGGCGCAAGGCGAAGTTCGCGCTGGCTATCGCAGTTGGCGGCGGCCGAACCATAGTACAAGCAGTGGCACGATCAGCCACATCAGGATTGTTACCAGCCCCGTGCCCAAAAGCGGGTCGACAGGCATCAGCGGCGAATAGCGCCAACCCCAGGCGCTGCGGGTGGCGAAATATTCGATCGTCACGGTCGCCGTCATGCCGATGCCCAAAAAGCCGAATACCTGCCGCCACTTCGGATTCCGTATCCATTGGCGTGAACGCGAAATGCTTGCGACAATCCAATAGGCCGCCAAAAGAATCACAGCATCACCTGCCGCCGCGTCGGTGCAATATTTGACCGATTGCCAATGCGGCGCAGTGACCATGCCGGCGTAGAACGGCACCTGGAGCAGCTCCCAGGGCAGGCTGAGCAGAAATCCGAAGACCAGCACATTAAATTCGGGGGTGTCGGCAAGCCCGCCCGGGGCGCGAAACTCGCGGTCGCCGTTGCTCACCCGCCCGGCCCGGCCGCAACTGCCGGGGTCGGGACGAGGTTGTTGGGCGCCGCCCTTCTGGCCGCGCGTGGACGGATGCCGATCGGCATTGGCCATTCGGCCATCATTGTTTTTCCGTTACCCACGCAAGCCGTTCGATGCGCCATTGTCCGGCCACCCTGACCATTGTCGCCGTCTCGCTGACAATCATGTCCAGCGGCTTGTCGGCGCGGTTGCTGACCATGCGCGTGCGAGAGAGGATCCGCGCCCTGCCCTTGCCAAGCGGCTCGACCCGGCGCTCCAGAAGCGCGGACTTTACCGTCTTGGCAAAGAGCATGTCGGCGCCAAGGTGATGGCCGATATAGGCCGCCCGGCTCTCCTCCTCGCCATCTTCAACGATGGAGGCATTGGCCGCCAACTGCTCGATGGCCAGCGTGCGATTGCCGACCTCGATTGCATCCACAAAGCCCTGCAGTGCCGCTTCGGCCGGGCCGGGCGACGGGCGATTTATGCCTTTTGGTGCGGGAGCCATGTGCATCATCGCCCCATGATCCATGCCCTGCATGCTGGCCGATCCATGGTCCATGCCCGGCATATCCGCCATCCCGGCGGCGCCATGGTCCATCCCGGCCATCGGTTCGGGTGCCTTGGTCGCGGCGGCATCATGCCCGGCATGTCCGGCGTGGGCGTCCTGTGCAATGGCCACCGTCGCCAGACCCGCTGACAATGTGATGGCGCAGATTGTTGCAATCCGCATGATCAAGCCCCTTTCAGCCCATTACCGCGCCGGATGGGCGCGCCAAAGCCGGGATCGGTGCTCACCCGCCGCGCCACCGTGCCCCTTGGAAAATCGTAAAAGCCCGGATCGCTGAAATCCCCGCGAGCGAGATTGTCGCGAACCTTCACGGTCGTGAACATGCCGCCCATCTCGATATTGCCGAATTGCCCGTTGCCAACCATCATCGCCATGGTGTTGGGCGGCCCCTGGTGGCCGGCATCGGTGTGCTCCTGATGCTCTGCCATGCCATCGCGGCCCATCTTCATGTATCCGGGCAGCATCGCTTTCACCTGTCCTTCGATATCGCCCTGCTCCACACCGGTCGGGTTCGGCACGCCATGGCCCATGGCGTTCATCGTGTGATGCGCCATGTGGCAATGAAACGCCCAATCCCCGGGCACCGCAGTGAATTCGATATCGCGCATCTGGCCGACACCGACAATCGTCGTCACGTCGCGCCGCCATTGCGATTGCGGCCAGCGCCCGCCGTCCGACCCGGTAACGACATATTCGACGCCATGCAGATGGATGGGGTGGTTCCACATCGAAAGATTGCCCATGCGGATGCGCACCCGCTCCCCGCTGCGCGCCACGATCGGGTCGATGGCCGGAAACACCTTTGAATTGAACGTCCAAAGGTCGAAATCGACCATTACCGAAGGGTCCGGCCGCCAAGTGCCGGGGTGCAGCGCCCAATTGTGCAGGATGAAGGCATAATCGCGATCGACGGGCACCGCCTCCCCACCCCGCGGGTGGATGATGAACAGGCCCATCATGCCGAACGCCATCTGGGTCATTTCATCGGCGTGCGGGTGGTACATATGGCTGCCATGCTGGCGCAGCGTGAATTCATAGACGAATGTCTCGCCGGGTTTGATATGCGGCTGGTTCAACCCGCCAACGCCATCCATCCCTGCGGGCAGGATCAGGCCGTGCCAATGCACGCTGGTATGTTCCGGCAGGCGGTTGGTAACATAGATGCGCACCCGGTCGCCCTCCACCGCTTCGATGGTCGGGCCGGGCGTGGAGCCATTATAGCCCCAGCACGTCGCCTTTGATCCGGGGCCGAATTCGTGGACGATCTCCTCCGCCACCAGGTGAAATTCCTTGGCGCCATCGACCATCCGCCACGGCAGGGTCCAACCGTTCAGCGTGCGCACCGGGGTGAACCGCGGATCGCGCGGCACCTTGGGCGCGGGGACGGCGGCAGCTTTTGGCTTCATGTCGTGTTGGGCCATGTCATGCTGCGACATCCCCGGCATCCCGGCCATGTCGCCCGGCGCCGCCTGTGCGGACGCGCCCACGGCACCGGCAGCCGCAGCAAGGCCGGTCGAAAGGAGCAGGTTGCGGCGATCGACGATCATTGCGGTTGTCCCGGATGATGATGGGGTGGCGCGGGTGGCGCGGGCACAGCCGGCTTGGCCGCACCCGCCGCCGGTGCCGCACCGGCGGCGGGTGGCGGCGCGGCCGTGTCGTGTGCGCTATGGTCCATGCCCGCCATGTCGGGCGACCCTTGCTTCATACCCGCCATGTCGTGCCCGCTATGGTCCATCCCCGCCATGTCGGGCGACGATTCCTTCATCCCGGCCATGTCGTGCCCGCTATGGTCCATGCCCGCCATGTCAGGCGACGCTTGCTTCATCCCGGCCATGTCATGCGCTGAATGGTCCATCCCGGCCATCGCATCGGGTGCCGCATCTGCCCCGGCCGCCGCGCCATGCCCGCCATGGTCCATCCCGCCACCAAGCGGCACCAGCAGATCAGCCGCCGCCGGCGCTTCGCCAGCGATGCTTTTGTCACTCGGCAACCGCGCCCCAACGACCCGCATCAGGTCAACCCGCGCCAGCCAGTAATCACGGATCGCCTCCAGATAGCTTTGATAGGCGTCATAGGCCTGGGTCCTCGCCTGGATCAGCTCGAACACCCCGATCAGCATGAAATTCTGCTGCTGCTGGCTGCGCTCCACCACCGTGTCGCGCGCCGGTATCAAGGCCTCGCGGTGCAGCCTGACGACATCGGCCAGCACGCGCACCCGCTCCGCGCCCAGCCGCACGGCATTGTCGGTGGTCACTTGCTGCAATTTCAACGCCGCCTGCGCTTGCAGCAACCGCGCCTCGGCCCGCGTCACCCGCGCGCCGCCCTGGTTGAAAATCGGAATCTCGATGCTGGCGGTCGGCCCCTGGATCACTCCGCCATCGGTTTCCCGCTCGCGTTCAAACCCGATTTCGGCATTGCCAAGCAACCGCGTCTTGCGGGTAATCCCCGCCGCCGAGCGCAGGATATCCACCTCGCGGCCCAGTGAAAGCAGCGTCAGATTGCCCTGCCGCGCCAACCCGTCGAGCACAGCCGGGTCATCCTCCGCCGCCACCGGCAAGGGCAATCGGTCGCTGGTTTCCCATTCGGCCTCGGCACCGCTCAACCCGATGGTGATGTTCAACTGCAACCGCGCCAGCCGCGCCGCCACCAGCGCCCGCGACGCGGCAATCTGCGCCTCGGCCGCCGCCGCTTCCTCGCGCTTCAACTGCAATTCGCTGATATTGCCGGCGGCATAATAACGCCGCGCCAGTTCGGCCGATGTGGCCATGGCGCCCGCCACCGCCTTGCGCATGTCCGCCACCTGCCGCGCCCCGACATAGCCATACCAGCCCTGCTCGACATCAAAGCCGACCGACAGCACCGACGCCGCAATCGCCAACTTCGCCCGTTCGAATTCGGACCGCGCCAGCCGCGCCCGCACCGGCAGCACCAGCAGATCAACCAGCGGCAGGACAATGCCCAGACCCAATTGCGTCCCTGGCCCGCCCAGCGCATCCAGCCGCGAAATGCCGAACCGCGGGTTGGCAATCTGGATCGCCTCCATGATATCGGCGCGCGCCAGTCCCAGCCGGGCATATTCCGCCTGCAACCGAGGGCTGCGCAGCATCGCCGCCCGCACCGCGCGGTCACCGGTCATCGGTTCAGCCAGCCATTGGCCGATCAGCGCCGCATCCCCTGCACCGGCTCCGGCCCGCTGCTCCCAACCCACCGCCGGCGCACCGCGCGCCGCCAGCAACCGGTTGATCTGCGGCGGATCGAGCCCCGGCTGCACCGTCGCGCACCCGGTCAACAGCGCGGCAAACCCACCCGCAACCAGCATCCGACGACAACCAGACCGCAGCAATTCCATCTCCACCGCGCACGCCGCGCGCCGCCCTGATAGAACCAATACGCGAGATTGTAACGCACCACGGCCACCAAAAGTCGCTTTGCCGCAACGATGCCGGCCGGCCCCAATGGCGTTGACCCCGTGCAACTTCGCGCTAGGTTGCGCCCATGATAAAACGCCTTGCCGCCGCGCTGCTGTTCCTCGCCGCCACCGCCGCACCCGCCGCAACGGCCTGGCCAGTCACCGAGGGTGATTTCACCGTCCGTGACTTCCGCTTCCACGATGGCAGCTCGCTCCCGGCGTTGAAACTCCATTACCGCACGCTCGGCACCCCGCAACGCGACGCATCGGGCCGCATCACCAACGCCGTCATGGTCCTGCACGGCACCGGCGGCACCGGCGCGCAATTCCTGCGCCCGCAATTCGCCGATGAACTTTATGGCCCCGGCCAACCGCTCGACATCACCCGCTTCTACATCATCCTGCCCGATGGCATCGGCCATGGCGATTCCTCCAAGCCGTCGGACGGCCTGCGCATGGCCTTCCCCAATTATGATTACGCCGACATGGTCGCCGCCCAGCATGATCTGCTCACCAAGGGCCTTGGCGTCACCTCGCTGCGGCTGCTGATGGGCACATCGATGGGCTGCATGCATGATTTCATCTGGGGCGAAACCTACCCCGGCTTTGCCCGCGCCATCATGCCCACTGCCTGCCTGCCGGTCGAAATCGCCGGCCGCAACCGCATCTGGCGCAAGCTGCTGATCGACGCCATCAAACAGGATCCGGCGTGGCAAGACGGCAATTACACAGCACCCCCCGCCGCCGCCATGCGCACCGTCGCGGCCCTGCTGTTCGTCGCCGGCTCCTCACCCGTCCGCCAACAGGCCGATTGGCCCACCCGCGCCAGCGCCGAAGCCGCGCTCGTCACCTATGAAAATGCGCCGCCGCCCGACGCAAACGACAGCATCTACCAGTTCGACGCCTCCCGCGATTACAACCCGGAGCCCGGCCTTGAACGCATCACCGTGCCGGTCACCTGGGTCAACAGCGCCGATGACATGATCAACCCGCCCGGCCTCGGCATCGCCGAACAGCAAGTGAAACGCATGCCGGGCGCCCGCTATATTCTGGTGCCCGAAAGCGCCGACACCCACGGCCATGGCACCCACACCTGGGCAAAATTCTGGAAGGCCGATCTCGTCGCCCTCCTCGCCCGCAGCGCGGCGGAGCCTGCCAAATGACTTCCCCCACCTACGACACCGTTATTCTCGGCCGCCGCAGCATCCGCGGTTACAAGCCCGATCCCGTCCCCAAATCGCTGATCCGCGAAATCATCCAGCTCGCCATGCGCGCGTCGTCCTCGCTGAACACCCAGCCATGGAACTTCTACGTGCTCGCCGGCGCCCCGCTCGATCGCATCCGCGCCGGCAATACCGAACGCAACCTTGCCGGCGTGCCATCCTCCCGCGAATTCCGCAGCCATGGCGAGTACGCCGGCGCCCATCGCGAACGGCAGGTGGAGGTCGCCAAGCAATTGTTCGGCGCCATGGGCATCGAGCGTGACAACAAGGAAAAGCGCCAGGATTGGGTGCTGCGCGGTTTCCGCCAATTCGATGCGCCGGTCTCCATCGTCGTCACCTATGACCGGTCGATCCATGGCGGCGACATCGCGCCGTTCGATTGCGGCGCCGTCACCAATGCACTGGTCAACGCCGCCTGGTCGCGCGGGCTGGGCACGGTCATCAACAGCCAGGGCATCATGCAATCCCCGGTGGTCCGCGAACACGCCGGCATCCCCGATGATCAGGTCATCATGATCTGCGTCGCCATGGGCTGGCCCGACGAAAGCTTCCCCGCCAACGCCGTCATATCCAACCGCAAATCCGTCGACGACGCGGTGGTTTTCGTCGGCTTCGAGGACTAACCGCGACGTAGCGCAATCGACTTATGCCCCTCTCCCGCCTGCGGGAGAGGCGACTCGCGCAGCGTCGCGGAGGCGACCTCCGTCGCGCGCGGCGGGTGAGGGTGTTCACAAACGCCGAAACAAGAATACACCCTCACCCGGGCCGGCTACGCCGCCTCTCGCCTCTCCCGCAAGCGGGAGAGGGGCACGAAAACCCCCTACCCCAACGGCATCCAGTCGTCCTCCCCACCGCCAATCGGGTCCCCCGGCGGCACAGCAGCCGCCCTCGGCAACTCACCCACCAGCCGCTCGCGCTCTCCCGCGTCCAGCAATTTGCGAGACAGGCTGGCCGCCCAAGCCCGGTCCGCCGCATCGCCGCCACCCTTGGCCAAAGCACCCCCCAGATCGAACAGCCGCGCATCGAGCGCCAGCGCCACATCGGGCGGTGTCGCCGGGTTGCGCGCTGCCTGCGCCAGCTTGACGATGCTGCGATAGGCAATCCGCCGCCCCAGCGCATCGGCACGCGCCCCAACCGTCGCCGCCAGCAACCGGTCGATCACCTCCTCAACCCCGGGCGCCTTTGCGTCCGCCGCATGCTGCAATTGCAACCGCGCCAGCCGCTTTGGCGCCAACAACGCCCCCATCGCCACTTCGGCCCCCACATCGGCAGCGGCCAGCGCATCGAAAACCGGCCCACCGGCGGTCGCGAACAATTCGGTATCGAACTGCCGGTTGTCGCTGCCCGCATGTGCAGCCGACAGCAACGGCACCAGCCGCGCCGGCACCCGCAACTGTTCGGGTGCCAGCGTCGCCAGCACGGAATCCAGCGCCGCTCGCTGCACCTCGGGCGCCACCGGCAACCCCGCCTCATGCCCGCCACCATTCACCGCGAACGTCGCATCAACCCCGCCGATAGCCTTGGCCGCCACCGCCAGTTGATAGCGATGCAACAGCCAGATCGGCACGAACCGCCGCCGCAAATTCGCCACCGGCTCACCCGGTGCCAGCATCGCCAGCCCGAAATTGTCGATCGCGGCCCGGCGCACCTGCATCATCCGGCCAAGCTCGGCCACCGGGTCCGCACCATCATCCCACAGCCCGCCCCAGGGTGAGGCCGTATCCCCGGCCCGCCCGGCAGCATCCGTGACATAGCGCATCCCTGCCGCAACGACCGCCGCCGCCTTGGCATCTGCCGCGACTTGCGCATCCGCGCCCGGCACCGGTTCACCATATAGCCAATCCACCGTCGCCATGTCCCATTTGCCAAGGCCGACGCCATAGGCATCCGACAGATCAGGCTTGCCAGCCACGAGCCCGATGCGCGGCGCCGGATAATCCATCACCGATGCCCGTTCCTGCGTACTCGCCGCAAAATTATGGTCAAACCCCAACGTGTGGCCGACTTCATGCGCCCCCAATTCCCGCAACCGCGCCAGCGCCACCTGCACCGGATAATTCGGGCCGCCGCTGCCGATCTTGGCCGCGCCCACCAGCCCTTCGAAAATCTGGATATCCTGCCGCACCCGCAAGCTGCCCAGCACGACCATGCCCTTGACGATCTCCCCGGTGCGCGGATCATCGATCTGCTGGCCATAGGACCAGCCGCGCGTCGCCCGATCCACCCAATTGACCATGTTGTACCGCACATCGAGCGGATCGGCGCCTTCCGGCAACAACTTGACCTGGAACGCGTCGATATAGCCCGCGGCGTCAAACGCCTTGCCCCACCAGCCAATGCCCTCGATCAATGCCGATCGCACCGGTTCCGGCGCATTGCGATCGAGATAATAGACGATGGGCTTTTTCACCCGCGACCGCACCGCCGCCGGGTCGAGTTTTTCCAGCCGGAAGCGGTTGGCATAATCCCGCACCACATCGCCGCCCAACGGCACGCCGAAATCCACCGCCTGTGTGCCGATCCCGCCGATGCGCGGATCGAAAGCGCGCGGCACAAACCCCGGCGCCGGCAACCGCACCAGGCTGTAGTGCACGCCAAAACTCACCTGCCGGGCATCGGGGGCGACATTGGCGACCTCTGGCCCCGGATTGTCGGCGGCATAGGTCTGGACAGCGTCGACCTCGATATTGTCCGGGAATATCTTCATCGAAGCCGGGTCCGCCGCGCTCAAGCGCGGGTCGAGCCGGAACGACCGCCCCGGCACATCGCGCGCTCCGCCATTGCCATAGGGGTCGCCCTCGCGGCTCAGCGATGCGGCGATGCCGACCATGTCGGTGGTCAGGAAACTGCTGATATCGATGACGATGCTGCCATCGGGCAGCGTGGCGGCAATATCGCCCATCCACACTGTCGAGGTCGCAAAATCGGCGCTTGCGGCACCGCCTGCCGCGCGAAAACGCGGGTTTTCGAACTGGATGGCCAGTTTCCCACCAAGCCGCCGGAACGCCAGCAACTGCGTATCACCCAATTTGCCGCGATCCAGCACCGCCTGCGCCGAACCCAGCCCGGTGCGCAGCGCAACGGCGAACAGGAACCGGCCCGATGTGCCATCCGCCCCGGCGGGCGGCAGGGTCAGCAGGATGCGCCCGGCATTGCGATCGACATGCACCGGCAGCAAGCCATCACTGGCCACGCTGTTGCGGAACACGTCCGCCGCGCCGGCAACAGGCGCTGCAACACCCATGGCTGGCGCCACCGCCATAACCACCACGGCACACACCGCCGAAACAAGAAATCGCCCCGTCATCACGCCCCCAGATCGTCACTATCGATAGTCGGGACGATGCCCGCAGCCATGCCGCAACACAAGCACCACCCCGGATTTGTCGAAACCCCATCCAGCGCGGTAAATGGCCCTTGGCACAGCGACGCGACGACAGGACATTCCATGGCAACCATCGCAGGCAGCACCAACAGCCGTGTCACCGGCGCCGCATCACCGGCGCTGATCGACGCCACCATCGGCGACCGCTTCGATTTGACCGTCCGCCATCACGGCGATGCGCTGGCGCTGGTCGTGCGCCATCAGAACATCCGCTGGACCTGGCTGGAATTGCAGGCCCGCGTCGATGCGGTGGCGCGCGGCCTGGTCGCGCACGGCTTTGCGCCTGGCGAACGCATCGGCATCTGGGCACCCAATTGCGCCGAATGGACCATCCTGCAATTCGCCACGGCAAAGGCCGGATTGGTGCTCGTCACCATCAACCCGGCCTATCGCACCGCCGAACTCGAATATGCACTCAAAAAAGTCGGCTGCGCCGCCATCGTCGCCATGCCGGCCTATCGCGGCAGCGACTATGTGGCGATGCTGCACGATATCGCGCCCGAACTTGCACACCCCCGCAGCGGCCGGCTGCACGCGGCAAAACTGCCCGATTTGCGCGCGGTATTCACGCTTGGCGATGAAAGCCACCCCGGCTGCACCCCCTTTGCCGCACTCGATGCCGGCGCAGATGCCCCGCTGCCCAGCGGCCTGTCCCCCGATGACCCGGTGAATATCCAGTTCACCAGCGGCACCACCGGCTTCCCAAAAGGCGCCACCCTGTCCCACCGCAACATCCTCAACAACGGCTATCTCGTCGGCCACCGCATCGGGCTGTCACCCGGCGAGCGCCTGTGCATCCCGGTGCCGCTCTATCACTGTTTCGGCATGGTCATGGGCAACCTCGCCTGCCTCACCCATGGCGCCACCATGGTCTATCCGGGCGAAGGTTTCGATCCGCGCGCCGTGCTCACCGCCATCGAGGCCGAACGCTGCAACGCGCTCTATGGCGTGCCCAGCATGTTCATCGCGATGCTCGGGGATGCCGAATTTGCCCGCTTCGATCTCACCAGCCTGCGCACCGGCATCATGGCCGGCTCCCCCTGCCCTGCCACCGTCATGGCCGAAGTCATGAACCGCATGCATCTGACAGGCATCACCATCGCCTATGGCATGACGGAAACCAGCCCGGTCAGCTTCCAGAGCGCGCTCGATGACCCTGTCGACCTGCGCGTCGCCACCGTCGGCCAGGTGCAACCGCATCTCGAAGTCAAACTCGTCGATGCCGATGGCGCGACCGTCGCACGCGGCGAAACCGGGGAACTGTGCACCCGCGGCTATTCGGTGATGACCGGCTATTGGGGCGACCCGGCCGCCACCGCCGCCGCCATCGATACGGACGGCTGGATGCACACCGGCGATCTCGCCACCATCGATGCCGCCGGCTATTGCCGTATCGTCGGCCGCATCAAGGATCTGGTCATCCGCGGCGGCGAAAACATCTACCCGCGCGAAATCGAGGAGTTCCTGCTCACCCACCCCCATATTGCCGATGTGCAGGTGATCGGCGTCCCCGATGCCCGCCACGGTGAGGAGCTTTGCGCCTGGATCATAACCCGCGGCGTCACCCTCACCGAAACCGACGTCCGCGACCATTGCCGCGGCCGCATCGCGCATTTCAAGGTGCCGCGCCACATCCGCTTCGTCACCGGTTTCCCGATGACCATCACCGGCAAGGTGCAGAAATTCGTCATGCGCGACACCATGATCGCCGAATTCGCCGCTGGCACCTGACCACCGGCATGACGCTGCGCAAGATCATCCACATCGACATGGACGCCTTCTACGCCTCCGTCGAGCAGCGCGACGCCCCCGAATTGCGCGGCCGCCCCGTCGCCGTCGGCAGCGAACAACCACGCGGGGTGGTCGCGGCGGCAAGCTACGAGGCCCGCAAGTTCGGCGTCCGATCGGCGATGGCGTCGGTCACCGCCCGTCGGCGCTGCCCGGCATTGGTGTTCGTGCCGCCGCGCTTCGAAGTCTATCGCGCCATTTCCCAGCAGATCCGAGCCATTTTCGCTGATTACACCGACCTTATCGAGCCATTGTCGCTCGATGAAGCCTATCTCGATGTCACCGAGGATCGCGACCGTATCGGCTCCGCAACCGCCATCGCCGCCGAAATCCGCGCCCGCATCCGCGCCGAAACCGGCCTCACCGCGTCAGCTGGCGTCTCCTACAACAAATTCATCGCCAAACTGGCGTCGGACCAGAACAAGCCCGACGGGCTGTGCGTCATCAAACCGGCGCAAGGGGCGGCCTTTGTCGCCGCGCTGCCGGTCAAGCGCTTCCACGGCGTCGGCCCGGTAACGGCAGCGCGCATGGAAAGCCTCGGCATCCTCACCGGCGCCGACCTCGGCGCCCGCAGCCTTGAAGAACTCACCCGCAATTTCGGCAGCAGCGCCGAATATTTCCACCGCGCCGCCCATGGCGAGGATGATCGCCCGGTGCGCAGCGACCGCCCGCTGAAATCCGTCGGCGCCGAACGTACCTTTGATCGTGACCTGACCGATAATGGCGAGCTTATGGATGCCCTGCTGCCGGTCATCGACGCCGCCTGGCAACGCATCGAACGCTCCGGCGCGCAGGGCCGCACGCTCACACTGAAGGTGCGGTTCAGCGATTTCCGCACAATCACCCGGTCCCACACCGAAGCCGCTGCACTCGCCAGCCGCCCGGCCATCGAAGCCCAGGCAAAGGCACTGCTGCACGCCCTGTTGCCAGTCGAAAAGGGCATCCGCCTGCTCGGCCTCACCCTGTCCCACCTCGTCACCGACACCGGCCAGACCGCGCGAGACGATGCGTCCGGCCAGGGCGTCATGCCTTTTTAAAAGGCCCGGCACCGATGATCTTCACCAAGCGATTGCGCGAGCCGGTGATGCGCGGCGACATCAGTTGCAGCGTGCGAATCTGGCAACGGCCGCGCGTCAGGGTCGGTGGGCGCTATCCATTGGGGGCAGGCATGGTGCATGTCACCGGGCTGCGCGAGATCACCCTTGCCGATGTGACCCCCGACCTCGCCCGGCTGTCGGGCTTTGCAGATGTCGCCGAACTGCTGGCAATGGCGCGGCACGGCAGCGGCGACTGCATCTACCTCGTCAGCTTCGAATATGAAGCGTGACCGGGCCGCTCGCCCCGGCAGCCACGTCAACCGCCACTCTGCCGCCATTTGACGCGATGCACGGCATGGGGGTGACGAACCGCCCGCCACCCGGCACAAGGGGCACCAGATGACGCTTTTGATGCCCGAACCCGATGCTCAGACACTGGCAAACCGCGATGCCACCATCGCGGCGCTGCGCGCCATCGTGCCCGGCGAAGGCGTCATCACCGGCGAAGCGCCGCTGCGCGCCTATGAATCCGATGCGCTCACCGCCTATCGCCAGCCGCCGATGCTGGTCGTGCTACCCGAAACCACCGCGCAAGTGTCCGCCATCCTCAGATATTGCCACGCCCACAATGTCCGCGTCGTGCCGCGCGGCGCCGGCACTTCGCTGTCGGGCGGCGCCCTGCCGCTCGCCGATGCGGTGCTGCTCGGCCTGTCGAAATTCAACCGCATCCTCACCGTCTGCCACACCGATCGCGTCGCGGTGGTGCAGCCCGGCGTCACCAATCTCGCCATCACCCGCGCCGTCGAAGGCGATGGCTACTATTACGCCCCCGATCCCAGCAGCCAGATCGCCTGCTCCATCGGCGGCAATGTCGCCGAAAATTCCGGCGGCGTGCACTGTCTCAAATATGGCCTGACCACCAACAATGTGCTGGGCGTCGAAATGGTGCTGATGGATGGCGAGATCATCCGTCTGGGCGGCCGCCACATCGATCCGGCGGGGCTCGATCTGCTCGGGTTGATCGTCGGTTCCGAAGGGCTGCTTGGCGTTGTCACCGAAGTCACCGTGCGGTTGCTGCCCAAACCCCAGGCCGCCCGCGCCGCGCTGATCGGCTTTCCCACGGTCGAAAGCGCCGGGCAATGCGTTGCCGATGTCATCGCGGCGGGCATCATCCCCGCCGGCATGGAGATGATGGATCGGCCGGCCATCCACGCCGCCGAAGCCTTTGTGAATGTCGGCTATCCACTTGATGTCGACGCGCTGCTGATCGTCGAAATGGATGGCGTCGCGGTCGAATGCGACCATCTGACCGATGAAATCGTCCGTATCGCCAGGGCCAATGGCGCCGTCACCACCCGCATTTCCACCAGCGAGGATGAACGATTGGCCTTTTGGGCGGGTCGCAAGGCCGCCTTCCCCGCCGTCGGTCGCCTCGCCCCCGATTATTTCTGCATGGATGGCACCATCCCGCGCCGCCGCCTGCCCGAGGTGCTGCGCCGCATAACTGCGCTTTCGGAACAGCATGGCCTTGGCGTCGCCAATGTCTTTCACGCCGGCGACGGCAACCTCCACCCGCTGATCCTGTATGACGCCAACCAGCCCGGCCAGCTTGACCGTGCCGAGGCCTTTGGCAGCGACATATTGCGCCTGTGCGTCGAAGTCGGTGGCGTGCTCACCGGCGAACATGGGGTGGGCGTTGAAAAGCGCGAGCTGATGCCGGTGATGTTCAGCGATATCGACATCGACCAGCAAAAGGCAGTGAAGGCGGCGTTCGATCCCCTCGCCCTGCTTAATCCCGGCAAGGTGTTCCCGCTGCTGCACCGCTGCGCCGAGCTTGGCCGGATGCACGTCCATGGCGGGGCGCTGCCCTTCCCTGATCTGCCGCGCTTCTGATGGCATCCGCCACGACCACCGCCGAACTCGCCGAAATCATCATCGCGGCGGGACGCAGCGGCAGCCGCCTCGCCATCCATGGCGGCAACAGCAAGGCCGGCATTGGCGCACCCGTCGATGCCGTACCGCTCGAGATGCGCGGCTTTGCCGGCATCATCGATTATGATCCCGCCGAGCTCGTGCTCACCGTCGGCGCCGGCACGCCGCTGCGCGATGTGCTCGAAATTGTCGCCGCTGAAGGCCAGCAACTGGCCTTTGAACCCGGCGACCATGCCGCCCTGTTCGGCAATCCGGCCGCGATACCCACCATCGGCGGCGCCATCGCCGCGGGCATCGCCGGGCCGCGCCGCCTGACGATGGGCGGCGCCCGCGATCATTTGCTGGGCTTTACCGCCGTCTCAGGGCGCGGCGAAACCCTCATCGGCGGCGCAAAGGTCGTCAAGAACGTCACCGGCTATGACCTGCCAAAACTGCTCGCGAACAGTTGGGGCCGCCTCGCCGCCATGACGCAAGTGACGCTCAAGGTGCTGCCCCGCCCGCGCACCACGCTCACCCTTATCGCCACCGGCCTTACCCCCGCCACCGCCATCGCCGCCATGGCGCGGGCGTTGGGGTCCGCCGCCGACGTCGCCGCCGCCGCGCACGACCCGGCAACCTCGACCACTGCGCTGCGCCTCGAAGGCTTCGAGCCGTCGGTGGCCGCCCGTGCCGCCATGCTGCCCGCCATCCTCACCGATCATTGCCGCGTGGAGCCGCTCGACACCGCCGCAGCCGACGCGCTGTGGCACGGCATCGCCAATGTCACCGCGCTAGCCGATGCCCCCATCCTCTGGCGCGTCAACCTGCCGCCCTCGACCGCCGCCGCCTTCGCCGCGCCGCTTATCGCCGCCGGGGATCGCACCCTGTTCGATTGGGCCGGCGGGCTCGTCTGGCTCGCCACCACCGAAAACCCCGCCACTATCCATGCCGCTGCCGAAGCCGCCGGTGGCCACGCCATGCTGGTCCGCGCGCCCGCCGACACCCGCGCCCGGGTGCCGGCCTTCCACCCCCGCCCCGCCGCCGTCACCGCACTCGAAGCCCGGGTACGCCGCGCCTTTGATCCGCACTGCGTCTTCGAAACCGGCCGTTTCGGAACGCCACCAGATGCAGACTGATTTCACCCCCGCCCAACTCGCCGATCCGGCGATGGCAGCGTCCGAAGCCGTTATTCGCAAATGCGTGCACTGCGGCTTCTGCACCGCCACCTGCCCGACCTATCTGCTGCTCGGCGACGAACTCGACAGCCCGCGCGGCCGCATCTACCTGATGAAGGACATGCTCGAAAACGATCGGGACCCCGATGCCGATGTGGTCAAGCACATCGACCGCTGCCTGTCCTGCCTGTCCTGCATGACCACCTGCCCGTCGGGTGTGAATTACATGCACCTCGTCGATCACGCCCGCGCCTATATCGAGGAGCGCTATCGCCGGCCGCTGCACGAACGCCTGATCCGCGCACTGCTCGCCACCGTTCTGCCTCACCCCCGCCGCTTCCGCCTCGCCCTGCGCCTCGCCCGCGCCGCCAGATTCGCCGCGCCCTTGCTCGATCGCACCACCGCGACGCAGCCGCTCGCCGCCATGTTGCGCCTCGCGCCACCCCGGATTGCCCCACGCGCCACCACCGTTTTGCCCCCGGAATCACTCAAGCTCAGCACACCTCGCGCCCGCGTCGCACTGCTACAAGGTTGCGCCGAACCGGTCTTGCAACCGCATATCCGTGCCGCAACGCTGCGCCTGCTCGCCCGTTGCAACGTCGAAACGGTGTTTGCCCATGGTGAAACCTGCTGCGGCGCGCTCGTCCACCATTTGGGCCGCGACGCCGACAGTCTCGATGCCGCCCGCCGCAACACCGATGCCTGGATGCGCGAAATCGACGGCAAGGGTCTTGATGCCATCATCGTCACTACCTCTGGCTGCGGCACGACGATCAAGGACTATGGCTTTTTGCTGCGCAATGACCCGGTCTACGCCCCACGTGCCGCCCGGGTTTCGGCGCTGGCACGCGACATCAGCGAGTTTCTCGCCGATTTCGGGCTACCGGCCACCACACCGCATCACCCCGCAGGCACGGGCCTCGCCATCGCCTGGCAAGCACCTTGCTCACTCCAGCACGGCCAGAAAGTCACCACCGCCCCGCAAAAACTGCTGGGCGCCGCCGGTTTCACCGTCCGTGCCCCCGCCGATGCCCATCTCTGCTGCGGTTCCGCCGGCACCTACAACATCCTGCAACCCGCCATCGCCGGGCAACTTGGTAACCGCAAGGCCGCAACGCTCGACAAGTTGTGCGTCGATGCCATCGCTACGGGCAACATCGGCTGCGCGACACAGCTTGCCAGCCGCACCGCTACACCCGTAGTCCACATTGTCGAACTGCTCGATTGGGCCACCGGCGGCCCAAGGCCACCGGCGCTACCACCCGCCGCCTAACCCGCCTTCGACGTCCCGGCAGCGGCTGTCTTCACCGCAGCCTTGGCCTCCAGCGCCTTGTCCTCATTGGCGCGCTTGATGATATACTGGCGAATGGTCTCGATCTGCGCCGGCGAATAGTTCGCCGCCCAACCTACCATGCCATTTTCCTTCAGCGCGCCGTCATGCACCACCGACTGCCAATCGGCGGCCTTGTTGATGATCGCCGAATGCCGCAAGTCGGGAATATTGGTGCCGCCCACCGCTGCATCGCCATGGCACCCGAAACAGGCATCGCCATACAGCCCGGCACCCGCCGTTACCTGCGCCTCTGTGCCGGTGAAGGCCGGCGGGTCGAGCACCCGGCTGCCCATCGGCGGCGCCGGCGGCAACACCGCGGTGCCACCAACCTTGAACACCAGCATCCGGCTGATATTGGGCACCGAGCCGGATTTATGCGCCAGAATCCCCGCATAAACGTCCCACAATCCGCCCCAGCCGGCCAGGATCGCCACATATTGCTGGCCCTTCACCGAATAGGTGATGGGCGCCGCAATCACGCCGGTCTGCGTCGGGAACGACCAAAGCTGCTTGCCGGTATCCGCCGCATAGGCGCGGAAATCACCGCCCGCCGTGCCCTGGAACACCAGATTGCCCGCCGTCGCCAGCGTGCCGCCATTGGCCGGGCCAGGGTGCTCCACCGTCCAGCGTGCCTTGCCGGCCACCGGATCCCAGGCGACCAGCGAACCCGTTGTCTGCGCGGCATAGGCGGCACGGATCTTGGGGTCGGCCGGCATCATCGTGTGGGTGGCATCCAGCCCCAATTGCATGCCCAGCTTGGTCGGTTTCCAGGTCTTGGCATCCGCCCCCTGATACACCGCCCCGGCATTGTTGGCGGGGATATACACCAGCCCGGTCTTGGGGCTGTACGACATCGGCGTCCAGCTATGGGCACCAAAGGCCCCCGGCAGCCCGACAAAGGGCTTGCCGGTGATCTCATACTTCGCCTCGGCAACCACATTCGGCCGGCCCGTCACCGGGTCAAGACCGGTCGCCCAGTTCAGCTTGGCAAAGGCCTTGCCGGAAATGAACTTCCCGGTCTTGGCATCAAGCGTATAGAAAAAACCGTTCTTGGGCGCATGCAGCAACACCCGTTGCGGCTTGCCATTCACCGGAATGGTCGCAGCGATGATCTGCTGGTCGGAATCAAAGTCCCAACGGTCCTCCGGCGTCTCCTGATAATGCCAGACATATTCGCCGGTATCCGGGTTCACCGCGACAATCGACGCCGTATACAGGCTGTCGCCGCCTTCGGGCGACCGGATCGCCGGGTTCCACGGCTCGGCATTGGCGGTGCCGAAATACAAAAGATCGGTTTCGGGATCATAGGTGATCGAATCCCACACGGTGCCACCACCGCCCAGCTTCCAATATTCCCCCGTCCAGGTCTTGGCCGCCGCCTCCAGATGCTTGCCCTCGACCGGCTTCGACGGGTCGCCCGGCACGGTGTAGAACCGCCAGATTTGGTTGCCGGTATCGGGATCATAGGCCGAAATGAAACCGCGGTTGAGATATTCCGACCCCGCCGCACCAATGACCACCCGGCCCTTGACGATACGCGGCGCACCGGTAATCGCCATCGCCGAACCATCGGGAATGGTCGGCTTGTCCCACACAACGGCCCCGGTATCGGCGTTCAACGCCACCAGCCGGCCATCGATGGTCGCGACGAACACCTTGCCCTTGTACACAGCGACACCGCGATTGACGGCATCACAGCACACATCGACCAGCTTTTGGCGCGGCACCTTGGGGTCATAGGCCCATAGCGGCTTGCCCGTGGCCGCATCATAGGCCTTCACCATGCTCCATGCGGTCGACACGAACATCACGCCATCAACAACGATCGGCGTTGCTTCCTGCCCGCGCGCCGTATCGATATCGGCGAACCAGCTCAGCCCCAGCTTGTCGACACTGCTGTCGCTTACTTCGGTCAGCGGCGAAAACCGCTGCTCGTCGTGGGTCCGGCCATAGGACAGCCAGTTGGCACCATCCTTGTCGCCCGCCAGCAACCGCGCATCATCTACATTGGCGTTCCTGGCACCAGGCGCCGTAACGGCATTATTGCCACAACCAGCCAGCGACAGCGCGCAAAGCGCCATCGACGTGCCCTTCAAAAGCCTTGCGAAACCCATGTGATCTTTCCCCATGATGCCGATATTATTGTTCAACCACCGCCCGCCATCGCTCTACCCGGGCGAATCCACCCGTAAAACATGGCCCAGTCGATTTCTTTCCAGCACCAGCATGGCACAGGCAATGCCCAATTTGGGGGGGTGGCCAATGGTCGCCCGCCTCGCAGACACCATTCGATGCCATCGGAGCGATTTCACGGCTTGGCGGCGCAGCGAAACATTGATGCGGCAATCAACGCGAAATTAGCATATTGCGCCGCAGCGAAACTCGCGCCAGATTACCTTTGCTGCGACGCACAAGCGGGGATTTGGTTGATGAGCGATGCCGGTCGGGCGCCTACGCGGCGCGAAGTGCTGCACGCCATCGGCATGATCGGCGGCGCATCGGTTCTCTATCAGGCAATGGCAACCATGGGTCATGCCGCGGAATCGCAATTCCCCGGCCCGCCCAACCTTTCGGGCGCACGCCCCGGCGCCACGGTGCTCGTGCTCGGCGCCGGGCTCGCCGGCATGCTCGCCGCCTATGAATTGGGCAAGGCCGGCTACAAGGTCCAGATCCTTGAATACAACAGCCGCCCGGGTGGCCGGAACTGGTCGCTTTACGGCGGTGACACCTATACCGAACTGGGCGGTGCCACCCAGAAAATCGGCTTTGCGCCGGGCAATTACCTCAATCCCGGCCCGTGGCGCATCCCCTATCACCACCGCACGCTGCTGCATTACTGCAAGACGTTCGGCGTCGCGCTCGAACCATTCATGCAGTTGAACCACCAGGCGCTCGTCCACCAAGCCGGCGCCTTTGGCGGCAAGCCGCAACGCTATCGCGAACTCGCCGCCGATTGGGATGGCAATGTCGCCGAATTGCTCGGCAAGGCCATCGACAACAAGGGCCTGAACGGCATCATGACGGCCGAAGACACCGACAAGCTGAAGGTAGCGCTGCGCGAATGGGGCCTGCTCGACAAGGACATGCGCTATGTAAAGGGCAACCGCCCGTCCCGCCGGCGCGGCTTTGACCGGCCACCCGGCGGCGGCGTCAACGGTTCACCAATCCCGTCCGAACCCTATGCGTTCAAGGACGTCATGGACAGCAAGGTCTGGGCGATCATTTCCCAGCACATGCAGATCGATCACCAGACAACGATGTTCCAGCCGGTCGGCGGCATGGGCATGATCGGCAAGGCGTTCGGCCGCCAGGTGTCGGACAAGATCCGCTACAATGCAAAGGTCACCAAGATCGACCAGAGCAACAACAAGGTAACCGCCACCTACACCGATGTCGTCACCGGCGAGATACAGCAGGCCAGCGCCGATTATTGCGTCTGCACCATCCCGCTCGGCATCCTCAGCCAGATCGAGCTCGATGCGTCGGCCGGCATGCTCGCCGCCATTGCCGCCGTGCCCTATTCCAACTCGGTCAAGGTCGGGCTGGAAATGAAAACGCGGTTCTGGGAGGAAGAGGAAGCCATTTACGGCGGCATCAGCTTTACCGATCGCCCGATCAGCATGATCTCCTACCCAAGCGGCGGGCTGCACAGCAACGGACCGGGCGTCATCCTGGGCGCCTATACCTTCGGCCCCGCTTCTTACAAATTTGCCGGCATGACGCCGGAACAACGCATCGCAGAGGCGCTCGAGCAAGGTTCGGTCTTCCACCCCGGCCGTTACAAGGAACAGTTCAGCAACGGCGCCGCAGTCGCCTGGAGCCGCTCACCCTTCACGCTGGGCTGCTGCGCGCAGTGGAATGAAGACACCCGCAAGGAGCATTACCAGACACTCGTCGCCGTTGATAACCGCATCGTGCTGGCCGGCGAACACGCCTCCTACATCGGCTGCTGGATGGAGGGCGCGCTGCTGTCCTCGCTCGACGCGATCACCCGCCTGCACAAGCGCGCCCTGGAGGCCTGAACCATGAAGAACCTCCCGATTCTTGCCGCGATGCTGCTGCTTTCGGCCCCGGCCCTCGCGGCCAAACCTGCCAAGCCCGCCGCAGTCGATCCCGGCGCGGTGGTGTATGAGGAAGTCTGTCAGGCCTGCCACATGGCCAATGGCATGGGCGGCGTCGGCGCCGGTCGCATCGCGTCGCTCGCCAAGAACCCCAACCTTGAATATCCGGAATATCCCATCGGCATCGTCACCGGCGGCAAAGGCCCGATGCCCTGGTTCCGCGGCGAATTGACCGACGAACAGATTGCCGACGCGATCTCCTATGTCCGCACTCATTTCGGCAACAAGTACAAGGGCAAGGTGACCGCAGCGATGGTTGCGGCAAGCGGCGTGCCGGCACCGCACGGGGTAGAGCGCTAGGCTTGAATGCCGGGTTTTGAACACCGGATTTGAATACCGGGTTTAGCTACGCCGGCTTGAAACCGGCGCTGGCGCAAACACTCCGATGTGAAATTGCAGCCAACATTGTCCCCCGAACTCTGGCACCCCCATTGATTAAAATAATGAATTTACACATTCGGCGGGGGTCAGCGTCGGACGCGATTTTACAGTGCAGGACGTGCAGGTCGTCGTCATCACCCAGCAAAGCGGACAGGCGCCCGAAGAAGTCGAACGAGCGGTATCCTTGCCCATCGAACGCGCGCTGGCCGGCACGCCCGGCGTCACCACCATGCGGTCCGTATCCATCACCGGCCTGTCTGTGGTCACACTGATCTTCGCCGATGGCACCGACGATTATTTCGCCCGTTCCCAGATGCTCGAAAAACTGCGCGATGCAGACCTGCCCGCAGGTGTCGTGCCCAGCCTCGCACCGCTGTCCACCGCAGTCGGCGAAGTCTATCGCTACATCCTTGAAAAACCTGCCGACATGCCCCTGTACGAAGCGCGCGCCATCCATGATTTCGTCATCCGGCCGGCGCTGCGCATGGTGCTTGGCGTTGCCGACGTCACCTGCCGAGGCGGGTCGGTGAAGCAATATCAGATCCGCGTAACGCCCGACACGCTGAAGCGCTACCAGGTCACTCTCGCCGACATCGAAACCGCTGTCGGCAATGCCAATTCCAACGCCGGCGGCGGCATCATGCGGTGCGGCGACGAATCCGTCGTCATTCGCGGTATCGGTCTTTACCAGTCGGTCGACGATGTCGCCAACACGGTCGTCAAGGCGCAAGGCGGTCGCACGGTCAGAATCGGCGATCTCGGCGATGTCGTGATCGGCACGCCCGAGCGCGGCGGTATTGTGTCGTTCGACCATGAGGCCGATGTCGCCGAAGGCGTCGTCGTCGGCGCCGGGCTTGTCTCGCTTATCCTTCTGCTGTTCCTGCGCAACTGGCGCGCGGCGCTGGCCGTGGCCGCTATCATCCCTCTGGCCTTGCTGGCGGCCTTTGCCGGGCTTTATGCCGTTGGTGTCCCGGCCAACCTGATCTCGATGGGCGCGGTCGATTTCGGCATCATCATCGATTCCGCCGTCGTGCTGGTCGAATCGATGATGGTTGCGCTCGCCGTCGCCGCGGTCGATCACGGTGGCAGCAACAACCGCCTGCAAAGCCGCTCCGTCCTGCGCGGCACCGTCTCCAGCCTCGCCAAGCCGATCGTGTTTTCAAAGGCGATCATCTTCACCGCCTTCATCCCGATCTTCACCTTCCAGCGGGTGGAGGGCAAGCTGTTCTCCCCTGTCGCGTTGACGCTCAGCTTCGCACTCGGCGCAGCACTGGTACTCACCCTCACGTTCCTACCGGCTGTGCTGTCGATGCTCATCGAACGCTATGACATTGCGGAACGCCACCTGCCCTGGATGGACCGGCTGCGTGATGCCTATCGTCGGCTGCTGCACCGCGCCCGGGGCAGCGATCGCCGGATGTTCATCTTCGCCATCGCCGCGCTGGTCGTCACGGGGGCACTGGTGCCGCAACTGGGCAGCGAATTCCTGCCCGAACTTGATGAGGGCAATATCTGGCTGACCATTCAGTTGGCCCCATCCGCTGCCATCGAAACGACCCGCGGGGTAGAGGCGAAGGTCCGCGCCATCATGCTATCCTATCCTGAAGTCGCCCATGTCATTTCCGAAACCGGTCGGCCCGATGACGCCACCGATTCAAAAGGCCCTTCCAGCCTGCAGATGCTGATCGATCTGAAACCACGTGATGAATGGCGGGCAGATTTTCCGACCAAGGCGGCGCTGGGTCTGGCGGGGTTGCACATGTCGGTCTCGGCGGCGGTCGGCTTTATCGCGGTTGCCGGCATTGCGGTGCAAAATGGCGTGGTCATGCTGGAACATATCACCGAGCGAACGGCGGGCGGTGACGATCGGGAAACCGCCATCATCGAAGGCGCCATCGATCGGTTGCGGCCCATCATCATGACGGCGCTGATGGCCGGGCTGGGGCTACTGCCGGCGGCATTGTCCACCGGGATCGGTTCAGAAACCCAGCGGCCCTTTGCTTGCGTAATCGTTGGCGGCGTCGTCTCGGCAACGCTGTTCATGCTGCTGCTGCCGCTCGCCTTGCGCCGCTTGCAGCATGATGATCCGTCGCAATCACCAGCGCCGGACACCGCTGCACAACCGGCCTGAGCGCGTCTGACACCGCCAAGCCTGCAGAATCGCCCAACGGGGAAAAGGAAAACTTGCTTGCGGCGATCAGCAAACGCCGCCAATCTTGGGCTCTGGATCCCGTTTCATGACCCAAGGGGTACGCATGGCTGTCGGCACGATAGCGCGATTCGAAGGGGAGCCACCGGCCTCTGTCCCCTTGCGTCGTCGCCATATCGTCAAGGCGATATCGTGGCGAATCATCGGGACGTTCGACACCCTGATCCTGTCGCTGCTGCTGCTGACCTTCCTTGGTCCCTATCTCGGCATTGAACCGGGGCGCGCCAAGCATGTCGAAACCGCAAGCTATATCGCCGGCACCGAAGTCATAACCAAAATCCTGCTCTATTATTTCCATGAGCGCGTCTGGGCGCGGCTGCGCTGGGGCCGCAATACCCGCAACCCGAAATTGACAAGTGCCGCCCGGCGCAGCGGTGCCAAGGCCTTCACCTGGCGCGTGCTGGCCAGCCTCGATACGTCGCTGCTCGCCTTCATCTTCACCGGCAACATTGTCATGGCGGCATCCATCGGCGGCAGCGAAGTATTGACCAAATTGCTGCTCTATTTCGCCCATGAACGTGTGTGGGCGCGCATCCGCTTCGGCTTGCCCCCGGGTGGCCCGGGCGAATAGCCGCCAAAACACTGGCAAATCGGCGCGCACCGGCAGCCAAAGCTTGCCCCATCGCGCCAAACCCGCCACCTATGGCCGGCAATGTCCGAACTGTTTGGCGATACCCCCGCTCTCCCTCCACAGCCGGCCGAAAACCCCGGCTATCGCGTGCTGGCGCGCAAATACCGCCCGGGCAGCTTTGATGCGCTGCTGGGGCAGGAAGCCATGGTGCGCACCCTTGCCAACGCCATCGCGCGGGATCGGCTGGCCCAGGCCTGGCTGCTCACCGGCGTGCGCGGTGTCGGCAAGACATCCACGGCGCGCATCATCGCCAAGGCGCTGAACTGCATCGGCTCCGATGGCAATGGAGGCCCCACCATCAGCCCGTGCGGCGTTTGCGATCCCTGCATCGCCATCGCCGCCGGGCGCCATATCGACGTCATCGAAATGGATGCCGCCTCCAACACCGGCGTCGACGATGTCCGCGAAATCATTGAATCGGTGCGATACGCCACGGTATCGGCGCGCTTCAAGATCTACATCGTCGATGAAGTCCATATGTTGTCCAAAAACGCCTTCAACGCGCTTTTGAAGACGCTGGAGGAACCGCCGCCGCATGTGAAATTCATCTTCGCCACCACCGAAGTCGCCAAGGTGCCGGTTACCGTATTGTCACGGTGCCAGCGTTTCGATCTGCGACGCGTGCCCGCTGAAACCCTCGTCGATCACTTCACCGCCATTGTCGATGCCGAAGGCGCAACGGCCGAGCCCGAAGCCGTGGCGCTGATAGCCCGCGCGTCCGAAGGCTCGGTGCGCGATGGCCTGTCGGTGCTCGATCAGGCGATCGCCCATTCCGGCGGCAACGTCACCGCCGATGCGGTGCGCGAAATGCTTGGCCTTGCCGATCGCGGTGCCGTCCGCCGGCTGTTCGGCCATGTGCTCGGCGGCGATGTCACGGCAACACTTGCAGCCATTGCAGAACAATATGATCTGGGGCTGGACCCCGAAAACCTGCTGCGCGAACTGCTCGAACTGGTGCATTCTATCACTCGCGCCCGCTTGGCGCCCGCCGAGGATCCGGCGCTCAGCGTGGAGGAACGCGCGCAGCTCGCCGATTGGGCACAGCGTTTGTCGTTCCCGGCGTTGCATCGGATCTGGCAGTTGCTGTTGAAAGGGCTTGCCGAGGTGCAAGCGGCGCCCGTCCCGCTGCAGGCAGCCGAAATGGCATTGCTCCGGCTCATCCACGCCAGCGACCTGCCTGATCCGGCCGATCTGGTAAAACGCATCCTCGAAGGCGGCGAAAGCCCTGTTTCCAACCGGCCGCCCGCCACTTCACGGAACGGGTCGGAAGCGGCAAGCATCGCCGAGCAAAAGCCGCAATCGCCAGCCGAGGCCGTGTCCGACTTGCCGGCACTGCACGTTGCCGAGCAACCGGACAACGGCGTTCAAACGCCCGCCGCTGCCCGGATCTCCGCCCCCGCGGTCGCTCCCGACCCCGACCTGATACCGGCGACCTACGAAGCCCTCGTCGCCCTTTTCCTCGCCCATACCGAACCGCGCATGGCGCATATGCTCAGCGATGAACTGCGCCTCGTCGAATATCTGCCCGACAGCAGACCGTTATCGCTCGTCCTCGCCCATGATAAACGCCAGTCACGCGAACAACTGGCGCTCATTGGCCGCCGGCTCAACGAATGGACTGGCCGTGACTGGGACGTCAGCCTTGTTTCCGACGGGGGCGGCCCAACCCTGCGTGAAATCGAGCTTGCCACGGATGCCGCTCGCCTCACCGCCGCCCGCGCCGATCCGATCGTCGAATCCGTCTTCCAGGCTTTCCCGGATGCCGAATTGGTCGACTTCGACACCCCAGATACATTTCCCGAAAGGACCTCCCATGCCCAGTCTCGATGAACTGATGAAGGCGGCGCAAAGCGTCCAGGAACAGATGCAGGCGGCCCAGGCCAAGCTCGATGATATAATGGTGCAGGGCGCCAGCGGCGGCGGGCTGGTGAAGGTCGGCGCCACTGCCCGCGGCCGCATCACCAGCCTCGAAATCGACCCGTCACTCCTCACAATCGATTCAAAAGAAATGCTGGAAGATCTTGTGATTGCAGCTTTCAATGATGCCAAGAACAAGGCCGATCAAGCTGGTAGTGCCGAAATGAACAAACTCACCGCCGGCATGCCGCTGCCCCCGGGCTTCAAACTGCCGAATCTCTGAAACGCTTCCGCTCTCTCCTTGCGGGATCGGCATAATCGCGCGCGGCGGGGTTAGGGATCCATCCCAACCCCAACACAAAGGACCAGAAAATGACAACCATCCCAGCCACCATGCTCCAGTATCGCACCCTGGTTAAATCCAGCGGCACCCTGGAGCTCAGCCTTGCCGAGGTGCCCGTGCCCACTCCGGCCGCCGGGGAAATCCTTGTCCGCATCGAAGCCAGCCCGATCAACCCCAGCGATATCGGGCTTTTGTTCGGCGCTGCCGACATGAGCACCGCCGTCCAGTCCGGCAGCGCCGACCGCCCGGTCGTCACCGCCACCATTCCGCCCGCCTTCATGCGCGCCATGGCCGCCCGCGCCGATGAATCGATGCCCGCCGGCAATGAAGGCGGCGGCACCGTCGTCGCCGCCGGTGAAGGCGCCGAAGCGTTGATCGGCAAGAAGGTCGGCATCATCGGCGGCGCCATGTACGCCCAATATCGCGCCGTTCGCGCCCGGGATGCCATCGTGCTTCCTGATGGCGCGACAGCGGAGGACGGCGCGTCCTGCTTCGTCAACCCGTTGACATCGCTCGGCATGACCGAAACCATGCGCCGCGAAGGCCACACCGCGCTGGTCCACACCGCCGCCGCATCGAACCTTGGCCAGATGCTCAACAAGATCTGCATCAAGGACGGCATCAGCCTCGTCAACATCGTACGCAGCGCCGAACAGCGCAAACTGCTCGAAGGCATCGGCGCGACCTGTATCGTCGATTCGAGCTTGCCCGACTTCATGGACGATCTCGTCGCTGCGCTGGTTGCAACCGGCGCCACCATCGCGTTCGATGCAACCGGCGGCGGCAAGCTGGCCGGCCAGATCCTCACCGCGATGGAGATTGCGGCGAACAAGACTGCCAAGGAATACAGTCGCTACGGCTCGACTGTTCATAAGCAGGTTTATATCTATGGTGGCCTCGACACCAGCCCGACGGTCTTCAATCGCAGTTTCGGCATGGCCTGGAGCATGGGCGGCTGGCTGTTGTTCCCGTTCCTCGGCAAGATCGGCGCCGCCGACGCGCAAAAGCTGCGGGACCGGGTCGCCGCTGAACTGACCACCACCTTCAAAAGCCACTACACGGCCCGCGTCGGGCTTGCCGAAATGCTCAAGCTCGATGCCATCCATGCCTATAACGCCAAGGCAACCGGCGAAAAATACCTGGTCACCCCCAACGCTTGAGCCAGCTATCGGCGGGGGGGTGGCAGTGCCATCATCCCGCCATCCCAAAAAGGCGCCCAAGATGCTGACCACAGCCGAAGTCCGCGACTATTTCGAAACCGACTACCCGCAGGACATTCTTGAAAAGACCCGCACTGGCCAGACACTGGGGCGTGAGGATTTCATCCGGTCACAGGCCGCTTTGGCCACGCGAGGCTGGGCCGCGCCCCATTGGCCGGTGGAACATGGCGGCACCGGCTGGACCGCGACAGAGCGCGCTGTTTTCGAAGCGGAATTCGCCCGCGCCGGTGTCCCCACCATCGTTCCCATGGGACTCATCTATGTCGCGCCGGTCATGTATAATTTCGGCACGCCCGAACAACAGGCGCGCTGGCTGCCGGACATTCTCAATTCCCGCACCTTCTGGGCGCAGGGCTATTCGGAACCGGGCTCTGGTTCCGATCTCGCCTCGCTGACCACGCGTGCTGTCCGCGACGGCGATGACTATATCGTCACCGGCCGCAAGACCTGGACCAGCCTTGGCCATTATGCCGACTGGATTTTCTGCCTCGTGCGCACCGCCGACACGCCGAAACCGCACGCCGGCATCTCCTTCCTGTGCATCGACATGGCGACCCCGGGCGTCAGCGTGCGCCCGTTGATGGGGCTGGATGGCCGCCACTATCTCGCCGAAGTCACCTTCGATCACGTCCGCGTCCCCGCCACCAATTTGATCGGGGAAGAGAACAAGGGCTGGTCCTATTCCAAATATCTGCTCGCCAACGAACGCACCTGGTATGCCCATGTCGCCCAGAAACGCGTGTCGTTGCAACGGGTCCGCCGGCTTGCTGCCGAAGCCCCTGATGCCGCCTCACCGGCCTTTCGCAGCCGCCTCGCCGAAACCGAGATTGCGGTCGAGACACTCGACGGCCTTGTTGCCCGCGCCCGCGCCGGCAATTCGCAGGAAGGGCCAGACATCGCCTCGCTGATCAAGATCATCGCCACCGAAAGCGCCCAGGCCATCACCGAATTGCTGCTCGATCTCGCCGGGCCGGACTCCGCCCCGCATTTCCCGGATCGCGGCCCCGGCTGGGCCGATGCCCTGCCCGGACGTGACAGTTTCAGCGTGCCCGCCGTCGCCGATTATTTCATGACCCGCGCCCAGACCATATATGGCGGCACTACCGAGGTTCAGAAGAATATCATCGCAAAAGCCGTGCTCGGCCTCTGAATCGCGGCATTTTTTCCACAAAGTGAGCGGATTTTCCCCCGAAACCCGGCGAAACATGGGATAACGCCGCCATGGAAACCGAAACGACACAAGCCGCCGACTGGACGGTCCCCCAACGCTGGGCCGACTACACCGCCGGCGAACATGCCATGTGGGACAGGCTTTATGCCCGCCAATCCGCCATGCTGCAGGGCCGCGCCGCGCCGGAATTCCTCGCCGGCATCGATGTGCTCAAAATGTCGAAACCCGGCATCCCTGATTTCGCCGAACTGTCGGGCCGCCTGATGGACCTGACCGGCTGGCAGGTCGTCGCCGTCCCCGGCCTTGTCCCCGATGACGTGTTTTTCGGCCACCTCGCCGAACGCCGCTTCGTCGCCGGGCGCTTCATCCGCACCCCGGAACAACTCGATTATCTGCAGGAACCGGACGTCTTCCACGATGTCTTCGGCCATGTTCCTTTGCTCGCCAATCCGGTGTTCGCCGATTACATGCAGGCGTATGGCAAGGGCGGGCTGCGTGCCGCCGGCGCGGGCGCCATCGCGCTGCTATCCCGCCTTTACTGGTACACGGTCGAATTCGGCCTTGTCCGCTCTGGCGACGGCTTGAAACTCTATGGCGCCGGCATCGTTTCCAGCCATGGCGAATCAATCTTTGCGCTGGAAAGCCCCAGCCCCAACCGGATCGGCTTTGATCTGCGCCGGGTGATGCGAACCAACTACCGCATCGACGATTTTCAGCAGAATTATTTCGTCATCGACAGCTTCGACGACCTGTTGCGCCAGACGCTGGAAACCGATTTCGGGCCGCTCTACGCCGAACTGGAATCAATGCCAGGAATCGCCATCGCCGATATCCTGCCAGGCGATCGGGTCATCACACGCGGCATCCAAAGCCACATCGGCTGAATCTCCGCGTTCCAAGGCCTGCAATCACCGCAGACAGGCGTCGATGCCCTCATTGCCCACCACCCGTGCCCGCCGCTCGATCCGGCGCGCATAACGCTTCACGTAACGGCCGGGCGCCGCCGCATTGCGCTTGATCGGCTGCGGCAGGATGGCGGCGATCCGCGATGCCTGCGCGGTAGAAAGCCCGGCGGCACTGACATGGAAATAATGCCGGGCGGCCGCATCCACGCCATACACGCCCGGGCCCATCTCGGCGATGTTGAGGTAAACCTCCATGATCCGCGGCTTGCCCCAGATCGCCTCGATCAACACCGTGAACCAGGCCTCCAGGCCCTTTCGCACATAGGATCGCCCTGGCCACAGAAAGGCGTTCTTCGCCGTCTGCTGGGAAATCGTCGAGCCACCGCGAAGCTTGCCACCACTGGCGTTGCGCGCCGCGGCTGCCTCCATCGCGACGAAATCAAAACCATTATGTTCGCAAAACCGTGCGTCTTCTGCGCCGATCGCGGCACGCGGAACCGCCGGCGCAATCGCAGATAATGGAACCCAATGCCGCTCGACATGCCGCCCCGATATCGCGTCGCGCGCCATCGGCCAGGTCAGCGGCACCGGAACGAACCGATACAGCGCCACCCAGCCGATGCTCAATACGACCGTACCCAGCGCGACCTTTACGGCCAACACGGCAATACGGGCAGGAAGACTGCGGCGAGAGGCTGGCACATCGGCTCCGGACGAGGAAATGCCAGTGTCAGCGTTGCCGGGCAAAGGTCAACAGCCGAACGGCAAAACCGCCCTCCCTCGCTTCGGCCCGGCGACGAAATTACGCCAGTTCAGGCACCATCCGCCGCTCGATAGCCAGCGAATGCATGGCCTTGCTCAGCTTTTCAAACGCCCGCACTTCGATCTGGCGCACCCGCTCGCGGCTGATGCCATATTGCTGCGAAAGCTCCTCCAGCGTTTCCGGGTCGTCAACAAGCCGGCGCTGGGTCAGGATGTGCTTTTCGCGATCATTGAGCGACGCCATCGCCGCACCGAGCAATTCGTGACGCTGGTCGCGTTCCTGCTCGTCGGCGATCATCTCGTCCTGCAACGGGCCGCTGTCGGCGAGCCAATCCTGCCATTCGCCCTCACCTTCCTCGCGCAATGGCGCATTCAGGCTGGTATCGCCGCCCATCGACATGCGGCGGTTCATCGAAACCACCTCGTCCTCGGTCACCCCCAGCGTGGTGGCGATCTTGGCCACATCCTCATTGTGCATATCGCCATCTTCCATGGCGTTCAGCTTGCCCTTCAACCGGCGCAGGTTGAAAAACAGCTTCTTCTGGGCAGCGGTGGTGCCGATCTTCACCAGGCTCCACGACCGCAGGATATATTCCTGGATCGACGCCCTGATCCACCACATCGCATAGGTGGCAAGCCGGAAACCCTTTTCGGCGTCGAACTTCTTCACGCCCTGGATGAGCCCGATATTGCCCTCGGAAATCAGCTCGGCCACCGGCAGCCCATAACCGCGATAACCCATGGCAATCTTGGCCACCAGCCGCAGATGGCTGGTCACCAGCTTGGCCGCGGCCTCAGGGTCCTGATGCTCCTCCCAACGCTTGGCGAGCATATATTCATGCTCCGGCGCCAACAGCGGAAACTTGCGGATTTCAGACAGATAACGGTTGAGACCCGCCTCGCCGCCAAGCGCCGGGATCGAGGTCTTCACGACAGGAAGATTGGCCATTTGAACTCCTTGTTACGCTTCGGCGTCCGAAAGACGACCGATTAACTCCACTATATCCAGCGGCAGGCTGGATTGAAAAGACAGTTTTTCTTGTGTGACAGGATGCACAAACCCCAGTGTCGCGGCGTGCAGCGCCTGCCGTTGGAAACCCAGATCCTTCAATATGCCCGCCAAACTGCCCGGCGTGCGTCCATAGGTTGCATCCCCCAATAACGCATGGCCGATAGACGCCATATGAACGCGGATCTGGTGGGTACGCCCGGTTTCCAGCCGGCATTCGATCTCGGCCGCATGGCGAAACGCCCGCACCAGCCGGTAATGTGTCACCGCGCGCTTGCCGCGGCCCTCGGGAACGATGGCGATCTTCTGACGATTGGCGGAGGAGCGAGCCAGCGACCCTTCGATCCGCCCGGCCGGCGGCACCGGCACGCCGGCAACGATGGCGGTATAGCGCCGCTCGACACTATGCGCGGCAAACTGACGCGACAGATGTTCATGTGCCGGGTCGGTCTTGGCCACCACCAACAACCCCGATGTATCCTTGTCGATACGATGCACGATGCCCGGCCGCGCCACCCCGCCGATGCCGGAAAGCCGGCCGGCGCAATGGTGCAGCAGCGCATTGACCATGGTGCCATCGAAATTGCCCGCCGCCGGATGCACCACCAGCCCGGCGGGCTTGTCGACAATCAACAGGTCTTCATCTTCGTAAACGATGGTTAGCGGTATATCCTGGGCGACAGTTTCGGATGGCCGCGGTTCGGGGATCGAAAGCGTCAACGCCTCGCCACCCTTCACCTTCAACGCCGGGTCCCACAATATGCCGGCAGGCCCCGTAACGCGGCCACCGCCGACCAGCGCCTTCAACCGCTCACGGCTATGCTGGGGCAGCGCAATCGCCAGCGCACGATCAAGCCTCAGCCCCGCTGCGGTGGCCGGCAAGACAAGATTGATCGACTTTTCGGCCCCCATCGCCTAGCCGATGTCGTGATGATCGTTACGATTTCAAGCGCGTTGCAAAAAACCCTTGTGGACGGAGCAGCAGGCGACCCCGACCGGGAGGTTTGCGGGCTGCTGCTGGGCCGAACTGCCGCCGCGATCACAGGTGCGGTTTCGGCGCGCAATGTCGCCGCCGACCCGGCGCGCAGTTTCGAAATCGATCCGGCAACGCTGCTCCGCGTCCATCGCGAGGCGCGCGGCCAGGGCCAGGCCGTGATCGGCCATTATCACAGCCACCCCAATGGTAACGGCAACCCGTCGAAACGCGATGCCGCGCGCGCGCTTGAAAATGGCCAGATCTGGCTGATCATCGCCGCCGATGCCGTGCACGGCTGGCGCGCCGTCGCCGATGATCCGGACGCGCTGCACGGGCGCTTCCGTGCCATCACGATCACCGCCATTCCGGGCGCCGACTGATGGCCAGCGGTGTTGTCAAATGGTTCGATGTCACGAAGGGCTTTGGCTTCCTCACGCCCGATCTTGGGCCGCGCGACGTCTTTGTCCATGTTTCCGCCGTATCCGCCGCTGGTTTGCCGGGCCTTGTCCCCGGCGACAGGCTGGAATTCGAATTGGCACAAAGCGGCGATGGCCGGCTTATCGCACTCGGCCTGCGGGCCCGCGCGCCCGATCCGGCGGCGGCAGCACCGGCCACCGAAATGGCCGATCCCGATCCCGGCGCGTGATGGTGTCGCTCGCCACCCTGTATTTTCCTGCCGGCATCGCCATCGGCCTCGGCGCTGCCGCCCCCGTCGGCCCGGTCAATCTGCTGGTCATCCAACGCACATTGTGCGGCCACCGCCGCGCCGCGATGGTCATGGGGCTTGGCGCGGCGCTTGGGGACGCGCTGTTCGCCACCGTCGCCGGCTTCGGCCTTGGCGCCATCGGCACGATGATCAGCGATTATGACGCCCTCATTCGTATCCTGGGCGGGCTGGTCATGCTGTTGTTCGCCATCGCCATCTGGCGGTCGGCGCCGCATCTCGAACTCCGACCCGATTCCGGCACCCGCCAGCGGCTTGCCCTGATGGGATTCTCAATGGCCGCCACCAATCCCGCCACCATGTTGTTCTTTATCGGCAGCTTCAGCGCCATCGGCTTCGTCGGGCTCGGCCATGCCACCACCGCCGAACGCATCCACGCCTCGCTTCTCGTCGTCGGGGTGTTCCTCGGTTCGATGCTCTGGTGGTCGACCGTCACCGGCATTGCGCTGCGCCTGCGCGGCCGAGTCAGCGATCGCCACTTGCGGCTGCTCAACCATGGCACCGCCGCCGCGCTGGCGCTATTTGGCCTTGGTGCCGCAGCATTGGGAGCCATTGCGTTATGATCGATCCCGTTACGCCGCTGCTGGTCAAATGGCTTACCCATGATCTCGCCACACCGATCGCCACGGTGCTCACCGCCAGCGAATTATTGTCCGACACGCCCGACGCCGAAATCAACGGCCTGGCGCAGGAAGGCGCCGCCCGCCTCGCCGACCGGCTGAAGCTGATCCGCGCTGCCCTCGCCCCGGGTGCCGCACCGTTTAGCAGCGCGGCACTGGCCAAATTGCTGCAAGCCGGTATCGACGGCACCACCATCGAATGGAAACGCGGCCCCGCCGATGTCGACGGGCCGACCGCCGCGCTGATCGCCGGCGCGGCAATGCTGCTCGCCGACCTGCGCCGCGCCCAGCCGCTCGGCATCACCGATCACGGCGTTCACTGGGCAACCCCGGCAGCCTTTCCCGATACTGTCGCTGCGACGCTCGCTGGCGCGCCCCCGGCCGATGGCCGCTCCGCCCTCGCCGCCATGCTCGGGGCCGCTGCAAATCGTGCGGGCGTCACGTTGAAGGTTACTGCAACAGGGCTTGGCTGGGCTTGAATTCCACCCTTCGTGATATTTATGGCACACACTTCGAGCCAACATTATTACAGAATTGCAATTTTTCTGTAACGCAACTGATGTTGCAGTTCTCAAACGAATAAATGGCTAAAATGGCAGGTTTTTCGCCCCCACATACAGCCGCAACCTGTCCATATATCGCCTGAAATCGCCCCATTCAAAGTAACATGAAACATCGGACAGACTTAAATTTGAAACACCAGAGTCACGCAAATTACGCAACTCTTTCCTAGGCGGAGCCCAACTTCAAAAGGGCTTTTCCACATGCAATCAAACCACCGCTTCCGCCTGCACCTGTTGATGGGCGCCGCACTTTTCGCGACGACCGCAGCCCCCGCATTCGCCGCTGTCGAAACAGCCGCCGGCGCCGAAGTTGCCGCCGAAGCGGGTGCAGACGCGGGTGCCGACGATGGCAAGGGTCTTGCCGAAATCATCGTCACCGCCACCAAGCGTGAAACCAATTTGCAGAAAACCCCGATCGCCATTTCGGTCGTCGATTCAAAGATCATTGCCGATCGCCATATCCAGAGCCTGATCGATCTGGCCGATGGCGGTGTTCCGTCGCTGCGCATCGCCACCTTCGAAGCGCGCCAGTCGGCGCTCACCGTCGGCATCCGCGGTATCGTGCCATTCGATGCCAACCAGACCGCACGTGACCAGGGCGTCGGCGTCTATCTCGATGGCATCTACCTTGGCCGCCAGCAGGGCCTGAACGCCGCGCTGTTCGATATTGCCCGCATCGAAGTGCTGCGCGGGCCGCAGGGCACCTTG
>JBBQYI010000002.1:0-118630 GCA_038208825.1 Sphingomonadales bacterium | reverse complement strand
CAGCTTCAACGTAAAGGGCGGCCGCTGCGAAGCCTGCACCGGCGATGGCCTCATCAAGATCGAAATGCACTTCCTGCCGGATGTCTATGTCACCTGCGATGTCTGCCACGGCGCCCGCTACAACCGCGAAACGCTGGAGGTGAAGTTCAAGGGCCGATCGATAGCCGATGTGCTCGACATGACGGTGGAAGACGGCGTCGAATTCTTCAAGGCCGTGCCCCCCATCCGGGACAAACTGGCCATGCTCCACGAAGTCGGCCTGGGCTATGTCAAGATCGGCCAGCAAGCCACCACGCTCAGCGGCGGTGAGGCACAACGCGTCAAACTCGCCAAGGAACTCGCCCGCCGCGCCACCGGCCAAACGCTCTATATCCTCGATGAACCCACCACCGGGCTGCACTTCGAAGACGTCCGCAAGCTGCTGGAAGTCCTCCACGCCCTCGTCGACCAGGGCAACACGGTGGTCGTCATCGAACACAATCTCGACGTCATCAAAACCGCAGACTGGATCCTCGACCTCGGCCCCGACGGCGGCGACAAGGGCGGCCAAATCGTGGCGCAAGGCACGCCGGAAGTGATCGCAGCCTGCGCGGCGAGCCACACGGGGCATTATTTGAAGCCGCTGCTTACCTCCCCCCACGCGACGAAGGTAACCTCCGGCTCCGCGGGGGAGGTCGAGACGCCCGAAGGGCGCCGGGAGCGGGGGAAGACCAAGCGCAAGGTCGCCGCAGAATAAGTGCCTTCGGCGGCCGGGCCCTAAGGGCCCAGACCCCATCCGTCATCCCCGCTCAGGCGGGTACAAATCGTGCACAGCACGAAATAACGGAACGCCTTCTTCCGCCTGCGGGAAAGGTGATACGCGATCCAGCGCGGCGGGCGAGGGGATCAACAACTGAGACTGGAACGAATTAGGCCAGCTAAGTTCAACTACAGAACGTATTCCTCACCGTCGCGAACTTTTGCGAGGAGCATCACGAGTTCTGGCGAGTATTTTCGTGAAACGGAACTCTCTGCTTTTCCAGTTTTTACCGCACAGTGGTATTTACTGTCCTCCACTTTTATGTCTACACCCGTATCATCCTTTATCTTTCTCAAGAGCCTATTCGCGTAATTCCAATTATCAAACCCTAACTTTTCTGCAACAACCCCTAGTGTGTACGGATGGGTTTTATTCACGTTATCGTTCTCAGTAATCCCAAGAACTTTAGGTAAGGCATCATCGGAACTAGAAAGCGACTCCAGCGTAGCGTAATCTATCTCAATATTGCCGTTAGGAATATCCCTCCGGGTGAGCTTCATAACCCTTGCCGCTAATGCCCGCACCAGAGTTGGATTTACATTAGCAAGTTCATGCCTAGCAGTAAGACTCTGGAGTACGTCAATTATAGAATTGACATGCAGTACCCTAATCCGAAACTGAACACCATCCACAGGTATTGCGGATTCTGACTGGTGTGGAACGAACTCTGCGTCGCTGTGCCAAATGACTTGGATAACGTTATTTATAAGCCCTGTGTCATCAGCTACAATCTTTCCTATATCGCGCAGTACCGTCTGTATATTTGGGTCACCTAAACCATATCCAAATATAAATACGGGATGCTCAACAAAATAAGTCAACAACTTGGCGGCGAAATATCTGCTCTCATCATGCCACGTTTCATAATCCTGATAAGTGACAATTAAACTACTTGGATTAGAAGCGCTTCCGTGCAAATGGTAAACCTCTCCATATGCATTCAAATTGTATTTTAGTACATTTTTGCCGATGATGCTCTCGTAACCTTGAAATATCGATTCCAACATATGGTCGAAATTTGTTGTGATGAGCGCGTGCGGCCTTATCGCTTTTAAGGCTGCAATTTCTTCCTGCATTGTAGGGTCAACCGGAACAACATTTGTAGGTGTTAATTGCTGCAATCTACTCGCAATTATAGCCTTCATGAATATTGATTTGTCCTTCGATGAAAATAAGGTAGCGTCAAAGGAATTTTTCCCGTTTCCCCAAGCCCACTCAAAGGTCAAGTCGGCGATCTCGGAACCTATAAGGACTTTGTTGTCATTGTACTTCTGGGCGAGATATTCATAACTTATGGTAATGCCGCCGATCTGCGCAAGCGCATACCTGAGGATTCCCTCCCAATCTGGTGTGTCGATGTAGCGGCGAGACATTCCGGCCCCCACGAACAGCACGGGTTGGCAATCGAAATTCTCGAGCAGCGCTCTGACGACCGACTGAATCAGCGTTTCGTCCCCAGTTCCATCGTCGGCTATAGAGGCCATGTGAATTCCAATTTCCAGCTAAGAGCAAAATCGTTATGCGCCCCCCTTGTAACGCGCTTAGCTTGCATTAATAGTAGTAATGCCGGCAACGGCAGCACACAGTGCCCCCCTCGTCTAGTGGTCAGGACGCGCCGCTTCTAACGGTGAAACACGGGTTCGAATCCCGTGGGGGGGCACCGGTAGCATCCTTAATAAAGTCGTCCCGAGATGTGGGACGATTGTATGCGTGTACCATGTGTTTTTGTTTATATGGGGCGAGGCTGCGTCCGACGGACCGAACCCGGGATCATCCGGGAGCGTTTCCGCCAGTTGAAAATCGTGCTGCGCTTTTCCGAAGGGCTGCCAACCTCGCCTCCGCCCCACGTGCGCGCCAATCGAGGCTGCGCACCTGATCGGCGAGCAGCAGCGACGCCTGCGTGCCGGTACCGCGACTTCGAATGGAAAGCACTTAAGCCGCTTCGTCAGCCGGCAGCACAACATGCGCCCGCTGTCGTGGCTGTAGCTGCCAGACGGCGGCCCTCGTGTCAGGCCGCGCATTCCTAGCAAAGGAAATTTACCCCTCTCCACGCTCGCTTCGCGAGTCGCCCTTTTCCAAAAAGGGAGAGGAAGGTAGGTTGCATTTTGTACCGAATGGGTTATATCCGCCTTATGGATAACCTTCCCTGCATCCCCGTCCCTCGCCGCGCCATGACGAATGGCTGGTCGCCCGCCCGGCAGTGGCAGTTTTTGCAGCGGCTGGAGGATGGTGCCTCCGTGGCCGTGGCGGCGCGGCGGGTGGGGATGAGCGAGGCTTCGGCATATCGGTTGCGGCGGCATCCGGAGGCGGAGGATTTCCGCCGGGCCTGGGATGCGGCGCAGGCGCGGGTGTGGCAACGGGTCGAACAAGTGGCGCTCGATCGGGTCGTCAATGGCGATATCGAGACCATCGAGCGCGACGGCATGATCGTCGCCACCCGCCGCCGGCCGTGTTCGGACCGGTTGATGATCCATATGCTCAAGGAACAATTGCGCCGCAGCGAGGCGCAGGCGGCGGCGCTGGCCGCCGCCAACGCCGCCATGGCGGCCGAGGCGCGGCGGGCCGAATGGCCGATAATGGATGGCAAGCGCGTCGCGCCCCTGGTGCCGGCGCCGATCGATGCCGCCGCAGCCGAAACATCGGCCTTGCGCGAAAGCCATGACCGGGCCGAACGCCTGCCCGATTCGACCGATTGGGATGCGCCGGAGGTGATGGCCAACAGCCTGGACGGCCCTGCCCCGCGCCTGCCGATGCCCGAACGGACTCTGGCGCCGGCCGATGGCCTGTTGGTGATCCGTACAAAGCGCGCCCAAGTGAAGGCGACGGCTGTGAAGGGAGAACGAGAAGTCAGGAAAACGCCTCCCGGGGCTGACTTCTCGCGCCCGGACGATGACGATCCGGAACGTTTTCTAGATCGATTCAGCCCCCACAAGGCGGCGATTGTGCCCTGTTCGAACCCGGCTTCGAACCCGGCGCGCGTGCGGGGATGGAATTGAGGCGCCTCGCGGGAAGCGTGTTTGATCCAGATCAGCGACACGCCGACGCCGGCCCGCCATGCTGGCCTGCAACTTGATGAAACGGAGCCAAGAATGAGCCATATCCCCCAGGCACTGCACGACGCATTTCCCCAAGCTTCCGGCGCTTTGCAGGCGTTGAAGATCGGCAATGCGCATTTTCAGGCGCTCGCCGAACAATTTGACGCGCTCGATACCGAAGCGGCGCACATCGAAGCCGGCGAAGAACCCGCCAGCGATGCGCGTTTGGAGGAAATCAAGAAGCACAGGTTGGCAATTCTCGATGAAATCGCCACATTGGTTGCCAATGCAGAAGCGACAGGGAAGTAGGACATGGCGGAGCACAAGGCGGAGCATAAGGCATTGGCGGCAACGCTGCGCACCCGGCTGACCGAATTGACCGGGGAGATCGACACGGTGGAGGCGCAGCGCCGCACGCCGCTGGATGCAGATTTCGCCGAACAGGCGCGGCAATTGGCGGGCCAGGACGCGCTGGGCGGGATCGAGGAGGCCAAGATGATCGAGGCCGAGAGCATCCGCGCCGCGTTGAACCGCATCGCCGATGGCAGCTATGGCCTGTGCAGCAAATGCGGGGACGCGATCAACCCGGCGCGGCTGGAGGCTTTGCCGACCGCGACCACCTGCATAAAGTGCGCCGCCTAGGGTTATTCCGCGGCGACCGCCATGGCAGGGACCGCGATAAAGCCCTTGCGACGCGCAATCCGCGATTCGATTTCCGGCCGGAAATGGCGGATGAGGCCCTGAATAGGCCAGGCCGCTGCGTCGCCAAGGGCGCAGATGGTGTGGCCCTCGATCTCGGTGGTCACCTCCAGCAACAGGTCGATCTCATGCGGCTCCGCGTCCCCGGTAACGAGCCGCTCCATCACGCGCCACATCCAGCCGGTGCCTTCACGGCAGGGCGTGCACTGCCCGCAGGATTCGTGCTTGTAGAAGTAGCTGAGCCGCGCGATCGCCCGCACGATATCGGTGGATTTGTCCATGACGATAACGGCGGCGGTACCAAGGCCGGATTTCAGATCCTTCAACCCATCAAAATCCATCGGCGCATCGATAATCTGATGCGCCGGCACCAACGGCACCGATGAACCGCCAGGAATGACTGCCAGCAGATTGTCCCATCCGCCACGAATGCCGCCGCAATGGGTGTCGATCAGCTCGCGGAACGGCACGCTCATGGCTTCCTCGACCACGCACGGCTTGTTCACATGGCCACTGATCTGGAACAGCTTGGTGCCCTCGTTCTTCGGGCGGCCGATCGCTGCAAACCACGCCGGCCCGCGCCGCAAGATCGTCGGCGCAACGGCGATGCTTTCGACATTGTTGACCGTAGTCGGGTTGCCATACAGGCCGGCACCGGCCGGAAATGGCGGTTTCAGGCGCGGCTGGCCCTTCTTGCCTTCCAGGCTTTCCAGCATCGCGGTCTCTTCGCCGCAAATATAGGCACCGGCACCGCGATGCACGACTACATCGAAATCATAGCCCGAACCGCAGGCGTTCTTGCCGATCAATCCAGCGGCATAGGCCTCGCGTACCGCCGCAAACAAGGTTTCGGCTTCGCGCACATATTCGCCGCGGATATAAATATAGGCCGCCACCGCCCGCATCGCGAAACCCGCGACCAGCGCTCCTTCGATCAGCTTGTGCGGATCATGCCGGATGATTTCCCGGTCCTTGCAGCTGCCAGGCTCCGATTCATCGGCGTTGATGACAAGATAGCTTGGCCGTGCCGGGTTGGGCGTCTTGGGCATGAAGCTCCACTTCATGCCGGTCGGGAATCCGGCACCGCCACGCCCGCGCAGCCCGCTGGCCTTTATCGCGTCGATGATCGCATCGGGGCCAGGTTCGAGCAGCGCCTTCGTATCTTCCCAATCGCCACGCTTGCGCGCCGCTGCCAAATTCCAAGGCTTAAAGCCGTAGAGATTGGTGAAAATACGATCGGAATCAGCAAGCATCAGAAGCGTTCCTGAAAAATTTGACAGCATTCATCACGACCCGGCCACCCTGCGGGCATGAATGCGGAGGCCGATCCCGACCACCAGCAAAGCCGTACCAAGCCCGGACAGGCCAGCCGACGCCGTACCATGCGAGGATCGATATATGGAAAACATAAGCACGGCGATGGCCGGTATAACGAAACACAGCCCGATCTGATGGATGATCCGCGGTTTCACGCCACCACCTCGGCCAGCGACGTCGGCCCACCTTCAGGGCAACTGGCGGTGCGGCCGATCTGCGACCCGGTTTTTGGTGCCTCGCCACGCGCCAACGCTTCGAGGATTACGCCCATGGAATCATAGGTCAGGTCTTCGTAATTGTCCGCATTGATCTGCACCATCGGCGCATTGGCGCAGGCGCCAAGGCATTCGACCTCGGTTAAGGTGAACAGGCCATCCGGCGTATTCTGCCCCTTTTTCAACCCTTTGTCGTTGCAGGCGCGCATGATGTCGTCCGATCCGCGCAGCTGGCAGGGCGTAGTGCCGCAAACCTGCACGTGGAACCGCCCGACCGGCGCCAGATTATACATGGTGTAAAAGGAAGCGACTTCGTAAACGCGAATATAGGGCATGGACAACTGGCCGGCGATGCTTTCGATCACCGGCACTGGCAGCCAAGCCGAACCGGTTTCCGCCGCCATCTGGCCCTGCGCAAGCCACAGCAACGGCATCACTGCAGACGCCTGCCGTCCTTCTGGGTACAGAGCGATGATCCGCTTCGCCTCGGCTGCGTTTTCGGACGTCCAGGCAAAAGCCCCTGCAAAGGCCGGCGCGCCGCTAGCCATGATCTCAGCCATCTGCCTGCTTACTCCAAACTCGTCGTAACGCGCCGATTAAAGCCTGTTGGCGTCCATGACCATGATGAAGCCAAGAACATGCATCAAGCCCGCCGCAACCAGTACATCATAAAACACCGAAGGCGCTGTCGCGGCGGAAAACAGCGCAAGCGACGTGAACAGCAACGACAAAGTTACCGATTCTCTCATGAGCAGTTTCATCAGTTTAGTTTCCCAATCCAATGCGCGGTCGTCGCCTACACCCGGTGGCCGGCGTTCGCGCGCCACCGGCACAGGCTCGCCGATATGTGTAAAGCGTCGCCCTGCCGGCGCTTAAACAGCAGGAACGGCACCGATGCAACCGGCAATGCTGAACACAACCGGCGCCGGCAACATGGTGCGACACCGCAGCATCGAAAGCGCCGATATCAGAGGCGGTTGAGCCCCATCTTCACAAGCGTCCAGGCAAACCAGCCGACCATCAGCAGCAGCAGCATATAGCTGCCAACACCCGGTTCATTATGCGACGCCAGAAAGGCAAAGGCGGCACACAGCCCCGACAGCCAGACCGCTTCATCCCCCGTCTTGTTCGTCATGAATTCTCTCCCCATTCGCCGCGCGCGACGCACGTTCCTCGACCGCGCGGTATCGCATCATATTGCGCGCGCAGGAGAAGTCCATCGGCCGCGTGTTCGGCACACGCGCGGGCCAAATTCCGTCAGCGATCGACTTCGCCGAACACGATATCCAGCGACCCCAATATGGCCGGCGCATCGGCCAGCATATGGCCCTTGCACAGGAAATCCATCGCCTGCAGATGCGCCATGCCGGTAGCACGAATGTGGCAGCGCCATGGCTTGTTGGTGCCATCGGCGACCATGAAGATGCCGAACTCGCCCTTGGGGCTTTCGGTCGCCACATAGGCTTCGCCGGCTGGCACGTGCAGGCCTTCGGTGTACAGCTTGAAATGGTGGATCAACGCTTCCATCGAACGCTTCATCTCGCCGCGTGACGGCGGACTTACCTTGCGATCGAGCGTCGCATGGCGGCCTTCGGGCATGTCCTTCAGGCATTGGCGGATGATCTTCAGCGATTCCCGCATCTCGTCCATGCGCACCATGAAGCGGGCATAGCAATCGCCGTCGTCCGACACGATGACGTTGAAATCCATACGATCATACGCGTCATAGGGCTGGGCCTTGCGCAAATCCCAGGCGATGCCCGACGCGCGGATGCATGGCCCGGTAAAGCCCCAGGCAATCGCATCTTCCTTTGAAATCACCCCGATATCGACATTGCGCTGCTTGAAGATGCGGTTGTCGGCAACCAGTGACTGCATTTCATCGAGCACGCGCAGATAGCCGTCCGCCCAATCCTTTACATCACCCAAAAGCCCGTCCGGCATTTCCTGGTGCACACCGCCCGGCCGGAAATAGGCGGCATGGAATCGCGCCCCCGACACCCGCTCGTAAAAGCCCATCAGCTTTTCGCGTTCCTCGAACAACCACAGGATAGGCGTCATCGCGCCAACGTCCATCGCATGGGTGGTAACGTTCAGGATGTGATTGAGAATACGCGTTATTTCGGCAAACATCGTGCGGATATATTTGGCGCGCAACGGCACCTCGATACCCGCCAGCTTCTCGATGGCCAGCACATAGCTGTGTTCCATGCACATCGGGCTGACGTAATCGAGCCGGTCCATATAGGGCAGCGCCTGCAGGTACGTCTTGTACTCGATCAGCTTTTCGGTGCCGCGATGCAGCAGGCCGATATGCGGGTCACACCGCTCGATGATCTCCCCGTCCAGCTCCATCACCAGACGCAACACGCCATGCGCCGCCGGGTGCTGCGGCCCGAAATTGAGCATGTAGTTCTGGATGGCATTGCCGGCCTTTGATGGCGGCAACACATCGGCATTGTCTTCGGGCCGCCACATCACGCTGGCTTCTGGCGACGCTACGGCGCTCGTCCCGGCCGCCTTCGCGGCTGCTGTGTCAGCCATTGGTCTTCGCCTTTTCATCGCCGGGCAGCACATAGTCTGTGCCCTCCCACGGGCTGAGGAAATCAAAGCTGCGGAAATCCTGCGCCAGCTTTACAGGCTCATAAACCACCCGCTTGTGCTCTTCCGAATATCGCAACTCGACATGGCCGGACAGCGGGAAATCCTTGCGGAACGGGTGTCCGTCAAAGCCATAATCGGTGAGGATGCGTCGCAGATCGGGGTTGCCGTCAAACAGCACGCCATAACAATCCCAGGTTTCGCGTTCATACCAGCCCGCCACCGGAAACAGCTCGGTCAGCGACGGCACCGCCGTGCGCGCATCGGTCGAAACCTTCACCCGCAACCGGAGGTTTTTCGCCATCGACAGCAGTTGATACACCACCTCGAACCGCTCGGCGCGATCGGGAAAGTCCACACCGCAGATATCGATCAACTGGTTCAGCCGCAGATCGGGGTCATCGCGCAATCGCCGCACCGATTCCACCAACGCATCGCGGCGCACGGTCACCGATGTCTCGCCAACATGCTCGACAATTTCGACAATCGCGTCGCCAAGCAGCACCTGCAACTTGGCTGGCATAGCGTCCACGCTGGCCATCACCGGCCAGCTATACGTGCCCGTCTGCGGGGAAAGCATCGTCATGGCCTAACGCTCGAACGTGCCGACACGGCGGATCTTCCGCTGCAACGCCAGGATGCCATACAGCAACGCCTCGGCTGTTGGCGGGCAACCAGGCACATAAATGTCCACCGGCACAATGCGGTCGCAACCGCGCACCACCGAATAGCTGTAATGGTAATAGCCGCCGCCATTGGCGCAACTGCCCATCGAAATCACATAGCGCGGTTCCGACATCTGGTCGTAAACGCGGCGCAGTGCCGGCGCCATCTTGTTGCACAGCGTGCCGGCTACGATCATCACATCGGACTGGCGCGGCGACGCACGCGGCGCCACGCCAAACCGTTCAAGGTCATAACGCGGCATGTTGGTGTGCATCATCTCGACTGCGCAACAGGCCAGCCCGAAGGTCATCCACCACAAGGAGCCAGTGCGCGCCCAGTGAAACAGATCCTCAGTCGACGCGACAAGGAAGCCCTTGTCGCTGACTTCCTTGCTGATATCGGCGAGGAACGCATCGCGGTTGCCCGGCGCCAACGTAAGGCCGGCGGCGCTCTGGTCCAGGGCCGTCGGTGTGTCCGTCATTCCCATTCCAGGGCTCCCACCTTCCACGCATAGGCAAGGCCAATCGCCAGTTCGGCGAGAAATTCCATCATCGCCCACCAGGCTTCCGGCCCACCCCAATGCAGCGAAACCGCCCAGGGAAACAGGAACGCCGCCTCCAGATCGAACACGATAAACAGGATCGACACGAGGTAAAAACGCACATCGAACTGCGCCCGGCTGTCCGAAAACGCCGGGAAGCCACTCTCGTATTCGCTCAGCTTGACGGCATCGGGCTTCGACGTGCCGGTCAGTTTTGAAACCGCAATCGGCGCGCCGACGAAAATCAGCGCAAACACGATCCCGACCGCCAGGAACAGCAGGATCGGCAGATACTGGTTGGCAATGTCTGACATGCGGTCGTCGGGCTTTCGCGGATTGGCTGTGCCGTGTTGCGCGCCTTCTAGGCTGCAAGCCGCTGGCGGGCAAGTTGTTGCATCGCCACACACAGCCAATCCGCAATTAATCGGGCAAGCGGCGCCCTATTCCTCTTCGTCCGAATAGGCGAACGGGTTCGTCACTGCTGGCGCCGTCGGCAACGGCCCGCGCGGCAACGGCTGGGCGGTGTTGGCAGCGTTCCACAGAAAACTCGCCATGATCACCGCGGCCTGCCGCAGATCGTCGGTGCGCAGATGGTCGAACGTATCGACATCGGAATGGTGGGTCCGGTTGCTGTAATCCAGCGGGTCCTGGATGAACTGATACGCTGGCAGGCCGACAGATTGCATGAACACATGGTCGGTGCCGCCGGTCTTGCTGCTGACAACGGCGCTGGCCCCCATGCCTGAAAACGGCGCCAGCCAACTGCTGAACGTCGACGCCACGCCCAGATTGCCCTCGGTGTAGATGCCCCGGATCTTGCCGCTGCCATTGTCGAGATTGAAATAAGCGGCCAGATCGCCATACCCCGGCTTTGGCGTAATCGGGAACTGCCGCTGCCACAGCATATACTCCCTGAATTCATTGCCCTTTTCCAACGCAGGATTGGCCTTTGGCCGGTCGGCAAGATGCTGGCTGATATAGGCGATGCTGCCCAAAATCCCCTGCTCTTCCCCCGCCCATAGCGCGAAACGGATTGTCCGCTTCGGCTTCACGCCCAGGCTGGCGAGAATGCGCGCCGCCTCCATCACCACCGCAGAACCGGCGCCATTGTCGGTCGCGCCATCGGCGGCAACCCAACTGTCCAGATGCGCCCCGGCCATCACATAGCCTGCCTTGGGGTCGCTGCCCGGGATGTCGGCGATGATGTTGTTGGCCTTGCTGTCGCCCTCGTGGAACGTCACCCGGCTGTCGATCTCCAGCGTTACCGGCGAATCGCCCTTGGCCAGCCGCGCCAACCGGCGATAATCCTCCGCAGCCATCTGGATGCCCGGCACCTTGCGATGGTCATCATCATGAAAACCATAACCTTCGCCCGATACCAGCCGGCCATCGCGATAGGATTTGGAAACCCAGGCCCGCGCACCTTCCGCGGCCAGGAACGCGTCCAGCTTGCCGGCGAACACGCCCTGCTTCGCCTCGCGCGCATCATCCGCCGGGTCATTCTCCGGCAGCGAATATTTGTCCAGCTTGGCGATATCCTCGCCCTCATACCGCTTGAACGCCGGCTTTGATGGCTCCCCCGCCATATCCGGCAGGCTGACCAGCACGATTTTGCCGGCCAGCTTGCCCTTCCATTTGTCGAAATCGCGTTCGCGCTTCATCGGCGCCACGATGATCGGCGCGCTCAAGGCCCCGCCGGTGCCGGGCGTCCAGGCAACGGGAATGCCGACCAGCGGCAGCACGCGCGGCGTCGTCATGCGAATGGCGACATTGTCGATCGACCAGCCCCGCCCGAACTCGAACGGCTCCTTGTGCACATTGCTCAGGCCCCAGCCCTTGTACTTCGATTGCGTCCACGCCTCTGCCGCGCGCATCCGCGGCGAATTGGTCAGCCTGCCGCCGATATGATCGCTCAGATACTCGATGGTCTCAATCACCTGCCCATGGTTCAGCCCGGCATCGATGATCCGCGCGGTCATGGCGGGATCCGGTACATCGGCAGCCACAGCGGGCATGGCGAACACAAGCGCGGCAATGGCGCAAACAGTCAGGCGCATCGGAAAATCCCCCGGAAAATTCAACGGGTCAGATTAACCTTGCGTTGAAATTCCGGCAAGCGACGTTGGTCGAAAATCCCCGCGCCGCGAAAGAGACGGCGTCAGCGAACCGCGCCCGCCAGCAGCCGGTGCAACTTCGATTGGATATTGCCATTGGCGGCAACAATTTCCTGCCGCGCCACCATATTGTCCTGCCCGCGATAGTCGGTGACAAAGCCGCCCGCCTCGCGCACCAGCAGAATGCCGGCCGCGACATCCCAATAGTGCAGCCCTTCTTCCCAAAACCCGTCGAACCGCCCCGCCGCGACCCAGGCGAGGTCGAGCGCCGCGGCACCGAAACGCCGCACCCCGGCCACTTCCGGCATTACCGCCGACAGCATTTTCGAAAACTTTGCCGTGTCGCCATGGCCCTGGAACGGCACGCCGGTGGCGATCACGCAATCGGGCAATTCCCGCCGCGCCGAAACCCGCAGCCGCCGGTCCGACAGCCAGGCGCCCCTGCCCTTTTCGGCCCAGAAACTTTCGCCGGTCAGCGGCTGGTGGATCAACCCGGCCACAACCTCGCCATGCACTTCGGCGGCGATGGAAATGGCGAAATGCGGCATGCCGTGCAGGAAGTTCGTCGTGCCATCCAGCGGATCGACGATCCAGCGGGCCTGATCGTCATTGCCGATGCGCTCGCCGCTCTCCTCCATCAACAGCCCCCAATCGGGCCGCGCGTGCATCAACACCTCGCCGATCGCCTGTTCGGCAGCATGATCGGCATTGGAAACGAAATCTGCCGGCCCCTTGCGGCTGACCTGCAACGCATCGACTTCGCCGAAATCCCGGCGCAGGCGCGGTGCCGCCTTGCGAGCGGCCTTTTCCATGACAGTGATGAGGGCGGAATGGGCAACCATGTCGATCTTTCTACCCCTCTCCCGACAGGAGAGGGCGGCCGGCCGCCGTTTTTCGGACGGTGGGCGGGTGGGGGCAACGAAAGCGCAGTCCCTTAACGCCTAACCGCACCGCTGCCAACCAGCGCAGCCCAGAGCAACCTCCCGAACACCCGCTTCACAATGTCAAAGAGCCGCGCGACTCTCGACATAACCAAAACGGTTCGTGTAGGACAGCGGTTATTTCGCCTTCGCCAGATAGGGCAGCACATCGACATTCCGATACCCCGGCGTCAGGCTCGCAAAATGCCGCAACCAGAAACCATGGCCGGCGCCATAAACCACCAGCACCCGGTCACCCGGCTTGGCAACGTGCATCAACTTGCTGAAAATCTTGGCATTGCGCAGATACCACATGGCATTCAGGTCGGCCCCCGGCTGGGCATCGCGGTCGCCGATGGGCAGGATGCCGTAATAGCTGTCCATGCCGGAAACTGCGGTGCCGGGCGCATTTATCCTGGCCAGCAATTGTCCGACGCTGTTGCTGGTTTGCGCTGCCTCGAAAGACTTCAACCAGGTCGCGACAGGCACGTTCGTCGCCGCCAAAGCATCGGCCTGCCCGAATTTCGCGGCGACTTCCTGAACCTTGTCGAATGGGAAATAGTCCGGCTCACCGGCTTTTGGCTGTTCATCGATACCGTTCACGGTCTTCAGCCCGGCCAGCCGCGCCGTCCGATAGCCGATCTGGACGATTTCATTGGCCCGCGACGCCAACATCGCATCGTTGAAATCGGCATATTCCGCCACGGCGAAATCGGGGGCCTCGCTCTCCCGTTCGATCATCACATGGGTTGGCCGGAACGTGGCGAGCGCCGCCGCCACCCGCGCCAATTCGGCCTGCCGCTTCGGTGTCAGCACCGAATCAGCCTTCATATTGTTGATATCCAGGCCCGGATTGCCGAAATGATAACTGCCGAGCACCATCACTTCGACCGGCTTTGGCGTCGTCGTGCCCGCCGCCAGCGCAGGTGCCGCGACGATGGCCAGAAGGCCCGCCAGAATCCGCTTCAGCATCAACTCTCTCCGGTCTAGTGTATTACACATGTAGAACAGAGAGTGGCGCCGCTGTCAATCGCCCGCCAGCACCTTGGCAAAGGCCGCGACCCCTGCCCCCGGTCCGCCTTCATGGTCCCAAACCGCCCGAACCACGGCGATGAAATCCGCGCCCGCAGCGATCAACGGCGCCGCATTATCCGGAAATATCCCGCCAATGGCGACGCAGGGCAACTGGCTCAACGTCGTCCACCAGGTCAGGATCGGCGGTGCCGGCCGGTAGTGGCTGGGCTTGGTCGTAGTGTCGTAAAACGCCCCGAACGCCACATAATCGGCACCCTGTTCACCGGCCTCCATCGCCAGATGGCGGCTGTCATGGCAGGTGCGGCCGATCTGTGCGTCCCGGCCCAAAAGCGCCCGCGCCTCGGCAATGCTGCCGTCAGACTGGCCCAGATGCACCCCATCGGCGCCGATCGCCTTGGCGAGGTCGGCCCGATCATTCAGGATGAACGCCACATCGAACGCCTGGCACACCGGCAGCAACGCCTCCCCGGCGCGCAGCACGTCATCGTCGGCCAAATCCTTCAACCGCAACTGGAACGCCGCCACCGGCCCGCCATCCAGAGCCGCTTTCAGGCTTTCGACAAAATCCGGCACCATGATCGCCGGCGGCGACACGATATACAGCTGGCAAGGCGGCCGCGATTGCCGGGCAAACCGGTCACCAAAGCCGGGATCGAGCGGGATTGAATCGTCGTCCAGATTGTCGGTCATGCGGCGGCGCTATGCCTGGCCAAGGTAGATGTCGACGATCTTGTCGAGCATCGCCATGGCCTCGGCGCGCGGACGCTGAAAGGTATTGCGGCCGATGATCGAGCCATTGCCGCCGCCATCACGAATATCGCGGGCGTCCTGATACACCGCATCGGCACCTTTGGCCGCGCCGCCCGAAAACACCACGATGCGGCGACCGTTGAAGCATGATTTGACCACATGCGCGACCCGGCTAGCCTGGGTCGACCAATCCTGGCCCTCATAATGTTTTTTGGCTTCCTTCTGCTCGATATGGTCGCTCGGCAGCTTGACCTTGATGATGTGCGCCCCGGCCAGCGCCGCCATGTGCGCTGCATAGGCACCGACATCCAGCGCCAGTTCGCCCGCCTTGGAAATGTCGCCGCCGCGCGGGTAGGACCAGATCACCGTCGCGATACCGACCGCCTTGGCCTCCTGCGACAGCTCCCGGATTTCCTCGATCAGCTCGAAAATATTGTCGCTGCCCGGATAGATGGTGAAACCGATCGCCGAGCACCCCAGCCGCAGCGCGTCGTCAACTGTCCCGGTCACCGCCTGGTCGATCCCGGTCGCCCAGCTGTTGGAGCTGTTGCACTTCAAAATGGTCGGAATCTGCCCCGCAAACGTCCCGGCGCCAGCCTCGATCATGCCCAAAGGCGCGGCATAGGCCGATAGCCCGGCATCGATGGCCAGCTGGAAATGATAATGGGGATCATAGGCATCGGAGTTGGGCGCGAAACTGCGTGCCGGGCCGTGTTCAAAACCCTGATCGACGGGCAGGATCACCAGCTTGCCGGTGCCACCCAGTCGGCCCTGCATCAGGATACGCGCCAGATTGGCCTTGGTGCCGGGGTTGTCCGATTCATAATTGGCAAGGATCGCCCTCACGGTCGCTGTCATCATTGGTTCCGTCCATTCCCGTATGATGCTGCGGCGATAGCGGGCCGGCGCGTCACCGACAAGATGCCCTTGCTGGCTACCCCATGGTCGCCCGGTCCCACCGCGGCTGCCCCGCCTATTCGCAGGGCTTGTTGCGGAAATGCAGCTCGGCGATCTGCACGAACAGTTCAAAAATCTGCTCGGCAATGCTGGCTGCGTCCTTTTCGGACATCGTCGCCAGCGTATTTGCCACGGCGCCCGATGCTACACCGCCCTTCCCGTCCGGCACTGCCCCGGCACGGGTCATCCGCTCGGTGATCTCGTTGTAAAGAATCCGCTCCTCTGGCGGGAATTCCTCCCCCTTCAGGTCGCGAAAACCGCGGAACGCCTCGCCAATCCTGTCATGAATCGAATCCGCCGAACGTGCCAGCTTCCACGCAGCCGGATACATTTTTTCCCACAGCCGTTCGATATCGATCGCCATGCCTGCCCCGCTCCCGTCAATTCTGATGCTGCAACGCCTCGACGCCGGGCAACGCCTTGCCCTCCAGCCATTCGAGAAAGGCGCCGCCGGCGGTCGAGACATAGCTGAACTGCCCGGCGACCCCGGCATGGTTCAACGCCGCCATCGTATCGCCGCCGCCGGCAACTGACAATAAACTGCCGCTCTGCGTCAAGGCGGCGGCAATCCGCGCCAGTGCCGTCGTGCCCTTGTCGAACGGTTCGATCTCGAATGCCCCCAACGGGCCGTTCCACACCAGCGTCCGGCATGTCTTCAAGGCATCGCCCAACGCCTCGACAGCGGCCTCGGCCAGATCGAGGATCATTTCGTCGGCAGCAATATCATGGACGTTGCACACACGATTTGGCGCCCCGGCCGCAAACTGCTTCGCCACCACCACATCATAAGGCAAGTGCACGGTGCAATTGGCCGCCGCTGCCCGCGCCAAAACATCCAAAGCCACCGGCGCCAGGTCATGCTCGCAAAGCGATTTGCCGACATCCAGCCCGCGCGCCGCCAGAAAGGTGTTGGCCATCCCGCCACCGATCATCAGATGATCGACGCGGGTGACAAGATGGGTCAGCACATCCAGCTTTGATGACACCTTGGCGCCGCCAACCACCGCCGCCACCGGGTGTTCGGGATCGCCCAGCGCCTTGCCCAGCGCGTCCAGTTCCGCCTGCATCGACCGCCCGGCAAAGGCCGGCAGCACATGGGCGAGCCCTTCTGTCGAAGCATGTGCCCGGTGCGCCGCAGAAAACGCATCATTGACGAAGAAATCACCAAGACACGCCAGCGCCGCGACAAAGGCCGGGTCATTGGCGGTTTCCCCGGCATGAAAGCGGGTGTTCTCCAGAACGGCGACCGAACCCGGCGTCATAGCCGCCACTGCCACCATCGCCGCATCGCCGATGCAATCGTCGACGAATCCGACAGGTCGTCCCAGCTGGTCGGCAAGCGCCGGCACGACCTGTCGCAGCGATTCCGCCGGATCGCGCCCCTTGGGCCGCCCGAAATGCGACAGCAGCAAAACCTTGGCACCGCGATCGGCCAGGGCGGCAATGGTCGGCACCGCCGCCGCCAGCCGGGATGCGTCCGTAACCGCACCGTCCGCCATCGGGACATTCAGATCGACCCGCACCAGCACGCGCTTGCCGGCAAGGTCGGGCATATCGTCAATCGTCTTGAATAGCATTCATCAAACCCTGGTCACAACGGCCCGCCCCACCGGAAGCGGGCCGGATATCGCATGCTAGATCAGCTTGCCCATCGCCACGGCGGTATCTGCCATGCGGTTCGAAAAGCCCCATTCATTGTCATACCAACTGACAACGCGAACCATGTTGCCGCCGATCACCGAGGTTTCCAGCGAATCGACCGTCGAGGAAGCCGCATTGTGGTTAAGATCGATCGACACCAGCGGCTCATCAGACCAATCCAGCACACCGGCGAGCGCACCGGTTTCAGCGGCAGCCTTCAACACGGCGTTGACTTCGTCCTTGCTGGTATCGCGACCGGCGATGAAGGTGAGGTCGATCAGGCTGACGTTCGGCGTCGGCACCCGCACCGCCGACCCGTCGAGCTTTCCCTTCAACTGAGGCAATACCTCGCCCACGGCACGCGCGGCGCCGGTGGTCGTCGGGATCATCGAAAGCGCCGCCGACCGGGAACGCCGCGGATCTTCGTGGATCTGGTCGAGAATACGCTGGTCGTTGGTATAGCTGTGGATTGTTGTCATCAGGCCCTTCACCAGCCCGAATTCACGGTCCAGCACCATCGCGACCGGTGCCAGGCAATTGGTGGTGCACGACGCGTTGGAAACGATCTTGTGCTCGGCGGTCAGCTTGTCATGGTTAACGCCGTACACAACGGTCAGATCGACACCCTTGCCCGGCGCAGAGATCAGCACCCGCTTGGCACCCGCCTGCAAGTGCAGCCCGGCCTTCTCGGCATTGGTGAAAAAGCCGGTGCATTCCATCGCCACATCCACACCCATTTCGGCATGCGGCAGCTTGGCGGGGTCGCGCTCTGCGGTTACCCGGATGCGATGGCCATCGACGACGATATAATCGCCGTCCACCGACACCGTGCCCGGATAGGCGCCGTGCACCGAATCGCGCTTCAACAGCCGCGCATTGGCGGCGGCGTCGGCAAGATCATTGATCGCAACGACTTCGATATCCGTGCGACCCGATTCATGGATGGCGCGCAGCACATTGCGCCCGATGCGACCAAAACCGTTGATGGCGACCTTGATGGCCATGTAAAAATCCCTTCTTCACTGCCGCGTCGCCCGCACCAAAAGGCCGGGCGGCAAAATCTGCTGGGCTCAGGCCGTCAGCCGGGTCTTCACCCGCGCCGCAACCTGGGGCCCGGTGAGCCCGAAATGCTGGTAAAGCGCTTCGATTGGTGCCGAGGCACCAAAACTGTCGACACCGATATTGATGCCACCGCTGCCGGTATAGCGTTCCCAGCCCAGCGTCACCCCCGCTTCGACAGAAACCAGCAAAGCGTCGGCCGGCAGAATATCGCGGCGATAGGCCGCCGGCTGGGCGTCAAAGCGCTCCCAGCATGGCATCGACACGACGTCACAGCCGATGCCGTCGGCCTCCAGCAGGTCGGCGGCGGCCAGCGCGACCTCGACTTCGGAGCCCGTTGCCAGGAACACCACGCGCCGCGCCGCCGCCGCACCGCGGAGGCGATAGGCACCGCGCGCCGAAAGATTTTCCGCCCCGGCGCGCACCAATTGCGGCAGGTTCTGCCGGCTCAGCGCCAGCACCGAAGGCCGGCTTTCATCGGCCAGTGCGAGCGACCAGGCTTCCGCAGTCTCGATCGAATCGGCCGGGCGATAAACGGCCAGATTGGGAATGGCACGCAACGACAGCAGATGTTCGACAGGCTGGTGGGTCGGCCCGTCCTCGCCAAGCCCGATGCTGTCATGCGTCAGCACATAGATGACCCGCACCTGCTGGATTGCCGACATGCGGATGGCGTTGCGCATGTAATCCGAGAAAACGAGGAAGGTGCCGCCATAGGGAACCACCCCGCCGTGCAGCGCCATCCCGTTCATTGCGGCGGCCATCCCGAACTCGCGAATTCCAAAATAAACATAGCGACCGTCATAACTATCGGCCGTAAATGCATTTAAATCCTTGGTTTTCGTGTTGTTTGAACCGGTCAAATCGGCTGACCCGCCAAGCAGGATAGGTGCCACCGGGTTGATCACGCCGAGCGCCAGTTCCGAGGCCTTGCGCGTTGCAATCTTCTGCGGCGCGGCAAGCAGCCCGGCGGTATGGGCCTCCAGCGCCGCCTGTGCCGCCGCCGGCACATGGCCCGCCATCCTCCACGAAAATTCGGCGGCTGCCGGTGATGCGTCGAAACGGGCTTCCCAGGCCGCACGCACCGCGGCACCGCGCCCGCCAACCGCCAGCCAATCCGCGCGGATCGAGTCGGGCACCACAAAGGCCGGATATGGCCAATCAAGCGCTGCCCGGGCGCCCTCGATTTCGGCAGCACCCAATGGCGATCCATGCGCACCGCTAGTGCCCGCCTTTTTCGGCGCCCCATAGCCAATGGTAGTACGACAGGCGATCAACGATGGCCGCGGATCCGCAGCCGCCGCGCCCAACGCCTTGTCAACGCTCGCAGAATCGTGGCCGTCACACGCCACGACGTGCCAGCCGGCGGCATCGAACCGCTTGGCCGTATCCTCCGACGTCGAAAGCGAGGTCGGGCCATCGATCGAAATACGGTTGTCATCCCACAGCACATTCAGCCTGCCGAGCCGAAGATGCCCGGCCAGGCCGATGGCCTCGTGGCTTATGCCTTCCATCAGGCACCCATCGCCGGCGATCACCCAGGTGCGATGGTCGACAAGGTCATCGCCGTACACGGCATTGAGGTGGCGCTCCGCCATGGCCATGCCGACCGCAGTGGCGAGGCCCTGTCCCAATGGGCCTGTCGTGGTTTCCACACCGGCCAACTCGAAATTTTCCGGATGCCCGGCGCAGGGGCTACCCATTTGTCTAAAATTCTGAATCTCTTGCAACGTAGGGTGCGCATAACCTGTGAGGTGCAGCAATGCATAGATCAGCATCGATCCATGGCCGGCCGACAGGACGAATCGATCGCGATCGGCCCATTTCGGCTGGGCTGGATCGAACTTCAGATGATTCGCAAAAAGAATTGTCGCCGCGTCGGCCATGCCCATCGGCATCCCCGGATGTCCCGAATTGGCGGCCTCGACTGCATCCATCGATAGTGCGCGGATGGCATTTGCCATGGCTCGAAAGTCGGTCATCGTTAACAAAACCTGAAAAAGAGAGCAAAAATCGTCACTTGCAAAAGCGCTTGGCGATTCGCTGTGGACAATGGCCACGCGCCTGCGGGAGCGTCAACTCCGCGGCGTTTGGGGATTCAGGGTTAATCAAAATCACACAATTGACGTAGATTGATAATTGGTCTTACACGTCCGGTAGAAGCCACTGAACTAAAAGGTAAAGCAATCTCGGGATCATTCGCCATTGTCGAACGCCTTGAAGATGCGTTGGAAAGACTCGAATCCGCTTTGGCGGCCCGCGAGGCCGAAAACACGCGCCTCCGCCGGGTCGAAGCTGCGGCGGTTGCCGCGCTTGCCGACTTGGACGCCCTGATCGGAGACGCCGAATGACAGCGACCTTGACCCTGGTCTCGAACGAATCGTGCCGAGGCCATGCCAAGGTCACAAAATGGGCCAGGTAATCGTCGAAATCGGTGGTCGCACCTACCCATTGTCCTGTCGGGATGGCGATGAATCCCACCTAACCGCATTGGCCGATGATATCGCCGAAAAGGCAGACGGCCTTGCCCGCTCGCTCGGCCCGATGAGCGAAGTCCGGCTGTTGTTGATGTCGGCATTGATGGTGGCCGACGAACTCCATGAAAGCCGCAACGGCAAGTCAGCCTCTTGGTCACCAGGCCAGCCTGCCGCAGTGGATGTCGTGCCAAATCAACGGTTGGTTGCACTGCTCGTCCGCGCCGAAAGGCTGCTCGAACAATTCGAAGATTAGGCGCTGGACGAAAAGATACCCGTCCTCGATGCGCCCAGATCTGGTACATTTTCCTGCCAGCAGTTGAGCATCGCCCCAGCCGCGCCTATATGCATTCACGGCGGGTACTGCCCGGCACGAGCAACGAGCATCCCTGAGGCGATTCACATCCTACGGGGGCTGGCCCTGGGCAGATCCTGGTCTGTCTTATCTGGTTCCCACCTGACGTAAAACGGCGTCAGAGGATCGCTCCGCACCGACCATGGTGGTCCCGCCAACCAACCATAAACAAATTGCCGATCGATTCAGCCGATGGACGACCCAAAGCCACCGCTGCGCGCCCGCCTGCGTGCCCTGCGCCGTGCCCATGTCGTCTCCCTCGGGCCATCGGGCCGGCTGGAGGCCGAGCGCGCCCTTGCCGACACACTGGCGCCCCTTTTGACCGGCGCCACCTGCATCGCCAGCTATGCGGCGCAAGGGGCCGAACTGGATCCGCGCTGGATCGCCGCCTCGCTCGCATTTCCGCGCGTTGCCGGCGAATTGCTTACATTCCACCTATGTCGCCCGGATGCGCTGCGCCCCGGCCATCGCGGCATCCCCGAACCGGCCAGCACGGCCCCGCTGGCCTCCCCCGATATCGTGCTGGTGCCGCTGGTCGCCGCAGCGCCCGACGGCACGCGGTTGGGCCAGGGCGGCGGCTTCTACGATCGCGCGCTGTCGGCCATGCGACGCGACCGCCCCATCATCGCCATCGGGCTTGCCTGGGACATGCAGATACTCCCCGCCCTGCCCCGCGACCCATGGGACGAACGGCTCGACTGGATCGCGACACCATCGCGACTGGTGGATTGCGCCATCACTCGCTAACAGGTCGCGCATGGAACCAAGCTGGCGCAAACCGGCGGGCATCATTGGCCTGCTGCTCTATCTCACCGTCTACGCGGTGCTCGTCGCATCATTCGCGGCGGAATTGTCGCGGCTGCCGAATATGGTGATGATGCTTGTCTATCTGATCCTCGGCGTCGTCTGGATCGCGCCACTGCGGCCGCTGTTTCTCTGGATGAACACCGGCAGTTGGAGACGCAAGTGACATCGCCGCTGCCCCCCGAGTCCTGCCGTATCATGGCCGAAGTCCGCGCCGGGGTCGATGAAATCGATCTTGCGCTGGTCGACCTGCTAGCCCGCCGTTTCGATTATATGGACGCCGCCGCCCGCATCAAGCCGACGCGCGGCGCTGTGCGCGACGAACCTCGCAAGGCAGAAGTCATCGCCAATGCCACCGCCGCCGCCAGCCTCGCCGGCCTTCCCGATGGACTGGCACCGGCGCTTTGGGAGATATTGGTCGAAAGCTCGATCGCGCATGAACTGGCAAAGTGGGACCGGCTGCGCGCCTGATCCGCGCGTAAAGTTCCGTCCGCAGGCGCAAAACCAACCTACCGGCGTTACAATCCAAAATTTGCGGGAAGCCCAGCCAACCGGGCGCCACCGTCGAAACGATGGCGCGAGTGACGGGGCTCGAACCCGCGACCTCCGGCGTGACAGGCCGGCGCTCTAACCAACTGAGCTACACCCGCAGATCGTTCGCGGAAGCGGCGGGATACGTAGGCCCCGCCATGCTGTCAAGCGCCGCGCGCCTGCCTTTTGCTCCAAGCATCGATATTTGCGCCGCCAATAACTTCCGCGAGGATGACAAGCCCGTCGCCCGGCGCTAACCAACGCCCCCATGAACGCCACCGTTTCACCCTCTACCGCCCCCGATTCTCCGCCCGATCATATCGGTAGCGTCGCCCGGCTGATCACCCTGCTGGATGTCGAACCGTTGGAGATGGATCTGTTCCGCGGCCAATCGACCAATGCCGGCTGGATGCGCGTCTATGGCGGCCAGGTCGTCGCACAGGCACTGATGGCGGCCTCAAAAACCGTACCACCAGAACGATTGTGCCATTCGCTGCACTGCTACTTCCTGCGCCCAGGTGATCCCAAGCACCCCATCGTCTACCGTGTAGAGCGCGATCGCGACGGCCAAAGCTTCACCACCCGCCGGGTCATTGCCATCCAGCACGGGCGCCCCATCTTCAACATGGCAGCATCCTTCCAGGTGCAGGAACCGGGCCTCGCGCACGCCGCCGCGCCCATCGCCGTTGCGCCGCCCGAATCACTACGCAGCGAAGCCGAAGTCATGCTGGAAAATTCGGAACGCGCGCCGGAACCGTTCCGCACCATCTGGCGTACCCGCGAACGGCCCATCGAATATCGCGCGCTCGAATCGCTCGATCCGTTCAACCCCGGCGTGCGCCCGCCGCTCGCCCAATATTGGTGCCGCGCCGCTGCGCCCGTCGATGTAACACCGCCCGTCGCCCGGGCGCTGTTCGCCTATGCCAGCGACATGACCCTGCTCGATACCTGCCTGCTGCCCCATGGCATCGCCTGGTCCGATGCAGCGCTGCAAGTCGCCAGCATCGATCATGCCATCTGGTTCTATGACACGCCCGATCTGAATGACTGGCTGTTGTTCGATCAGGATTCGCCGGTGTCCGGCGGTGGCCGTGGCCTCAACCGCGGTGTCGTCCACGCCCGTGACGGCCGGCTGGTCGCCGCGGTCATGCAGGAAGGCCTGATCCGCTACCGTCAGCCCTGAGACGTTATCGCTGAGGCGGCACCAGCGCCGGAAACGCCTCGTGCTGTTCGACAAACGGCAGGGCGAGTGAACTGGCAAGATCGATCTCCGCCGGCTCGCGATAGCCGGGCACCCCGATCGGCACGGCGGGCCGCTCATCGGAAAATGTTCCGTGCAGCCGGTCCCAAAGGCTCAACCCGGCCGAAAAATTGCGGTCGCTCGCGGAAAGATCGGCGCGATGGTGGATATCATGCATGCCTGGGCTGGTCAGCAACCATGCCAGCCGGTCATCAAACGGCAGATCGAGATCGGCATGGTGGAACAGCACCGAAGCGAGGAAAAACGCCTCCCAATATGCCAGCGCCCGCTCCGAAACGCCAAGCAACCGCACCTGCGCCAGCCGCAACGGCACCGAAACCGCCATGTCAACCGCGTGAAAACGCAACGCCGTCGTTGCATCCATGTCCAGATCGACATGATGCACCAGGTGCAACCGCCACAACAACGGCACCCGATGCGTCGCGACGTGCCAATGATAATTCGTCCAGTCGAGCAGCAGCATCGCCGCCAGATCCCGCAACCAGACGGGGCCCGGCAGTTGCTGCGCCAGCCCCTGCCGCCGCACCGCCACCCGCCGTGCCAGCGGCACCGCCAGCGGCCGTTGCACACCACCCACGACCGCAAGGCTCATCGCCCCCATGGTCAGATTGCGCGCCGATCGTTCGGGTTCGGCCTGCGTCCGCACCCGCCGCGGCCGCAATCGCTCGGCGACCAGCAAACCGCCAATCGCCGCAGCAACCAGCCACAGGCCGTAACCCCGATTGCGCTTTGCCAGTCCTTGTGTCGTCATGCGATCACATTAGGCTGACCGGGCCGCCGGCCCAAAGGAGATTTGTGATGACCGTCCTCACCCGCCCCGAAGGCACCTTGCCACAGGACCTCCACGTCTCACGCCGCGGCTTTTCGGCGCTCATCGCCGCCGGCTATGCGGTGTTTTCGACCGGCGCCAACGCCGAACCGATCACCACCCCGGCGGACGGGCTCGTCACCAGCAGTGAAACCCTGCCTGGCGGCCTGCCCGCCTATGTCGTCCGCCCGGCCGCAAAGGGTCGCTTTCCGGTCGTCATCGTCGTCAACGAAGTGTTCGGCCTGCACGAATATATCAAGGACATCTGCCGACGGTTCGCCAGGGCAGGCTATGTCGCCATCGCGCCCGAATTCTTCTACCGCAACGACCCCGACCGAACGCTGGCAAAAACCAGCGACTTCGCGGTGATCTTCAAAATTGTCGGCGCAGCGAATAACGAACAAGTGATGGGCGATGTCGGCAACACCATCAACTGGCTGGAAAAACAGGCCTTTGTCGACAAGAAACGGCTGGCGATCACCGGCTATTGCTGGGGCGGCGGGGTCGTATGGATGGCTGCGGCGCGGTTCCCGCAGTTGAAGGCCGGCGTCGCTTGGTACGGCCGCCTCGCCCCGCCAAAACCCGGCCAGCCGGTCACTGACGAGCGCAAATACCCGCTTGAACAGGCCGACACGCTGAAGGCCCCGGTGCTGGGCCTGTATGGCGCACTCGACAAGGGCATCCCCGTTCCCGATGTCGAGGCCATGCGCACCGCCCTCGCCGCCGCCGCAAAGGCCGGCAGCAAGACGGCGGCGGCCAGTGACATCCACATCTATGCCGACGCCGATCATGGCTTTCACGCCGACTACCGCCCCAGCTATAACGAGGCCGACGCCAAGGACGGCTGGCAACGCCTGATGGCCTTCTTCAAGGCGCACGGCGCGTCGCCGGGGAAAGCATAGGCGCCCGGCCGGCTGGCACCCGTTATCCTAATGTCGAGACGGCAGCCCGGCGAATAATGCTTGTGGCCCCGGCGATCATCGCCGGGGCCACATCATCGCGACATCAATTCGCCGACAGCCGTTTTGCCGTCACTTGCCCACCAACGTGTTGCAAAAGCGCGCCGCTGTTGGGGTCGTAGACGTCGATCGTGAACGGGCCGCTGTATGTCTGCCCATTGGAATCGACGTATACATCTTCCTTGATGTTGACCTTCGCATTCAAAGCGCCAGACGCGTCATAACTTAGCGCGAAATGGTTGAGGTGAAAGCGCGAAGGGCCGGTGGTTTTCCAAACGCCCATACAGAAATTCTGGGTCGCCGGCGCCCGCCCCCCGCTGTTCATCAATTCGGTCCCATCGGAATGCCATTGCACATAACCAAAATCGATGGTGTGTCCGCCGGCAATAAATTTGAACTCCCACAATCCGACGATGGAAGCGGATTCATATTCGGCGTTCAAAAACAGACTGCTGTTCGCTTGCCCATCCCATGACGCCGGACGTTCGATTGCAATGTCGCCGCATCCCGCCATCGCGGTCGACGCCATTGCAAGGCTGCTTGCCGCAACAAGAACGAAGAGCAAGCTTTTCTTGGTAGGATGCATGTCTCATTCTCCTGACTTGTGGCGGTCGCAACTCAAGATCGCAACCCGACGAGGACCCCTCGTTCCCAAAGCGATAAACCCTGCCCATCAATATCACCGTTAAATTGGCCGCCCCTGCCGTAAAAACTGCGTTAAATCGTTGCAAAAACCTGAACTCAATTGCGACTCTACATGCTATACTGTCGCCAGGATTCCCCGAGGCCGATTTCTGGAGGCTCGATCCGATGGCGACCGTCGAGTCCAGGCATGGCGTCGATCGGACTATTGGCGCCGATTGTTTCCGCCTGAACCTGTTCGGCGACTTCCTGCTATCCACGCCGGACGGCGTTGTAGTGACCGGCCTGAGCCGCAAGGCCAAGGGCTTGATCGCCTATCTTGCACTCTCACGTGGCAATGCCAGCCGCGACGAATTGGCCACGCTGCTTTGGAGTGATCGTGACGTCAGTCAGGCGCGCGCCAGCTTGAGGCAAGTCTGTTACGAACTGCGTCACACATTGCCGAATGCATCGCCGGTGCTGGTTTCATGCGGGCGCGATTTCATCGCGATCGATCGCGAGCACCTGGTAACCGATATTGAACTGCTCGACGCAACGGGGAATGATCTCGACGGCCTGCATGCCGCGATGCATCCTGCCAAAGCGTTGTTGCTGCGTGATCTTTCGATGCTCAGCAGCGCATTCGATGATTGGCTGTCGGTCGAACGAATCCACCGCGCCGATGAGCGTCGCACCTGGGTTGCCAGCATCGCGCACAAGGCCATCGCGGACCAACGATGGAGCGATGCAAAGCGCGTCGCAACTGCTTTGCTTGCGCTTGATCCCACGGATGCGGATGCGGCGCGGCTTGCGATGCAAGCGGTAAGCGAGACAGGCGATGCTGCTGCCGCAAAACAGATTTATTTGCGACATGCCGATGCACTACGGCGCGACCTGGATGTATCGCCATGTGCCGAAACGACCACCCTGCTCCGCAACATAGCGGCTGGCGCGGTGACGCGGTCGCGGCGCCCGTCGATTCCATGGCCCGGGCGAAAGCGTGTCACAGTTCCAGTGCAGGTCGAGAGCTTGTCGGTTCAGCGCCAAGCAACCCCGCTTGCATCATTCAAACGACGGTGGCTCGCGCTCGAAAATCGCAATCGAAGCGCGATCATTGCCAGCGTCACGCTTGCGGTGTCGGCGCTGCTCGGCATCGGCTTTCACCGTGCGCCTTCCGACACCGGCGTTGTATTGGTGCGCATTGACCCACTCGCCGCCGACCGCGACGACCGAGAGGCGCAGGCGATCAGTTCGGGTCTGCGCGCTGTGATTGCGCAAAATCTCGTCGGCAGTGGAACGCCGGTTCAGGTGCTCGACAATGGCGACACAACGCCAGCCCCGCTGATCGTCCGCGGCAGCAGCAGCAACGATCACGGCGTCTTGCGTGCAAATATGGAGCTGGTCTCGGGTCAATCCGGCCAGATACTATGGGCCGCCAAATTTGATCGCCCGGCAACCGAGCTTGACCAGTTTGAAGACCAGGTCGGCCTTCAGATCGCGCGTGAATTATACTGTGCCTATGCCAACGGGCGCGGGCCCTATTTCGATCGCGATCCGGAAATGGCTCGTTTATCGCTCGGCCACTGTGACACCCTCGGCCGCGATGCCGATGAGGCCGTCCGCTTTGATGCCCAGATCACCAGCCGCGTGCCGGGCTTTGCCAGAGGATGGGCAGAGTTCGCGACCGATCTGGCGCTGGCGGCAAAGAGCCTGCCGCCGGCCCTGCGTGCGGCTGCCGATGCCCGCGTCAGGATCTATGCAAAGCGCGCCTTGGCCCTGAACCCGCGCGAGGGCTTGGCCTATGGCGCGCTGATGCTGCCGCTGGATTCTGTTACGCAATGGGCCGAACGCGATCAACTGGCGGTCCGCGGCATTGCTGCGGTGCCGGATGAGCCAATGATTCATTCGTTTCGGTATAACGCTCTGGCGGAAGTAGGTCGGCTCCAGGATGCCATGAACGAGGCAAGACTTGCTTTCCAGTTGCAGCATTTTTTGCCAGGGCCGATCTCGAAACTCATCGATGCTGAAACACTGTTGGGTGACACGCAAAAGGCCCATGACCACCTGGCCCTCGCCCAAAGATATTGGCCGCATGACCGTCGATTCGATAAAGCCGCGCTACAATTGGAGGCCACCGAAGGCGATCCAACCGAGGCACTGAAGCTGCTGGATGTGCACAACGGACGACATCAGGAGCGAGCGGCCAGCTATGTTCGCGCATTCCTGATGTGGCGCATTGCGCCATCTGCCTCCACCAAGTCGACGGCAGTTCGCGCGATCGAGATGGCGGCGCAGAATGAAGGCGTGACGGCCAATCATGTGCAGACGCTTGCCTATCTTGGCCAAATTGATGCCGCCTACCGTCTGGCGGAACGCCTGCCGGTTTCCGAGCGGCTAAATGCCAACTGGTTCGGTGCAGCACTGGCGCCATTTCGCGCCAATCCGCGCTTCATGGCATTTGCGACCCACCTTGGGTTGACACGTATCTGGCAACAAACCGGCCGCTGGCCCGATTTTTGCAGCCAACAACCGCTGCCATATGATTGCAAGACGGCGGCTCGCGCTGCGCTGCAGTACAAGAATGTTGATCTGGCCTTTTCGGCGGAACCCGGTGGCCAATAGGTGCCCGCCGCCAGCCACCAAACTTCCGTCAATTCGCTCGTGAGGTCGCAATCGCCATTCCCGATGCCCAACCGCTCGCCCAGGCCCATTGGAAGTTATAGCCCCCCAACCATCCGGTAACGTCCACGGCCTCGCCGATAGCATACAGGCCGGGCACCGATTTCGCCGCCATGGTTTTCGATGACAGCCCGGCCGTGTCGATTCCGCCCACGGTAACTTCGGCCTTGGCAAAGCCTTCGCTGCCATTCGGCATGAATTGCCAATCGGCCAGCCGGCGCTCTATTTCGCCGAGCAGGGTGTCGGTCATGCTCTGCAAATCGCCATACAGCCCGATGCGGTTCCAAAGCATTTCCGCCAGCCGGTCGGGCAGCACAGCCGCCAACTGGTTGCGCAGATAGGTGCGCGGCCTGGCACGCTTGGCCTCCGCCAGCCAACCGGGCCGGGCATCGGGCAGGAAATCCACGCCAATCGCCTCACCGTGCCGCCAATAGCTCGAAACCTGCAGGATGGCGGGGCCGGACATGCCTCGATGGGTAAATAGCGCGGCCTCCCGGAACCGGGCATTGCCGCACCGCGCCACCACCTCCGCCGCCACGCCCGACAATTCGCGGAACAATATCTCGTCACCGGCAAGCGTCAGCGGCACCAGCGCCGGGCGCGGCTCGATAATGCCAAGGCCGAAGCGCCGGGCGAGTCCATAGGCATAATCGGTCGCGCCCAGCTTCGGAATGGAAGGCCCGCCGGTCGCAATAACCAGCGCCGGAGCGGATGCGATACGGCTCCCGAAACTGACTAGAAACCGGCCATCGACGTGGTCGACAGAGGTGATGGCGTTGCCCAGCGCCAGTTCGACACCGCCAGACTCGCATTCATCGAGCAACATCGCGACGATGGCCTTTGCCGACCCGTCGCAGAACAGTTGGCCCAGCGTCTTTTCATGATAGGCAATGCCATGGCGTTCAACGAGCGCGATGAAATCCGCCGGTGTGTAGCGCCCCATCGCCGAGCGGGCGAAATGCGGATTCTTCGAAATGTAACGATCCGGCACTGCACCGATGTTGGTGAAATTGCAGCGGCCACCGCCAGAGATGAGGATTTTCTTCCCCGGTTCATCGGCATGGTCGATGGCCAGCACACGCGCCCCGCCCTGCCCCGCAACGGCAGCGCACATCAGCCCGGCGCCACCGGCACCCAGCACGATGGCATCATATTCGGAAACAGAGAGGGAATTGCTGGCCATGACGACCGCGTGTTCGCAACCGCGCCCAAACGCAAGCGCCGCGTTTCGCGCGCCGCCCGCCGATGGGCCGCGTCGCTATTCCATGACCAGCAGCACGCGGAACATGTCCGGCTCGCTTTCGACATAGTTCACACCCAACACGGTGCGCGGTGACAGCACATTGTCCACCGTGCTGCGCAACTGGATCACCTCGCCGGGACGCGGCACCGCATCGAACCAGGCCGATGTCGGATAATCGATATCGTCGTCCATGTCCGATACGCGCTGCAGATCGATCCTGATGGCCATTGGCCGCATCCCTTTTTTGCCCATCGCGACGTCGATTCGCCGCCGATCATGGCCTGACTGCCGAGGCAAACTGCACCGACGGCCAGGACAAATTCAATTATAGGCGGAATGTCGCGGGTTATCGGGCATTGCGTCGCAATCAATTCATTCGGCCATGATGGCGAAACGGGGATCACTGCGCGTCAGTTCGGCCATGGCCTGTGCCGCCCGCCGCGTGATCTGGCGAGCGCGTTCCTTGGTAACGCCAATTTCGTCGCCGGCGACGGATGCGCCATCAAATACGCGGCGCTCGACAATCTCACGATCCCGCGCCAGTTTTTCATCCAGCCGGGCAAGCTCCACCGGATCAACGCCATATGGCCGCAGCCGGGGCACCACGGGTCCGATGGCGGCCGGCTGGCGCTTGGGAAGCCGCTTTGGCCCGGCGCGTTTGCGCAATTGTTCGATGCCCGTCGTCCGCGATTCCGCGATATAGGCGTCGACCAGCGCGGTGGTCGCCGATGCGGCCAGGTAATCCGCTGCCGCCGCCTCTGTCAGAATCACCGCATCTTCATCCTCGATGATCGATTCCAGCGTCATTTCCTCACCATCCACATTGCTGGTGATGCCGTGCATCGAAACCGTCGTTGCCGACACCTTGCGCGCCGATGGCCGCTGATCGACCATCACGCGGAACCGCAGCCCCTGCAATTCGCCGCGGATCTGCCAGTTTACAAACGTGGTGAACTGCGCCTTAGCCGGATCATAGCCCTGAATGGCGCGATGCACGGCGATGGCACAGCATTGTTCGGCATCCTCCCAATGCGCAACCAGGCCGTATTGGCGAATGAAATGGCGGATACGCGGAGCAATCAACTTGAGGATCGTGGCGAACGCCCGGTCCACGGCGGCGCGGCGGCGGGGGGAATTTGGTGAATCCGGCGGCAATGTGCTGTCGAGAACGCTTTGTACCGCTGCTTCAAGCTCTATCGTGATCCTGGACATGAAATACCCCGCTGTTTTGCACCCCGCCACCAAGCATTGACGGCCCTGCGGATTTGTTGTGCATCAAACAGAGAGAATGAATGATTACTTGGTAACCGGTATTTATACTTTAGGAACTAGAGACAGTATTATTACGATTCAACATTTTGTATGGACGAGGCGCTGACGACACAACATCTGTGAAAATCTATCAGAAATGGTGAATTAAATATTTCGTCGGCTGGTTGCCGATGATTAAAGGTTGCGGCGAGTGCGGCCATCGGCCGGCCGATCGGCGTTACAGCCGCTGCAAATTGCTCGAAATGCGTCAGCCGCCGAAGCGCGCCGGATAGATGTGCCGGCCGATGAACGCCCGCAGCCAGCCACGATGGGCGTCGGCTGCGCTGCCCGCTGCATCGATGCGTTGCTGCGCCCGCGCCGGGCCGATCTGCGCATCCAGCAATCGCCGCGCCCGGCTGTCGTCCAGCCCTTTCCCCAGAAACCGGATGGCATCGCCGGCGCCCAGATTATGGCCAAGATAGGCTGCCTCGGCGATCTTTTCGACGTTGTTGCCGATCGCCACCCCGGCCTTGGCCAGCGTATCAAGACTGGCGCGGGCATAATCGGCGGTCGCTTCGATGCTGGCCTCGGCATCATCGCGCAGCGCCAGCAAGGCGGCCCGCGCCTGTGGCAGGATGGTGCCATCTGGCCCCAACCACCCCCTTGCCTGCGCCGCATGGTTCAACCAAGTGCCGCTGCGCTGCGCCTCCGCCGCCCAGGTGCCGGAAAGGAACTGGCCCAATCCCGCTGCACTCGATCGGGCATTGCGCGATGTCGTCGCCCAGGCGCCGTGCCGGTCGCGCCCGGCCTCGGCATCGATGATCGCCGCCAACGCCGCCGCCGGCACTCCAGCCCGCCGCGCCGCCCCGGCAATCGCCCCGGCATATCCGGCATTGGCACCAAAGCCCCGTCCGTCGACAATAGTCGCCACGAGCGCGGCTGGTGCCAGTGCTGCCGGTGCTTTTGACGCGGCGACCGGCGCTGCCTTAACCGGCGCCGCCAGCGCCGCGAGCAAGCTATCGAGCCCCAGGCCAGCTATCGCCTTGCCGCCGCCCTGCCCGCCACCTTGCCCACGCGCCGGCGCACCCAGCGCCGCCCGCCACAGCCGCACATCCACCGCGGATCGCGCCTCGGCATAGATTGCCGCTGCCTCGGCCACCGCAGCGCGGCCCGGCACAAAGCCTGGATCAATCCGCGCCATCAGCCAGCCGACGCACGCCCCGACGCGCTGCGCAGCGCCATCGCCGCGCGGCCGCCCGAAATATCATCGGCCTGCGCCTGTTCGGTGGCATTCTGGTGCCGCCGCGCCGCCACGTCATAGCTTTCGGTCGCCTGCGTGATCGCCTGCAACTGCCCGCAGGCCGCCAGTGCCTCCCCCCGCAAGCCGTCGATCCGCGCGTCGATACCCCGGCCGTCCGCCACCAGCCGCGCCGCCCGGTCGCGCAGGCGCGCGCCATAGGGATGCGCTGCCAATTGCCAATCGCCGGCCGCTACCGCGCGCTCCTCGACGATATGCACCCCCAATTCGCGCACTTGCGCCCGTACCTCGGCCTCGCGCACCGCCTCGGCGAGCAGCGACAGCCGAATTGCGTCCATGCTGCGCCGCTGCACGCGCAGCGCCGTGTCAAATGGTGTCGCCAACTGTACCCTCCATCTCATCCGGCGCCAAAATTTCGGCAAGCGCGGCAAACGCCGCTGCCGCGCCGCCCCGATCTCCCTTACCCTGCGACAACAGGCTTTCGATCGCCGGCACAAGCCGGATCGAACGATCGACATCCGGGTTGGACCCCGCCTTATAGGCGCCCAGCCGGATGATCTCTTCCATGTCATTATAGGTCGACAGCAACCGCCGCGCGTGCAGCCGCAGCCGGTTTTCCTCTGCCCCCAGCGCATCGGGCAGGGTTCGCGAAACCGATTTCAACAGATCGATCGCCGGGTAGCGCCCACGCTCGGCGATGCTGCGCGAAATCACCACATGGCCGTCCAATATGCCCCGCACCGCATCGGCAATCGGCTCATTATGGTCATCGCCATCCACCAGCACGGTGAACAACCCGGTGATGCTGCCGGACTTTTGCCCGGCCGCGCCCTTTAACCCCGGCCCGGCACGCTCCAGGAGGCGCGGCAGCTCGGCGAAAACCGTGGGCGGATAGCCACGTGTCGCCGGAGGCTCGCCGCTGGCCAGCCCGATTTCGCGCTGCGCCATGGCAAAACGCGTGACCGAATCCATCAGGCAAAGCACATGCAGCCCCTGGTCACGGAAATGTTCGGCCACCGCCAGCGTCGTCCACGCCGCCTGCCGCCGCATCAACGCAGGTTCATCGGAGGTGGCGACGACAACCACACTGCGCGCCAACCCTTCCGGACCCAGGTCATCCTCGACAAATTCCTGCACTTCACGGCCGCGTTCGCCCACCAGCCCGATCACCGCGACATCACAGGCCGTCCAGCGCGCCAGCATCGACAGCAGCACCGATTTGCCCACCCCCGAGCCGGCGAACAGCCCCAGCCGCTGCCCACAACACAAGGGCGCAAAGATATCCAGCGCCCGCACCCCGGTATCGATCCGCCCGCCTACCCGCGCCCGCCCGGCAGCAGCCGGAGGCAGCGCCTTGACCGGCCGCGCCGCACTGCCCGGCAACAACGGTCCCTTGCCATCCACCGGCCGGCCCAGCCCATCGATGATGCGCCCGCGCCAGGCGTCGGCGGGGAACAGCCGGAACTGCCCGGCGCGCAGATCGACCCGCGCGCCGGCGGCAATGCCCTGCAAATCGCCGTAGGGCAGGCAGTGCGCGATACCGCGGTCCAACCCGGTCACCTCCGCCTCGACCGCAGTATCGCCCGATGTGATCGCCACCCTGGCGCCGATGCGTGCCGCGCCGGCCAGGCCGTCCACCTCGATCAACGCCCCTCGCACACCAACGACGCGCCCGAAACGCCGATCGGGCGACAATTCGCCCATGGCGGCAATCGCCCCGGAAAGCCGCTCGACTCCGGCCTGCGTGGCCAAATTCACGCCGCCGCCACCTGAGCGAGTACCGCCGGCGCCAGAGACGCAGCACTTTCCATCTCGATCAACGCCCGGCAATCTACAAGCGCGCGGTAATGGTCGCCGCCTGCCACCTTGCGGGCAAAGCCGGCGCAGGCCGCTGCCGCCGCCGGGCTGTCAAGCCGCGCCATTATGTCAGCGAGCGCGGCAACGATGGCTTCCCGATGAACTTCGGTGCGATCGCGGTCAATATAGGCCGAAATACAGGCAAAATAGAGCCGTTTCGCCGGGCTGGTCGCATCACCGGCATCCATCAATTCGCGGCCACGCAGGATAGCCGCCTTGCTTTCAATGCCGATCGTCACCCGGCCATGGGCGCGCAGCAACGCGCCGTTGACGATCAGCTTCTCGCCATCGCGAAGTGAAATTTGCAAGGTCATGCCGGCCCTCAACCATCTGGTTCTCCCATTATAGGTCGCACCACTCCGGTCACCGCCGCTAACGCTGCATCGGCGCCCGACATGGCTTTATTTGCCCCGCCTGCCCGCCCCGGCCCGCGCACCATCCTATTAAGGAGGGCGACTGCCGCGAGCCCAAAGGCCCCGCGCCCCGCAACAGCAAGGAGAGTCACTTGAGCCTCTATTCCGCACTTTATGCTGGCGTTTCTGGCCTTAATGCCCAGGCAACAGCGCTCGCCACGGTTTCCGACAATATCAGCAACATCAACACGGTAGGGTACAAGGAGGAACAGGCGCAGTTCCGAACCCTGGTATCGGGTAGCGGCCGCGGCAGCACCTATTCCGCCGGCGGCGTAGCAGCCGCACCGCAAGCGCTGATTTCAAAACCCGGTGTGCTGCAGGCATCGATCAGCGATACCGATCTCGCCATCGAAGGCAGCGGCTTTTTCGTCACGCGTGACGGTACCGCCGCCAATGCCAATGTTTCCTTCACCCGCGCCGGATCGTTCAAGCCCGATGCACAGGGCTATCTGCAAAACAGCTCAGGCTATTATTTGCAGGGCTGGCGGCTGGATGCGCTGGGTAATTACACCAACAATGGCAGCCTTTCGGCGCTGACACCGGTTCGGGTCAGCGAATTGACCGGCACCGCTACCCCGTCGTCCAGTGTCGCGCTGCGCGCCAATCTGCAGTCCACCACGGCGGCGTTCGGCGGCACCTATGCCGCGGGAGATCTCGCCGCCGGTACGGTCACGCCAGATTTCACCCGCACCGTGCAGATCTTCGATGCCCAGGGCGGATCGCACGATGTCGCACTGTCTTATCTCAAGACCGGTCCCAACACATGGGCCAGCGAAATCTACGCAACGCCGGCAACCGATGTCACCGCAGCGGGCGGCCTGCTGGCCAGCGGCACGGTAGTGTTCAACCCGGATGGCAGCCTCAACAAGGCAGGTTCGTCCGCCGCCCTGTTCGGGCCGCTGTCGGTCACCTGGTCGAACAGCGCCGGGTCGGTGCCCATCACACTGAAACTGGGCAGTAATGGCGGGCTCGATGGGCTTACCCAGTCCAGCGACCAGTCGGCGCTGCTGTCCTCCTCCATCGATGGCGGCCTGCTCGGCAACGTCGCGGCCATCGATATCAGCGACACCGGCATCGTCAGCGCGGTGTTCGACAATGGCGCCCGCCGTGCGGTGTTCCAGTTGCCGCTCGCCACCTTCCAGAATGCGGACGGCCTCACACGCCTGCCCGGCAACAATTATGGCGTCTCGAACACGTCGGGCAACTTCGCCATCAACGGCCCCGGTGCGCTCGGCGCCGGCAAGATCAAAGCGCATAATCTCGAAGCCTCAACGGTCGATCTGGCCCAGGAATTCACCAATTTGATCAGGTTCCAACGGGCGTACAGCGCCTCGTCAAAGATCATCACAACGGTCGACGAGATGCTGCAGGAGGTCAATCAACTGAAGCGGTAGCGCCGGAACGGCGGCCCGGCGCGGTAAAAAGCCGCTGCGCCGGGCCGTTTGCTTTGAAAGGGTTGTGCAAAAAGGGAAGCCGGCGTGTCACTAAACGAAATCCTCAGCTCGGCGGTATCCGGGCTTGCCGCATCACAGGCCGGCCTGCGCGCGGTTTCCAACAATATCGCCAATGTCAGCACGCCCGGCTATGCCCGAGAACGCGTCGCGCTGAGCACCAGCGTCAGCGCAGGCCGCGTCACCGGCGTCCAGACCGGCGAAAGCGAACGCATCGCCGACAGGTTCCTTGAAGCAAACGCCTATCGCCGCGCCAGTGATGTCGGCCGCGCCGATGTCAGCGCCACCTATCTGGACCGGTTGCAATCGCTGCTCGGCGCCCCCGGGGCGGCTTCGGGCCTGCCGGCACGGCTCGACGCGATCGGCAGTTCGGCCATCGAACTCGCCGGTTCACAGGCATCTGCCCAAACCCGCGCGGTTTTTACCGCCAATGTCGCCGACGCCCTGAACTCGCTGCGCCAGGTCGATGGCGATGTCTCACAAATTCAGGCCGATACGGATTCCGAAATCAAGGCCAATGTCGATTCCGTCAACGGGCTGCTCAGCCGCATTCACGATCTGAACGACAGCATCGCCCAATTGCAGGGCCAAGGCCGCAACGCCACCGGCCCCTATGGCCAACGCCTGTCGGCGCTGGAGGATATCAGCACGCTGCTGAACGTTACAGTCCGCGAACAACCGGATGGCAAGGTCACCATCGATTCCGCCAGCGGTTCGGTGCTGCTCGACTCCCGGTTGCGACAGCTGTCGTACCCATCCGGCACCACCGGGGAAGCCAAGGTTAGCTATCCCGCCATCGATATACGTTTCGCCAACCCCGATGGCAGTATCGGCGCCGCGACCGGCACATCGCTGAATTCCAGCACGGCAGCCGGTGGCAAGATCGGCGCGCTCATAGATATCCGCGACCGCGCCCTGCCAGCCTTTTCCGAAAAGCTCGGCGTGCTGTTTTCCGGCCTGTCCGAGGCACTCAACGCCGCCAGCAACGCCGGCAGCACGGTCCCCGCGCCAGCATCGCTCGACGGGCGGCAGACCGGGCTTGTCGGCAGCGACAGGCTCGGCTTCACCGGCAGCGCAACCTTTGCCGTGGTCGCCAGCGGCGGCACGCTGGTCGCCAGCACCAGCATCGATTTCGCCAGCCTCGGCGCCGGCGCAACCGTCGATGACGCTGTTACCGCCATCAACACCGGGCTTGGTGGCGCGGGCGTAGCCAGCTTTACCGGCGGCGTGCTGTCGATCAAGGCCAGCAGCGCCGGCAACGGTATTGCGGTGGCGCAGGATGCCGCCAACCCCAGTGACCGCGCCGGCACCGGCTTCTCCCAATATTTCGGCCTCAACGACATCATTCGCAGCAGTGGCAGCGCATTGGTTCCGACGGGCTTCATTGCCGCCGATCCGCACGGCTTCGCGCCAGGACAGACGGCGGATATCGCGCTGCGTGACAGCAGTGGCCGGGCGCTCGCCACATACACGCTCACCGGCGCGGTTGGGCCGAATTTCGGCGATCTAGTCACCGAACTCAACGCCAGCCCGCTGGGCAGTTTCGGCAGTTTTTCCATCGACAGCCGCGGCCGCTTCGCCTTTGCCGGCAACAGCAATGTCGCCAATCCCAGCTTGGCAATCACGGCGGATTCGACTGATCGGCGGGGCAGCGGTCGCAGCTTTGGCGCGCTGTCCGGGCTCAGCGGCAGGGACGCCGGGCTGGGCACGGCGCAAGTACGCCCCGAAGTGCTCGCCAACGGCGGACTTTTGCCGCTCGCTCGTCTGCAAACCGGCATTGCAATCGGCGGCAAGGCGCTTGGCGCCGGCGATCTGCGCGGTGCCGCGGCGTTCAGCGACCAGCTCGCCCGCGCCATCGATCTGGGCAAGGACGGCAAGGTGACGGCAGGCGGTCTCGCCGCCGCGCTCATCGGAAAGGCCGGCGCCGACTCCACTCACGCCAATGGCCAGCTCGCCGATGCAACCGCCCGCCACGATGATGCCGTCAACCGGCGCGACAGCTATTCTGGCGTCAACGTCGATGAAGAATTGTCGCAATTGGTCGTTTTTCAAAACAGCTATTCGGCCGCCGCCCGCGTCATCAGCGCGGCCAGCGACCTGTACGATACGCTGTTGTCCATCCTCCGCTAAGGGCCAGAAGCATGACCAGGGTCGCAACCGTTCCGCTGCAACGCATCTTGTCGGGCGGTATCCAGAAGGTACAGGCCGATATCGCCGCCAGCCAGAAACAACTGGCGACCCGTAAAAGAGCCGATAGTTTCGCAGCACTGGGCGTCGATGGCGTGCGCAACATTTCGGCCCATTCGCTGCTTGCCCGCCAAAAGGCCTATGGATCGGTGGCAACCCGCGTCAGTACGACGTTGCTGCTCTATGATGCCAGCATCACCAACGTCGATACCGCCACCAGCACGCTGCGCGGGCAAATCCTGCAGGCCATCGGCACCGGCCAGACGACAGGTTTGCAGGAGGCGATAAAAACAGCGTTCGATCAATTCCGCAACGCGCTCAATGCGACGCTGGATGGGCAACCTCTGTTTGGCGGCAGCCAGACGGATTCCGCACCATTCACGGCGCAAAGCCTTGCCGATGTCATCGGCGTGCCAACCACCAGCCTGTTCATCAACGATGATGTGCACGCGACGTCGCGTGTCGCCGAGGGCGTCGACGTGCAATATGGCATCACAGCCAGCGATATCGGCGGCGATTTGGTCCAGGCGTTCCAGACCCTCGCCCAAGTTGGTCCCATCGGTGACACCCCTACAGCCGCGCAAAGCGCCGCGCTGAACGACGCCATCGCGCAACTCGACAAAGGCCTTCAATCGGTACGCGGTGTCAACGCCGACAATGGCCGCCGCCAAGGCCAGGTCGAAACCGCCGTCACCCGTTCAGAGGAAAACAGCAACCTGCTCGACGAGGTTATCAGCGGCAACGAAGATGCCGATCTCGGCCAGATCTCGATCGACCTCACGCTCCACAACAGCATCTTGCAGGCCAGCTATTCCGTCCTCGGCCGCCTGTCGAACCTCAGCCTCGCCAATTACCTCTAGCCAGCTTTACCAAACCCGCCCGCACGTAATGTCAGCGACAAGCCGAACAACAGCTCCGTCGCCGCAACCAACCCGGTCCCCATGCCGCGCAGTTGCGCAACATAGATATCGGCAAGCCCAATCAAGGTAAGGATAGCGCCGAGCAGCCAGAACAGCCGGTCTCCATAGACCGTCTTGAACACCAGATAGTGCGTTCCCACCGCAATCGCCGCGAGCGGCATCACCAGCATCGGCCGCGTGCCCAGGAACAGCCAGGCCGCGAACAGCCCGCCAATCATTGCAATCGTGCATTCCAGCGCCGTAAGCCCGAGCGGGTTCGCGCCATTTTCGCTATCCCGCCGAAACGCCACCCGCGCCAACAGTTTGGACAGCGGAAAAATCAACATTCCACCAAAGAACAGCACCGGAAACGCCGCCGCAACACCCGCCCGTTGCTGAACAAATGCGGTGGCCACCCAGACCAGCGACGAAACCACGACCCCTGGCCCACCCCCGACATAGGCCCGCCCCATATCCCGCTGCGCGTCTGAAAAATCCATGTGTCCCCCAAGTGTCATACGTTGATGCGGTGCACGGGATTGCAGCCACGAAAATGTGTCGCCAAGATATGCCGATGCCAATGCTGTTGCCAACCCTGCTTGCCGACGCTGGGTGAGCAGCAAACACGATAATCTATACTCCTAAAAAGCGATAAAGCTTTGGATTCGCCGGATCGTGCTGCAGCGCTTACGGATCCATCAGGTCGCATCGACCGACCATGGTTCGGAAACCTAGCCGCCTACACCTTCAACCGAGGCGATGGCGCATCGAACAGATTGCCGATCACCCCCGCCGGGCTTGCGGAGGGAATCGCCACCATCGCACGGGTCAGCATTTCAGGGTCGAGGCTCGCCACGTCTCCCGTCAAAAGCGCAAAGGTCGCCGCCGACCGCGTGCCGGCAAAGGCAGTCTCATAGCGCAACCGCAATGCGGATAGCCCCGGCTCCCGCCCCAGCATCGCCAGCGCCACGGCGTAACGCAGCACAACCGCCTGTTCTACATCGCTCAATTGCTTCGAATTGGGCAACAACGGCAGGCTCTCACCCGCGAGCGCAGACCAATTGTGGACGGACCAATAAATTTCAGCCCGCACCGCGGCGCCATCTGGCACATCCTGCAATACCGCCATCGCTTCGTTCAACCGGCCAAGCTTGTATAGCGCCACGGCTTCAACCCGCTGCCGGTTCCAGCGCATATCATCGGGATAGGCAGTAGCCTCGGTCTGCCGAAGCACGCCAAGCGCCTGTGCCGGATCACCCGCCAGGATGAACAGGCTCGCCACCCGCGACGACAATGGCCCCTGCGTAATATCGTGCGTCCGGTTGATCAGCTGATGCCGCAACAGGTCGCCGGCGCGGGCATACAGCCCCTTTTCCTGCAATCTGTCGGCCAGCTGCGCGACGAGAAAATCGCCCTCTGCCCCCGCCGGAGCCAGATCCCGATAATCCCAATATAGCCCCGCCGCATCGGCAATCGGCAAGGGCGAGTCGGCTGACAAGCCGGCCGCTAACTCGGCGCGCAGCGCGGCAATCATCGGCACATCGGCACCGCTCGCCGGGAAATGTCGCAGCAGCGCTGCACCCGCCGCCAGCGATCGCCGCAGGTCATGCCGTTGCTGGCCGATGGCATAGGACAGCCGAAGCGCCCGACGCTCTGTCTCGTCACCGCGCCAGGTCAGCGTCAGCCGGTCAACCACTGCTGCCAGCCGTGGCGTCGCCGGTCCGCGCTTCATTTCGGCCTCCAGCATCGCGACCCGGGCCCGCGCCTGTTGACCGGGCCTGCCGGCGCTGGCCACCCGACCCAGAAGGCCCAGCGCCGCTGGCACATCGCCCACCGCCAGCGCCGCTTCACCGCGCACCAGGTCGGCCGCCGCCCTGTCCGCCGGCAGCCCCCGCAAGAACAGCGGAACCGCGTCGGCCCGGCCAAGGGCAATACCGGCCCGCGCCGCCGCCAGCAGAAAGGGCGTCCGCGGCGCGACCGGCCGACGCATCAAGGCCGGCAGCGCGCAGCCCAATTGCCCGACCGCCGCGCGGGCGTCGCCAAGCGCCGAATATGCCCATAGCCGCCACGCACACGCCTCGGCATTCATGGCCAGCGGATCACCGCCGGACGCGCGCGGGCCGAGCGCCGCCAGAGCCCCCGCCGCATCCCTAGCCTCGGCCCGCGCCGCGCCGGATGCCAGCTGGAACATTTCGACAAGGCCCAGATCCGGCTCATCGGCCTGCATCACCTCCAGAACGCCGCGCGCTTCGACACCGCGTCCACGCGCGATCAAGGCTCGCGCCAGCTGCCATCGCGCCGCCTGCAGATCGATTGCCTTGCTCGCCGCCAACACGGCCCAGGCCCGGTCAGGCGACGGCGCCGACCAGGCAGCAGGGCCGTTAGCGATCAATTGGCTGCCAAGCTGGATGGCAAAGCCCCCCGGTCGTTGCCATTTCGGCGGTATCGGCGGTGTCGGCAGTGTCACCGAACTCTGCGGCGCGGCGACACTAGCCACCGCTTGCGACACCACCGTCTCGGCAGCGCCGCCCAAAGCCATGGCCATCGCACTGATCAGGAACGCTCGTGCCCTCAAAGCCACGGCAGAAACGCCACTGCGACCCCTGCCGCGCCGCTCGCCAACAGGAACAACGACGCCAGCAGCAAAGCCGACATCGGCGATGAAACTTGTCGCGGCGCCGACCCAACGGCGGGCAGCAATTCCTTGGCGCCGGTCACCAGCGCATCATCGGCACGACTGTCCGCCATCGCCATTTTCGCCGGAGGACGCGCGCCCGCCCGGCCTCGGGACGAGCCGTCACCGATAATTTTTGGACGCCCAGGCTTCTGATCGCGGCTCATGAACCCCCGACACGTGATTTTCTTCCTATTATAGGAAGCGTAAGGACTCGATGGTTCGAAACATCGTTAAATAATTTTAGTCATGTTGCGTGGAGTAAATGATGGTCAAGCGAACAATCAGGCTGACGACGATGCTGACCTTACTGTCGGGTGCAGGTACTGTTACGGCGGCCCGGCCCGATCCCATCATGAAGATTGAACCACATTTCGTTACGCTCGATGATATTGCTGTCCCTATAATTGATGGTGATGTGATCAGCGGCAGGCTGCGCTTCAGGGCAGTAATCGCCGCGAAGGACGACGCAGCACAATCGCGATTGATGACCATGAAACCGCGGCTGCGTTCTGAATCGCTGATCGCAGGCATCGAATTCTCGCGCCTGCACGCGTCCGGTCTGCGCCCGGTCGACGCCGTCGCGCTGACAGCTGCCTTGACGCGCTCGCTAAAGCAGTTTCATCCCGACATCGGCCAAGTGCTGCTCGTCAAAAGCGGCGCCGACATGGGCTGAGTTTCGCAACCGCCGGCGATCGCTGCCCCCGCGGCGCACAACACCCACCGCTATTTGCCTCGCACCGCTTGTGTGCCGCTGCTCAATGGCGGCGGCTTGGGTATTGCTGCCGCCAGTGCAGCCGGGACTGCAACACCTGCCGACTGGGCGCTTGCCGCCGCCACCATCGGCTTTGCAGCAGGCGTCACATCCCGCCGCGCTGCCGATTTTCGCGCCAACGCCATGCTGAGATCTGCGGCGGCACGCGGCGCCATGGCGGCGAGGATCAACGCCGTCGACCTGTCGCGCATCCGCCCCGCCACCTGCATCTGCACATCGAGGTCAAGCTGCTCGAAGACGATAGCGGCCTTGGCTGGCTTCATCGCCTGGTAAACCCGCGCCAGCACATCGAATTGCTCGCCACCCTCCTCGCCGGGCTTGGCGGCAGTACGCTCGCGCGCTGCGAGTTCGGCCTTCAACCGCGCTTCGGTCGCCAACGCGGCCTGCTCACGCAGATCAAGCGCACGCTTTCGCTGCAACGCCGCACCATCCCTGGTCGAAATGTCTTCGCCGATCGCAACACCCAGCCGGGTTGGCGGCGGCGCGGCGGGCGCGGTCGCAGCCGCAACCACGGCAGCACCATTGGCAACGATCGACGACGCCAGAACCGCCGCTGTCAGCATCAGCAAAGTAGGACGGGGCAGCAACATCAGGCGGCAGCGCCGGAGCTGGCGGTATCGTTCCGAAGCGCCTGGTCCGCCTCCATCCGCGCGCGCAGGCGCCGCGACGTGTGCGCACCGGCCCGGTTGGCTACGATGATGGTTGCAGGCGGCAGCTCGGCGCGAACCGAAACCTTGCGCTGCGCCTGCACCGGCCTGACAGGCAATGCGACCCCACCTGCCTCGGCCTTTGCCGCAGCCGCTTGGGCCGGATGCGCCCGCTTCATCTTTGGCGGGTTCGAAACGGCCCGCACCGGTTCCGGCTTGTCCAAAGGCGCCGGTCGCGCCAGCACCGCTTTGACCACTGGCGCATTCATGGCACCGCCCTCGATCACGTCCACAACCATGGCCACCGCATCACGATTGCTCGCGCCTGCAACTGCTACAATCCGCTCGGCAATGGCATCGGCAATCCCGGTCATTACCGTCAATTCTTCTACCATTGCCTTGCCTTGTTGCAGCGTCTGCGCCGTCATCGACAGATCGCCGCGCAGCAACGCCGTCAACTGGCCCAGCACGCGACGCGCTTCGGCAGTCGCGGTATCAACGCTACCGACAATCTGGCCAAGGCCGCCGCCCTTTACTGCCTCCAGCGCTCGCATCAGGCGCACGCTTTGCACCAGCACCGCGATGCACAACAGGATCGAGGCGATACTGGTTGCGCTTGCAAACGTCATTTCCCCATGCCTTTCGAAATGTCGCCGATCATCCGCACGGCAATATTGTGCCGTCGCTGGCCGATGTGCGCATGGCCCAACGGCACGCCGCCGCTATGCACCTCCAGCGCGTCATCAGGCCCCTGGTTAAGCCTGATGGTCTGCCCGACCCGCAGGGTCCGCACCTCGCCCAGCATCATGGATCGCGCGCCCAGCACCACATCAATGGCAACCTCGGTCTTGCGCAATTCGGCCGCCATATGCGCTTCCCAGATATTCCCGCGGCCGACATTCTCGCCCATGAACCGCTGCAACAACTTGTCGCGGATCGGCTCCATGGTTGCATAGGGCAATACCAGGTTGAACCGCCCGCCCCGCCCCTCCATGTCAACACGGAAGCTGGCAACCGCCGCTATGTTGCTGGGCCGGGCGATGGCGACAAAGCGCGGGTTGGTCTCGATCCTGTCGAGCCGAAGTGTCACCGGCGAAATCGGGCCGAATGCGGCGGCAAGATCGACCAGCGCCAGGTCGAGCATCCGCGACACAAGATTGGTTTCGATGGTGGTAAACGCACGGCCTTCGATCCGCATCGCAGCGCCGCCACGACGACCGCCCAGCAGCGCGTCGACAACCGCATAGATCAGCGCGCTGTCGACCGTGATGAGGCCATAATTTTCCCATTCGCGAACATGGAAGACGCCGAACATCGCCGGCAGAGCCAACCCATTGATGAAATCGCCAAACCGCGCCGATGAAAGATCCTCCAGGCTGACATCGATGGCGTCGGACGTCAGATTGCGCATGGACGTGGCAAAGCTGCGCACCATCCGCTCACACGCCACTTCCAGCATCGGCAGCCGTTCATGGCTGATGATCTTGGATTCGATGACCGCCTTCAGGCCCTGCTTGGGTGCCAGCGCGACCATGTCGTCGCCGAACAACGCGTCGACGCTGGCCTGGTCGAACATCGCGCCCTCGGGCACCGCTGGCGGCTCGCGCTGCGCCATGTCTTCAAAATCACCGCTCATTGCTGGATCAGGTCCTGGATCAGCACATCACGCACGCTGCCGGGGCCGGCGGCATCATTGGCACGCAGCAACAATTCCTCCTTGATCCGGAACACCGCCGCCGACCCCGCCAGATCCTCCGGTCGCAATTCACGCAGGAACGGCTGGAACCGGTCGATAATCACCGGCATCCGCGCCTTCAACCGGTCGGCGCCGGCGGCGGTGGCGGGCACCAGGCTGGCGGTCAGCTTGATCAACCGCGGCGCCCCGTCGGCGCTGCGCAGATTGACGATCAACGCCGGCATCTCGACGAATACGCTTTCTTCCTCCGCCATGGCTTCGTTGGCGGGCTTTGCCTTGCCGGCCGGCGCATCGCCCCGTGTCAGCAACAGCAGCGCCGCGACCGCAATGCCGATCATCACCAACAAGGCAGCACTCGCCGCCAGCAGGAAGCGCCGCCCCGATCGTGCGGTACCCGTGCCCGCAACGGCTTCGGCCTCCGGCTCTATCGCCTCATCCATTGTCACGAAATGCGACTCCTGTTGCTGTCTCGCCTGGCATGCTTCTTTGCCGCCAACCCGGCCGCGCGCCGATCTCCTGCTATTATAGGTGCACAACCCGGCAACTTCTGCCGGGCCGGCAATTTCGGGCGATAATTCGAAAAAGGGCGGTTTTGATGGACGTTTCAGCCTATGTGCTGCTCAGCCACGAACAGGCGCTCAGGCGCCAGCTCGACATCGCCGCCAACAATATGGCGAACACCGGCACCACCGGATTCAAGCGCGAACAGCCACTGTTCCATGATTATCTCGAAACCGGCACAGGCGGCCCGGTGCCGGCGGCGGACACCACGGCCTTTGTGCTCGATTACGGCGCCATGCACGACAGCAGCGCCGGCAATTTCGAACGTACCGCCAACCCGCTCGATGTGATGATCGATGGCCCCGGCTACCTGTCGGTCGAGGACCCGGCGGGCGGCACCGCCTATACCCGCGCCGGCCATATCCATGTGTCGGACGCCGGCGATCTGGTTACCAGCGCGGGGCATCGCCTGCTCGATGCGGGCGGCAAGCCCATCGCTGTGCCACCAGACCAGATCGCCGCGATCACCATCACCGCCGACGGCAGCGTCACGGGCACTCAGGGCGTACTCGGTCGCCTTGCGGTAACGCAATTCGACGAAGCCAGCGTCACGCCGCGCGGTGACGGCCTCTATAATGGTGAAAACGGCCGGGTTCTTGCCGCCACCGAAACCCGGTTGAAACCGGGCGGCATCGAGGCCTCGAACGTGCAACCGATCGTCGAAACGACTGCGATGGTGGAAATCCTGCGCGCCTATCAGTCCAGCCAGAAGCTCAGCGAAAGCATCAACGCCATGCGCACCCGCACCATCGAACGCCTGTCCCGGCCCAACTGATCGGCCAGCCCTAACCCGCCAAATGCCTTAAATTGAAAGGACGTCCATGCGCTCTCTCGCCATCGCCGCCACCGGCATGCTCGGCCAACAAACCAACGTCGATGTCATCGCCAACAACATCGCCAACATGAACACCACGGGCTACAAGCGCCAACGGGCCGAATTCCAGGACCTGCTGTACCAGCAAGTGTCTCGCGCCGGCGCCGCGTCGGGCGGTACGGAAGCACGCTTGCCCTCCGGCATCCAGATCGGCGCCGGCGTACGCACCGCCGGCGTCTACCGCATCGACGAACAGGGCGCGCTCACCAACACCGGCAACCAGTATGACGTCGCCGTGCAGGGTCGCGGCTATTTCCAGGTCACGCTGCCCAGCGGCGACACCGCCTACACCCGCGCTGGCTCGTTCCAGGTGTCTGACCAGGGCGAACTCGTCACCACCGATGGCTATCAGGTCCAGCCCGGCATCACCGTGCCGCAGGGTGCCATCTCCGTCACCATCTCCAAAACCGGAGACGTCCAGGCGACATTGTCGGGCAACCCGACGCCGCAGACTATCGGCCAGTTGCAGCTCGCCACCTTCATCAACGATGCAGGGCTTGAGGCGCTTGGCGGCAATCTGCTCATCGAAACCGCCAGTTCCGGGCAACCGACCGTCGCCAACCCCGGAGAACCCGGCTTCGGCACGCTCAGCCAGGGCTTTCTCGAAGCCTCCAATGTCAACTCGGTATCGGAGATCACCGCGTTGATCACCGCGCAGCGCGCCTATGAAATGAACAGCCGCGTCGTCAAAACCGCCGACGAGATGCTCTCCACCGCAACGCAACTTCGTTGATGCGCCGCCTGCTTGTCCTTGCCATCGGCATGGCGCTCGCCGCCGCGGCTGTGCCGCCGGATGTCGATGTGGCGGCCACCGTGCTCGATCGCCCCGTCGATCGCGGCGAAACCCTGTCCGCCGCCGATCTGACCAACGCCATGCTGCCACAGGCGGCCGCACGCGGCGCCCTGCGCACCCAGGACATCATCGGCATGGCCGCCACCCGCCGCCTTGCCGCTGGCAGCATCGTGCGCCTGTCCGACATCGGCCGCCCACAGATCGTCCGTCGCGGCGAACCCGTCACCATCACCTTGCGAAGCGGCGCATTGACCATCACCAGCAGCGGCCGCGCGCTGGCCAGTGGCGCAAAGGGCGATCTCGTCCGCGTCGTTGCCAACACCACCAGCCGGACACTCGACGCCATTGTCGAAGATGCCGGCAGCGTAAGCATCGCCGCCAATTGATCCGACCTGGGAACCAACGCATGCAGCAGCACAGATCCGTCGCCCCGCTCGCGGCCCTGCTTGGCACGGCGCTGATGCTCGGCAGTTGCGGCACCATCGGCCGATTGAAGACCGTTGGCAGGGCCCCACCGCTTTCGCCGGCCGAAGCTGCCGTAACGCCGCCACTGCAGGCATCGCTTGGCCGCCAGGGCGTGCAGGACCGCGGCATGGACACCGGCACGGCACCGCCGCCCGCCACCGGGGCATCGCTGTTCCGCACCGGTGCCGGCGCCTTTTTCCGCGATCAACGCGCCGGGCGGGTGGGAGACATCCTGACGGTGCGCATCAAGATCTCCGACAAGGCCGACCTTGGCAACGCCACCACCCGCACCCGTACCGGCACCGAAACCGCCGGCATTTCGGCGCTGCTGGGCCTGCAGAACCCGCTCACCAAGCTCCTGCCCGGCGATGTCGACCCGTCAAAGCTCGTCGATACCGGCTCCGCCTCCAAATCGGATGGTAGCGGCAGCATCAGCCGCAGCGAAACCATCAACATGACCGTCGCCGCCACCGTTGTCGGCGTGCTGCCAAACGGCAACCTCGCCATTCGCGGCAAACAGGAAGTGCGGGTCAACTACGAACTGCGCGAACTCGTCATTTCCGGCATCGTCCGCCCCGAAGACATCGCCCGCGACAACAGCATCGCCCACAGCCAGATCGCCGAGGCCCGCATAAGCTATGGCGGCCGCGGGCGCCTGACCGATGCCCAGCAGGACCGCTGGGGCCAGCAGATCTACGACGCGCTGTTTCCATTCTGACCGTCAGCACAATGGGGCTTCAATCCACCAGATCAATCCGGTAGCAAAGCCCCTCGCCACCGCCATAGGCGTCGGTTTTACGGAACCGCTCGACAAAACGCCCACCGCTCCGTTCGATAGATTTTTGGGAGGCGATGTTCGAGGGGTTAGTCATCAGAAAGACGCGGTCGAGCCCCCTGGCGCGAGCCTCCGGCAGCAAGCGTCTTACCGCTTCTGTCGCATAGCCGCGCCCGCGCTTCCATGGCACTACAGCAAAGCCGATATGGCCCAGCACATGCGACGGCAGGTCGCTGGTGCCGGGTTCCCAGCGAAAACCGATGGCACCGCAGAAATCACCATCCCACAACCAGCGAGAATAGCCGGGCAAACGCTTTGCAAAGCTTCCGTCAGGAAGGGCAATAGGCGGCCCGTTCGCCGCGACATCGTCAAGACTCGCAACAAAGGCTGCCGGATCATCAGCGATTTGGGCAAGCTGCTCGACAGCCGCAGCCGCGCCACGAACATTATCAGGCGACCAGCCCCTTTGCAGTGCATCGACATAGGCTTCAAGCCTGTCCAGCGAAGGCGACAGCAGTTCAAGACGCGCATCCATGGTCGTGCTGTTACAGTAACCCGCACATCGCGGGAAGTCGGGCGCGCCAAGCTGGCGTCGCTCAGACTGCCGGCGCTATCACGCGGACAACCGCAGCAAACGGCTGCGACAAGCCGTTGATCTCAAGGCCGACAACGCCGTTCGCGATCGTCACATCGCCAACCCGCCCGGTGGCGTTGACCGTCACGGGGACGACTGCGCCACTCGCGTCCAGCCCGCGCACCGAAAGCACATAGGCCCCATTGGGTGCGCGCCCGCCGCCGGGCAAGCTGCCGTTCCAGGCAAAGCTGCCGCTGCGGCTGTCCGTTGGCAATGCTGCCGTCGCAACAATCCTGCCGGTCGCATCGGTAACGGTCGCTGTCAGCGATGCAGCGTCGCGATCAGCGGCAAAGTTCCAGCTCGCAGGCCTGGCGCCAAGGCCGGAAACCGTTGAATCAAGCACCACCTCGCGGCCCGAAAGCCCGATCGCCTGTGTCGCATCCTGCCCCGATAGCCGCGTAAGAATGGAATTCAGCGTGCCATTGCCCTGGATGGTCTGTTCCAGTTGCGAATATTGCGCCAGCTGCTGCGTATATTCGTTGCTTTTCAATGGATCGAGCGGATCCTGATTCTGCAACTGCGTCGTCAGCAAGCGCAGGAAAGTGTTGAATTCGGAACCGCCGGCATCCGCACGACTGGCGGCCGCGGTCAGCGATGTTACCGCCGATGCGGCGCTGATATCGATCACAGTCATTTCTGCTTCTCCTCAAGCCATCACGTCGACCGCGCCGCGCCACCGCAAAGGCCGGAAGCGGGTCGGATCGGGAATATCGGTGCCGCTCGCTTCGGCGCGCGCGTTGGCCGGCTGCGCATCGTGCCGCGGCTGCCGCTGGCCACCGTCACCACGGTCCTGGCCACGGCTTTCAAACCGGAAGCTGTCACCATCGGCGCGGATGCCGGCATCGCTCAAAGCCCGGCCCAGTTCGGCACTGTCACGACGCAGCAGATCGAGTGCGACGCCGGAGTCAGCCCCGACAACAGCGCGCAAGGCGCCGCGATGGTCAAACGTCATGCGAATTTCGATCGTGCCGAAATCGGCCGGTTCCAGCCGGATGCGCAGTTCATCGCCCTTGCTGCCAAGCCGCTGCGCGAGTGCAACGCCAACATCATGCGCCAGCTTTTCGGGCTGCACCGGCAAGACGATGGACACAGGAACCGGCACAGGCGGATTCGACGTGGCACCGGGTGCCACCGGCACCGCTGCAACCGCTGATGCCACCAGGAACGATGGCGGCGCCGGCACCTCGGCTGAATGCGGCGCCGCTGCCAAGATCGGGGGCAAATCCCCGGCTGCCGGCAGCCGGGTGGCGGGCAACGCCGTCTGGCCGCGCGCTTCAGGCGTTGCCGATTCAACCGGCTGACGCGGCACTGCTATTCGCTCGCCAGACACAGCGGCCGTGATCGAATCTTCAACCGGCGGGGACTCCTTCAATACCGCCTGGCCCGGCACAGCTTCAGGCACAGCTTCTGGTACAGGGCGCGACGTCGCTACTGCTCGCTCTTTAGCAACATCCTCTCCGTCCAATGTCCCGGCGATTGGCAAGAAGCTCCTTGTCGAACCCCCGACCGACCGGTTCGCAGCGACACTTGTCGGAACCGCGTCGCCAACCATCACCCCGGTTGACGTTGCTTGCGGCGCTGCCGCGATACGCTGGATTTCAACAGACCCGCCTGTCACGCGCTGCGTGGTCAATGCGGTTGCAGCGTCATTTGCCAACGCAGCGCTCCCGGACTCGGTGCTGCCCGTTTGGGAGGCACTGTCGGCACCGATGCCGGTTGTCCGCGCCGTCGATGGGGTCTCGGCTGGTGTCACCGGTGGAGAGTGACCCGCGACCGCCGCAGCGGCGGCTGCAGCTTCATATGTCTGGCCAGCCGCGCTTACCGGCGCGGAGGCTGGCGATGCGATCTTGGGGACAAATGGCAAACTGGCGGCATCGACAGTTCGCGCCGTTGACTTAGGGCCACTTTCCGCACTCGCAAAAGCGATCGGCACCGCCGCCAGTTGCTGTTGCGCGGCTGCCACAAGCGGCTGAGGCAACACCAAGCCTGGTTCATCCAGAATCGCATCTTCAGCCGGTTCGCTTTGGCCGATCGCCGCGTTCCGCTGCCGTGCGGCGCGCGGCGTCGATTCATCAGCTGTCGCGGGGTCAGCCGCTGGCCACGATTTCGCATCGGACACTTCTGGCGATGCAACACTCGCCGCGACAGGCGACGCCGTCGCATTACCCGGTGAGAGCGCCCCCGATGGCGCAATCACGGCCTTCAAACCTTTCGCGGCGCCCCCGTCAGGCAGCACCGCCGGGAAAACATCTCCCGCCCCCGACAGATCGGCCACATCATCAGAGGGCGCCGCTGCGCCAGCCTCACCAACTAACGGCGCAATCCCGGGGCCTGTCCGAACGCCGACCGAAATCACCTTTTCATCGCCAGGCTCAAACGGCGACTCCTTCGCCAAATCGCTGTTCGGCGCGAGTACGGGAACAATCGGAACCACCAAGGCCCCATCATTCCTGGCAAGCCCACCGACAGTCAGCGCAACCTTGTCGTTCACCGCAGCCTGGGCGATCAGCACCCCCTGCGCATCGATACCAGTGACCACCACCGGCGCCGCCGCCACGCCGCCATCACCCGCACCCGGAGCAGCAGCCGCACCCGCACCCGCACCCGCACCCGGAGCAGCAAGCGCCTGCCGCACAATCGCACCGAACCCCCCGGCAGCCACGCCCGCGCCATATTGCGCCGCCGGCAGAATGCCCTTTGCGCCGCCGCGCAACGGCGCAGAAACCACCGCCGCACCGATGATCTCCTCGCCCCCGCCGCCACGCTCGGGCCAATCGCCCACGCCCTGCCCAGCCGCAACCACTGCCGTCTCTACGGATTGCGCGATGCTGGTCCTGTCGGAAAATCCTGTGGCGGCAATCGTCATCATTTGCCTCGCTGCGCCGGGCCGCGATGCCCGTGCCTCATTATAGGATGCGCACGCCCTTTTGGCGGCCGATCAGGCGATACTGCCCAACAACCGGACGCGGGCACGCGTGTGGATTTCATTCTGCGACAGCACCACCGTCGCCGGCCGCACCCTCTCGATGATCGATCGCACGAACGGCCGGATCATCGGGTTGGTCAGCAGGCAGGGTATCTCGCCATTCGATGCCAGCCGGTCGTAATTTTCCCGCACCGCGCCGATGAAACCCTGCAACCGCGTCGGTGCCATCGCCAGGTGGCGCTCATCCCCCTGCCCGACGATGCTTTCGGCAAACGCCTCATCCCATTCGGGCGACAGGGTAAGGATGGGGATACTGCCATCCCGAGACTGCTGGGCCGAAATCTGCCGCGCCAGCCGGCCGCGCACATGTTCGGTGATCAAGGTCAAATTGTTGGTGGTGCCGGTGGCTTCGGCAATGCCTTCCAATATGGTCGGCAGATCACGGATCGAAACGCCCTCGCCCAGCAAATTCTGAAGGATTCGCTGCACGCTGGAAACGCTGATCTTGGACGGGATCAATTCCGCCACCAACCGTTCGGCATCCTTGTGAACAGTGTGCAGAAGGTCGTATGTTTCGGAATAGGAAAGGAAATCGGCGATATTGGCCTTCACCAATTCGGTCAGCAGCGTGACGATGATGGTGCCGCAATCAACCACCGTCAGCCCGCGCAGCCCCGCTTCATCGCGCAATGACCGGTCGATCCACAGCGCCGGCAGGTTGAACACCGGCTCGCGGGTTTCCTCTCCCGGCAGCCCCATGGTTTCACCGCCCGGCCCGGCGATGACAAGCAATTTGTCGATCCGGATTTCGCCCCGCGCCGCCTCGGTTTCCTTGATATGGACGATATATTCGTTCGCTTTCAGCCCCATATTATCCATGATCCGCACCGCCGGCAGCACAAAGCCAAAGTCGCTGGCCAACTGCCGGCGCAGCGCCCGCACTTGATCCTCAAGCCGCGGTTCGGTGATCGAATTGTTGATGATCGGCAGCAGCGCATACCCGATCTCCAGCCGCACGGCGTCAATCGCCAGCGTTTCCGCCACCGGCGTTTCACCATGCGCCGCCTCGGTCACCGCCTGCGCTGCGGTGCGGGCGACAGCCCGTTCGCGCGCCTCGCCGCGCTTCAACATGGACCAGGCCAGCCAGCCGCTGCCGACCGAAAACAGCGCGAACGGGCCGAACGGCAACCCCGGCATCACCGCCAGCGCCCCCATCAGGAACGATACCATCGCATAGGCCTTGGGATAGCGGCCAAGCTGCTCGCCCAATGCCGCGCCAGTCTTGCCGACCACCCCGCCCTTTGACACCAAAAGTCCGGCGGCAGTCGAAACGATCAACGCCGGAATCTGGCTGACCAGCCCGTCGCCGACCGTCAGCAAGGTATAGGTATGGAACGCCTCGCCAAACGGTAGGCCGTGCATGGCGACGCCGATGATCAGCCCGACGATCACATTGACCGCGGTGATCATCAACCCGGCAACCGCATCGCCCTTCACGAACTTGGAGGCACCGTCCATCGCGCCGTAAAATCCGCTTTCGGCCTCGATCTCGGCGCGGCGCTCCCGCGCTTGCGTTTCACTGATCAGGCCCGATGACAGGTCCGCATCAATGGCCAGCTGCTTGCCCGGCATGGCATCCAGGCTGAACCGCGCCGCGACTTCGGCGATGCGCCCGGCGCCTTTGGTGATGACGACGAAATTGATCACCACGAGGATGATGAAAATGGTGATGCCGATAACGGTTTCGCCGCCGATCAGGAATTCGCCAAAGGCGGTGATCACCGCACCCGCCGGGTGGCCCGGTTCATGCCCATGTCCCAGAATCAGTCTTGTAGAGGCCAGGTTCAGGCCCAGCCGCAACATGGTGGCGATCAGCAATATCGTTGGAAATGCCGCCAGTTGCAGCGGTTTTTCAATGAACAGCGCCGTCATCAGGATCATCACCGACAGGGTGATCGAAAACGCCAGCCCCAGATCGAGCAGCCACCCCGGCAACGGCAGGATCAGCATGGCGATGATCGCGATCACCGCGCCGGCCAGCGCCATGTCGCGGTTGAAGCCGAACCGGGTCAGCCCGGCGGTGAGGCGCTCGACCGGCGAAACCGCCTGCATGGGGTGCTGCGTTGCCATGCGATCAGGCCGGTGGCGACACGATGATGCCGGCCTCGACAAAGCTCTTGAGCTTGTTGCGCATGGTCCGCACCGAAATGCCCAATATCGTCGAAGCCGACGTCCGGTTGCCCCGGCAACGTTTCAACGTCGCCAGGATAAGGTCACGCTCGACATCATCGACAGTCGATCCGACCAGCGCGCCAATCGGCGCCGTGCCTGGCACAGCGTTGTCATCCAAAAGCGCGCTGCCATCGGCGTGCACCAGCGCATTGACGCCGATCATGTCATCATGGCTGAACAAAAGAGCACGGTGGACGACATCCTCCAGCCCGCGCACATTCGTCGGCCAGTGCTGCGCGGCCAGCAGATCGAGCGCCGCCGCAGTCAGCGGCCGCGGTGAAAGCCCGTTGGCGCGGGCCAGTCGCTCGGCAAGATGCGCCGCCAGCACAGCTACATCTCCGGGCCGGTTGCGCAAGGCTGGCAATGGCAGGCGCAACAGCCCCAACCGCGCCAGCAGCCCGGCGCGGAAGCGCCCCGCCGCAACCCGCGCATCCAGGTCCATGCTGGCGCCGGCAACGATGCGCGTCCGCAACAATGGCCGGGCGGCATCATCGCCGGCCCGTTCACCCATCCGCACCAGCGTCCGTGCCTCGATCAGCCGCAGCAATCGCGCCTGCGTCGCCATTGGCAACAGCCCGACTTCGCGCAGGTAAACCGTGCCATCGGCGGCCTGTTCAATACGGCCACGCCGCCGAGCCACCGCGCCGGCAAAGGCGCCCGGTTCATGCCCGAACAGTTCATAATCGATCATGTCCGGGTCGATGTCCGCACAATCAACCGCAATGAACCGCCCGGCCGCTCCGGATGCCGTATGAATGCTCCGTGCCAGCATCGTCTTGCCGGTGCCGGACTCCCCCTGAATCAGGAACGGCGCCCGCGCCGCCGCGATCGACAGCCCCAGCGCGACGACCCGCCGAAACGCCGGATCATCGCCAACCAGCGCCCGATCATGGACGACAACCGACAGCATCGCGGCCGCAATCAACGCCGCATCCGGCGGCAGCGGCAGATAATCCACCGCACCGGCCCGGATTGCAGCCACCGCCAGCGTCGCCGGCGCATCGATTCCACATGCAAACACCGGCAGCGCAAATTGTTCGGCCCGCAGCCGCGCGATCAACCCGGTGACGTCCGCAGCAACATCCACCAGCGCCACATCGGCACCGGTGGCACGCAACAACGCAAGCGCCGCGTCGCCATCATCGGCCATCGCCACATCGGCGCCCTGCGCCCGCGCCATGACCGCCGCACGGCGAAACGCATCACCGGCCGCGCCAACCAGCAACAACCGGATCGCATCCGGTCGGGGCACCGCGCTCGGCTCGGGCATCAAACGTCCGCCTTGACGATTTCGGTCAGGGTCACGCCCAATTCGCCCTCGATCAACACCACCTCACCGCGCGCGATCAGGCGATTGTTGACGAATATGTCCACCGGCTCCCCAACGCGGCGGTCCAGTTCGACGACCATCCCGTTGCGCAGTTGCAGCAATTCGCCGATCGGCATGCGCGCGCGCCCCAGCACCGCCTGAACCTTCACCGGCACATCGTACAGGGCTTCCAGCCCCGGCTCCGCGCTGCCGGCGGCCGTCATATCGACCTCATCGCTGGGGAAATGCTCAAAGCTCGGCCCCTTTACCTGCCGCTCGGGGTCGCTCACCAGGTCACGGTTATTGGGTATCACGGTCATTTTTGTCCCCTCATGCATTCATCCATTGGCGGACGACCGATGCCGATTCCGCCGGGCTTGCCGCTACGGCATCGCCAATCCGTTTCAACGCCGATAGCTTGATGCGGCCATCCACCTGCGCCAGCGCGATTTCCTGATCGAGCAACGCCGCGTCGCCGCCATCGCGCTGCAACTGCTCCACCGCCGCCTCGTCACCGTCCGCAGCACGCACCGCCAAAGCCAATTGTTCGGGGCTGCGTTCCGCCAGCAGCGGGGTGTCATCGCGGGCGTTGGCTGGCTTGCCGCGCAGCATGCGCAGCGCGGCCAAGCCGACGCCGGCGACCACCAGCAACTTCACCAGTGCAAATATCTGGTCAGTCGAAACCATGGAAAACAGGCCGGGCGTATCCCCCGCCAATGCATCGGCGGCGGCAAAGCGCATCGGCTCGACAACCACGCTGTCACCGCGATCACCATCATAGCCCACGGCATTTTCCACCAGCCGCTGCAATTTTTGCAATTGCGGTGCCGGCACGCCCTTTGGCCCGCCATCGATCATCACGGCAACGGTCAACCGCGTCACCCGGCCCGGCCCGCGTACCGTAACGGTGCGGGTGGCGCTGTTGGCATAGGATGTGTCCTCGCTATTGTCGTTTTTGGCCGATTGGCGAGAATTGCCGCCTGATCCTGCCGCCTGCCCGGCCGCTTCCGGCAACTGTGCCGCAACGCTGGCGCCGCGGCTGGCGGCGAGCGCCTCGTTATTCTGGTCGGCCGATTCGACCGTCACCTGCCGCGCGATCACCTGCTTGTCCGGGTCGAACACATTGGCATCCTCACGCACCTGGTCGCGACCGATCACCGCCGCCACTTCGGCGCGGACCTTGCCGACCCCGACGATCGGCTCCAGCATCGCTTCGATCTGGCTGCGCAGCCGGCTTTCCACCGCAACCTGGCGTTCATCGGCCGACGCGGCATCGCCGCTGCCATCTTCCCCGGCGCGCGCCAGCAATGTGCCATTCTGATCGATGATGGTTACCGCTTCGGCCGAAAGCGCCGGCACCGCTGCCGCCACGAGGTATCGGATGGCCTGCACGGATTCGCCCGGCAACCGGCCCTTGCTCTTGATGGTCACCGCCGCTGTCGCCTTGCGGGTTTCGGTTGCGAACATGGCGCGTTCGGGCATGACGATCTGCACCCGGGCGCGGATGACCGCATCCAGCGTTTCGATGGATCGGGCCAACTCGCCTTCGATGGCGCGCGTCTCATTCACCTTGGCGCGCGACGCCGAAACGCCAAATGGCTCCTCCGCATCCAGCACGTCATAGCCGATGCGCCCGCCCAGCTTGTCGCCGGCCATTGCCATGCGCAGGCCGGCAATCCGATCCTGCGGCACCAGCACCGAACTGCCGTCGGCCGACAGCTGGAACGGAATATCCTGGCTCTTCAATTTTTCGGTAATGGCCTCGGCCGCCGTCGGATCCAGATCGGTGTACAGGAACCCCATGCCGGGGTTGCTGCCGCGCATTGCAATGGCGGCAAGCGCCATCATCAACGCCACGGCCACCGCCGCCATCAACATCAGCCGGCGCGTGCCAAGCTGGGTTACAAATGCCCGCATCGCGTCCAATGTCGGCCCCATTCATCTCGCGCCCAAACAGCGCCTCAATGCTTTATAGGGGGGTTGCAACGGCGGCAGTTTCTGCCGGGTCGGAAAAAGCTGCCGGGTGCCCGGCGCGTTCCGATTCAGGTCGCCGGATCCTCGACGATGCCCAGCGCAACCGCCACCGCCGCCACCCGCGCGGCACGATCGAGAGACAATCCGCCCTTGTCCCACATGATATGGGTATCACCCGGCATCAAATTCGCATCGCCATGCAGAGTCAGCGGCAACTGCCGCTGCCCGTCCGACTGCCGCGCCGCGACAAGCACACCAAGCGGCGCCAGCAGCTGCGGGTGGACATGCACCTGCAGACTCTCCCGATAACCGATTTGCTCCAGCACCCGGCCAATGGCCGCATCCACCGGCACCGCCGGCGCCCGGGTTATCGCCTCAGCCGCGATCAATTTCGCTGCTACCAACACGACTTCCGCCGCCGTTGCCGCCATGCGCGCCTCGGTATCGGCGAAATTTTCGACCAATCGGTCAAGCCTCGTCACCAGCGCCGCCGCCGCAATGCGCACGCCCTCGGCGGTTTCGGCCCGCGCCTGCGCCAGCCCGGCGGCAAAGCCATCGCCCCGCGCCAATGCCAGCGCCTCATCGCGGTCGGCCTGCATCTGCGCCAGTTCGGATTGCAGCGACAGGATGTGCAGGTCCATGTCCCGGTCCGTAGCCCGCCGGCCCGTCCCGTCCCGCCCGTTCGGTTCGAATATCCGGTCAAACTTGTATGGGCTGGTGTGGTGATCATGCTGCACGCCGCGTCTCCTCGTTCAGGCGTGCGTCAAATGATCATGCCGTCATCGCTCGCCGGGTCGACCAGCAATATCTCGCCCCGGTCGGCCAGCGCCTTGGCCAGCCGCACCAGCGCCGCCTGCGCCTCCTCGCAATCCTTGGCACGCACCGGCCCCAGCCCGGCGATATCCTCGCGCAGCAACTTGGCCGATCGCTCCGTCATGCCGCCAAAGAACACCCGACGCAGTTCGTCGGTTGCCCCCTTCAACGCCAGCGCCATCTGCCGCTTGTCGGCATTGCGGACGATCACCGCGATTGCGGCTGGCAACAAATTGCCCAAATCCTCAAAGGTGAACATCAACGCCCTGATGCGCTCGGCGGAATCGGGCGCCTGCACATCCAGCGCTTCCAAAAGGGCCTCCTCTGTCGATCGGTCGAGCGCGTTGAACAGTTCCGCCATGGTTTCGTGCGGATCACGCCGCTGCGACCGCGACAGATTGCTCATGAACTCGTTCTTCAGCGTATTCTCCACCTCCGCCAGAACGGTTTTCTGCACTGTATCCATGCGCAGCATCCGCATGATGACATCCACCGACAATTCGCGCGGCAATTCCGCCAGCACCCGCGCCGCATGGTCCGACTTCAGCTTGGAAAGGATCACCGCAACGGTCTGCGGATATTCATTCTTCAAATAGGCAGCAAGCACCGCCTCGTTGACGTTGGAAAGCTTGTCCCACATCGTCCGGCCCGACGGACCGCGGATGTCCTCCATGATTTCCTTCAGCCGATCGTCGGGCAACACGCCGTCCAGCAACCGCTCGGTGGTTTCATACGACCCGTGCAGCGACGACATCGATGCCACTTCGCCAGAAAATTCCACCAGCAGATGTTCGACGACAGACGCCGGCACCCGGCCAAGCTGGGCAATGCTGGAAGAAAGCTCCTTGATCTCCTCCACCGACAATTGCTGCCAGATCGGCGCACCATGGGTCTTGCCCAGCGCCAGCATCAGGGCCGCCGCGCGCTGTGGCCCGCCAAACTTCTTCATTTCGGGCGGCTTTGCCGCCAGCGTCATCGCATTCATGCCCGCTCCTGCCAATTCCGGCGCAAACCCGGCCCGCAGCGGCCGTTCCTGCCTATTATAGAAAGGTCGGCGCACCGACGCGGCAATGGGAGGCAGACGAAATGACGAATATCGCCAACAGCCTCACCGCGCTCAGCCTGCTCAGTTATGGCAGTGCCTTCTCCGGCCTCGCCAGCCAGGCGACAAGCTTTGAAAGCCGCCAGGTCCGTGCCGCGAAGGCCCAGTTCAACGCACCGCCATCAACCCCGCCATGGAAGCCGGCAAAGCCCGTCACCACGCCGGTGTCGCAGCAGATCGCGGCGATCAAACGACTGAACACCATCATTGAACAGGATGTCACCGCCACCGATCCGGCGCAACGCGATATCCAGACCAGCTTCACCACCTTCAAGGCGCTCGATCGCCTGCGCCTGCTCGCCGAAGCCGCCGCAGCGCCAACCATCCCGACCGCCGAACGCCTGCAATTGAACGGCTATTTCGCCAAGGGCCTCAACGAGCTCGAGGCCTATCTGGCCAAGGCGCCCGCCGACAAGGTCGCCATCGCATTTGGCAGCTCGACCCGTCGCGCCGAAAGCCTGTCGACGCAAGCCGCCACGACCGGCAATTTCACCGGCGCCGGACTGATCGCCGCCCGAACCGACCCCTTGCCAGGCCTTGCCGGCAACGAGGTGTTCCGCATCGGCCTGTCCAAATCCACCGGCAGCGACAGTATCAACGTCGATCTTGCCAACGGCGCGCAACCACCGACGCTCGACAGCGTCACCGATGCCATCAATACCGCCATCGCCGCGGTGCCGCAGCGCGACAGCGGCGGCGGCATAATTCTCGACGGCAATGGCGACCCGATCCCCAAATACACGGCGCGGTTCGCCGTTACCAAATCCACCGGCAAATGGGGTTTCGAACTCAGCGCCGCCAATGAAACCGAACGCGTCAGCCTCGATCAGGTAGGCGCCGGCGATGCCTTGTTCGTCGCCAGTGGCTTCGGCAACACCGATACCCCCATCGCGGCGCAATTCTACCGCTTCGATGATCCCGGCGGCGGCCTCGCTCGCGCTGCCCTGTCCAGCCTGTCGGCCCGCGATACCGCTGCCAGCGCAACGGCAGCGCTACTCGCACCAAAATCGGCAATTGCCGGTGTTACCCTGGCACCCACAACCGTTCGCGCCGCAACAACAGCCGTCGCCACCATCAGCGACGGCGCCGGCAACAGCTATGTGCTCGGCACCACCGCCGGCGATCTCGGCACCAACCTTGGCAGCGGCCGCGACGATGTGTTCCTCACAAAGCTCGACGACGCCGGCAACACCATCTGGCAACGCACATTGGGCAGCGCCGGCACCGCGAAAGGCGCCGCGCTCAGCCTGGCACCCGATGGCAGCGTGGTTATCGCCGGCACCGTCGATGGCGGCTTCGATGGCAGCAGCAGCGACGGTGATCTGCTCGTCGCCCGCTACGACAGCAACGGCGATGAACGCTTCACCAGCGTCATCCGCGCCGCTGGTGCCGACAGCGCCAGCGCCGTGGCGGTCGCTGCCGACGGTCACATTTTTGTTGGCGGACGCACTGCGACCGGCGACGGTGACGCGTTCATTGCCCGGCTCGACGCCAGCGGCAAGGTCGAGGAACGCCGGAGCATTTACGGCGGCGGCAGCGACAGCATCAAGGCGCTGGTCATCGGCGGCGACGGCAATCTGTTCGCCGTGCTGAACCAGAACGGCTCCGCCAGCCTGCGCAAGATCGCAGCGGGTTCGCTCGCCACTGATCTCGCCAGCCTTTCGCTTGGCAATACCGATGCCCGCGCCATTGCCGTGGCGGCGGACGGCCGCATCGCCATCGGCGGCACCATCACCAGCGCCGGCAACCGCGACGGCTTTGTCGCTCGCATCGACGCCGCGCTGTCAGGCAGCACCATCACCAGCATTGCCACAACCGCTGATGACCAGGTCGACAGCCTCGCCTTCATTGGTGGCAACCTCTACGTCGGCGGCCGCACGACCGGCGTGCTCGGCGACGCCCGCGCCGGCAGTATCGATGGCTTTGTGACCCGCATCGACGCCGCCACCGGCACCATTACAGCCACCAGCCAGTTTGGCCGCGCCGGTGCAGTATCAGCTCCGGTGCTGGTCGCCGCCGACACTGGCGGCACGAACGTCTTTGCCGGCCTAGGTCTCAGGCGCGGCGTGCTGAGCAGCGGTGCATCCGACAGCCTCGTCGCCCAGACCAGCCTGCGCGCCGGCGATGAATTCCAGATCCGCCTCGGCACGGGAGCGCTCAAGAAAATAACCATTGCAGCGGATGATACGCTGCAAAGCCTCGCAGCGCGCATCGGGAAGGCCGTCGGCTCCAAGACCGCCGTCACCGCGCCGCTGGCCAAAGGTGTGCGCAAGCTGCAATTCACCGCCAGCACCGGCGTCCCCATAGAATTGATCGCCGGCGCCGAAAGCCGCGACGCACTCGCCAAGCTCGGCCTCGCGCCGGCCCGGCTGTTCGCCCCCAAGATCGCCGCGCCCAAGGCACCCAAGGTTCAGCCCGGCGGCACCTTCAGCCTCGATCTGACCGAGGCCCTGGACCTCACCACCGCCGCCGGAGCCAAGGTCGCGGCAACCCGCATCAAGGCGGCGATCACCACCACCCAGGGCGCCTATCGCTCGCTTTATTGGGACGCCGGCAAGGCGCGACTCGTCGATGGCTATGCCGGCAACACGGCGGTGCTCAACACCGCGCAATCGGCGCAATTAGCGGGCTATCAGGAAGCGCTCGCGCGGCTCACCGCGACAGCGCAAAGCTTTTCACCACTCACCACCACAAGCAACAGGTTCTGAACATGGCCGACAATGATCCCAACCTGCTCGGCAGCATCACACGATCGATGCACTCGCTGGCACAACGCCAACAGGTCATCGCCCGCAACATAGCCAACAGCGAGACCGCCGGTTTCAAGGCTGGCGAAACCGCCGCACCGGACTTTTCGGCACTGCTCGCCGCCCAGGGCGACGCCATCACCCCCCGTGTCACCCGCCCACGCATCGCCATCACCGGCGGCATGGCCGCGCTCGGCGCCCGCCAACCGGGCAATGGCGAGATCATCGCCGACCCCGACACCAGCGAAACCAAACCCGACGGCAACAATGTCGTGCTGGAGGAACAGCTCCTCAAGATGTCCGGCATCCAGGCCGATTTCGCCGCCGTCACCAACATCTACAAGAAACAGATGGGCTTCCTCAAAACCGCCGCAGCGCGCGGCGGTTTCTAGAGTCAGACGTTGGTATTCACCGAAATCGGCGTCGTCTGCTCCACCTGCGACAGGCTGCCCAACTCGCCATAGGTTGCGCTGCGATTGCCCGAAAGGCGCTGCGCTTCAGCGGCGACCACACCCATCATTTCCCGCGACAGGTCGATCTGGCGGGACAGGCTGCGCGCATTGGGCTCGGCAGCTTCCTGCAGCCGGGCCAGCGCCGCCAGCAATACGCCGCGATCGGCGTCGGACAGCATCTCCAGCCAGTCCCCGCCGCGCCGGGCCAATTGCGCCACGCGGATTTCCAACGCCGCGACCAGCCGCAGCTTGGCATCCACTATGGCCTGCTGCCCGCGTCCGCGATCCGGGCTTTTCAGCCGCGCGGTCTCCTCCTCCATGATCAGCGCCAGCGATTCAACGATATCGACAAGATCGGCGATCATTCCGGGTCTCCCGCTTTGGTCGGTGGTTTTGGCGGCGCATCTGCCACCCCCTGCAACTGCAGAATCTGGTGCATGACGGCGGGTGCAAGACCAATGCCACCCGCGCGGGCGATCTCGGTGCCCATGTGCTCGGCGAGCACGCCGCGAAACATTGCCTCGCCATGGCCGCCGGTGAATTCGCCGTCGCTGGCCGATGATTCCAGCATGATCTTGGTAACCTGCCCAATCAGCACGGCTTCGAACGCCTGCGCCGTCTTTTTCGCCGTCGCCAGTTGCGCCGGTGGTCGCGCGGGCGCGGTGCCCGGGGCGGTAACGGGCGGAAACCCGGTCATTGCACTTCGATCTCGGCCTGCAGAGCGCCCGCGCTGCGGATCGCCTGCAATATGGTGATGAGGTCGCGCGGGCTGACCCCGATGGCGTTCAACCCGCTGACCAGACTGCGCAGCGATGCGCCGCCGCCGATCACGCCCAATGTCTTGCCGCCGCCATCGTCAACGGCGATGCGGGTGCGCGGCAAAACCTGTGTCGAGCCATTCGAAAATGGCGCCGGCTGCGATGCTTCCGGTGTCTCCGTCACGCTGATGGTGAGGCCGCCCTGCGCGATGGCCACCGGGCTGACCCGCACGTCGCTGCTCATCACCACCGTGCCATTGGCTTCGTTGATGACGATCCGCGCCGGCTGGTCGACATCGACCTCCAAATTTTCCACCGCCGCCACCAGCCCGGTCAACGGCCCCGAAAATCCACCGCGCGAGCCAATCTCCACTGTCGCCGGGTCCAACACCTCGGCCACACCGGCAAAGCGCGCGTTGATCGCCTTGGCCACATGCTGCGCCGTGGTGAAATCCGGGTTCTTCAACGCCAGCTTCACCTTGTCGGCCGAATTGAACACGAATGGCACTTCGCGCTCGATGATCGCGCCGCCGGCAATGCGCGCCGAAGTCGCGACACCGCGGCTGACACTCGCCCCCGCGCCCTGCGCCTTGAAGCCCGACACCGCAAGCGACCCCTGGGCCACCGCATAAATCTCGCCATCCAGCGCCCGCAGCGACGATACGAGCAAGGTGCCGCCCTGCAACGAAGTCGCATCGCCCAGTGCCGAAACCGTCACATCCACCTGCGATCCGGCCCGCGCATAAGGCGGCATCTTGGCGGTGATCGACACCGCCGCGACATTCTGCGTGCGCATTTGCGTGCCGCGCACATTCACGCCCAGCCGCTCCAGCATCGCCTGCATCGATTCCTCGGTAAACGGCGCGTTGCGAATGCGGTCACCGGTGCCGGCAAGGCCGACGACGAGCCCATAGCCAACCAACTGGTTAGGCCGGACATTCTCGACATCGACAATGTCCTTTATCCTCGCTGTCGCCAGCGCCGGCACCGGCAACAAAGCCAGCGCGACAATGGGCAACACCGCACCCCAAAGCAGTTTTTTTCGAAAGGATGACGCTGCGACAACCATATTCCTCTTATAGGACAGGGATGCGCCGGCTTGCTGTCCGGTCCGGAGAATAGTGACGCGTATCCCAGCCCTTCCAGATCAACGCCTGGCTGCCGTGCAACGACTGGCGCTTTCGGCTTTGTCGGCGTTGCCTCGCATCGGCACGCCGGCCCCGCGCGAAGTGAGCGCCACAACGGCACCGCAGGCAACGGCTGCGTCCTTGTCCCCGTCAGTTGGCTTGCTCATCGCCATCGCCGCCGCCGCCCCGCAGGAACGCCGGCGCCGCGCGACAGCCACTGCCGATGCCGGCCTCACCGCGCTTGAAAGGCTGCATCGGGGTGACGCCGCGCAATGCTCGGTACTCACCGCCTGGGTCGCCCATCAGCGGCAACCAGATGACCCGATTGCCGCAGAAATTCTGCGCGAGGTCGAACTGCGTGTCCTCGTGGAACTCGCAAAGCACGAACGCGGCGATTAAATCTACCGCCGCTTCGCCAGCCGCATCACATAGCCGATGATTTCCGCCACCGCCGCATAATGCTCCACCGGGATCGCCCGATCGATCTCCACGCTGGCATATATCGCACGCGCCAGCACCGGGCTTTCGACGATCGGCACCCCGGCCCCCTTCGCCACCTCTCGGATGCGCAGCGCAACCAGATCAACACCCTTTGCCACCACCAGCGGTGCCGCCATCGCGCCATGATCGTAACGCAGCGCAATGGCATAGTGCGTCGGGTTGGTGATGATGACACTCGCACCCGGCACCGCCGCCATCATCCGTTTGCGCGCGCGGGCGATGCCGATGGCCCTGATCCGCGCCTTTATCGCCGGGTCGCCCTCGCTCTGCTTGTGCTCGTCCTTGATCTCCTGCAGCGACATCATCATCCGCTTAAGATAGCTGTAGCGCTGCCACAGAAAATCGAATGCCGCGATCGTCACCACCAGCAACACGATCGCCTTCATCATCTGCACGACGATGGCGGCGCTGGTCTGGCCGATATCCCCCAGCTCACTGCCGATCAGCTGGGTCAGGCCCACCGCCTTTGGCCACACCACCACGCCGGCGATGGCGATCACCGCCCCCAGCTTGGCCAGCGTCTTGGCAAACTCCACGGCGGCTTTCAGCCCGAAAATCCGCGCCAGCCCGCCAACCGGCGACAGCTTCGACCATTTCAGCCCGATACGGCTCCAGGAAAAACTCGGCCGCCCCTGCGAAAACGCCGTCAGCAACGACAGCACAAGCAACAGCGCCATCACCGGCAGCAACGCCGAACCGATCGCCAGCATCACGCCAGTAATAAAGTTTTCGGCGCCTTCCGGCACCAGCCGATAGTCGTCCGCCCGCCCCCACAGCCGCATAAGCAACGGCGTCATCCGCACGATGGCGTCGCTGCCAAGGCTCGCTGCAACGATGATCGCGCCGGTAAACATGATGGCGTGGCGCATCTCCTGCGCGTTCGCCACATCGCCCTTCGCCCGCGCATCGGCAAGCTTCTTTTCCGTTGGCGCGTGGGTCTTCTGGTCCTTGTCAGCCATGCGTCATGCAAAACCGGTCTGGACAAACGCCGCCATTGCATCGGCAAACACGATCAGGCTCGGCCCCAGGATCACCGCGAACAACGACAGGCCGAACAGTATCGTCAGCGGCTGCGCGATGAAGAAAATCTGGATCGCCGGGGCCAACCGCACCGCCATGCCCAACGCGATATTCAAAACCAGCCCATATACCAACATTGGTGCCGCCATGCTGATCGCCAGCGCCATCGCCTTGCCGGTCGTCGCCACCGCGAGCGCCGCGAAATCTGCCGCTGGCGGCAGATGCCCTACCGGAAACAATGCATAGGATCGCACCATCGCTGCAATCCACAGGTGGTGAACACCCGCGGCAAGGCAGACGAGGGTCGCAATCACGCTGACGAATTTGGACAATAGAGGCGCCTGCCCGCCCTGTGCCGGATCATTGATCAACAGCGACGACAGGCCGATCTGCAGGCTGACAATGGATCCGGCCATCGCGGCGGCCTGAAACATCATGCGGATAATCATCCCGATGGCACCGCCGACCAGCAGCTCGGCAAGGAACACACCAGCCAACGCCTCGGGGCGGCTACCCACCGCCATCATCTTGTCGCCCAGCAACGCCCAAAGCCCGGCTGTCATGCCGAGTGCGAGCAGCAGCCGCAACCGTCCCGGCACGGCATCTTCGCCGAACACCGGCAACAGCCACAATATCGCGCCGATACGGGCGAACAGCAGTAGAAACGCGCTGGCTTCGGCCGGAAACGCCGCCATCCGAGGTCAGCCGTGGACGATCAGCGACGAAATACGCTGCATGAAGCTGGCCAGCGCCTGGCCGATCATCGGCAATGATACCAGCAACGCCAGCCCGATCGCGATCAATTTCGGCACAAAGGTCAGCGTCATCTCCTGAATCTGGGTCAGCGCCTGGAACAGCCCCACCACCACGCCGACGATCAAGGCAGCGATCAGCATGGGGCCAGCGATGGTCAACACCAGCAGCAGGCCGGCACGGGCCAGTTCCATCGCGCTTTCGGCGTCCATCGGCTCAGATCTGCATCCGCATGATCTCGGAATAGGCCGAAACCACCCGGTCACGCACCGCGACCACCGTATCCAGCGCCGCCTCGGCCGCACCAATGGCCGTCGCGACATCGACAAGATCGCCCTTGCCGGCCACCTGCTTGGCGCTGGCGGATTCGGCGGCGCGCAGGCTGCCGGCGGTATCGGTCACCATCTGCTCGATGATGCCGCCGAAACCGCTGCCACCGACCCCGCCGCCCGGTGCAATGGCGGCCCCCGGAGCCGCGCCGTCATCGGCCAGCGCCGGTGCAGAACCGCGCAAATCAAGTCCGCGCCCATAAGCGGCTGCGGCGTCAAGTGCTCCGATCGACATTGTCGCAAATTCCCTATTTCAAAAGATCGATGGTACGCATGGTCAGCGCGCGCGCCGCCTCGATTGCACCCAGATTGGCTTCATATGATCGCTGCGCCGCCTTCATGTCGGCGGTTTCGACAAGTCCGTTGACGTTTGGCAGCTTCACATAACCCCGCGCATCGGCAGCCGGACTGCCGGGGCGATAGGCCTTTTCAAACGGCGTCTGGTCGCTGTCGATGCCATCCACCTTCACGCCCGCAGCGCCATTGCCGCGATCGATTTCGGCGGCAAAGCTGGCGACGCGCCGGCGATAGGGGTCGCCACCGGGCGACCGCGCAACACTATCGGCATTGGCCAGGTTTTCGGCGATCAGCCGCATACGCAGAGCCTGCGCCCTCAAACCCGATGCCGATACTTCGATTGCCGACTTCAGGTCCATCGCCACTCCTTTCGACGGCCCTCGCCGCCCCTGCACGACTTATAGGCAATATTTGCCGGGTCCGGCCGGGGGCGGCACAAATTTCCCTATAATTCCGACATGGGAGGCCGCTGCCTCCGTTCAGGAGCACCGCCGCCAATGTCTGTCCTTGAAACAATCGCCGTCGACATGACGGTCGTGCTGGGATCCGCCCAGATGCCGATCCGCCAGGTTCTCAAAATGGGCCGCGGCGCCGTCATCCCGCTGGATTGCGGAGAGGACGATCCAACGCTTGTCTATGTCAACAACCAGCTCGTGGCGCGCGGCCGGATCAGCGTCAGCTATGATCTGATGTCGATCGAGATCACCGAAGTCGTCAAAAAGGTCCGCGGCTGATGGGGTGGCTCGATTTGCTTCGGGAACTCGGCGCGCTGCTGACCGTGCTCGGCCTGCTCGTCGGCGCGCTCTGGCTGGTGCGGCGCTACGGCCTGACCTTCCAGGGCCTGCCGCAACGCCAGCGCCGGCTCGCCATTGTCGAGCGGCTGGCCATCGACGGCCGGGCCAGCCTCACCCTCATCCGCCGCGACGGACATGAACATCTGGTCCTGCTGTCCCCCCACGGTGCGCTGCTGGTCGAAACCGGCATCCCCGCCGTCGAACCAGCCGTGGCAACAGAAGTCCGCCCGCCCTTGCCGCCCCCCGGCCTGACCGGCATTGCGCTCCAACAAAGCCTTCGCCGCATACCATTCGACTTTGCTGCGCTGGTCGAAAAGGCCCGCAAAACCGCCAGCCGCGGTGCCGCCGCATGATAGGCAACCCACTCTGGCGCCACCGCATCGCCATCGCCGCCACCATCACTTTCGCCCTGCTGCCCGGCACCGCCCACGCCCAGACCGCCACCCTCGACATGGGCAGCGGCTCGATTTCGGCCCGCGCCATCCAGCTTGTCGCAACGCTCACCATCCTCAGCCTGGCACCCGGCATATTGATGACGGTGACCAGCTTCACCCGCATCGTCGTTGCACTGTCGTTGCTGCGCTCCGGCCTTGGCGCCCAGGGTGTTCCGCCCAATCCGGTCTTGATCAGCCTGGCGCTGTTCCTGTCCTTCTTTGTCATGGCACCGACGTTCGAAGCAGCGTGGACCAACGGCTTTGCCCCCTACAGCGAGGGCCGCATCACTGAAAAACAGGCGATGGCGCAAACCAGCGAACCCTTCCGACAGTTCATGCTCGCCCATGTCCGCAACGAAGACTTGCGGCTGTTCGCCGATCTTTCCCCCAAGCCGCCGCCAACCAGCCGCGCCGACACACCGCTTTCGATGCTGATGCCGGCCTTCATGATATCCGAACTGCGCCGCGCCTTTGAAATTGGTTTCCTGCTGCTGCTGCCCTTCATGATCATCGATATCGCGGTTTCCGCCGTGCTGATGGCGATGGGCATGATGATGCTGCCACCGCCGACCATCGCGTTGCCGATGAAGATCATCTTCTTCGTGCTCGTCGATGGCTGGGCGCTCGTCGCCGGATCGCTGGTGCGCAGCTTCGCCACCGGCTGAACCGCTAATCCCTAACCGATCCTAACCATCAAAATATCGCCGACTCATTTGGGCCGACCGCATTTCCTTCCCAAAAGGCAATCACGTGCCGCGCATTTCGCCCGGTGCCTCGCTCGCCAGCGTCACGGCACGGCTGCAGAAGGCGGCCTTTTTCATCCAGAAGGACCAGACCAATGAGCTTTTCCGTCAATACCAACGTCGGCGCCGCAGCAGCACTGCAGAGCCTGAACGCCACAAGCCGCGGCCTGCAGACGACGCAGAACCGCATCAACACCGGCCTCAACGTTTCCGGTACCAAGGATGATTCGGCTTCCTATACCATCGCGCAGAACCTGCGCAGCGACGTCAGCGGCCTCGGCGCCGTCAGCCAGTCGCTGAGCCGCGCCAAGAGCGTAACCGACGTCGCCGTTGCCGGTGCCGAACAGATTTCGGACATTCTCGGCCAGCTGAAATCCAAGGCAACCCAGGCATCGGACGCAGGTATCGATTCCGCCTCGCTCGCCGCTCTGAACAAGGATTTCGTGGCGCTGCGTGACCAGATCACCACCATCGTCGATGCCTCGACCTTCAACGGCACCAACCTGCTCAAGGGCAATTCGGGTGCCGCCGGTGCGGTTTCGGCGCTGCAGTCGCTCGGCGGTTCTGTCACCACCAGCGGCACGACGACCTACACGCCCGACACGCTCACCATCGCCAACGTCGATCTCGATCTGGGCTCGTCGAACAGCGGCGCGGTGTTCGCCAACTTCTCGTCGACGACCGATATCAGCACAACGGCAAATGCCAAGACGGCTGTCGGCGCGATCACCGATGCCCAGGCCTTGCTCAACACCAAGCTGAGCGACCTTGGCGCCGCATCGCGCAAGATCGACGCCCAGTCGATCTTCACGAGCAAGCTGAGCGACGTCGTCGAAGCCGGCATCGGCAATCTTGTCGACGCTGATCTGGCCAAGGAATCGGCCCGACTCCAGGCACTGCAGGTCAAGCAGCAGCTGGGTGTCCAGGCGCTGTCGATTGCCAACCAGGCACCGCAGACGATCACCCAGCTTTTCCGTTAAAGCCGGGCAACAGTTCGCCGCCGCCGGTTGACCCCTCTCCGGCAGCGACGAAGAAAAGGCCGGAATGGGCAACCATTCCGGCCTTTTTGCATCCTCGCCCGGCACGCAGCCGGCCCCCACCATCCTATAATGAGCCCATTGCAACCCATCGGCAGCCGCGCGGCGCCGATCGAGCCAGGGGCCCGCCCGATCATGGATGCCATTCACCCGCACGATCTGCCCATAGCCATCGATGGCTTCCCCGACATCAAGATCCTGTCGCTCGATTGTTTCGACACATTGCTATGGCGCGATTGCCACGCCCCCGCCGATGTCTTTGCCGCCCTGCCCGGGCTGAACCCGCGCCAGCGCATCTGGGCCGAACGCGCCGCCCGTATCGAAGCGCTGCTCCGCCACCAGCGCGGCGAGGTGAAACTGCCCGACATCTACCGGCAATTGTTCCCTAATGCCTCGGCAAGCCAGTGGCAGGCACATGCCGACGCCGAAATCGCTGCCGAGGCCAATTTCTGCTACGGTTTTGCACCTACCATCGCACTGATGCGCCGCGCCCGCGACCGCGGCCTCAAGATCATCATTGTCAGCGATACCTATCTCGACAAGGGCCAGCTCGGGCGCCTGATCGCCGATGCCGCCGGCGCCGATGTGCGGGCGTTGATCGACGAAATCCACTGCTCCTCCGAATATGGCGTTTCGAAGGGCGACGGCCTTTTGAAAAAGGTGCTGGCCACGCTGCAAGTGCCCGCTCGCGAGATGCTGCATATCGGCGACAATCCGGCCGCCGATCTGCACGCCGGCCGCGCCGCCGGCATGAACGCCCTGCATCTGGTGCAGTTTTCGGCGCAGACCCAACAGCGCCTGAGGCTTGAAGCGGCAACGTCGGCGCTCATCCACACCCGCGCCAGCCGCCATGATCTCGCCTGGCAACCGCACCGCCCGGCGATTTCGCTGGCCGAACCTTCACTGTCGGATCCCGCCACCGCGCTCGGCTTTTCAACGCTCGGCCCGGTCCTCTCCGGCTTTGCCGATTGGATCGCAGCCGAACGCCATGCGCTTGGCGTCGCCACCCGCGGCGCCGTCCACACCGTTTTCCTGATGCGCGACGGCTATCTGCCCCGCGCCGTGTTCGAAGCCAGGCCGGACCGCGCCGGCACCAGCGAAGCTGCCGAAATCAGCCGCTACACCGCTACGGCCGCATCGTTCATCGATCGGTCCGCCATTATGGCGTTCGTTGAACAGAATGTCGGGACCGGGTTCAAATATCTGCTCAACCAGCTGCTGTTCCCCCCCGCCGAAATCGAACGCATGATGCGCAGCCTGCCGGAAAAGGACCGCTCGACAACGTTCATGAAGAAAATCGGCTCCAGCCAGAGCATCGACCGCATCCTGTCGCGGTCCCGCAACATGGCAACCCGGCTGGTCGCCCATCTCGAAGGGCTGTTCGATATCAAGCCCGGCGACACCCTGCTGCTCGTCGATCTGGGCTATAACGGCTCGGTGCAGAACCTCATCGAGCCGGTTTTGCGCCGGATGATGCAGGTCGATATCGCTGGCCGATACCTGCTCTACCGCGCCCAGCAACTGACAGGCTACAACAAGCGCGGCTTCATCGACGAAGACCATTATGACATCGATACGCTGCTGGCGCTCGCCGGCAATGTCGCGGTGATCGAACAATTGTGCACGATCGCCCAGGGGTCGGTGGTCGATTACCGCGCCGATGGCACGCCGGTGCGCGCCGATGCCGTCATCAAGGGCCGGCAGAGCGACATCCGCGACCGGGTCCAGGCCGGCTGCATCGCCTTTGCCCAGGCCGAATCCGAACAGCCGGTGATGGTCCGCCCGCGCAACCCCAATGTTGTCGAGGCACGCCGCCGCGCCGCCGCCGCCGCGCTGGCCCGGCTGATGTTCTTTCCCCGCGCGCCCGAACTCGCGGTCATCGCGCAGTTCGAACATGATGTGAATCTGGGCACCGATGGCACGGTAAAGCTGTTCGATCCGGCCATCGCCGATGCCGGCATGAAGCAGCGCGGGCTGTTCTACATGAAGAATACAGACCGCATGTACCTGCCCGCCGAATTGAACGGCCAGGGCCTGCCGACCAGCCTCGCCATGATCGCGCTGAAACGCTTCAACCTTGGCTTCAACCATGGCGATTTCTGCGACCGGCGGCTCGGCCTGCCATTGCTCATCGCCGATGGCCGCGATGTGGTGCAGGAAAATGTCGCGGCCACGCCCACCCATGATGGCTGGTTCAACGCCGCCATCCCCATCGGCAACGGCCGCTTCACAATCGGCGTCCAGTTCGGCCGCGTCCTCGAATGGCTGCAAATCGCCTCGGTCGCCTTTCGCCCTGCAGAAGCGGTGATGGGCCGCATGGTCGCGCCGGGCCGGGACATGATCGCCGCAACGCCGACGCTGGAAGGCATGGACGAAACCGGCCCCGGCCTGTTCCACGCCCATGATGCTGCCGGCTTCATGATGGTGCCACCGCCAGGCGGCATCGAAGCCGCGATGGTGCTGGAAATCGTCTTCCGCCCGCTCGTCGATCGCAACCCGGCCCTCGCACCACAGGCCGCCACCCCCGCCAACACCGAAAGCACCCCCGCATGACCGGCCAGCTCATTCATTCCATGTCGGAATTCGCCGATATCATCCTTGGCGCCCTACGCATCGCCGATGCCCGCAACATCGTCGAAATCGGCGCGGAATTCGGCGGCATGTCGAAACACCTGGCCGATCATGCAGCGGCGAACGGCGGCACGCTGACCAGCATCGATCCGGCGCCAAAGCCGGCGTTCATCGAATGGGCAACACGATCCCCGCACATGCGGCACCTCGCCATGACCAGCCTTCAGGCCATCCCAACGCTTGGCGATGTCGATGCCTGGGTGATCGACGGCGACCATAATTACTACACGGTTTTCAACGAGCTACAGGCCATCGATGCGATCAGCCGCCGCGATGGCAAGCCATTGCTGGCGATCCTCCACGATGTCGGCTGGCCCTGCGCTCGGCGGGATTGCTACTATGCCCCCGCCACCATACCCGCCGAACACCGCCACCCGCATGATTTCAATGCCGGCGCCCTGCTCGATCGCGATGCACTGGCGCTCAACCGCGGTTTTCGCGGCCATGGCAGCTTCGCCTGGGCACTGCACAACGGCGGCCCCGGCAACGGCGTGCTGACCGCGGTGGAAGATTTCCTGCAAGCCGCCACGGACAGCGGCCGCGACCTCGCCTTCGCCCAGATCCCCGGCGTCTTCGGCCTCGGCGTGCTGTTCGATACCACCGCCCCCTGGGCCGAACCCCTCGCCGCCGCCATCGCCCCGCTGCACAACCACCCGCTGCTGGCGACACTCGAGCACAACCGCCTGACCAACTACCTCGCCGTCATCGACATGCAGGATCGCGCCGCCGGGCGCTGATGGGGCGAACGCCGACTTGCCTCAGCGCCCTTCTGCCCCCGCCCCACTCTCCCACCTGCAACAATGGGGAAGGCAACACGACAGGCCGCTATCCGCCATTCGCGACCCGTTACGGCGACCAGGTCGCTCAAAATCCGACCACCGGCGTTTGAGTGTAAAAGTGGACATTCAAGAATCGCCGCTCAATCTCCCAGAATAGTAGCGACTTTCATGCCCTGAACGGACAAATTCAGCCATTTCGCTTCCCACCCAAAATCAGTCATTCTCAATGGACTGACTTACCCCCTACGCCGGTGCCGCCTGCACAATCGCTGCGCGCAGCACGACGCCTGGCCCAAAGGCCTCGGTCGCCGCTGCCGCCAGTACCGCGCGGAACGCGGTCAAGTCGGGGATCAGGCCATCCGGCCCGCTCGTCATCGGCGTCCTGTACGTCCGCATGTTCACAGCGTGGAGCAGCAGCGGCAGCCGGTCGGCCACATAGCCGGCGCGATCCGGGGCGACCTCCAGTTGCACATCGAAATTGACATAGCCGGCCAGCCGGCCATCCGGGAAAACCAGCGGTGCCAGCATTTCGCCGGTCCGCACGAAAACCGGTGCGGCCACGGCCACCGGGGCCGGTGACGGCGGGCCACCATGCCCTTGCCCGCCCATCAAATTACCCGCCAGAAGGGCGGCGCCGCCACCCGTCGCAAGCCCGGCCGCGACCACGACAAGGGCGATGATCATGTTCTTCATGCCCGCCACCGCTCAATAATCAAAGCTGGTGTCGGTCGGCAATGACGACACCCCGGCGAGCGCGACAATAGTGATGCGGCGGTTTTCGGCCCGCCCAGGCTGGTCCGGGTAGACCGGGCGCGACCCGGCCAGCGCCACGACTTCCTCAAACCGGTCCGGCGTGATGCCCGCGGCCGCCATCACGACCCGCGCCGCCAGCGCCCGCTCCGCCGACAGCCGCCAATTGGCGTCGCTGGCGCCGCCCGCGTCGTCGGTATGGCCCTCCAGCGCGATCTGCACCCCGGCCTTGGCCAGCTTTGCCGCCACACGTGCCAGCAACGCCCGCGCAAACGGGTTCAATTCCGCCGTGCCGCTGCGGAACATCGATCGGCGATCGCTGTCCATCAGATCGATGCGCAGGCCATCGCGGCTGGGGGACATGCGCACTTGCCTCTCGGCCGCCGGAATATCGGCCGATGAATCGATGACCAGCTGCAATTCTGCCGCCAATATGCGCTGCGAAACCGCCGGCACGTCCGCTGTTCCGCCGCGCGCCGCGCCCGCTGTTCCGGCTTCAGCCGCCGGTACACCCTTGGCCACGCTATCATCGCCCTGCGCCCGGCGCGTGCGCCCGCCAAGCCCGGGCGAGCTGCCCGGCACGACTGTCATCGTCGTCGATGGTGACGCAATCGGCGGCGCCGCTGAAAAATACTCCGCCAAGCCTTTCAACCGAACCTTGTCCGGGTTGGCGATCAGCCACAACAGCATGAAAAATGCCATCATCGCCGTCACGAAATCGGCATAGGCGACCTTCCAGGCGCCGCCATGATGCGCCGCATGGCCGCCCTTTTTTACCCTGCGGATGACAATCGGGCGCTGGTTCTTCGCGCTAGGTGGCATGATGGGTCCAGGCCGGCATCACTGCCGCCAACTGCGCTGGCAGCACTGCGTTTTGATTCGTCACCAACATATGGGGCATGGCCTGCTTCACCATGCGAACGGCATGAATTTCGGCAACGACGCCGGGCGGCGCACCGGAAACGGCCGGCGCAATTGTTCAGGCCGGGAGGGCGTTAAGGACATCTTTTGCCTCATCAAGCGACGTTTCAAGCTGCTGGAAGCTCGGCGCGAATTCGGATGGCGTTGCCCGCCGCGCAATCTCGATGGCCACCTGCGTCGGCAACCCTTGCGCATGGGCAATGATCGCGGTCTTGGCGATGATCCAGGGGCGGCTGTCGGCCTCGATGACTTCGCGCAGCTTCGACGCCAGCGGGCCGACGAGGCAATAGGCGAGCAGCACGCCCAGAAACGTGCCGACCAGCGCGCCGCCGATCATGGCGCCCAGCACCTGTGTCGGCTGGTCGATTGATCCCATGGTCTTGATGACGCCCAGAACGGCGGCGACGATGCCGATCGCCGGCAGTCCATCCGCCATCGTCTGCAATGCCGATTGCGGCGCCAGTTCTTCGGCATGATGGCGATCCAGATCATTTTCCATCGCCTCGGCAAGCTGGTGCGGATCTTCAAAGTTGATCGTCATCATCCGCAAGTAATCGCAAATAAATTCAATGAGATGATGATCGGCCAGCAAGCGTGGATAGGGCTTGAACAGCCGGCTTTCGGCAGGGTTGTCGAGGTGCGGTTCGATCCCGGTCGCGCCGCCCGCACGGAATGTCGCCAACAGGCCATACAGCATCCGCAAAAGATCGGCATAATCCTGGCCCTTCCAGCGGCTGCCCTTGAAGGCCCGCACCAGGCCCTTGCCCGCCAGCTTGGTTGTCGACAGCGAATTGCTGACGATGAACGCCCCGACGGACGCGCCGACAATGGCCATCATTTCGTGCGGCAAGGCGTGGAGGATGATCTCCAGCTTGCCGCCAGAGAGCAGAAAACTGCCGAAAACACAGCCGAGAATCAGCACAAATCCGACGCCGTTTAGCATGATCCGATGCGCCCCTTCCTGCCGCCCGTTGATAGTCATTTATAGGGCGGTGCCGCAGCACACGCGGGCCAAACCCGAAATTTCGGCGGCCGGGCGCACCACGACCCGCGGTGAGCCGGCGCCGCGAACACTGCCCGTCTATAATGGGTCCAGAACAGCCGCCCAAGGAAGGACAGCCCCGTGTCGATCAACGCCTATCAACGGGCCCAGGCCATGGCCGAGCGACCTCGCGCCGTCGAACGCCGGCTGATGACCGAAATCACCCGCGAAATGCGCCGCGCCAGCGACGAAGGGCTGCACAGCGCAGCCCTGATGCCGTTCCTGCACCGCAACCGCGAGGTTTGGAACGCGCTGTCGGCCGCCTGTGCCGGCACCGGCAACCTGCTGCCCGCGCCGATGCGGGCCAGCATTATTTCACTGGCGCTGTTCGTCGATCGTTTCACCAGCCATGTCATCGCCGGGCGGGAATCGATCGATGAACTGATCACACTCAACCTTTCGATCATCGATGGGCTGGCAATCGCGGTGCCGGACAGCGGCATTCAAGACAGAGGCGGCCCGGACAGCGCTGCCGCCTGAAATCTGGCACCGCGCGCAGGGACCATCGCTGCCGCCGGACGATCGCATCCAATGCGGTTGCATCTCCCTCGCCGCCGTCTCGACATCGCCCGAAACGCTGCCAAGCTGATTGTACAGGGTCCGGATACAGGAACTTAATACGGGGCAATAATCCAATGGAAAAGCGACAGAATGTTTATGTCGTCGATGATGACATCGAAATGCGCAAATCGACCGTATTCCTGCTCGATGCTGCCGGCTTCCGTCCCCGCGCCTATGATAGTGGCGAAGCCTTTCTGGCCGCTGTCCCCGATCTGCCGCCCGGCTGCGCGCTCGTCGACATCCGCATGCCATCGATGGATGGCGAACAAGTCATTGCAGCGCTTGGTGATCGCATCAACGATGTGCCCGTCGTCGTGATGAGCGGCCATGGCGATATCGCGATGGCGGTCCGCATCATGCGGCGCGGCGCCAGCGATTTCCTGCAAAAACCCTTCCACCATGACTCGCTGCTGGCCAGCCTCGGGGCCGCGTTTCGCCAGCTTGATGACCGATGCGCCGCCGTGCAGCGCCGGGATGCGGCGCGCGCCCGGTTGGCGGCGCTGTCCAGCCGCGAAGCCGCTGTGCTCGCCGGGTTGGCACAGGGCAATGCCAACAAGATGGTCGCCTGGCACCTTGGATTAAGCGTCCGCACGGTGGAAATGTACCGCGCGAACATGATGGACCGGCTCGTCATCAAATCACTGCCCGAAGCACTGCAACTGCTGTTCGTCGCCGAAATATCCCCTGAAACGCTGGCTGCGCGTGCCGAGCCGATGGACGAAGCCGCAGCATAACGGCACCCGCGGCGGCACGCCGGCCACCTATAATGATATCATGACCGCCGCGCGCCTCCCTGCCCCCGCTGGCCAATTTGCGACCGACGCCGGCTATCGTGCCGATGCGCCCGCGCCAACCGACGCTCCGGTCATCGGCCGCCATGCCAACCTTGTCACGTCACTCGCCAATCGGATCAACGCCCGCACCGGTGCCCCGCTGAAGCAACTGCTCGATGCCGGCACCCGGCGGCTCGCCAAGGCCATGGATGGCAGCATCGCCGCCGCCCTGCGACGCGCCATGTTTGACAGCATCCGGCAGGGCGGCCCGGGCACGCCCCCGCACCAATTGCAGCGCGGCGTCGATGCCTATCGCGCCACGCTGGAAACCATGGCCGATATCGAGGCCGGACAGGGCAATGACGATGAACAATTCCGCCGCCTTGCCGCCGATGTGGCGACGGCCGCGCGCGGCAACCCGGTGGCCGGCAGGCTGAAGCACATTGTCGCCACCATCATCGCCGGTTTCCCGGCACGCGAGCAGATCATCCTGCAACTATCGCTTGTCGATGATTGTTCGATCGCCGAAATCGCCAGCATCCTGGATATGAACCGCGACAGCGCCGCACGCATCCGCCGCACCGCCATCGGCCAGTTGCGGCATCAACTGGCCTGCCTGCCCGCGAGTTGAAGCCGTCAATCGCCGGCCGCGCCCGATGTCGTGGCTGGCGTCTTGTCCGCCGCGGCCAACGGCAACACGATTGCAAACCGCGCCCCTTCTTCCGGTTCCGGCGCATGGTTGATCTGCCCGCCATGGCTTTCGACAATCGTCCGGCAGATCGACAGCCCAATGCCGGTGCCATCGGGCTTGCTGGTTCGAAACGGCTGGAACAGGGTCGCCCGCATGGACTCGGCAAGGCCGGCGCCTGAATCGCTGACGCTTATCTCGCACCCCGCCGCCACCCGCCGGGCAGCGATCACGATCATGCGCCGTTCCGCACCGCGCACCGCATCAACGGCATTGCGCAACAGGTTGATGATCACCTGCTCGATCTGCAGCCTGTTGCAGACCACTCGCAAATCCGCCGCTTCGACCGACACGCGCCAACCGATGCCCAGCGCGTCGGCGTCCATCAGGGCGAGCGCACAGGCTTCCTCGATCAGCGTCGCGGGGCATTCCACCGCCCGCCCTTCGTCGCCGCGCGATACCAGTTCACGCAGCCGCCGTACGATCATGCCGGCGCGCTCCGCCGACCGCGCCGCATTGGCAATGGCGCCGCGCACCGCCGGCAGCTGCGCCGGCCCATCGGGCCCATCCAGCAGGGCCTCGCTACCGCGCAGATAATTGGCGATCGTCGCCAATGGCTGGTTCAGTTCGTGCGCCAGGGTCGATGCCAGTTCGCCCATGCCGTTGCGCCGGGCCACGATGACCATTTCGGCGCGCAGCCGGCGCAACTGCTCCTCGGCGCGCTTTGCCGCGTCGACATTTTCCATGGTGCCGTACCAGCGCAGGATCGATCCATCGGCGCGAACCCGCGGCGCCGCCCGCGCCCGCCACCAGGCATAAATGCCGTCCGGCCCGCGCAGGCGATAGACATGATCGATCGGCGTCCCCTGTGCAAAGCCGGCCGCACGCGCCGCCAGCACACGCGCCCGGTCGCGCGGGTGCATCGGATCGTCCGCAGCATCCGCCGGTGCAACCGCGGACGCCACCGCCCCGCTGCCGCCCGGCACCACTGCCTGGCCGCCGTCCGGCACCGCCGACCAACCCGCATTGAAATGAACGAAACTGCCGTCTGCCGAAGCCGTCCAGGGGATCTGGTTGCTCAATTCGACGGTGTAGCGATAAAGTTCCTCGCTGGCCTGCAACTGCGCCGCGCGGCGAGTCGAGCCATCCACATCAGCCAATGTGCCAAGCCAGCCGCCACCGCTTTCGCGAGGTGCCACCCGCATCTGCCACCAACGGTACTGGCCATCCGGTCCGGCGAGGCGCAGCGTCTTGCCCGCCTGTCGATACGATGCCAGCCGGTCCATCCACGCAACCGCCCAATCACCCTCCCGATCACCGACCCGGTTACCGGCCCGATCCTCAGGGTGCACCAGCATCGCCAGCCCCCGGCCCATCACCGCCGCCGCGGGCACCCCGGTCATGGCCACCCAATTATCGCTGATCGCCGTCAACCGGCCGTCGGCATCGGCGGTCCAGACCACCAGATCGCTCAACGCCGCGGCGGCGAGCGCCACATCGGCTGGCGGCGCAGGCACGGCGGCGCACCCCCCGCCTGCCAATTCCGCCCGGGCCGACGCGACCATCATGCCGCCGTTCCCAGCCAATTTCCGGGCAGTGCTTGCGGCCAGTCTCGGGCCATCGCGGCGGCAAATTCGATCATTCCGGAGGGTCTCGGCAGGGTGTCCACGGCCTTTCGGGCACCCCAAGCCTCAACGCAGGCCGCCCAAAAGGCAAGCCATTGCAGCCGAAACGAACCTATCCCTTTGCGGCGCGGCTGCCGCCGGACGTGTCATAATAGCCGGCGTAGCCAGCATAGAATTCCAGCCGGTCGCCATAGGCACCGGCGGCATGGCGCCGATAATCGACACGGTTCATGACAGCGCCGATCGCCACCCGGCCCAACAGCCGCCGCGCCGCAACAACCGCAGCAGGCGGCGTCTTGCTCCACCGCACGACCAGCAACGTCATGTCGGCCATGCCGGCAAGCTGGCGTGCGTCCGAAACCGCCAGCACCGGCGGGGCGTTCAGCACCACAAATTCATAGTGTTCCCGCAAATAACGGATCAGATCGGCCAGCGCGGCGGACGCGACCAGCTTGCCGGGGTTCGCAGGTTGATGCGCGACCGGCAGCACAGCCAGCCGCGGCAGTTGGGGATCGCGCACGATGGCCCGCTCGATCATGGCCGGGTCCAGCGCACCGGAGCTTTCAAGGCATTGCACAACGTCGCTTTCGCCCGGCGCCAGTTGGAGCACGGCGCCCACGGCCGGCCGCCGCAGATCGAGATCGACGATGATCGACGATCGACCCAGGATCGCCCCCGCCGCCGCAACACCAGCTGCGGTCCATGTCTTGCCCTCGCCCGGCAATGGCGATGTCACCACGATACAGACACTATGCCCTCCGATTGATCCGCCAACATCCAGGAACAGCGTTCGCAGCGTTTCGGCAAACAACGAGCTTGGCGCATCAAGCTGCAATGCCACCGGCGATCGCGCCGCCTCCCGCGCCGGCAATTCGGGTATCATCGCCAGCGTCCGCAGCCCGGTCAGCCGTTCCAGATACTCCGGCGTGCGCAGCCGCTGGTCGAACATCTCCAACGCAAATGCCAGGATAAAGCCCAATACCAGCCCGCCCGACGCGCCGGCGGCCAACAGGCGCACGGGCTGCGGCGCGCTGGGCTCGGTCGGCACCAACGCCTTGGCAACCACCGTCGCTTCGGGGTTCATCGCCTGTTCCCGGCTGCGCAATTCCTGCAACCGGGTCAACTGGGCCAGATACAGTTCCCGGTTGGTCGCGGCGCTGCGATACAGATCCTGGATGCCGACATTGGCGGAACCGGCACGAAATTCGCCGGCACGCGCCGCGGCAAGCTCACCCGAAAGCTGCCCCTCTCGCGCACGCAGTGCCGAAATTTCGGCGGCGGCGCCCTGCCTTACCCGTTCAGTCTCGGCGGCAAGCCGCTTCGCAATCTCCGCACGCTGGGCCTGGACCGCCTGCATTTCGGGGTAACCGGGGCCAAATTGCGCCGAAAGCTCGGCAATCCGCTTTTCAATCGCCACCTGCTGGGCGCGAAGGTCGGCCAGCAACGGCGACGCGCTGGAACCGGGGCCGGATGCCACACCGCCCACCGCGCCCATTTCGCGATCCCGTGTTTCCGCGGCAATGCGCTGCGCCCGCACATCCGACAATTGGCTGGCCAGCCCGACCGCCGAATATGCTGTGGCGCTGCCGGTCGCGCTCGGCATGCCGGCGCGCTGCCCTTGCGCAACGGCGGCACGCTCGCCTTCCGTCGCCTGTTCGCGCAGGTCAGCCGACCGGCCTTCTACCGATCGAATCTCGTTCACCGTGGAAGACCGCCGCTCGCGCAACAAATTGGCGCTGTGGATATTGGCCAAAGCGTTGGAAATCGCCGCCGATTTGCGCGGATCGGATGTCCGCGCTGAAATCTCGATCAGTGCCGAATGCTCAACCCGCTCGACACTGATATGGGCGAACAGATTATCGACGACGCTGGACATGCGCGCCGCCTCTGCGTCGGCGGCATCCAGCTCCCTTTGCACGCCCGGGCGGTTGCCGACACTGATCGAACCCGTGTCGCGCGCCGGCGCAAATTCGGGATCGTCTTCAAGCCCCAGTCGCTGCACGACCATGCTGCCGACAGGTTTCGCCTGCAACAGGGCGATATGGGTGGCAATCCGCATCTCGTCCTGCGCGCTCAATGGCATGGGTTCGTCGCGCAGGCTGGCCTCGGCGCTGTACGTCGTCACCTGCAGCGTTGTCGTCGCGGTATAAACCGGCGTCGCCCGCCACAGGTACAGGCCACACAGGCCGACCACCAATGCCATGGTGCCAAGAATGGCCAGCTTGCGCCGCCGCAGGATGCGGGCGACATCTGACAGCCGCATTTCATCGGGTGCCGACAATGCCGCAAGGCCGGGCATGCCGCTTTGCGCGCCAACATCGATGGGGAACGGTTCAGCTCGCGTTGCCATTTGCACTTTACTCGCCAATAGGCCGGCCGGCGCTTGCCGGGGATCAGGCTGGCTAGCCTACACCTGATACGCTTGGCCGCATTTTGCGCATTGGTATGACACCGGAAATTCCCGCCAACCCAAAATGGCGATTTTGCGCCGGGCAGACGGGAATATTCAGGTCAGGTAAGGCAGTCTTCCACCTGGCGAAAGTGCACGGCTGGCATCGATCGCCCTGCGACGATTTCGCTGTCCGCCGAACGCCGGCTGACAGGTTCATCACCATCGTGGTCATCGCCATGATCGATGATATCGGCACCGCGGCGGCCTTCGCCTGCATGGGACGACGGCTTGGTGCCGAACATGCCATGGTCCACCGCCCAGATCGCCGCCTGCGTGCGGTTGATGACGTTCAACTTGCGCAGGATCGCCTTGATATGGACCTTGACGGTCGCCTCGGTGATCAGCAACCGGCGCGAAATCACCTTGTTCGGGTCACCTTCGACCAACCGGCCAAGGATTTCGATTTCACGATCGGTAAGGCCAAGGTTGGAATCAAGGCCGTTGCCGCTGCGCACATGGTCGATGGATCGCCCGTCGGTCAACGCTTCCAGCGTTTTCGAAGGCACCACCTTTTCACCCAGCATGATCAGCCGCAGCGAACCCACCAAGGCATCACAGGCAATGGCCTTGACCAGATAGCCATCGACACCCACGGCAAACGCCCTGGCGATGGTTTCAAGATCATGACGATCGCCGATCATGACGATCCGCGGTTCTGGATAGGCTTTGCGCAGCAGGGCGCAAATATCGATCCCCTCATCTACCGTCTCGGCATCCACGATCACCAGCTGCGGGGGTGCAGAGCCGACATTGCCGATGATCGATTGATGTTCGGATACAGCGGCGATTACGCTGAACCCCTGGTCGGCCAAAATTCGCCGAAGCCCCTCCCGCAATATCTCGTTGCGGCCGATGATTACGACATCCTCCGAAGTTTCCCGTGTCACGCGGTTACCCTCCTAAATGACTTTACATCAGTGAATCTCGCACAGCGGCCGGGCTATCCCGTTTTTTTCTCGGTTGCTGGTTCGGCGATCCGTTCTGACTGGTTGCGAAAAACGCGCCTCCCTACAGATATTAAATCTATATTAACCCAAAAGCGCAGAACTAGCCAGCGGGGCCGCGAACGCAGCCAGATTTGCCATCTTATGAACAACCCCGTAAGCATTTATGAACATACATTACCGGCTGGTCACCGACAATTGCCCCTTAGGGAGTAGGTAGTGACCACAGGGTCACGCCTTCCAGGGCATGGTCCCAATCCTTCAGGATGCGGCGTTCCGAAAAGCGAACAGCCCCTTCGCGCGCGACATCCCCCAAATGTGCCCGCAGGCACCCATCCGATAACAACCGATCCATCGCCTGCGCCAGTTCGTTCACATTGCCATCGGCCACCAACAAGCCGTCAACGCCATTTCTGACCATCAAATCGACACCATATTCACAATTGAACGCCACACAGGGCAGCCCGGCTGCCATCGCTTCGGCCAGCGCATTGGCAAATCCTTCATACCTCGACGATAGCACAAAGGCCGAAGCTGTTTCGATCCAGGCAGACGGCGACCGGCTCAGCCCCGGCAACAGCACCCGACCTGCCAGCCCGCGCCGGGCGACCTCGGCCTGCAACGTGGGCCGCAGCGGGCCCTCGCCCCAGATCGTCAATGTCCAGTCCGGGTGCCGCGCCGCAATCTGCGCAAAGGCGTCGATCAACAGGTCAAAGCCCTTTTGGGCATCCAGCCGCCCGACAGCGGCAATCTGGCGCTGCCCATCAGGCTCCGGCCGCCGCGGATGCGCGACGATGGGATTGGCAATCACCACGCCCTTCGCACGCAGCGCAGCCGGCAGGGCGGCACGGCTGGCCTCGGTCTGCAACAGCAATTTCGCCGCGCCGGGATAGGTCAGCCGCCGCAACAGGCCCCAGGCTGGATGCGCTGGCTGCAGCCGTGGGTGGTTGCGCTCGGCAACCGCAATCCTCAATCCCAGGCCGCGCCCGGCGATCAGGGTGATGATGTTGATCTTGAACAGAAAACTGAACACGGCATCGGGCTGAACCGCCTTCAGCGCGGCGCGCAGCCGCGCGACCCGCCGCAGCATCCGGACAGGGCCGGATCGCCCCGCTACGCCCGCAACCTTCGCAGCCTGCCCCAACCTGTGCAACCGCACCCGGGCGTCGAAATCATGGAAAACCGGATCATCGTCCGCATCAAAGGCGATGATATCGACGCTGTGTCCCTGCTCGACCCAATGGCGAGCAACCCTTGACACCACCCGCTCGGCACCGCCAGCCCCAAGCCCCGCCAGCACGAATGCGATACGCATGGCTCAACCAGGACCCTGCTCGGGCGCTCTGTCAGTGGCAAAGGGGCGCCCCACCGTCGGCAGATACGGCCCAAGGTCGCGCAACGTTGCAACAACCGCGTCCGGCGCATGGGCGGCATCCACTGCCGCCGCGGCATACAGCCCGCCCGCCCGCCTGATCTGCACGGTGCGCCAGCCAAGCCGCCGCGGTCCGGCAAAATCCTTGGCGGCATTGTCGGCAACATAAACGCATTGCGCCGCCGCCATGCCATGCTCGGCCTGCACCATCTCGAACGACCGGACATCGGGCTTGCCATGGCCGGGGCCAAGGCTGTCGGTCAGCACGATAGGCGAAACCCCAAGGCTGGCCAACGCCAGCGCCTCCACCTTGCGCGACTGGCTCGCCGCCGGCCCGTCGGTGATCAACGCAGTTGCCCAGCCTGCGGGCGGTCGCGACAGCCAATCCGCCGCATCCGGCGCCAGCCCGATTGCCGGCCAATGGCCGCGGTAGCGCTCGACCAACTGGCTTACCAGCCCCGGCGCCGGCGCAACGCCCACCGCCCTCAACGCATCATCGAAAATCACCCCGCGCCGCCCGGCCTCGAACAGCCGCCAAGCCTCGGGCGCCAGGCCGGCGATACCGGTTTCACGCAAAAACCAGTCCCCGGCGGCGGCAAATCCGCTGCGCACGTAATCCCGTTCCAGATACAGCGTATCGTCCAGGTCGAACACGACGACACCTTTCAGGTCGGCGGTCATGACGCGACAAAAACCGAGACATCGTGGCGCAACATCGTCAGCCCTTCGGTCCAATTGTCCGACGCCGTCGATGGCCGGCCCAGCACATCCTCCAGCAACCAGCGGGCGAACGGCGCCCCGGCGCGATGCGCAAGCGGGTATCCGCCACCAAAACGGGCATTGATCTCGAACATCGAAGGTTCACCATCCGCGCCGATGATCGCCTGAAAACACAGCGCCCCGCGCGGCCCCGGCAGCACCCCGGCAAGCTGTCGGGCCATCGCCAGCAAGCCCATGTGCCGGCAGGTCTGGCCCTTTTCAACCTCGCCAGCGCGCACCTTCAACCGCCGGTGCGGCACGACCGAGCACAGCTTGCCGTCCAGATCGAAATAACAGTTCACCGTATATTCCGGTCCCTCCAGCAATGCCTGCACCAGCATCAATTCGTCCTGGGCAACGCCGTCCATGGCCGCCAGCGACGCGATCGGCCGCACGCCGCGCCCGGCGCTGCCATGCACGGGTTTCAGGAACAATGGCCCCGGCCACGCCGCCGGATCGGCCCGCGCCACGTCCAGCAAGGCGGATCGCGGCGACCTGATGCCGGCAGAGCGCAGAAATTCGGCGGTGTGCTGCTTGTCGCGGGCAATGGCGATCAAAGCCTCGTCGCTTACCGAAACATGGATGCCCTGCCCTGCGAACGCCGCGCTCGCCCGGGCCAGCGGCAGCAATTCGGGGTCGATGGTTGGCACCACCAGCCGCACCCGTTCACGAACGGCGATATCGAGAACGGCAGCCACATAATCATCACGGTCCGCCGGCGGCACCGCAAAGGCCACGTCGGCAACATGGCAGGCGGCGCTCATCGCCGGCTCGGCATCACAGGCGATGATGCGCAACCGCACCCCCATCGCCGCCGCCGATTGGCGAAACGCCTGCAACAATTCCACCCGCCGGCCGGCCGATGTCAGCATCATGGTGATGCCGGGGCCTTTGTCGCGATCACCTTGCATCGGATCAACCCACATCGCGGACATGCACAAATCCTTCCGCTGCCATCCGGTGTACCGTCGCGCCGCGCAATTGCGCCAATGCCCGCAACGCCACCGATGATCGTTCGGCCGGAAACGCCCGCACCTGCGATTCATACGCCTCAAAGGCTTCGATCTTGCGGTCGATGCTCGTCGAAATATCGATGAACACGCCCGGCACAAAGGCGGGCGTCAACCCCGGCGCGTTCCAATTCGTTTCCGACAGGGTTTCATAGGCAAGGATCGTCGTCGGGTAACGCGGTCCTGTTGGCCGCGCCGCCACCATCGCCGCTTCGAATACCAGCTGGTGATCGCGGTGAATATCGCCGGGAAACGGCAGCAACAGCGTATCGGGCGCGGCAACCGCCACCACATCGCCGATCATGCGGTTCAAATCCGCATGCGCCATCATGTCCAGCGCCGCCGCCGGGCAGCCCAGTCGGTGCACCGCCCTCACCCCAAGGATCCGCGCCGCCGCTTCGGTTTCCGCCGCAACCCGGCGCACCACGGTTTCGGCATAGGCCGGCGGCTTGCCCTCCGTCACGATCACCACATCCGCCGGCCGCCCCAGATCGGCCAGCCGCGCGATCAGCCCGCCACAGCCCAGCACCTCGTCATCGGGATGCGGCGCAATCACCAGCACCCGGCCCAGCCGTTCGACGATCCCGCTCATGCCGGCACCCCCAGGCGTTGGTGCAGGCGGGGCACCGCGCCCGACCATTCGGTCACCTGCAACGCCATGCCATCGCCGCACATTACCGAAAACCCGTCCGCATCCCGGGCAATCACCTGCCCCGGCAGCGCCAGATGCCGCCACCCGTCATCACCGACCCGCGCCTTCCACAGCGTCAGGTCACCGCTCGCGCCGATGGTCGTCGCCCCTGGATAGGGACGGGTGACAGCGCGCACCAGTCGCGCCACATCGGCCGCCGACCGGCGCCAATCGATCACGCCATCCGCCGGCGTCCGCCGCGCCGCCCAGGTGGCAAAGCGCTCGTCCTGCACCATTGCCGCCGCGGTCCCCGCCGCCAAAAGGGGCAATTGCGCCTCCAGCAACCGCGCCAGCGCCGCCATGTGCAGCGCATACAGCCCTTCGGCATCCTCATCCGCCGCGACGTGGAAATAATGCTGGCCGATGATCGGCCCGGAATCGACCCCTTCGGCGATCCAGAACAGGCTGCCCGCGGTGATCGGTTCCGCCGCCAATATCGTCCAGGGAATCGCCGCCCGGCCGCGCAACCGGGGCAATGCCGCCGGGTGATACCCCACCAGCCGCCCACCGGCTGCCGCCACGAATTCGGCGCGGCACAGCTGCGACCAACCGATCACGAACACCAGATCCACGCCAACCGCTGCAATCGCTGCGACACAATCGGGTGCATTGCAATCGGCGGCATGGATCATCGCCGCGCCCAGCGCTGCGGCATCGGCCGACAGATCGACAAAATCACTGTGCCGCGATGCCAAGGATGGCGGCAGCGTCACCACCGCCGCCAATTCCCAATCCGGGGACCGGCCGATGGCGGAAATCGCAATCCGGGTCGATTCAACCGCGCCGACGACGATGGCCCGCATGGGCATACTCCACAGCTGCAGGGTGGACCCGGTCGCCCAGCACCAGAACGCCCAGCGTGCGCAGCAGGATGGTCAGATCGAGCCAGGCCCCGCGGTTTTCGACATACCAGAGATCGAGCGCGATCTTGTCGTCATCCGACAGCACCGGCCCGCCATTGACCTGCGCCCAACCGGTCAGGCCGGGCCGGATGGCGCCGCGCCGTTGCCCGCGCTCGCCCAGCGACACTATAGTTTGCGGCAACAATGGCCGCGGCCCGATGATCCCCATGTCGCCGCGCACCACATTCAACAGCTGCGGCAGCTCATCCAGCCGCAGCCGCCGCAACAATTGGCCGACCGGCGGCGTGCGGCCGGCATCATCGGCCAACGGATCGGCACCGGGAGGCGGCGCCCGCATGGTGCGAAACTTCAACAGCGTGAACGGCTCGCCACGGCGCCCGGACCGCGCCTGCCGGAACAACAACGGCCGCCCCATCACCAGCAGCACCACCACGGCCACCGCCGCCACCAACGGCAATGCCACCAGCGCGGCCGGTATCGCCACCACAAGTTCGATCAAGCGCCGCATCATCCTGCCATCGCCGCGCCAGCAATCCCGGTTCTCGCCGCCGTTTCCGGCGCCCACAGCCCCATCTCGCCCAACAGCCGGCGGTTTACCTGCGCCACATCATATTCGCGCTCCGCCACCGCCCGGCCGCGCGCGCCCATTTGCGCCGCCAGCCCCGGCGTCTCGATGATCTTCAACATCGCCTGCGCCAGCGTCTCACCGTCGCGCACCGGCACCAGAAAGCCCGTATCTCCATCGCGCACCGCGTCGCGGCACCCCGGTGCATCGGTGGCAATCACCGCGCGCCCGCTGGCCATCGCCTCCAAAATGGTGCGCGGCAGCCCCTCGCGATACCAGGTCGGCAACACGAACACGCTGGCTGCGGCCAGATAGGGCGCCACATCGCGGGTATGGCCCAGATATTCGATGGTGCCATCCACCTGCCACCCGGCCAGTTCGGCCTCGCTCAACCCCGACGGGTTCGAATCCATCGGCCCCAGCAGCTGGCACCGCACCGCGGGATGGCTGGCCCGCACAATACGCGCCGCCATGGCGAATTCGCGCACACCCTTGTGCAGCATCAGCCGCGCCACCATCAGGAACACCGGCGGCCCCTTGGGCAGTGGCGTATGGGGAAAACGCGCCATATCGACACCGGAACCGCCCAGTTGCACCACCCGTTGCCCCGGCCGCAGCATATTGTTGTTCTGCATCTCGGCGGCGTCGTCGCTGTTGAACACGAACACCCCCGATGCCCGCGCAAGCGCCACCTGGTAAAGCCGCGCGACAAGCCAGCGCAACAGCCGCCGCCCCTCGCCCTCGGCCTCGGTAAAGGCATAACCCAGCCCGCTGACCATGGCGAAATAGCGCCGCACCCCGGCCAGCCGCGCCGCAATGCCGCCATAGACAATCGGCTTTTGCGTATAGGCCAGCACCACATCGGGCCGCTCCACCCGCATCACCCGGTACAGCGCCCTCAGCGTGCCGAGGTCGCTCAGGATATTCTGGCCGGTTCGCTGCATCGGAATCCGCACGAACCGCACGCCAATCCCCTCCAGCGCGGCCACGACCGCCGGGTCATTGTCCGGCGCGGCGGCAATGACTTCATGGCCCAGATGCACCATGTCGGCCAGCAGCCGGCCTCGAAAATTGACCAGCGACCAGGCCAGGCTGGATATCACCAGCACCCGCGATGGCGGCGCCCCCGTCGGCCAGGGCGACGGGCAATTCGCCGGCACGGATGCGGAAGCTGCAGCCAACGCCACCGCTTCGGTCAGCGTCCAAGTAGCACCATCGACCTGCCCACCGCTCATGTTGGCAGCCCTGCACCAAAAGGCGAACCGGGCATCGGTGCTGCTGCGGTGGCCGCGCCGTCGCCACCAACACTGCCGCCGATACCCGACACCGCCTGCCGGGGCGGCATTACCGCCGCCTGCCCGCGCTTGCCGCGCAACGGCCCGGTGGTTTCGTTGGCGATCCCCTCCGGCGACATTGCGTGCACGCCGCGGGGCAGATCGCCCCTGCCGCGCCGCGCCGTGCCACCGCCAAGCCGCAACGGTAAAAACCGGCCATAAAGCTCGGCATAGCGCGCCGCGACATGATCGAGCGAATAATGCTCGATGATACGATTGCGCGCCGCCTGCCCGATCATCTGGCGTCCGATCTTGCCCAGCCGCTCCAGCCGGCTCAGCGCCGTCGCCATGGCATCGGCATCGCCGGGCGGCACCACCAGCCCCGTCTGGTCCACGATGGCAGCGCTGTCACCGACATCGGTGGCGATACAGGCAACGCCGCTGGCCATCGCTTCACCCAGAATATTCGGGAAACCCTCGCCCCAGGATGACGCCACCACCAGCATGTCGACACCGGCCAGCCAATCGGCAACGTCGCGCTGTTCCCCGGCCAGGGTCACCCGGTCGGCGGGCAATTGCGCCAGCGCCTGTGAAAGGCCGGGTCCGGGCCGGTCCATGCCATTGCCCACCAGCAAAAGGTGCAGATCATGCCCTGCGGACCGGGCGCGGCGAACCGCCTCCACCAACACATCAACGGATTTCATCGGATGCGCCCGTGCCACCAGCGCAACCACCGTCGCTTCCTTGCGGATGCCGAACTTGCGGCGCAGCACAAGATCGGCCCCGGCGCGCGGCGCGAACAACTGGCAATCAAAACCGTTGGGGATCATGATGGCGCGATCATTGTCATAGCCGATCGCCTCATGCTGAAGCGCGGCAACGGCGGAATTGTAGATGGTCGCCGCCGGGATACCCGAAAACCGCGCCCCCAGCCGGATGACGATGCGCGTCCGGGCTGGTTCGCGGGCAATATCGGCCAGCGAATGGCGCATGTTCCACAACAGCGGCGGCCGCCGGAATTGCAGCGCCCGGCCCACCAGTCCGGCCAGATTGCCATGGTACATCCACCCCTGGATGATCGCCGGCTGCACCCGGCGGATGATGCCGGCCAGCCGCATCAGCCGGATCGGCCCCGGCCAGCCGCGCGCCATGTCGATGCTGTGGATGTTTATGCCCGCCGCATCCAGCCGCTCGGCAACCGCGCCCAGCGGCAACAGCGACAATACTTCGTGCCGCAACCCGCCCGCCGTCATCGCCGGATGCGCCAACAGACGCGCCAGAACCATTTCGGCGCCACCGGTATTCAAGCCGGTGATGACATGCAGGACGGTCGCGGGCCGGTTCACGGATCGCAGCGCCCGTGCCGGTCGGTTTTCGGGCCGCAGGCACCATTGGCTTTCGTCCGGGCTTTCATCGGAGGCCGCACCTCTATATCCAACGCTGTACGATCCTTAGCGCAGCCGTCGCTGCGGGTGTGGAACGCTTCCGGCCATTATCCATCGGAGCGCCAGCCCGGCCCGATTTACAATGCGTTGGCCAGCGCCACGTCGATTGCGGGCACACAGAACCGCCCGATCTCGTCGCGGCGCCTGTCAGACCCCCTTGCATCCGGATCGCCGCGCCGCGATCGGCGGCGGCGGGCGATTCCAGCAGCCTGACAACAAACTGAAAAAAACGCCTGAATCGTGCGGCACAATCATCGGATGCCCCGAAAGGATAGCATGGTGGCAGTTCGGGTAATGGCCCGATGGCCGAATGAACAACGCCCGCGCAAGACCTATAGTCATCAGCAGTTAGGACGAAAGCAGCCGGTAATCGACGCGGGACGGGCCAACCGGGCCAACCGCCACCGGCCGCAGCGCAATCAGGGTGGAGCATGGCCGTGGGGCATTCACAGATCGTACAGGCCGACAGGGCCGGCGCCATCAACGGCAACAGAGACGGCAGCATGAACGGCACAGCAGACCACGCCAAAAACGCCGCTGGCCACAGCCCGGCCCCGACCCTGCTCTCACGGCTGCTCTCACCGGTCGGCGCGCTCGCCCGCCGGCTGCTCGGCAACCGCCGCGTCCGCCATACCATCCTCGCGCTGCTCGATATCGGTTGCGCCGTCACCGCCGTCGCACTGGCGCTGGTGCTGCGCATGAACGGCCATCTGCCGGTGCCGATGCAGGCCGGCTTCATCGCCGCCGTGCCGATGATCGCGCTCGTTTCCGCGGTGATTTTCCAGCGGGTTGGACTCTATGGCCGGGTCTGGCGCTACACCTCGCTCACCGACATGCCGCTGCTGCTTGTCGCCGCGACACTGTCCGTTATCGGCTGGGTAACGACCATCGCCCTGCTCGGCAGCACCGGCTGGCTGCCCGCATCGGTCCCGATCATCACCTGGTTTCTGCTTTTCGGTGGCCTCGCCGGCATCCGCGTGGCGCGGCGCATGGCCAGCGAGCATCTGCGCCGCCGCGTCTTCAACGGTGAAAACGGTACCACCACCGCGCCGCCCCGCGCCACCATCATCGTCGGCACCGGCGATAATGTCGATCTGGCGCTGCGCCAACTCGCCGGCAACCCGGCCGCCGGCTATGAAGCCGTCGCCATCCTCGATGATACTGGCGGCCATGAAAACCTGCGGGTGCGCGGTGTGCCGGTGCTCGGCGGGCTCGATTCGCTCGATGCGGCGGTGCAAAGGCTGGTCGCTGGCGGCAAGCGTCCCGAATGCCTGTTGCTGGTCGATGAAACCGACAGGCTCGCCGGTGCCAATCTGGTCCGCTTCGTCGCGCAGGCCGAAAGCCTGGGGCTGTCCGTCGCCCGCATGCCCGCCACCGCCCGCCCGGACTCCAAAAGCACCAAGGCGCTCGATCTCAACTTCATCGATCTCGCCCACCTGCTCGGCCGACCGCCGCGCACCGCCGATACCGGCGCCATTGCCCAGTTCGTCGCCGGCCAGCGGGTGATGGTGACGGGCGCTGGCGGCACCATCGGCCGCGAACTGGTCTTCCAGATTGCCAAGGGCGGCCCCAGCGAGATCGTCCTCGTCGATGCCAGCGAATTCAACCTGTATTCGATCGATCAGGATGTGGGCGAAAGCTTCCCCGACGTCCACCGTATCCCGGTGCTCTGCTCCATCCGGCAGCGCGGCAATGTCATGAACGTGTTTGCCAAATACCGGCCCAATCTGGTGTTCCACGCCGCCGCGTTGAAACACGTGCCGCTGGTTGAAACCAACCCTTGCGCCGGCGTGCTCACCAATGTCATCGGCACCCGCAACGTCGCCGATGCAGCGCGTCGTTATGGCGCCCGCGCCATGGTGCAGGTTTCGACTGACAAGGCGGTCAACCCCGTCGGCGTGATGGGCGGTACCAAAAGGCTGGGCGAACTTTACTGCCAGGCGCTCGATCTCGCCGGGCAGGATGTGCCAGTGGCTACCCGCTTCCTCACCGTGCGTTTCGGCAATGTGCTCGGCTCGTCCGGCTCGCTGATCCCGCTGCTCCAGAAACAGCTCAGCCGGCGCGGGCCGCTCACCGTCACCCACCCGGAAATCCGCCGTTATTTCATGACGGTGCACGAGGCGGTGCTGCTCATCCTGCAAGGCGCCGCGCTCGCCATGCAGAACAACACCCACCACGGCCGCATATTCGTCTTGGATATGGGCGAACCCATCCGCATCCTCGATATTGCCGAGCGCATGACGCGGCTGGCAGGGCTGGAGCCGGGCCGCGATGTCCGCATCGAAATCATCGGGCTGCGGCCCGGCGAAAAGCTGTATGAAGAATTGTTCGATGCCAAGGAAACCCGGCTCGAATCGACCTTGCCCGGCATTTTCGAGGCGGAACCCGCCGCGCGCTCGCTGGCCGAGCTCAACGCCGCCTTCGATCGCATCGCCGCCGCCGCCATCGCCGACGACAGCGTGACGGTGCGGGCGCTGCTGCCCAAGATCGTCGATCCCAGCCACAATGCCGAAGCCGCCTGGTTCTCCCCGAACATGCCGACCCAGCCGGCAGTGATTGCAAAGCCCGCGCGGCCATCGGTTGCCGATCATCTCGCCGCGCAGGCCAATGCAAAAGCAGGCGCCGAACCACGGCGCGCGGTTGCCTGACATGGCCAGCAGCGCGAACAGCATCGGGGCGAAAGCCGCAGACACGCGCCCGGCCTTCGCCACCTCGCGCTGGCCGTGGCACGACGAGGATGAAATCGCCGCCGTCACCCGCGTGCTGCGTTCGGGCCGGGTCAATGCCCTCCACCACGGCGACAATTGCCGGGCCTTTGAAACCGGCTTTGCCGCGCGGCTGGGCGTGCCCCACGCCATCGCCATGGCCAATGGCACCGTGGCGCTGGAGGTCGCGCTGCGGGCGCTCGGCATCGGCCCCGGCGATGAAGTGATCGTCACGCCGCGCAGTTTTGTCGCCTCGGCGGCCTGCGTCGTCGCCGTCGGCGCCACGCCGGTCTTTGCCGATGTCGATCCCGACAGCCAGAACATCACCGCCGAAACCATCGCCGCCGTGCTGTCCCCGCGCAGCCGCGCCGTCATACCCGTCCACCTCGCCGGCTGGCCGTGCGACATGGACGCGATCATGGCGCTGGCCGCCCGCCACGGGCTGAAGGTCATCGAGGATTGCGCGCAGGCGCATGGCGCGACGCTGAATGGCCGCGCCATCGGCAGCTTCGGCGATGCCGCCGCCTTTTCCTTTTGCACCGACAAGATCATGTCCACCGGCGGCGAAGGCGGGCTGCTGGCGCTCAATGATGCCGCCACCCATGCCACCGCCTGGTCGATCAAGGACCATGGCAAATCATTGGGCTCCACGGCCCCGCCCGGCCCCGCCTTTCGCTGGCTGCACGACCGGTTCGGCAGCAATTACCGCATGACCGAAATGCAGGCGGCGATCGGCGTGCAGCAATTGGCAAAGCTGGATGGCTGGATCGAGGCGCGGCGCGCGAACACGGCGGCGTTGTCGGCGGCGCTGGCGGGCTGTGCGGCGCTTTATGTTCCCCGCCCCGGCAATGGCATCGGCCACGCCCGCTACAAATATTATGCCTTTATCCGCCCCGAACGGCTGCGGCCCGGCCATTCGCGCGACACCATCATCGCGCAGGCCCAGGCCGATGGCCTGCCCGCAATGGCTGGCGCCTGCCCCGAAATCTATCGCGAACGCTGCGTCACTGATGCCGGGCTGGCCCCCGCCGCGCCGCTTCCGGTCGCCCGCGCGCTGGGCGAAACCAGCCTGATGCTGCCCGTCGATCCCGGTTTCACGACCGCCGAGATGGCCGCCATCGGCCGCCACCTCGCCACGCTCATAGACGCCGCCACCGCATGACGGCTGCAACCCGCCTGCCCGGCTTTGTCATCATCGGCGCGGTAAAGGCTGCCACCACATGGGTCGCGCATCAATTGCGCTGCCAGCCGGGCGTCTTCCTGCCCAAGGCGGAACCGCATTTCTTCAGCACCGAATATGATCGCGGCGATCGCTGGTACGCCGGCCTGTTCGCCGATGCCCCGAAGGGCGCGCTGATCGGCGAAAAATCCGCCGATTATCTCGCCCACCCCTTCGCCGCGCCGCGCCTCGCCGGTTCACTGCCCGATGCCCGGCTTGTCGTGCAACTGCGCAACCCGGTGGAACGCGCCTATTCCGATTATTGCATGCTGTTCCGCCGCGGCACCGTCGATGGCCGCATCGATCGCCACCTGCGCCCCGGCGGTGACCAACCGCGTTTCCTGAATGATGGCCTGTATTGGCGACATATCCAGCGCTTTCTGGATCATTTCCCCGCCGAAAACCTGCATGTCCTGCTGTACGATGATGTCGCTGCCCGGCCCGCGGACACGCTTGCCGCCGTCGCCAGCCACATCGGCTACCCACGGGCGCCGCAGCTGGTGCGACCGGCAGAACGCCAGAATGACAGCCGGGCGGCGTTGTTGCCGCTGCCGTTGCGCCGCACGCTGGCGCCACTGAAGCCGCTCGTAGCGCCCTTGCGGCGCCGCCACTGGTTCAAGGCGCTGCACGGCTCGCTGGCCCGACCGGCGGATTATCCGCCGCTCACCGACAGCCTGCGGCAAAGCCTTGCCGATCACTATGCCGCCGATGTCGCCGCGCTGGGGCGCTTCCTTGGTCGCGACCTGGGCGTCTGGCTCGAAAGCGACTGGCCGGCAACAACCGCAACCAACGCCGGCGCTACGAACGCCGCAACGATTCCGGCCAGCGCATGATCGACATCACCGCCACCCCCGGCCCCGATGCCGCCACCACCCCCCGGCGATACGCCCAGGCGGTGTTTTTCATCATGCTCGGCGTGGCCTTCGCACCCTATCTGACGTGGCGCCCCTTCGATGTGCTGTTCACCTTCAGCGATTTCTGCCTCAGCATCGGCTTTGTGCTGCTGCTGGCGGCGGGTCGCCTGCCGCTATCACCGCTCCACGGCCTGTCGGGCTTGTGGCTGCTCAGCCTCGGGCTGTTGCTCGCCGGCCTGCTCGCCGGCAGCCTGATCAACGGCGATCCGGATCGCTGGATCATCGTCGCGCTGCAATATTGCTTCGCCATCCTGGTCATCCCGATGCTGCTGGTCCGCCATACCCAGCAGGTGTTGGATCGGCTTGCCCTTGCTCTCGTTATCGGCGTCACCGCCATGGAGACGTTCGGCATCGGCGTCTACTACCTGTTCAAGGGCGGCTATTGGGATCTCTACGTCTTCGGCGCCAATTTCATCACCGGCACGCGGCGGCTCGGCGCCTTTCTGAGTGACGGCAATTGGAACGGCTGTGTCATCGCCATGACACTGCCGTTTGTCATCCACCTCATCGTTCGCCGCCGCATCCCGGCGCTGGCGGGCTATGCGATCCTCGCGATCCTCGTCCTTGCGCTGGTGCTCGCCGCCTCTGTCACCGCCCTTGCCAGCGCGGTGGTTGGCGTGCTGGTCTATGCCTTCGTTGCCGGCGCATGGCCGTCGCCACGCGCAGTTCTTGCCGCATTCGCTGTCATCACCCTCTATTTCGCTGCGGGCGGCGGCATCCCCCAGGCCTTTGGCTTGCGGGTCGCCCCGGCGCTTCAAAATGAAAACATCGCCCAGGCCGGCAGTTGGGTGGGCCGCGTCGGCCTGATGGAGGAAGCCTGGGGGCTGGTCGAACACACCACGATCCTTGGCCTTGGCGTCGATCAATACCGGCATGTCAGCATTCAGGGCGCGCCGGTGCACAACATGTACTTGCTGGTCTGGGCCGAAGGCGGCATCTGGTCGTTGATCGGCTGGCTGGGCATCATCACCCTGCTCACCATTGCCAGCGCATCGGCGCTGGTCACCGATCGCCGCGCCGCCGGGCTGGCGCTCGCGCTCGTCACCATTCTCGTTCTCGCCTCCACCGCCAGCCCGCACATGTACGCGCGCATGTGGGTGACGCCGGTGTTCCTCGCCATCGGTTTTGCACTCGCCGCACGCCGCCCGGCCACCGTTTTCCCGCCGTCCAATCAAGGCAACACACAGGTGCCCGCATGAAACACCCTATCGCAACCTGCCTCGCTGCACTCGCGCTGCTCGTCAGCGGCTGCGCGGCACACGGCGCCGACAGTGCGGTCATCGCCGCTCCAGCTGTGGCCGAACCCTATCACCTGGGTGCCGGCGACGAATTGCGCATCAATGTCTTTGGCCTTGATGCCGCCAACAACAGCTATCTCATCGGCGATTCCGGCGGCATTTCGGTGCCGCTGGTCGGGCCGATCGATGCCGCCGGCAAAACCGTTGCCGAGGTGGAGGCGATGATCGCCGAAAGCCTGCGCACCCGCCAGATCGTCCGCGATCCGAATGTCAGCGTGCAAATCACCAAATACCGCCCCTTCTACATATTGGGCGAAGTGCAGCGGCCGGGCCAATACCCCTATGTGCCCGGGATGACCGTGCTGAATGCGGTTTCGATCGCCGGCGGCTACACCTTCCGCGCCAACAACCGCCGCGCCATGATCGTGCGCAACGCCGGGTCCGGCGCGCAAACCGCCGCCGCCCGGCCCGATACCAGGGTGCTGCCCGGCGACACCGTCAACATCCCCGAATCCTGGTTCTGATGGAGGCCCGATCCGCCCTGCCGCACACCGCGTCGGCACCCGCGGTCGCCCAGTCGCTGCCCCTGATCCTGCTGGGCGCGCTGGTGTCGGTGCTGATGCTGGCGCTGTTCGGCCGCATCCTGTCGGCGCCCGTCCGCCATGATGAACAGATGTTCTTCTCCATGGCGATGATGCTCGACAAGGGGCAGTTGTATCAGGATTTCGGCTTCAACCACCTGCCCAACAGCGCTTATCTGCTGGCGCCGTTGCACTGGCTGACGGATCGCCCGTTCCTTGCCGCACGTCTGGTCATCTGCATCGCCTGGGCGGCCGCCGTCGGTGCCATGGCGCTAATCGCGCTGCGCGCCACGCAACGCCCGGCCGCGGCGCTGCTCGCGGTGCTGCTGCTCATCACCAGCCCGTTGCTGGTCAACCAGACCGGCACGCTGGTCACCAACAACTTCCTGCCGATCCCCTTCATGCTGGCCGGCACGCTGGTGTTCATGCGCGCCTTGGACCGGGATATCCCTGATGTCGGGCTGGTGGCGCTATCGGGTGTCATCCTCGCCATCGCCATCGGCATGAAGGCCAATTACGCCTTCATGGTGCCGCCTTTCGCCATCGCCGCGCTCAACCTGCCGGCGCAATGCACCTTGAAACAGCGGTTTCAGAAGGTGTTCCTGCCGATGCTCGGCGCGGGGCTGATCGGCGGCCTGCCGACGCTCCTCTATCTCGCGCAGGATCCGTCGGGCTTCTTTGCCCATGTCGTCGGCTATCACACCGGGCCGCATCGGGCATGGGCGCTGCAACAACCGGGCGATCTGGTCATCTCGCTGCCCGAACGCTTCGCGCTGGCACAGGGCATCTGGGGCAGCGGCGGATTCCTATTGACCGGCTTTACCATCCTAGTGCTCGTCGTGCTGCGGGGCGGCAAGCTCGATTGGCAATCCTCGCTGCTTGTCCGGCTCACCGCCTGCGCCATCGTCGCATCGTTCATCCCCAGCCCGGCCTTCGCCCAATATTATAGCCTGCCGGCCGCCTTCCTCATCGTGCTGCTGGTGCAACTCGCCGGCAGCCAGCCACAGGACAGCCGCCGACTCGCCACACCGTTGCTCATCGGGCTGGGCATCGCTGCCACCGCTGTCGACGCGCCGCGCCTGCTCGGCGGCCTGCCGGCGCTGGCCCGCCCGTCACAATGGACCGGGGTCGGCGTCCACCGGCTTTCAACCGCCATTGTCGCGGCCGCGGGCGGGCGGCCCATCGCCACCCTGTCGCCGCTATATGTTCTTGATGCCGGCGGAATCATCTATCCCGAACTCGCCGCCGGGCCATTCGTCTACCGGGTCGCGAACCTCATTCCGGTTGATGACAGGCCGCACTACCGCCTCGCATCCGCCCAAAGCCTGGCAGCAATGCTCGATTCCGATCCGCCCGGCGCAATTCTCGTCGGCGCCGAGGGCGATCTCGACAACGCCTTTCGCAGCTATGCGCAATCACGCGGCTATCGCCCGGTTCCGCTGCCCGGCGGCAATACCCGCTATGGCGCGTTGACCCTGTTTGCCGCGCCCCGCACCTATGCGGGCATCAGGCTTTCCAGTTCCGAACCGCCGCCCAACCGTTCGGCGACCACCAAAGTGCCATCGGCTTCCAGCCGATAGATCGTCGCCTTGTTGCGTCCCTTCTGCCCGGGCGCCGGGCTGCGCGCCAACACCAGCAACGATCCGGGGCCGCGCAGGCGCTGCACCAGCCCGGCCAGCGCAACGCCGATCCGTTCGGTGCCGAACACATCGGGCAACAACACATTGGCAGCACGCACGATATCGAACCGCCGCCGCTGGTCGGCCGGGCAAGGCGCAAACACATCGCCCTCCTGGCACTGCAGCGCCGGTTCGGCGCGCACCGCAGGCGTCACCAACCACACCTCTTCACCCTTGTCCGGCAACAGCCCGGCGTCACAAACCCGCCGGAACCGGGCATTGGCCAACGCCACCGGCACCCAGAATTGCGTCACATAATCCAGCCGCCGCCGCCAGGTCCGCAGCGAAATCCCCATTACCACATGGTGCATCAACGTGCCGCCCGGCGACACCAGCACGGCATGGCGGGGCGACAGACGCAACACCCGCGCCCGCAACGCAATGTCGGTCATCAGCACGCGCGGCATCCGCCCGGCAGCGCGCAAGGCGTGGAGCAGTTCCAGCGTCGTGGTGCCCGTCGACGCCCCCACATCGATCACATCAACAGCTGGCGCCCCCGGCACGGCGGGCGCCAGCGCGGCAATCGTTGCCGCATCCACATCCACCAGCCGCAATGGCGCGGTCGTCTTGAAAATGCCGGTCGGCAACCGAATGCTGGCGAACATGGCGCCATGGTCCCGGGCCAGAGTCGATGACGATGGCGGCGGCGCGGGAATGGCGTCGGTGGCGGCCGCCATGGCAGTGTGCTGGCTCATGCCGCCATCATCTCGGCATAAACCGCGCTCACCGCGCGCACATGCGGTTCAACGCCAAATCGTCGTCGCGCCTCCGCCCTTGCATGGTCGGCAATCCGCAGCCGCCGGGCCGGATCGGTCAGGCCGGCGATCGCAGCGCCAAAGGCTTCGGCATCATCGGGGGTCACCAACAGGCCGGTTTCACCATCCCGGATCGCCTCGGGGCTACCGCCCGACCGCGCCGCGACGACCACGGTGCCGATCAACATCGCCTCGATCAGAGTGCGGCCGAATGGCTCATCCACCGCAGTCACCACGTTGACATCGCACGCCGCCAGCCATGGCGCGATCGGCTGGCGAAAGCCCATGCACCGCACGATGCCTTCCAGCCCGTGCATCCGGATCGCAGCATCTACGGCTGCGTCCAACCCCGGTTCCAGCGTATCGCCGAACATCAACGCCAGCATCGGCTGGCCGCCCAGCCGTCGGCGCACCGCCGCCACCGCATCGACGAACATCACCGGCCGCTTGCGCTCCGCAAAATGGGCAAAGAACCCCAGCAACAGCGTATCCGGCCCGATGCCGAGTTCGGCGCGGCACGGGTCGGGCGCCATGCCGGGCACTTCCTGCATCGCCGCCGCATCGAACAGATCCCGCTCGAACGGGCTGCGGATCACCTGGCACCGGTTGGCCGCCGAATAAAATCCCGGCCGCGGCGCCGAAAACCGCGATACCGACACCACCTTGTCCGCACACAAGGGCGCGAGGAAGCGCAACCCTCGCGCCTGCGGATGGCCACGGTGGTGCCACAACATGCGCACCCCGGCCAACCGCGCCGCGGTGCTCCAGGCGGCGTGCATCAGGCCTTCGTTGGAATGGACTATATCGATGCGTTCATCGCGCAACCACCGCACCCGCGCCGCAAGCCCGGACAACAGCCCTTTTGCCCGCAAAGTCGCCGCCCCCGATGCCGCCGTGCTCACTGCTGCCACAGCGGGCGGTGCAACCCGGAATGCCAGCCCGCGCGCCACAAGATGCGCTGCCACCGCCCCGTCATCGCGGTGCAACAGGATCACCGGCTCGAACCGGCTGCGGTCCAGCCCTTCGATCAACAGAAATGCCGACATATGGCTGCCACCCAGCAAGGCGCCTTCGAATGGGAACAGCACGCGTGCCGGTCTGCTGGTCGCTCGCATGCCCGCCACCCGCATCGTTGCTGCCCCGTCGCTATGACTATCCATGCCGGTGATTTTAGACTGGGGCGGGCGCCAACGGCGCGGCAATTCCGGCTATCATCCGCCTAGCGACAGCGAAGCATCGGCGCACGCTCCGGTCCTGCGGCTAACCCCGATGCGCCTGCCGCGATACCCGATGGTGCGATATGTCGGCCCGGCGCAACGGGTTATGGTGGCTCCATCAACCGGCAACAGGGATCCGGCGTGCCCACATCGGCGACCAACACCAAATACCAGGGCACCTTCCGGCGCGGCCCGCCCCAACGCGGCCTTGCGCTGGTTCTGCGCACCTTGGTGGCCATGCTCTGCACGGCACCCATGGCGGCCCTTGCCCAAAGCGCCCCCGGCAACCAGGGCGCACTTGATTTGCCGCGCCCCGGTTATGAGCTCGGCCGCCTCAGGCTGGGCAATACCATCCTCTATCCATCGCTGTCGGTTTTTACCGGCTATGACAGCAACCTGTTCTCCACTTCATCCGGCGCACAATCCGTCCTGCGCACCGAAATCGCGCCGCGCCTCGATGTGGCCTTCGATGGCGCCCACAGCAAATTCCGCGCCCAGGCCTATGCCAATGCCCGCTTCAACAGCCGATATACCAGCGAGGATCGCACCGCCTTCGGCGTCAACGCCAGCCTCGAACAATCGCTCGACAGCCGCGACAAGCTGGACGGGGAACTGCGCTTCGATCGCGCTTTCATGCGGCGCGCCGATCCCGAGGTGAACCGGTTGCTGCTTCGCCCGGCGCTTTTCAACAGCCTCAGCGCCAGGCTGGGCTTCACCCATCAGCAGGGCCGACTGACAGTATCCCTGCACGGCACCGTGCAGAATATCAGCTATCTCGATCCGGGCGAAGCCGAACGCGAGCTGACCAGCTATCAGATCCCCCTGCGTGTCGCCTATGCGATCAGCCCGCGCAGCGCCATTTTCGTCGAAGCCTATGTCAACCGCCGTGATGCCCGCCTCCCCTTTGATCGCAGCGGCGTCGATCGCGATCTCACCACCTTTGGCGCGCTGGCCGGCATCAGCTTTGATCTGAGCGACCGGCTGCGCGGCGAAATCGGCGTCGGCGGCTTCAACGCCAGCCCCGATGGCTCGTTGCCGGCGTTTTCAGGCGTTGCCTTCAACGGCAGGCTGCGCTGGTCGCCGATGCCGCGCACCGCTGTCATGCTCAATGCCTTTCGCGGCGATGTCGCCACCGTGCAATCCGGCGCCACCGGGCGCATCGATACCAGGGTGAACCTGCGCGTCGATCAGGAAATCCGGCACAATCTGCTCGGCTGGATCGATGTCGGCTATCGCGGCACCACCTATCGCGGCAACCTCAACCGCAAGCTCGATACCGTCTTTGTAAGCGGTGAACTCGAATATCTGGCCAGCCGCACGGTATCGGTGTTCGCCAACGTGCTTTACGAACACCGCAGTGCCAACCGGCCGCTCGATCGCTTCGACCAGACGGTGGCCGGCGTCGGCATCCGGCTGCACGTCTGAAAATCATGCCACCCAACGCAGCATCATCATCCGCATCGACCGACCAAACGCGCATCGAAGCCGGGTCAGGCCATGATGCGGAAGCCGCCATCCAAAGGGCCAATGCCACGGCGCTGCGCCGGCGGCTGCGCGATATCGGGCACCTGTTGTCCGGAAACATGGCCAATGCGCTGATATCGCTCGCCGCCGTGGCGCTTACCGCGCGCGGGCTGGGGCCGACGCAATATGGCGTGCTCACCCTCGCCTTTTCCTTTGCGCGCGCCATTGAAAAACTCATCACCTTCCAATCCTGGCAACCGCTCATCCGCTATGGCGCCGGGCTGACGAGCAAGGCATCGTCGGACGATCTAGCCGGCCTGCTCAAATTCGGCTTGTTGCTCGATATTGTCGGCGCGATGCTGGCCTTCCTCGTCGCCATCGCATTGACGCTGATCTGCGCACCATTGTTCGGCTGGTCGGCGGAAACTCAACGCACCGTCCTCATCTGCTGCGCGGTACTGCCGCTGAATATCAACGGCATGCCAACGGCGGTGCTGCGATTGTTCGGCAAGTTCCGCATCGCCGCCTGGGGTCCTGTGCTCGGCGCGATTGTCCGGCTCGCCGGCTGTGCGGTCGCGCTAACCGCTGGCGCCGGGCTGACCAGTTTTGCCATCCTCTGGTCCGCCGGCCAGGCCATTGGCTATGTCTGCGTCCTTGCCCTCGCCTTTCGGGTGCTGCGTCAAAACGGGGTTGGCGGCGTGCTCGGCGCCTCACTCTCCAGCATCCGCAACCGCTTCCCCGGCATCTGGGGCTTTTCCTGGTCGTCCAACATTTCGCTCACCCTGCGTTCCAGTGCCAACCAACTCGACGTGCTGATCGTCGGCTGGCTGGCCGGGCCTGCTGCTGCCGGGCTCTACCACATCGCCAAACGCGCCGGCCGGGTCGCCGAACAGGTCTCTACCCAGGCGCAGGCGGTGCTGTTCCCCGACGTGACCCGGTTGTGGGTGACGCGCCGTATCGCCGATATCGCCAAGGCGGTCTGGCAGATGGAGATCATCCTGATCCTGTTCGGCCTTGGCGGAACACTGTTCCTGCTGTTCGCCGCCGCACCGATGCTCGATGCCACCGCAGGCCCCGAATATGTGGCGGCGGCGCCACTGCTCATCACCCAGATGCTCGCCGTCACCTTCAGCATGGCGGGGTCCGGCTCACGGTCGGCGCTGCTCGCCATGGGGCAGGACAAATCGGTGCTCAACGCGGTCATCGCCGGCACCATCGCCTTCCACCTGACGGCGCTCGCGCTGGTGCCGCTCATCGGACCGATGGGGGCCAACATCGCCCATATCGTGCTGGGCCTGATCGCGTCGGGCTGGATGATGTGGCGGTGCCGCCAGGCGTTCCGCACCGGGGCACCCGGCTAAGCCACCGCGCCCTATTCGGCGTTGGCGACCGCTGGCCAGCGCCGCTGCCGGTGGCTTGGCGCTTCGGCCGCCATGGCCGGGCCGAAGTTGATCATCTCCTCGACGATCGGCAACGGCCGACGCTTCGATTGCATGAAGATACGGCCGACATATTCGCCCAGGATGCCAAAGCACAGCGCATTGAGCGTGATCGACAGCAGCAACAACAGCGTCGTCGTCGCAAAGCCTGCCGGCCATTGCTGCCCGAACAGCAACCGCCCGACCAGATAGCCGAACAACAACAGAAAGGTCATCGACCCAACCACCAGTGCCACCGCGGATGCCAGCCGCAGCGGCATCAGCGAATGGTTCAACACCGCGTCCATCGCCATCGCCAGCATCCGGCGCAGCGGAAACTTGCTGTTCCCCGCCACCCGGTCGCGGCGATCATAGGTGAAGCCGACCTGCGAAAAACCCATGGCGCTGATCAACCCGCGGACATAGGGCGAAGTGTCCTCCACGAGGCGCAATTCGTTCAATATCCGCCGGTCGACCAGCCGGAACTCGCCCGCATCAACGGGAAGGTCATCCTGGCTCATCGCCCTGATGCCCCGGTAAAACAGCCGCCGCAGCGCAGCGATCACAAAGCCATCGGGCAAGGATCGGCGCACGCCATAAACCACTGCATGGCCCTGCCGCCACAATGCCAACATCTGCGGAATCAGTTCGGGCGGGTCCTGCAGGTCGCAATCAACCTGCACCGCGCAATCGCCGTTGGCCGCCTGATAGGCAAACAGCACGGACCGGTGATAGCCGAAATTGCGCGCCAGCCGGATCACCTTGACCCTTGGATCGATCGCCGCCAGCCGCGCCAATTGGTCAAAACTGCCATCGCTCGAATGATTGTCCGAAAATATGATCTCGTGATCATAGCCGGCCATCCCCACCATCACCGTCTTGATGGCGAGATAGGCCTGGTCGATGTTCTCGGTCTCGTTATAGACCGGCACCAGCACCGAAATCAGCGGCCGATCGGCATCCGCCATCATCATCCCGCCTCCGCAAACAGGCTGTGCCGGGCAATCGCGCTTTCTTCGGCGACCGTGTGGGCAACGCCCTCGGCAATCGGCACTCGCGCCCGCCAGCCGAGCAATCGTGCCGCCAGCGCCGGGCTCCCGCGCAGATCGGGCGTGCCGCCGGGTGCACCATTGCCCAAAGCCACCAACCCGGGGTCGCACCCGGTTTCGGCCACCACCTGCGCCGCAACTTGCGCCATCGTCGGCGCCTGCCCTGTCGAAAGGTTGATGATCGGCGCCACCGGCCGCGCCGCCAACAATATCAACCCCGCCACCGCATCATCGACATGCATCAGATCGCGCCGGTCATCCGGGCGCGCCACCAGGGTCGGCAGCCCGGCCAGACAGCGCCGGATCAACGATGGCATCAGAAACCGGCTCGATTGGCCCTGCCCATAGACCAGCGCCAGCCGCGCCGTGACGATGGCGAACGGCAGGCGCGGCGCCAACATCGCCGCATAATGCGTGCCGGCCAGCAGCGCGGCGCCATAGCTTGTCTGCGGCGCCTCGCGCTGCGATTCGTCATAGGGCGCCGGGCCTGCGCCATATTCGGCAAGCGATCCCGCCCGCACAAGGACGCGCGGCGGCGTGGCCATCGCCGCACAGGCGCGCAGCACGGCAAGAAAAGCGCCCAGATCGTCGGCCAGACTGTCGCTCACATCGCCCAGATCGGCGCGCATGGCACGATGGTCTCCGGCGGCAAGGTGGAACACCGCATCCGGTCGCGCCTCCGCAAGACAGGCTGCCATCGCCACCCCATCATCGAAGCTGCATCGATACAGCGCGATTTGCGGCAGCAACGGCGTCAACCGATCCAGTGCCGTCGTCGGCCGCACCAGCACGGACACGTCGTGGCCGGCGTCGACCAACGACCGCACCAGATGCGAGCCGATGAAGCCGGCGCCGGCTGTGACAAGGCTGCGCGATCGCCCCACCGTTGACCTGTCAGGATACCAGCACGGGTTCGGGCAATGGCACCAGGAACCGCCCGCCAGCAGCGACGAAATCCTGCTGCTGCTCGCGGATCTCGTCAAAGAAGTTCCACGCCAGCACCAGCAGCACATCGGGCTTTTCACTGGCAATCGCATCGGTCGGGCGCACCGGAATCTGCATCCCCGGCGAATACAGCCCATGCTTCAACGGGTTGCGATCCACCAGGAAATCCAGCCGGTCAGGCCCGATCTGGAAATAGTTCAACAGGGTATTGCCCTTGGCCGGGGCGCCATAGCCGGCAAGCTTCATGCCGCTGGCCTTCAGCTCATCGATCATCCGCACCAGATCGACACCCACCTGGCCGACCCTTGTGGCAAAGGCTTCGTAGGTTGCGGCTTCATGCATGCCGCCAGCGGCTTCACGCGCCAACATGTCATCGACCAGCGCGCTGGCAACCGCACCCGCTACGTCGCGCCGCAACTGCACACGCATCGACCCGCCGTGCACCGAAAGCTGGTCGACATCCATCACCGCCATGCCGAAATGCGCGCCCAACACGACCAGCGATCGCAGGCTGAATTCCGACAGATGCTCCTGATACACCGTGTCGAATTCGTTCTTCTGCAACAGGTCCAGCGCCCAGGGCACTTCGATGATGAAGGTGCCGTCATCGGCCAGCAATTCCTCGACGCCGGCCATGAAAGCATGCAGGTCGCCGATGTGGTTGAAGGTGTTGGTGGTGACAATCACCTTCGCCGGCCCATGCTGGTGCCGCAACAACCGCGCCGTTTCGACATTGAAATAGGCGACGTGCACATCGACCCCGCGCGCCCGCGCCAATTCGGCCAGGTTCGCCGCCGGATCAACGCCCAGCGTGCGGCAGCCGCGTTTGTTGCAGGCCGACAGCAACAGGCCGTCATTGCTGCCGATATCGACGACCAGCCCGGCATCCGGGCCATCGCCGGCGATATCGTGGATCACCCCGGCCAACCCGTCGAAATGCCCGTGCATCGTCACGGCGCCCGATGGCACGTACAGATAATGCCGAAAGAAATCCGCCGGGATCTGGTCTGCCACCTGTATCAACCCGCAATCGAGACAGGCGATCGTGTCCAGCGCGAATGCCGGCTGCGGTTTGCCCAGATCTTCCTTGCGGATGAACATGTTGGCTGGCGGATGGTCACCCATCGGCAGGAAATTCAACAGTTTGGTGCCTTTACAGGCGCGGCAGCTTTCAAGGATCATCTCGGCTCGTCCTGCTTGTTGGTGAGAAAAATCATTCCGCCGCAACGGCCGTCGCGGCGCGCGGCATTACCCGCCGGTCGCCATGCTGCTGTGCGAATTCGGTGAAAACCTCGTGCATGAAATCGATCTGCGCCGATTCAAGGCCGTGGTGGCAAGCGAGCAGGATTCCGCCCCGCATCGCCGCATCGGCATTGGGATATCCAGCGGGCGTGGTGCGCACCTTCACGCCTGCCATGGCCGGCTGGCGCAGGATGTTGCCGGTAAACACCGGCCGGGTCTGGATCTCGCGCTGTTCCAGCGCAATCTGCAGGTCGCGGCGGCTGAACGGTGCCGCATCCGTCAGCGTCAGCGCAAAGGACAGCCATCCGGTGCGCGCCGCCGGCAATTGCCGCGGCAGGATGAACCAGTCCGACCAGGTTTCGAAAAACGCCAGATGCCGGGCAAAATTCGCCTCACGCGCCGCGATATTGCCGACCAGCTTGTCGAGTTGCACCAGGCCAAAGGCCGCGCCCATCTCGCTCGGCTCGAAATTATGGCCCAGTTCCTCGAACACGAACTTGGCGTCATACGGAATGCCATCGATTTCGACATTGAAGCGGTTGTCGATCGATTCCGATTGCTGGAACAGCGACGAACTGCGCCCCCATGACCGTAGCAGCAACGCCCGGCGCAGATGCGCCGGCGTATTCACGCACAACATGCCGCCATTGCCGCCGGCGTTGATGACATGGCTGCCATAAAAACTCGTGGTGCTGATGTCGGCGCGCGACCCGGTGCTCAGGCCGTGCAGGGTCGCGCCCAGCGTATCGGCGCTGTCCTCCACCACCATCAGGCCGTGGCGATCGGCGATGTCGCGGATCTTGTCCCAATCCGGCAGATTGCCAATCAACGACGGGATCATCATCGCCCGGGTTTCCGGCCCGATCATCGCCTCGATGGCGTCGACATCGATGTTGTAGGTGCCCGGCTCCACATCGACGAACACCGGCACCAGGCCGTTCTGCACGATGGGCGCCACCGTCGTTGCAAAGGTCAGCGCCGGGGTAATGACTTCGCTGCCCGGCGGCAGGTCGAGCAGCTTTATCGCCAGGAAATTGGCTGAACTGCCCGAATTCACCATCACGCCATGGCTTTTGTCGAACAACCGCGCCACGCGGCGTTCCATCTCGCGGACATGCTCGCCCATCTGCGTCGATTGCCGCAATACCTTCACCACCGCCGCGATTTCGGGTTCGCCATGGACGGTCTGGCCATAATTTACGCGCATTGCTGCATTGCTCCTGCTGAAAATGTCTGTGGGGCCGCCACGCCGGCGGCATAGGCGGCAATCTGCGCCTCGGTGAACACTGCCATGTCGGCAACGCCCTCACCCCAGGCGCGATACCATTCGACCGTCATTGCAACGGCCGTGTCGATCGGCAGGCGCGGTTGCCAGCCAAGTCGCGCCCGCGCCCGGGAACTGTCCAGCGACAGCGTCCCGGCCTCACGCGGGCCATTGGCACCGCCAAAGCGCACCAGCGGCGCACCAGCACCCCATGCCGCCGTAACCAACCGCGCCAGGTCCCCTGCCGGCACCTGCACGGCGGGATCGGGGCCGAAATTCCAGGCATCGGCGGCGGCCGCGCCATCGGTCACCAACGCCGCCGCGACCATCAAATAGCCGGCCAGCGGGTCCAGAACATGCTGCCAGGGCCGGATGCTCGCCGGGTTGCGGATGAACACCGGCTGCCCCGAAAGCGCCGCGCGCATCATGTCGGGCACCAGCCGGTCACTGGCCCAATCGCCACCGCCCATGACATTGCCTGCACGCACTGTCGCCAGCTGCGGCCCGTTTGGATCGGCAAAGAACGACCGGCGGAACGACGCCGCGACCAGTTCGGTGCAGGCTTTCGATGCACTGTACGGGTCCGATCCACCCAGCGTATCATTTTCGCGATAGCCCCAGGGCCATTCGCGGTTTTCATAGCATTTATCGGATGTTACAACGACAATCGCCTTCAGGCTCGGCATCGCCCGCACCGCATTCAACACCACCGCAGTGCCGGTCACATTGGTCGCGAATGTCTCCACCGGATCGATATGGGACCGCCGCACAATCGCCTGCGCCGCCATATGGATAACGATGTCGGCATCGACCTGCGCCAGCGCCGTCGCAAATTCGTCCGCCGAACGGATATCGGCATAGCGCCCGTCGATGAGCCGATCGAGCCGGATCGCATCGTGCATCGAAGGCTGTTCCGGCGGCAGCGAAATGCCGGTCACCGTCGCGCCCAGCCGCCGCAGCCACAGTGCCAACCAGCTGCCCTTGAAGCCGCTATGCCCGGTCAACAGCACATGCCGCCCGGCGAACACGCGGCGCAGCGCGGCCTCGTCAAAGCCGGCTGCCTCCGTATCCGCTGCCTGCGTCGCCCGAGTTGCCCACGCCAAGGCGGCTTCGGGCATCACATCGGCGTTCGACATCGATGCCGGATCAGGCATGGGCCGGCGCCTTGGCCTGTGGCGCGTCGGTCACCGCCGGCGCCCGTTCGAAATCGAGCCAGGGCGGTGGCGTTTCACCGGCATGGGCATCCAGAGTGTCGCGGTCGCGCACCGTATCCATCGGGTGCCAGAACCCGTGATGCTTATAGGCGAACAGCTCGCCATCGCGCGCCAACTTGGCCAGCGGCGCCATCTCCAGCGGCTCACTGTCTCCCGAAAGATAATCGAAAATCCCCGGTTCAAACACGAAAAAGCCGCCGTTGATCCAGGTCTCGTTGCTCTGCACCTTCTCGGTAAAGGCCGCGACCCGGTCGCCCTCCAGCTCCAGGTTACCGAACCGCGCCGGCGGCTGCACGGCGGTAACCGTGGCCAGCTTGCCATGGGCGCGATGCGCCGCCAGCAACGCATCGATGTCAACGTTTCCGACCCCGTCGGAATAGGTCACCATGAACGTCTCGTCGCGCAACCAGGATTTCAGCCGCTTCAGCCGCCCGCCTGTCATCGTCGACAGCCCGGTATCAACCACCGACACCCGCCAATCGACCGCCCGGCACGGTGCCAGTTCCATGGCGCCATCCTCCAGCGCCACGGTGAAATCATTGTTGAGCAGGTGCAGACCCTGGAAGAACGCCTTCATCACCATCGCCTTGAACCCGCAGGCGACGATGAAATCATGATGGCCCCAATGGCTGTATATATCCATGACATGCAGAATGACCGGTCGCCCACCGACTTCGACCATCGGCTTTGGCACCCGTACCGTTTCCTCGGCCAGCCGCGATCCCAATCCACCCGCAAGCAACACGACCTGCATCGCAAATCCCTTCCCGCTACCCGGCAGCCGAAGCGTCATCACCCCGCCCGATTGCCGAGGCCCGACAGGCCAACGGCAGCCACCCATGCCCAAAATCTACGGGTTCGCGGCGGCGCAACAAAACCCGATTACGGGCATCATGCTTTGGTAGCCGACGCCGCGAATCGCCGCGAAAGCGCGCCCCAATGCCCGCTGGACGGCTCAAAATCGCCAAATTGGTGGTACTAAGAGTCTACCTCTTAAGTGTTAGATGCATCTCGAAAGTAGTAGATCAAATGGTTTTTCATCGTGAAAAGCACACGATCTGTCGACAGAATTCAAAAATAAATCATTCCTTAAACAAATGGAAAAGTGGCTTAACAAGTGCCCATTGTTTTCGGAAAAATCCCATATTATTGTTGCTGGCAATTAATAATTAGGTAACTGTCGGCGTAAAACTATTTTCGCACCAGAAATTCAATTTGGGCGGGCAAACAGAAAATCGCTTTAACTGTTGATCAATAGCAAACGTGCCACGACACGTAACGGGTAGGTCATATGCAGAATTCGTCGTTCCAGCCAAAACCAGTGACACTTGAGCTTTTCGAACCACCAAAAACGCAATCGCGATTTCGCTCCATCGGGATTGCCATCGCCATCATCGCTGCGATCGGCCTGGCTGTCCTCGCCTTCCCGCAAGGCGCTGCGGCCCTCGCCATCGGCGACCTCATTACACTGACCACCAAGTTCCGCGTCATGCAGGCCGACTTGCTCACCGGCGTCGGCGTCCAGGATGCCGGCGCCAAGGGCCGGATCATCGAAGGGCCGATCCCGGGCACCAAGCGCGGCCAGGTCTGGTGGAAGGTCGATTTCGACACCGGCGCCGATGGCTGGCTGGTCAGCTCGGTCGTCTCATCCACCGGCACCGGCGCTGCCGTCGCCACCGCCGCCCTCGCGGCCTCGCCATCAACCATTGCTGCGGGTGGCGCATCGACCCTTGCATGGTCATCCACAAACGCCACCGCCTGCACCGGCTCCGGCAGCGGCTTTGCCGGCACGCTGGCCAAATCCGGCTCTGTCATCGTGAAGCCGCTTGTATCGACAACATATGGGATCAGCTGCGCGGGCAGCGGCAGCACCGGCACCGCAACCACCAACGTAACGGTCACCGCCCCTTTGTCGATCGTCCCCGCGGTCAGCCTGTCGGCATCCCCTGCCTCGCTCGTCACCGGCAGCAGCGCCACGCTCAGCTGGACCGCAACCAACGTCACCAGTTGCACCGCCAGCGGCGCCAGTGATTTCACTGGAACCAAGCCGATTTCCGGCAGCGCCACGGTGCGGCCGACGGTTACCACCACCTATGCGCTCAATTGCGCCGGCCCGTCCGGCAACACCGCAACATCGACGATCATCAGCGTATCGGCGCCAGGCGCAATCGGTGCCGGCGCCTTTGCCAACCCCGATAACGGCAATATCCCGGATCGCGCCCTGCACCCGATCGCCTTCCCGACTGCCGTCGGCTTTGGCAAGGCGACATCGGTGCGCAGCCCGGACGCGGTCGTCTACAAGATCAACTCGCTCGACGATGTCGCCGATCCCAACGATGGCAAGATCACCTATCGCGAATGCGCGATGGCGCTGGCCGTCACCACGCCTTACGCCATTCCCGCCGGCCATCCGCGCTATTGCGTCTTTGATGTCGCCGGCGCCATCATCATGAACGGCCCGGCCGAAATCACCGTGCCCAAAATCTATGTCGCGGGCCAAACCTCGCCGGGCGGCATCGAATTCCGGCTCGGGCCGAAATACAGCCCGGTCGATGCGCTCATCCACTCGCGGCGCGGCGGTGACAACATGATCCTGCGCCACATCCGCACGCGCACCGGCGAACACCCGGATCGTAAATCGGACAATGGCGATCCGATCCGCATGTCGGGGACGCGCTACCAGATCCTCGATCACGTCTCATCGATGTTCGGCACCGATGAAAGCCTCGACATGGCCTGCCGCGACTGCACCGTGCAATGGTCGATCATCGGCCCCAACATCTGCCGCAACGCCGGCCATTCGTCGTCGCTGCATTGCAAGACCTTCTTCCTGAAACCGGCATCGAACGTCACCGTTGCCTATAATCTGTCCGAACATGGCGAACAGCGCGGCCTCAATGTCGCCGTCGGCATCGCGCTGCCCCCGGCCGACAACACCGGCCAGGCCGATATCGTCAACAATGTCCTCTACCATTACATCGCGGAACAGGGCCTGATCTCGAACCAATTCGGCGACGTCTATGCCAATTACATCGGCAACGTCAGCTTCCGCGGGCCGCGCTACAATGCCTCCGACGGCAACTTCTTTATCGGCCTTTATGGTGCCAACTGGACCCAACCCTATGGCTTCAGCATCTACGCCAATGGCAACGTAACGCCGCACACCCGCATCGCCGGGCAGTTCGGCAGCACCACCACCGATTATTTCCTCAACCAGGCCGGCCTCATCTCCAATGTCCTGCCCAACCTGATCTGCGCCCTCAATGCCAGCAGCGACCTCGATTGCAGCCGTCTCGGCAAAAAGGTCGTCCAGGATGCGGCCTATGCCATCGCACCGGGCCGGGGCGGCCTGTCGGTCCGCCAGTCGCAGATCGTCACCGCCGAACAGGCGATGCGCGCCGTGCTGGCTTATTCCGGCGCAGACCTGTGCCGCGAAGGTCCCTGCCGCGACAATGTCGATGCGCTTTACATCGATGATGTCCGCACCTGCGATGTCGCGCCCTATATGTACGACACCGCATGGCCGTCCACGGTCGTCGAAGCCGGCGGCTGGGCGCGCATCACCGCCGGGCAGGCGCAACAGGATACCGACCATGACGGCATGCCCGATTGGTGGGAAAAGCAATACAAGAACACCAATCCCAACGTCTGGGATGCCAATGCCGATCCCGATGGCGATGGCTATCCCAACATCGAGGAATATCTGAACTTCCTCGCCAAGGATGATGTCCGCTACGCCAACTTCCTCGGCAACGCTGTCGGCAAGCTGCCCGCCTACAACTGCGGCCGCGCCCAGTACGCGGTCCAGTAAAAGGCCGCCAAGCCGCCACCCGCGGGGCGCCGGTCAGGGCGCCCCGCGGGCAAGCTGTTGCAGGTGGCAGGCATTCAGGAACGCCTCCAGATTGCCCCAGCCATCGCCATCGGGATCATCCCAGGCATCGGGCCGCATCGGGTCGGCTCCATGCGCTGCCTCCCACCGGTCATCCATCCCGTCCCCGTCGCGATCCGGATAGGGCACGCCGGCGGCAATCACCGGCAATACGCCCGCCTGCCTGACAATGGCACCGGTCCGCGTCCGCACCTCCCGCACGATCCGAGCATCAAAACTGTCGCGCGGAAACGCCCCCGCCGCCGCCAGCACCGCCGCATAGCTTTGCCGTGCCGTCATCCGGTCCGGTTTCAGGCCGCATACCGGTCGCTTGACCAGATACCTCTCCGCACCCGGTTGCAGCAGGCCGTTCATCCGCCCGTCAACGACGTTGCCAGCCGCAAAAATGCGCGGTTCGCCAATTGCCCCCACCATTGGCGTATCGATGGCGTGGGCACGGCCTGAGGTGTTCGGCCCGGCGCGAAAATAATTGCCTGTAATGTTGACCGGCGTGCCACCATAGCTCGACCAGATTTCGGCAAATTGCGATTGGCCATTGTAGAGTACATTGTTCCGGATTTCGACGCATGATCCCACCGGGAAATTGGCATCGGGATTGCGGTCGCCATTATGCGCGCACAGATTGGCGATGAAGCTGAAATGCTGCGGCCCCTGTGGGTCGCTCGCCATCAACGCGCATTTGTCGTGGCGCGGCACGCCTTGCGCAAAAATCGACCAGGACACGGTGATATTGTCATTGTCGCCATAGCCGCCCAGGTTTTCATCAACCGCCCATGATCCGCTGACATGATCAAGAATGACATTGTGGCTGTTCTCGATGGTAAAGGCGCTGTTCGATCCGCGAATGGCGCCGCGCCGGTCCGGGCGCACCCGGATGTGTCGCACGATAACATCATGGCTGTCCTTCACCACCAGCGGCGTCAACCCGTCCGGGCCGCCGGCGTGGGTCAGCAATATGCCGCCCCCCGGCGCGGTTTCCCCGGCGATGGTGATATAGGGGTTGCGGATGATCGGCCGCTTCGATGTGAACCGGATCACCCCGCCGACGCGGAACACGCATACCCGCGGCAGCCGTGCATCGATGCAGGCGCGCAGCGATCCCGGCCCGCTGTCGGCTAATGTCGTCACTTGCATGATCACCCCGCCGCGCCCGCCCCGCGCCACCTGGCCATAGCCCTCGGCCCCCGGAAATGCCGGCCGCACCAGCGTCGTCGCGCCGACGATCCCCGTCGCCAACAGGGAGAAGATGGCCAGCAGCAAGGGCCATCCCCGCCACCGCCGCCACACCGGCACCCCGGGCCGCTTGGCGGTGACCGCCATCGACGCCCTCCCCTTTTCAACCACAGCCTATGCCCGGCAACCACCGGGAAACAGTGCCATTTCTGCCAGCAAGGCGGTGGCGGCGGCAACACCGCATCGGGATAGGCGGCCGGCGATTCCGGGCCGCCGCCGCCGGCGCGCCCAATCAGTCTGACGCTCCATCGGCTGCCCGCATCAGGGGATCAGCACAATCTTCCCGACCAGCTGTTTGCCCAGAAACACCCGCTGCGCCTCGGCAATGCGGGCAAGCGGGAACGTCGCGGCCACCAGCGGCCGCACCTCGCCCGCCTCGATATAGCGCACCAGATTGGGGAAAACCTGTGGCTCCAGCACGGTGCAGCCCAACAACCGCAGATCATTCAGATACAAAGTCCGCAAATCCAGCGGCACGATCGGCCCGGCGATGGCGCCGGCGACCGCATAGCGGCCACCGCGCTTCATGGCATCGAGACGCGCGGCAAAACCGTCACCGCCGACCATGTCGATGCACACGTCGAAATATTCGCCGCCAAAACGCGCCGCCAGGTCGGCATCGCCGGCAATCACCGCATCGGCCCCCAACGCCAGCACGGCGTTGCGCTTTTCCGCCGAAGCAATCGCCGTCACCAGTGCATTGCGCCGCCGCGCCAATTGCACCGCCGCCGATCCGACGCCGCCCGACGCGCCACAAATCAGCACGCGCTCACCCATGCCCAGCCCGGCGCGGGCCAGCATGTTTTCCGCCGCCGACCAGGCACAGGGAAACGACGCCAGTTCCGCATCATCAAGCGCCGATACGATCCGATGCGCATGCACCGCCGGCACACGCGCATAATCGGCAAAGCCGCCATCGCATTCCGATCCAAAATAGATCGCCGCATAGGGCGTCCGCGCATCGGGGCTGCGAAACACCGGCTCCACCAGCACACGCTCCCCCAGCCGGTCCGGGTTTACCGCCGACCCCACCGCAACGATGGTGCCACAGGCATCGGCACCCTGGATGCGCGGGAATTGCGGCACGGCGCCGGTCCAGCCGGAATCGGCGGTCTCGGCCTCGGCAAAGCCATCCGCACCACCCGCCGCCGTCGCCGCCGTGACAGATTTCGAATACCAGGCGGTACGCGTATTGATGTCGGTATTGTTCACTGCCGCCGCACCGACACGGATCAACACATCGTGGGGCCCGGGCACCGGCACCGGCACATCATCGCGATATGCCAGCTTTTCAAAACCGCCATTGCCGGTCAGCAATACCGCCCGCATCACGGTCGGAATTACGCTCACGCCCGGTCAGTCCGCACGCACCAGCCCGAACTGGTTCAGATACCATTTCTGGAAATTGACCACTCCGCGCTCCTGCTCCGAATAACGGCCGGGCGTATAGCGTTTCGACATGATGCCGGCCTGGTTATCCTCGGTGATCTGCTTGTCCTGCGTCGTCGTCGCGTGCCACGCCCAGCGCATTTTCTCGACATCGGGATTCTCGGCCTTGCCATCGACGATCCAGCTGATGTCGACGTCAGTCTGCATGGGCCCGCGCGGCGTAAACTGGAACATGATCGCAAAATCATTGCCAGCGACAACATGGCTGAACGGGCTGAAGCCCAGATGCATGCGCCCGCCGTCCCAATCGCTGCGCTTGCCCATCAGGCAGGACGCCGCAGTCCCATCCTGGGTTTCAGAGGTATAGCCTTCGCGTACAGTCCGCTGCATCACCAGCCGCAAATGGCTGCTGTCGGGCGCATCATCGATATTGCCGATCGGCCGCCCCAGTGCCGCTGCACGCTTTTCCCAGGCGTCCAGCACCGGCTGGTATTTCTCGACCGCATCGCTCGGCCCGGAACTCGGCCCCGCCCCCACCGCTATCAACGCCTCGGGCGGGTGCATCGAACAAAATTCGGGATGCGCCGGCTGGCAATGATAGCATTCGAGGAAATTTTCGACGACCAGCTTCCAGTTCGCAGCTGTCGGATAGGAAGCGCGGTGCGCCACCTTGGCATCGGCAAAACCATGAAAATCCAGAATCGCCGCCATGTCGGCATAGGTTGCGGCGAAATCATCCGGCTCCCCCGGTGTCATGTTGATGAACACGAAGCCGAAATATACCCGGACGTGGCAGGGGATCAGGCCATTGTCCTTGCGTTCGAAATCCTCCGGCATCAATCGGGCCGAAATCAACGCCCCGTCCAGCCCATAGGTCCAAGCGTGATAGGGGCAGACCAGCTTTCTGGCATTGCCCGCATCGGCGCTGCAGATCAGCGAACCGCGGTGGCGGCAGACATTGTAGAACGCCCTGATGCTGGTTTCATTCTCACGGATGATGATGATCTGTTCGCCGCCGATGCGGAACAGGAAATAATCGCCCTTGCCGCGCACCTGGTCGACATGGCCGGCCATGATCCATTTGCGGCCGACCACCTGCTCCATATCGGCTTCGAACACCGCCTCGTCGCAGTAAAACTCGCGCGGCATGCTGTAACCGGCGCGGGTATCCGCCGCCAGAGTCCGCATCGTTGCTGCCCAATCCGTTGCCATCATCGTCACTCCACCTCGGGAATTCAGCATTTGATCCGGGCATTGCCCGGGTCGAACATCGGTTTCAGCGATGCGATGGCCGGGTACCGCACCCCGGCGATCTCGATTTCATAATCATCGGCGCCGATCGGCCCGACGACGCCGCCGTCGGCTGCGGTCACATAACCAAGCCCGCACGCCGCCCCCAGGGTCGGCGCATACATGCCCGACCGGATA
>JBBQYI010000001.1:0-142412 GCA_038208825.1 Sphingomonadales bacterium | reverse complement strand
CAATCGGTCAATACCACCGACAGCGCCGTGCGCATCACCCACCTGCCATCGGGGCTGGTGGTACAGCAGCAGGACGAGAAATCGCAGCACAAGAACAAGGCGAAGGCCATGAAGGTGCTGCGGTCGCGGTTGTATGACCTTGAACGCAGCAAGGTCGACCAGGCGCGATCGGCGGACCGCAAGGCGATGGTTGGCTCGGGTGACCGGTCGGAACGCATCCGCACCTATAATTTCCCCCAAGGCCGGGTGACCGACCACCGCATCAACCTGACGCTGCATCGCCTGCCCGAAATCATGGAGGGCGGGATGGAGGAACTGGTCGCAGCGCTGATCGGTGAGGATGAAGCGGCGCGGTTGGCGGAACTCGGTTGATGGCAGCGGAGCTGCTGGGGTGATTACGGTTGCGCAGGCGCTGAGCATGGCGGCGCAGCAGATCGACCGGTTTGATGCCGAGGTGCTGCTGGCGGCGGTGCTGGGTGTTGAACGCGGCGCGCTGTTGCTCGACCCGGATCGGCAATTCAGGCCATTGGCGTTTGAAAATTGGGTAGCGCGCCGCGCCGGTGGGGAGCCGGTCGCCTATATTACCGGGCGGCGGGAATTCTGGTCGCTTGATCTGCGGGTGACACCGGCGGTGCTGATCCCGCGGCCCGATAGCGAGACATTGATCGAGGCGGCCCTGGTGGCTTTTGCGCAGCGCCCGCCGGCGACTATTCTCGATCTTGGCACCGGCTCGGGGGCGTTGCTGCTCGCGGCGCTGGCGGAATGGTCGGCGGCGACGGGGCTTGGGGTTGATGCCTCAGCGGCGGCGCTGGCGGTGGCGGCGGACAATGCGCGGCGGTTGGGCTTTGGCGACCGCATCACATTCGAATTGGGTGATTGGGGGCAGGGGTTGGACCAGCGTTTCGATCTCATCCTGTGCAACCCGCCCTATGTCGAGACAGGTGCCGATCTGGCGCGCGATGTGCGCGACCATGAACCGGCGTCAGCGCTTTTCGCCGGGCCGGATGGGCTGGATGATTATCGCGTGCTGGTGCCGCAATTGCCTGGATTGCTGCGCGAGGGCGGCGTGGCGATAATCGAAATCGGCTGGACTCAGGCTGATGCCGTTATTGCCCTTGCAGCGGCAGCGGGGCTGCAAGCGGCTGTGCGATGCGATCTGGCCGGGCGTGACCGCTGCCTGGTGTTGCAGGCCTAGCCATCGCGCCGCTCCAGAACGCGCCCCGACAGCTCGACAATCTGCGGGCGGCCATCGACATAGCCACCGAAACGCAGGCGTTCGGGCGACCAATCGGGGTCAGCCGCGCGCCAGACATTATCGGCAATTTCGGTGATGGCGTCGGTGCCTGAAAAGAATAGCTGGTCGCCGCGCGCCACGATGCTGACGCCGCCGATCCACGGGTCGTCGCTTTGGTAGCTGCCGGCAAGGGCCGCAAGGCGCGGCGGGGTGGCCGGTAGCGGCGCCGTGGCGCCATCGCGGACGAAGCGCTGGCTGCCGCAATCGATGGCAATAATGGCCTTGCCTTCGCGCACGAACAGCAAGGGGAAGCGTTCAAGGTCGGGATGGCTGGTGACGAACACGTCCTTGCCACGTGGTTCGAGCGCGGCGCTGTGGCCGTTGGCGGCGACTGTCAGGGCAGTATCGCCGCTGATCCGCAGCCGGCCGTAATTCCCGGAATAGTCGCCGGGTGCGGCCAGCGCGGGTGGTGCCAACGGCGGCGGCGGTGGTGGCGCGATGCCGGCGGCGGCGAGGCGCATTGCCCTGGTGGCATAGGCGGTCAGCAAGCGCGGGCGGTAGCCGGTGCCCCCGATGGCGCAACTGGCAAAGGCGCCGGTGCCGGCGGCGGCATCGACATGGAACGACGAGGAAAAGCTGACCATCCCGCCGGTGTGATGGAGCAGGGTGCGGCCATCATCACGGCGGTGCATCAGGCCCAACCCATAGGTTTCGGTGGGCGTAGCGGGATCTTGCACCACCGGCCGGGCCAGCCAGTCGACAGCAGCAGCATCGGAAACAAGCGGCCCGCCTTTGCCGGTGCCGACCCCGATCAGATAGCGCAGGTAGCGCGCCATGTCGGGCAGGGTCGAAGCCACCGAGCCGGCGCCGAGCGCGGCATCGACCCAGGGCGCCGGCGCCAGCGCATTGCGCTGCAGCACGGCAACATCGGGGCGTAGCGGCGCATAGCTGGCGGTGTAGCGCGCCCGGTCCCGCCAACTGATGGCGCCGCGGGTGGCCATCATGCCGAGCGGGCGAGCGATACGCGCTTCGATACTTTGGGCGAGTGGCCGGCCTTCGATGCGTTCGATCGCCTTGCCGAGGAGATCATAGCCGGTGTTGCTGTACGACCAATGGCTGCCGGGGGCGAACCCGCGCCACAATTTGCTGCCGTCGATGGCAAAGGCCGGGGCGAAATCGGGCAGGCCGGTGGTGTGATCGAGCAGCCCGCGGATGGTGAAGGCGCCGTCATCGGGCAGACGCGCTTCGGGCAGCACTGTCCGCAGATCGGCTGCGAGGTCCATTTTGCCTTCGCGCACCAGTTGCAGGCAGATCAGCGCGACAAAGGATTTGCTGATCGAGCCGATCTGCCAGAGTTCCTGACCCGACAAGGGGGTCTTTGCCAGATAGTCGGCGGTGCCCGACAAGATCGTTGCCGTGAAATCGCCGGCGACGACGACCAGCCCGATTGCCGGCAGGTCGAAATGGGCGCGATGCGCTTCGAGATAGGCGGCGATGGCAGCAATCGCGGCCTTTTGCGCCGGGGTGGCACCGGCGGCCGAAATGGCCGCCCGAGCCGCGCCCGAAACGCCGAGCGCGGCGGTGCCGCCCAGAAAGAGCCGACGATCGATGGACATGTGTTTCCCCCCGGTTGCGTTATGTCAGATGCGCGTCATTGCCATAGCTATTTTTGAGCCATAGCGGTCGCCTGCGGTTGTCCCGGGCGGTAGCGCTGCGTCGAGCGTGGCGATATCGGCGGGGGTAAGCGCCAGCGTCACCGCGCCGGCATTGTCTTCCAGCGTCAGCCGGCGTTTCGACCCCGGGATCGGCACGACGCTGTCGCCCTTGGCGAGCAGCCATGCCAGCGCCACTTGCGCCGCGCTCGCGCCATGGGCAGCGGCCACGCCTTGCACAATCGCGACCGCAGCCATGTTGGCATCGTAATTCGCCCCCTGATAGCGCGGATCCTTGGCGCGATAATCGCTGGCGGGCAGGTCTTCGGCGCGCGGTTGGCTGCCGGTGAGAAAGCCGCGCCCGAGCGGTGAATAGGGCACAAAGCCGATGCCGAGCGACTGGCATAGCGGCCAGATTTCAGCCTCGACGCCGCGTTCCCATAGCGACCATTCGCTTTGCAGCGCGCTGATCGGGTGGACGGCATAGGCGCGGGCGATGGTCGCGGCGCCGGCTTCTGACAGGCCAAGGTAGCGCACCTTGCCGGCAGCGACGAGGTCAGCCATGGCGCCAACAGTCTCTTCGATAGGCACCGACGGATCGACGCGATGCTGGTAGAACAGATCGATATGATCGGTGCCAAGGCGTTTCAGGCTGGCATCACACACGGCGCGGACGTTTTCGGGGCGTGAATTGATGCCGGTCATTTTGCCATTTTCGATGCGGAAGCCGAATTTGGTGGCGATGATTGCCTTGTCGCGGCGGCCCTTCAATGCACCGCCGAGCAATTCCTCGTTGATATAGGGGCCGTAGATCTCGGCGGTATCAAAGAAAGTGATGCCGAGTTCGAGCGCGCGGTCGATGGTGGCAAGGGCTTCGGGCAAGTCGACAGCGCCATACATTGCCGATTGGCCGCCGGTGCCCGCCATGCCCATGCAGCCGAGCCCCAGCGCCGAGACGTGCAGACCCTGTGTTCCCAAGCTGCGCATTTGCATGACCATCTCCCTGATAGGGTCAGCCTAGCGACAGGGCTTCGACAAGCCAATGCGACCGGCGTAAAGAACGGCACACAGAGCGTTTTTGACAAAGGTTCAGCCGATATGGCGCGTAAATATTTCGGCACCGATGGCATTCGAGGCCTTACCAATACCGCGCCGATGACCGCGGCGATTGCCATGAAGGTCGGCCAGGCTGCAGGCACGCGATTCTTGCGCGGCAGCCACAAGCACCGGGTGGTGATCGCCAAGGATACGCGGCTTTCGGGCTATATGATGGAATCGGCGCTGACGGCGGGGTTCACTTCGGTGGGCATGGACGTCATCCAGTGCGGCCCGATTCCGACGCCGGCGGTGGCGCTGCTCACCCGGTCGTTGCGTGCTGATCTGGGGGTGATGATTTCGGCCAGCCACAATGCCTATCAGGACAATGGCATCAAGCTGTTCGGCCCTGACGGTTACAAGCTGTCCGATGCCGATGAGGCCGAGATCGAGGCGATGATCGACGCCGATGTGGCGCTCGCCGAGCCGCGCGCCATTGGCCGGGCGCGGCGGATCGAGGATGCGCGCGGGCGTTATATCCACTTCGCCAAAGCGACTTTTCCGGAAGAATTGCGGCTCGACGGGCTGAAAATCGTCGTCGATTGCGCCCATGGCGCCGCTTATGCGGTGGCGGGCGAAGCGTTGTGGGAATTGGGCGCCGAAGTCGATGCCATCGGGGTCAAGCCCAATGGCTTCAACATCAACGACCAGATTGGATCGACTCACCCCAAGGCGTTGCAGATGCGGGTGCTGGAGACCGGCGCCGATATCGGCATTGCATTGGATGGTGACGCCGACCGGCTAATCGTGGTCGATGAAAAAGGCCAGGTCATCGATGGCGACCAGATCATGGCGCTCGTCACCGGGCTGGCGCAGGATCGGGGCAGCCTGCGCGGCGGCGGGCTGGTGGCAACGGTCATGTCGAACCTGGGGCTTGAACGCTGGCTAAACGGGCGCGGGCTGGCGCTGCACCGTGCCGGCGTTGGTGATCGCTATGTGCTCGAGGCGATGCGCGCCGGCGGCTTCAACATCGGCGGCGAGCAATCGGGGCATCTGATTCTTGCCGATCATTCGACGACCGGCGATGGCCTTGTCGCAGCGCTGCAGGTTTTGGCGGCGCTCGTGTCGAGTGGCAAGCCGGCGAGCGAATTGTTGCACCTGTTCGAACCGGTGCCGCAATTGCTCAAATCGGTGCGCTTCACCGGCGCGCCGCTCGACGATCCCCGGGTCAAGGCGGTGATTGCCGATGGCGAAGCGCGGTTGAACGGCAATGGCCGGCTGCTGATCCGCAAATCGGGGACGGAGCCGGTGATCCGCGTGATGGCGGAAGGCGATGACAAGACGCTGGTGAAGGCAGTGGTGGAGGATATTTGCGCAGCGGTGGTGGTGGCGTGACGCAAGCAGCACAGGCACGTATCCTGATCATCGCCGGTTCCGACAGTGGCGGCGGCGCCGGCATTCAGGCCGATATCAAGACGATCACCTGCCTCGGCGGCTTTGCCATGACCGCGGTGACGGCGGTGACGGTGCAAAATACCCTTGGTGTATCCGCCATACACGTGATCCCGCCCGAGATCGTCGCGGCGCAAATCCGGGCGTGCATCGATGATATCGGCGTCGATGCGATCAAGATCGGCATGCTGGGTAGCGCGGCGACGGTCAACGCCGTTGCCGATGCGCTGGCGGGGGTGACGGTGCCGATTGTGCTTGATCCGGTTATGGTCGCCAAGGGCGGCGCAAGCCTCATCGACTTTGATGCGGCCGAAGCGCTCATCCGGCGTTTGCTGCCGCTGGCGACAGTGGTGACGCCGAACACCCCTGAACTGGTCGAGCTTACCGATACCGAAGTGGAGGATGCGACCGATGCGCTGCTGGCGGCGCAGGAATTGCTCAACCTGGGGCCGCGCGCTGTGCTCGCCAAGGGCGGGCATTTGGCGGGCGACACGCTGACCGACTGGCTGGTGACGCGCGGCGGGCATTTCGCCTTTACGGGCCCGCGTATCGACAGCCGCCACACCCATGGCACCGGTTGCACGCTGGCGTCGGCGCTGGCGTGTGGGCTGGGGCAGGGGTTGGCGCTGGAGGCCGCCGTGACGCGGGCGCGGGCGTTTGTTTCGCAGGGGATTGTGCGCGCGCCGGGGCTGGGCGGTGGTCATGGTCCCTTGGGCTTTTACCCACTGGCATGATCTCGTTCGATTTTGAGGATAAGCATGCCGGGGTGGTCGCCGGGGTCGATGAGGCCGGGCGGGGCCCCTGGGCCGGCCCGGTGGTGGCGGCGGCGGTCATCCTTGATCGTGTGATGGTGCCGCCGGGGCTGAATGACAGCAAGAAATTGAGCGAGGCTGCGCGCGAGCGGCTGTTCGGGCCGATCATTGACAGTGCCCGCCATGGCATCGGCATGGCGAGCGTTTTTGAGATCGACAGCCTCAACATCCATTGGGCGACCATGTTGGCGATGCAGCGGGCGGTGGCGGCGCTGGGCGTGACGGCAGATCATGTGCTGGTCGATGGCAACAGGCTGCCGCGCTGGGATCAGGCAGCGACGGCCATCGTCAAGGGTGATGGCAGATCCTTCTCGATTGCCGCAGCGTCGGTCATCGCCAAGGTCACGCGCGACCGGTTGATGCTGGCGCTCAATGCCGAATGCCCGGGTTATGGCTGGGCGCGCAACAAGGGCTATGGCACGGCCGATCATGCGCGCGGGCTGGCGGCGCTGGGGGTGACGGCGCATCATCGGCACAGTTTTGCGCCGGTGCGAGAGCGGCTTTTTGGCGGCAGCGCGCTTTCGCAAGCGCTTTGAGTCTTTTGGGCAACACGCCAGTGGTGGTGGGTGCGCGGGCCGAGGGACTCAACCCCTAGGGGGTGTGACTCGATCACCAGCGAATCGGTGCAAATCGCTGACTCTGTTACGATTCGTCGCGGGATTGACGGCGATTCGGCGATGACTCATGGCGATTCTCGACTGTTTTTTCGAGAAGGCCAACACCTCATGCAAACCAACCGCATCATCCTGGGTGATTGCATCGACGCGATGAACGCCATGCCCGAGGGCTGCGCTGATCTCGTGTTCGCCGATCCCCCGTATAATCTGCAACTGGCGCATAATCTGCACCGCCCCGAAGGCGGCAAGGTCGCCGCGGTCGATGATGATTGGGATAAATTCGCCAGCTATGCGACCTATGATGAATTCACCCGGGCCTGGCTGAAGGCGGCGCGACGCATTCTGAAGCCCGATGGCGCCATCTGGACGATCGGCAGCTATCACAACATCTTCCGGGTGGGCGCCGCCATTCAGGATGCCGGCTATTGGATCCTCAACGATATCGTCTGGCGCAAAGCCAATCCGATGCCCAATTTCAAGGGCACGCGCTTTACCAATGCCCATGAAACACTGATCTGGGCGTCGAAAGCCGAAAATTCCAAGTATAAATTCAACTATCACGCCATGAAGGCAATGAACGATGAATTGCAGATGCGGTCGGACTGGCTGATCCCGATCTGCACCGGCGGCGAACGGCTGAAAACCGACGGCGTCAAGGCGCATCCGACGCAAAAGCCCGAAGCCTTGCTGTATCGCATTTTGCTCGCCTGCACCGAGCCCGGCGATCTGATTGTCGATCCGTTTTTTGGCACCGGCACGACCGGCGCTGTCGCCAAACTGCTTGGGCGCAACTTCATCGGCATCGAGCGCGAACAGAAATATGTCGCGGTTGCGGAAAAACGCATTGCGTCGCTGTTGCCGCTGTCGGGCGGCGACATGGCGGTGACGCAGGGCAAGCGCGGTGAAACCCGCATCCCGTTTGGCAGCCTGGTGGAATCGGGCCTTGTTCGCCCCGGTACACGGCTTATCGACCCGCAGCGCCGGCACAGCGCCGAGGTCCGCGCCGATGGCTCGCTCAGCATGGGCAGCAAGACCGGTTCGATCCACCAATTGGGTGCGGCAGCGCAAGGCCTGCCAAGCTGCAATGGCTGGACGTTCTGGCATATCGAGGAAGCCGGCAAGCTTGTGCCGCTCGATGACAAGCGCACTGTTTATCGCGCGACTGTCGGCGCGGCGTGACGCCGCACTGGCTTGCCCCAAGTTGGCGCTTTCAAACAGCGTGTTGATTGGATAATACGCGCCATCACGTCAATTTCGGGGAAGTATCATGGTTCGTTCTTTGCTGTTGCGCGCATCGACGCTCGGCCTGCTGGCGTTTGCTGCGCCGGCGCTTGCCGCCGATGGTTCCAAACCTGAAATCGGCAGTTTTGGTTTTGATGTCGCCGGCATGGACCGCGGCACCAAGGCGGGCGATGATTTTGTCACCTATACCAGCGGGGCCTATTTGAAGACGCTGGAAATTCCTGCCGACAAGACCAGCTTTGGCATGTTCACCAAACTGCGCGACCTTAGCCAGGAACGCACCCGCACCATTATCGACAAGGCCGCAGCCACTGGCGGCGCGCCGGGCAGCGAAGCCCAGAAGGTCGGCGATTTCTACGCCAGCTTCATGGATGAAGCCGCCATCGAGGCCAAGGGGATCACGCCGATCAAGCCCGCGCTCGATGCCGTTGCCGCGATTGCCGACAAGACCCAGCTTGCCGCCATGTTCGGGCGGTTCAGCCGGATCGGCGTCAGCACCCCCATCGGCGTTGGCGTGGGCCCTGACCGCAAGAACCCTGACCGGTTCCAGGTCGGTGCCGGGCAGGGCGGGCTGGGCCTGCCCGATCGCGATTATTACCTTGATATGGCCAATCCGAAATTTGCCGAGGCTCGCACCATATATCTGGCCTATGTCACGACGCTGCTGCGGCTGTCGGGCTTTGATAATGCCGATGCCCGCGCCAAGGGGATCTTTGATCTCGAAACCAGGATCGCTGCTACCCATTGGACCCGTGTCGAGCGTCGGCAGGCCGAAAAGACGTATAACCCCGTTGCCCGCGCTGATCTGGCGAAAAACTATCCCGGCATCGATTGGGGCCAGCTTTTGACCGCAGCCGGGCTCGAAGGCCAGCCCGTCATCAACATGTCGACCCCGAGTTCGCTGCAGGGCGCCGGCAAGCTTGTCGACAGTGAACCGTTGGCGGTGTGGAAGGATTACCTGTCGTACCAACTGATCCGCGATGCGGCGCCCTTCCTGCCCAAGGCCTTTGTCGACGCGAATTTCGACATGTACAGCAAGACATTGGGCGGCCAGCCCGAACAGCAGCCGCGCTGGAAACGCGGGGTCGATTCCACGTCCGCCGTCCTCGGTGAGGCGCTTGGCAAGCTGTATGTTGCCGATTATTTTCCGCCCGAGGCCAAGGCAAAGGCCGATGAGCTGGTGAAGAACATCATCGCTGCCATGGATGCGCGGCTTGCCAATCTGGCCTGGATGGACCCGGCGACGCGCGCCGCTGCGCGCGAAAAGCTGGCCGCCTTCAAGCCCAAAATTGGGTATCCCGACAAGTGGCTCGATTATTCGGCGCTCGATATCCGCCGGGGCGACGCCATCGGCAACATGGAACGTGCTACCGAATTCCAATATGCCCGTCAGGTTGCCAAGCTCGGCAAGCCGGTCGATCGCAGCGAATGGTTCATGACGCCGATGACGGTCAACGCCTACGCCAACCCGGTGTGGAACGAGATTGTTTTCCCCGCCGCGATTTTGCAGGCACCGTTCTTCGATGCCAAGGCTGATCCGGCGGTCAATTACGGCGGTATCGGCGCGGTCATCGGCCATGAAATCACCCATCATTTCGATGATCAGGGCCGCAAGTACGACAAGACCGGCAAGCTTGCCGATTGGTGGACGCCGCAGGATGTCGCGCGTTTCAAGGTGATGACCGACAAGGTCGTGGCGCAATATGGTGCCTATGAACCGTTGCCGGGCAAGAAGATCAACGGCGAGTTGACGCTGGGTGAAAACATGGCAGATCTGGCCGGCATCAACATCGCCCACGATGCCTGGAAACTGTCGCTGAACGGCAAGAAGCCCAAGGTGATCGATGGCTGGACCGGTGAGCAGCGCTTTTTCCTCGGCTTTTCACAGGTCTGGCGGCAGAAGTATCGCGATGCGATTCTGTTGCAGCAGCTGACGACCGATCCGCATTCGCCGGGCAATTTCCGCCCCTATGTCGTGCGCAACCTGGATGCCTGGTATGCTGCGTTCGATGTGAAGCCAGGCGAAAAATATTATCTCAGCCCGGCTGACCGGTTGAAGGTCTGGTAAGGCGCGGGGGTCGGGCGGTGTATTATCGCCCTCTGCCGGGGACCGATGGACTTCCGCTGGCCGGCGGCCCGCTGCGTTTCGCCCGGGTCGAAATCCTGTCGCGGTCGCAAGCGCCTCGTGTGGTGGCGGCCGAAACGCTCGATGCTGCGGTCCTGCTGCCGCTGACCGCACCGCGTGCTGCCATCGCCGGTTTGCCATCCGGGCGGACAGCGGTGATGGGAATTTTGAACGTGACGCCCGACAGTTTTTCGGACGGGGGCCGTAACGCCGCGCCCGATGTAGCGGTCGCGGCGGCGCGGGCGATGGTCGCGGCGGGGGCGGATATTGTCGACATCGGCGCGGAATCAACCCGGCCGCGCGCGCCGCTCGTCGATCTTGCCACCGAAAGCGCCCGGCTTGCGGCGGTTTTGCCGGGCTTGGCCGGGATCAACTGGAGCATCGATACCCGCAAGGCCGCGATGATGGACCAGGCGCTGACCGCCGGGGCGGCGCTGATCAATGATGTGTCGGCGCTCGGCCATGATCCGGCGGCGCTGGCGTTGGTGGCAGCGCGGGGGTGTCCCGTCGTGCTGATGCATGCGCAGGGCAACCCCGATGTGATGCAGGATGCGCCGCGTTATGAAAATGCGCTGCTCGACGTGTATGATTGGCTCGCGGCGCGGATTGCGGCGTGTGAAGCTGCCGGCATTGCCCGCCACCGCATTATCGCTGACCCGGGCATCGGTTTTGGCAAGGATCTTTCGCATAATCTTGCCCTGTTGCGCGGGCTTGGCTTGTTCCATGGCCTTGGGGTGCCGTTGCTGCTCGGGGCAAGCCGCAAGCAGTTGATTGCGCGCATCGCCGGCGACGTGCCACCTGATGCGCGCTTGCCCGGCAGCCTGGCGCTGGCACTGCACGCGGCAGCCCAGGGTATACAACTGGTCCGGGTGCACGATGTCGCGGAAACGGTGCAGGCACTTGCGGTGTGGCAGGCGGCCCAGCCCGGTCGCTGACGCCATCTGAAAGAAAAATTGCGCCTTGGTGCATCCGCGTCGCATCTTCACAGCGCCGATTCATCTGCTATGTGGGCAGGGTGCGCGGGGAGCGCTAACGATCAACAGCGGGAAACACCATGGCAAACAACGACCAAAAGGGAGCGACCGATCATCGGGAAACCTATGATAGCTTCATGTCGATTACGAAATGGGCCATCATCCTGATCGTCGCTACCCTTGTTCTGTTGGCGATTCTGTTCGTCTGATTCCTGTCACTTGCGGAAGTGACTGCCTAATTTTCAGGGGCCTGAAATGAAGATCGCCGTATTGCGCGAGACCGCCGACGCCGAAAATCGCGTCGCGGGAACGCCTGAGACAATCAAGAAACTCATCGGCCTGGGCGCCGAACTGGCGGTCGAGGCCGGCGCTGGCGCTGGTGCGTCGATTTCCGACGCTGCCTATAGCGACGCAGGCGCGAGCGTGGGTGATCGCGCAGCGACCCTTGCTGGTGCCGATCTCATTCTGGGCGTGCAGGGGCCGGCGGTCGCTGATCTGCCCGGTATAAAGTCCGGTGTCATGCTGGCGGCCATATTGTCGCCTTTTGCCGATCGCCATCGCATCGATGACTATGCCAAGGCCGGCATTACCGCGCTGTCGATGGAATTCATGCCGCGCATAACCCGCGCGCAATCGATGGACGTGCTGTCGTCGCAGTCGAACCTTGCCGGGTACAAGTCGGTCATCGATGCGGCCGAAGCCTATGGTCGGGCCTTCCCGATGATGATGACGGCCGCTGGCACGATTTCGGCAGCCCGCGTGTTCATCATGGGGGTTGGCGTTGCCGGTTTGCAGGCCATTGCCACGGCGCGGCGGCTTGGCGCGCTGGTCTCGGCGACCGATGTACGTTCAGCGACCAAGGAACAGATTGAATCGCTCGGTGCCAAGGGTGTGTTCGTTGATAGCGTCAAGGGTATCGAAGGCGAAGGCAGCGGCGGTTATGCCACCGAAATGTCGGATGAATACAAGGCGGCGCAAGCGGCATTGGTATCATCGCACATCGCCAAACAGGATATCGTCATTACCACGGCGTTGATTCCGGGCCGGCCAGCGCCGCGCCTCGTTTCGGATGCGCAGATTGCCTCGATGCGACCAGGCAGCGTGATTGTCGATCTCGCGGTCGAAAGCGGCGGCAATGTCGAAGGCAGCAAGGTCGGCGAGGTTGTCACCGTCCACGGCGTCAAGATCATCGGTCACAAGAACATTGCGGGGCGCATGGCAGCTGATTCATCGGCTCTGTATTCGCGCAACCTGTTCAACCTGATCAACGCCTTTTGGGACAAGGACGCCAAGACTTTGGCCTTCACTCCCGATGATGAAATCGTCGTCGGCATCAAGCTGACCGAAGCTGGTGCCGTCGTCCACGAACGCTTGCGCGTCGGCTGAGGAGAAGAAAAATGGAATTTCTCTCGATCTTCTCCATCTTCGTGATGGCCTGTTTTGTTGGTTATTATGTCGTCTGGTCGGTGACGCCGGCGCTGCATACGCCGCTGATGGCGGTGACCAACGCGATTTCGTCGGTCATCGTTGTCGGCGCGCTGATCGCATCATCGGCGGCGGCCGGTGGTTCGGAAGTGTCGCGCTGGCTCGGGCTGTTTGCGGTGGTGCTGGCGAGCGTCAACATCTTTGGTGGCTTTGCGGTCACACGGCGGATGCTGGCGATGTACAAGAAAAAAGACAAAAAGCCGGCGGCGGCGAAGTAAGGATACGATCGATGGAACATGTTGCCGCTGCCACGCCCGCCTGGGCCATGCTCGCCTATCTGATCGCGGGTGTGCTTTTCATCCTCTCGCTGCGCGGGCTTTCCTCGCCGGAATCGTCGCAGCAGGGTAACCGCTACGGCATGATCGGCATGGCGATTGCCGTCGGCACGACGCTTTTGCTCCACGGCACCGGCCTGCCGCTGATTATCGGCGCCATCGCCGTTGGCGGCACCATTGGCTGGTTCATTGCCCAGCGCATCCAGATGACGGCGATGCCCGAACTGGTCGCCGGCTTCCACTCGCTCGTCGGCATGGCCGCGGTGCTGGTCGGTTGCGCCGCCTATCTCAACCCGGGCGCGTTTGGCATTCTGGACGCCGTCACCAATGAAATTCTTCCGGTCAGCCGCGTTGAAATGGGCTTGGGAGTCGCCATCGGGGCGATCACCTTTTCGGGCTCGGTTATTGCATTCCTGAAGCTTTCGGGGCGGATGAGTGGCAACCCGATCATGCTGCCGGGTCGCCACATCATCAATCTGGGCATTCTTGCCGGCATCCTTGGCCTCATCGGCTATTTCGTGACCGATCAGAGCGAATGGGTGTTCTGGACGATTACCGCGCTCAGCTTCGCCATCGGTTTCCTGCTGATCATCCCGATTGGCGGGGCGGACATGCCTGTCGTCATCTCGATGCTCAACAGCTATTCGGGCTGGGCAGCGGCGGCGATGGGCTTCACGCTCGGCAACACCGCGATGATCATCACCGGCGCGCTGGTCGGTTCATCCGGCGCGATCCTGTCGTACATCATGTGCAAGGCGATGAACCGCAGCTTCATCAGCGTCATAGCCGGCGGCTTTGGCGATGCCGGCGGGCCGGCGGTTGCGGGCTCGGGCGTGCAAAAGGCCTTCAAGGCCGGCAGCGCCGAAGATGCCGCCTTCATCATGAAGAACGCCGAGAGCGTTATCATCGTACCGGGCTATGGCATGGCGGTGTCGCAAGCCCAGCATGCGCTGCGCGAAATGGGTGACCTTTTGAAAAAGGAAGGTGTCAGCGTCAAATATGCCATCCATCCGGTCGCTGGCCGCATGCCCGGGCACATGAACGTGCTGCTCGCCGAAGCGAATGTGTCGTATGATGAAGTGTTCGAGCTGGAAGACATCAACAGCGATTTCTCGCAATGCGATGTTGCGTTCGTCATCGGCGCCAATGACGTCACCAACCCGGCCGCCAAGACCGACAAGACCAGCCCGATTTACGGGATGCCGGTGCTCGATGTCGAAAAGGCCAAGACCGTGCTGTTCATCAAACGCTCGATGGGCGGGGTCGGCTATGCCGGGGTCGATAACAGCGTGTTCTATATGGACAACACGATGATGCTACTGGCCGATGCCAAGAAGATGGTGGAGTCCATCGTCAAGAACCTCGGCCACTGATGCGGCTTGCCGGGATTGCCCTGCTGCTCGCTGCACCAGCAGCGGCAGGGCCCGCCGTGCACCTGACGTCGCCGGAATCGATCGCGCTAAACCGGCCATTTTCAGACGCGACCGAGGTCAATGGCATCCTCTATTTGTCCGGCCAGATCGGCGCTGTGCCGGGCGAGGATCATGTCGTTCCCGGCGGGCTGGAAGCCGAAACCCGGCAGGTAATGGCCAATATCGGCGCGCTGCTTGCCAGGCGCGGGCTTACCCATGACGATCTGTTCAAATGCACCGTCATGCTGGCCGACATGAAGCAGTGGGATGCGTTCAACCGGGTTTACATATCGTATTTCAAGCCGGGCCGCTTCCCGTCGCGCAGCGCGATGGGGGTGAACGGGCTCGCCAAGGGCGCGACTGTTGAGCTCGAATGTTGGGCGACCACGTCAAAATGATGCCGATATTGCTGGCCGGTCTGTTGCTCTCGGGCGCTGCGGCGCCTGACATGGCGCTGCCCTCGCCGCTCGAAGCCGGTTGGAAGGGCGCGAAGGTCTGCGAACTATTGTTCGAGAATGACCATGTTCGCACCGCGCGCTGCACCTTTGCGCCGGGTGTCGGCCACGACCGCCATACTCACGCACCGCATTGGGGCTATATCCTGCAAGGTTCGATGATGCGGATCACCAACGCACAAGGCACTGTCGAGCGCGAGTTGAAAGCCGGCACAAGCTGGTGGAGCGACGGTATAGCCTGGCACGAAGTCTTGAACATCGGCGATACGACCGGCGTTTACATCATCGTCGAGCCCAAGAAATAATTCATACCGCAGGCTTTTCGCTCCACAGCGTCGGGAAGCGCTCCTTGAGCCCGGCTACTTTGGGCAGATCATTATAGACGATATAGGGCTGATCGGGGTTCAGCCGCAGGTAGTTCTGGTGATAGCCTTCTGCCGGATAGAAGGGTTTGCCCGGTTCGAGCGTTGTGACGATCTTGCCGCCCCAAGTCTTTGCAGCCCCCAGTTGCGCCACATAGGCGCGGGCAAGCGTCGCCTGTTCGGTGGTTTGCGGGAAGATGGCGCTGCGATACTGGCTGCCGGTGTCCGGGCCCTGGCGGTTTAGCTGGGTCGGATCATGCGCGACGGAAAACAGGATGCGCAGCAAGGTGCCATAGCTGACCTTGGCAGGATCATATTTGATCTCGACAGCTTCGGCATGGCCGGTCATGCCAGTGCCGACGACCTGATAGAGCGCGGTTGCCTTGGCGCCGCCGGCATAGCCCGAGCGCACCGATTGGACGCCTTTGATGCGTTCGAACACACCTTCAACACCCCAGAAGCAGCCGCCGGCGAATACGGCGGTTTGCAACCGTCCTGCTGCCAGCGGTGCATCGGTGATGGGCGCAGGCGCGGTTACCATGCGTTCAGCGGCAATCGCGCCCGAACAGGCAGCGGTGCCGAGCAGCGCGGCGACGACAAGATTACGCAACATCATTTCAGGCTTTCGCAGGGGAAAAGGTCAGCGCCGCGCCGTTCATGCAATAGCGCAGGCCCGTCGGTTTCGGTCCGTCGTCAAAGACATGGCCGAGGTGGCCGCCGCAGCGCCGACAGTGAATTTCGGTGCGTGACATGAACAAGCTGTTGTCGGTCGTGCTGCCGACGGCGTTCTTGAGCGGTGCGTAGAAACTCGGCCAGCCGGTGCCGCTGTCAAACTTTGTCGCGCTGGCGAACAAAGGCAGCGCGCAGCCCTTGCAGGCAAACACCCCGGCGCGATGTTCATCGTTGAGCGGCGACGAAAAAGGCCGTTCGGTGGCTTCATGGCGCAGCACGTCATAGGCGAGCCCAGGCAGCTTTTGCCGCCATTGCGCGTCGGTAAGCGCATATTCGAACCTGGTGGCGCCGGCAGCGAGCGCCGGCTGTTCGGTAAAGCGCAACAAGGGCAGGGCAGCGGCAGCAGCCAGCCCGGTGAAGATGAGCGTGCGTCGGTTAGTCATGCCTTTATATACGCAGGGTCGCGGCAAAAAGTTACGGCGCGGATGCCGCAGGCTGTTTTGCCAGCCACGCCTGGCCCTGTTGTTCGGCAAGCACCACCATGTCACCGAGCACCGCATTGACGTCGATGAGATGGAGCCCCCAGCTTTCGACGATCTGGCTGCCGAACACCACGTCACCGCCAATCGTATCGGTACGCGCATCGGCCGGATCGGCATCGACACGGATGGCGAGGCGTTGCGCGCCATCGCCATCGACACATGCACCGTTGAGCAACCCCGGCAGCGCAACGAAGGGAGTCGTCACAATCGCGCCCTTGGCCCAGGGGGACTGGTTGCTGGCGTTGTCAACGATGTTGGCGGCGGTCGGCAGCAACATGCGCAGCGGCGCGCGGCCGCCGCCGAGTGCCGCCGGGTTGGTGCAGGCAACCGCCATGCCGGGCACGCTGGTGCGGCCGAAGCGGGCATCGGCGGGCGGGACCTTGCCATCGCGAAACGACACCCAGGCGAGAACACAGCCGGTCTGGTTGGCGCTTTGACACAAGGGTGTCGATTTGAGATCGCCGCCGACGGCCTTGCCGACCGGAACAAGCAGGTTGGTGCCGGGCACATAGCTGGCAATAACCCGCGCTGCGACGGGCTTTCCCTCGATCTCGTTCTGCAACAATGCCTTGATGACGCCGCTGCCCTGGCTATGGCCGATCAGGATGACGCCGCGGCCAGCATTGTCGCGGGTCAGATAGTCGTTCCATGCGGCGACGACATCGCGATAGGCCATGACCCGGTCAACCGTGGCAGCCTTGCCCGCCATGGCATCGCGCAGCCCCTTGAGCGTGACCTGGCGGTACATGGGCGCGAAGGTGCGGCAGACGCTGCGAAAGGTGGCAAACTGGATGCGGGCGACATTGGTTTCGGCCTTGTCGATGCTCAGGTCGCTGTTGCCGGTCGGGTCGGTCGAAACGGTCGGATAGACGTAAAAGCAATCGATCTGCTGCGCTGTGGGCGACGGCAATTTTACGACGCTGGTGCTGCCATTGCCGGCAACCGCCGTGGCCGAAAGATCACCGCCGCAGGCATCGGCGCGGCCCGGGCGACAGAGCCAGTTTGCCGCTTGCGTGTAGTCAGGCGCCGCATAGGGCGCCGGCGCCTGGGCGGCGACCGGCGCGGCGAGCAGCAGCGAGAGCAGCGCAATCGACCGCATGATCAAAAACCTGCCTTGAGGCGCGGCGACACGTCCATGCCCATGCGTTCGAGCGCGGCGGCGATTTTTTCGCGGCCGGCATCATGTTCGGCCCAGAACATCGGGCCGCCACGATAGACCGGCCAGCCATAGCCGTTGATCCAGACGATATCGATGTCGCTGGCGCGCTGTGCCATGCCTTCTTCCAGGATCTTGGCGCCTTCGTTGACCATCGGATAGAGGCAGCGTTCAAGGATTTCCGCGTCGCTGATCTCGCGGCGGTTGATGCCTTTTTCGGCGGCGTAATCGAGGATGATCTTTTCGGCGACCGGCGACGGCGTGCGGTTGCGGTTTTCGTCGTAATCGTAAAAGCCCTTGCCATTCTTCTGGCCGCGCAGCCCGGCTTCGCACAGGCGGTCACGGACCGTCACGCCCTTTGATGTTTCCGCCGACCAGCCAATATCGAGCCCGGCAAGGTCGGACATCTGGAACGGGCCCATCGGGAAACCGAAATCGGTCAGCACGCGGTCGATATCCGATGGCTTGGCGCCTTCCAGGATCAGCTTGTTGGCCTGTTCCTGACGCTTGCCGAGCATGCGGTTGCCGATGAAGCCGTGGCAGACGCCCGAAACGACGCTGATCTTGCCGATCTTCTTGCCGGTGGCCATGGCGGTTGCCAGTACCTGCGGCGCGGTTTTTTCGCCGCGCACGACTTCCAGCAGGCGCATGACGTTGGCAGGCGAGAAAAAGTGCATGCCGACGACGGATTCGGGCCGCTTGGTGGCCGAGGCGATTTCATCAACGTTGAGGTAGGAAGTGTTCGACGCGAGGATGGCGCCGGGCTTGCAGATGCTGTCGAGCCGCCCGAAGATCTGCTTCTTGATCTCCATATTCTCGAACACCGCCTCGATGACCATATCGACGTCCTTGAGGTCTTCCAGCGCCAGCGTCGGGGTCAGGCGGCCCATGCGCGCCTCCACTTCCTCCATCGGGAACCGGCCCTTTTTGGCGCTGTTTTCATAATTGCGGCGGATAACGGCGAGGCCGCGATCGAGCGCTTCCTGCTTGGTTTCGACGATGGTGACCGGCACGCCGACGTTGAGGAAGTTCATGGCGATGCCGCCGCCCATGGTGCCGGCGCCGATGATACCGACCGATTTGACTGGCAACAGTTCGGTGGCAGGGTCGAGGCCGTCGATCTTGGCGGCCTGGCGTTCGGCGAAGAACACATGGCGCTGGGCGGCGGACTGGAGGCCGTTCATCAGTTTCATGAATTCTTCGCGTTCGACCTTCATGCCGGCTTCAAAGGGCAGCGAGACGGCGGCTTCGATGCATTTGATATTTGCTTCCGGCGCTTCGAAGCCGTGGAATTTGCGGGCATTGGCCTTGCGGAATTCGGCGAACATCGGCGCGAGCGAGGCGGCATCACCGCCCAGTTTGCTGGCATCGTCGCGGACACGTTTCAAAGGGCGGCCTTCGGCGACAACCTTGCGGGCGAAGGCGATGGCGCCGGCGGTCAGATCACCTTCGACGATCTCATCGACGAGGCCGGATGCAAGTGCGTCCTTTGCATTCATCTGGTCGCCGCTGGTCACCATCTGCAGCGCCTTTTTGGCACCGACGACGCGCGGCAGCCGCTGGGTGCCGCCGGCACCGGGCAACAGGCCGAGCTTGACTTCGGGCAGGCCGAAACGCGCCTTGGTATCGCTGACGCGGTAATGGCAAGTCAGCGCCACCTCCAGCCCGCCACCGAGCGCCGTGCCGTGGATGGCGGCGATGACCGGCACCTTGTCGCTTTCCAGGGCCTCCATCACCTTGTGCAGCGACGCACCGCGCGGCGGCTTGCCGAATTGGGATATATCGGCGCCGGCGATGAAGGTGCGGCCGGCGCAGGCGAGAACCACGGCCTTTACGCTGCCATCGGCGGCGATTTGTTCAAAGGCCCCGGCGAGCCCGTCGCGGACATCGGCGGACAAAGCGTTCACCGGCGGCGAATCGATAGTAACGACGGCGATGTCGCCATCCTTGCGCAGGTCCACGGCGGTGTTGATGGCGGTCATTGGCTCTCTCCCCGAGATGATCATGTTTTATGTTGATGGCGATGCCATAGCAGGGCTTTTGGTGCAAACCACGCCCTGCATTATCGGGGGGTACGCGGGTTGATGCCAAAACCTGCTTGCCCCTGAATCGCGCCGCCGGTATCGATTTGCAATGCAGAACCGCACCCGCATTACCGGCTATCTTCGTCGCGCGGCGCTCCCGGCAATTTGCATCCTGTTGATCGGATATTTTGTCTCGCACGCCATTGGCGGGCCGACGGGCGTAATCGCCTGGAAGTCTTATAAGGCGGAGCGTGTCACGCTGGAGAAACAGGCGGCACAAAGTGCCGAGACCAAGGCAGCAGTTGGCCGGAAGGTGAAGATGCTGGACCCGAACAAGGTCGATCCCGATCTTGCCGATGAGATGGTTCGCCAGAACCTCAACGTGGTAAAACCCGACGAAGTTATCGTTCCGCTGGACGATAAATAGCGCTTTCTTGGGCTTGTGGCGTCTGCTGCAAGGCTCCTATACAATCCCGGTAACCCGGAGGCTCTACCTTGGCTCGTTCCGCATCACCAAAGCCTGCTGCAAAAGCAGGTTCCGCTGCAAAACCGTCCGCGGAAGGCAATCGGCAGCGACCGAATGAACCGGTAAGGTACAAGCCAAGCAAGGAAGAGCTGCTCGATTTCTATCGCCAGATGTTGTTGATCCGGCGCTTCGAGGAACGCGCCGGCCAGCTGTATGGCATGGGGATGATTGGCGGATTCTGCCACCTTTACATCGGCCAGGAAGCCGTTGTGGTGGGCATTCAGGCGGCGCTCAAGAAAACCGATTCGGTTATCACTGGTTATCGTGACCATGGTCATATGCTCGCCGCCGGGATTCCGGCCAATGCCGTGATGGCTGAACTGACCGGGCGCCAGGCCGGCATCTCCAAGGGCAAAGGCGGATCGATGCACATGTTCAGTGTCGAGCATGGCTTTTACGGCGGCCACGGAATCGTCGCGGCGCAGGTGCCGCTGGGCACCGGGCTGGGCTTTGCGCACAAGTACAAGGGTGATGGCGGGCTTGCGGTCACTTATTTCGGCGATGGCGCGTCGAACCAGGGTCAGGTGTATGAAAGCTTCAACATGGCCGAGCTGTGGAAGCTGCCGGTGATTTTCGTCATTGAAAACAACCAATATGCCATGGGCACCAGCGTCAACCGTGCCAGTTCCGAAGATCTTTTGTACCGCCGCGGTGAAAGTTTCCGGGTTCCGGGTCTGCAGGTGGACGGCATGGACGTGCTGGCCGTGCGTGGCGCCGCCGAAATCGCCGTCGAATGGGTGCGGTCTGGCAAGGGGCCGTTGCTGCTGGAATTGAAGACCTATCGTTATCGCGGCCATTCGATGTCGGACCCCGCCAAATATCGCAGCCGCGAGGAAGTCCAGGCGATGCGCGAAAAGTCCGATCCGATCGAGCAGGCCAAGCGCGAGATAATCGCGGCTGGTTATGGTGACGAGGCCAGCCTGAAGGCGATCGACAAGGAAGTGCGCGATATCGTGACGGCGTCGGCGGATTTTGCCGAGGATGCGCCTGAGCCTGACCTGAGCGAGCTTTATACCGACGTGCTGGTGGGAACCTACTGATGGCCGAGATCAAGCTTCCCGCCATGTCGCCGACCATGGAAGAAGGCACGCTGGCCAAATGGCTGGTGAAGGAAGGCGATACGGTCAAGCCGGGCGATGTGCTGGCGGAGATCGAGACCGACAAGGCGACGATGGAACTGGAGGCCGACGACGGCGGCGTGGTGGCCAAGCTGCACGTGGCCGCCGGGTCCGAAGGTGTGCCGGTTGGCACGTTGATTGCGACGATCTTGGGGGAGGGGGAGACGCTTGCTGCGCCCGCCGCTGCGCCTGCGCCGGATGTGGCTGCGTCGGTCGTCGCTGAGGCACCCAAGCCTGCACCAGCGCCCAGCCCCGCCGCATCGCCTGCGCCTGTTGTTCAGCCGATAGCGGTCGCCGAATATGCCGGTCCGACCAAGCGCCAGACGGTGCGCGAGGCGTTGCGTGATGCCATGGCCGAGGAAATGCGGTCCACGCCCGAAGTGTTCGTGATGGGCGAGGAAGTCGCCGAATATCAGGGCGCCTATAAGGTCACGCAGGGGTTGCTGGAGGAATTCGGACCGCGCCGTGTCGTCGATACGCCGATCACCGAATATGGCTTTGCCGGGCTGGGAGCGGGGGCAGCGATGGGCGGGTTGAAGCCGATTGTCGAGTTCATGACCTTCAATTTCGCCATGCAGGCCATCGACCACATCATTAATTCGGCGGCCAAGACAAATTACATGTCCGGCGGCCAGATGCGTTGCCCGATCGTGTTCCGCGGGCCGAATGGCGCCGCGTCGCGGGTGGGGGCGCAGCACAGCCAGAATTACGGCCCCTGGTATGCCAGTGTACCCGGCCTGATCGTTATTGCGCCCTATAGCGCCGCCGATGCCAAGGGGCTTTTGAAAGCCGCCATCCGGTCGCCGGACCCGGTGGTGTTTCTGGAAAATGAGCTGCTTTATGGGCAGAGTTTCGATGTGCCCGAGGGCGATGATGTGGTCGTGCCGATTGGCAAGGCGGCGGTGGTGCGGGCTGGCAAGGACGTGACTTTGGTCAGCTATTCGATCGGGGTTGGCGTGGCGCTGGAGGCGGCGGCTTTGCTGGCGGCGGAAGGCATCGAGGCCGAAATCGTCGATCTGCGCACGCTGCGGCCGCTGGATACGGCGACAGTGCTGGCATCTTTGAAAAAGACCAACCGCATGGTGGTGGTGGAGGAAGGCTGGCCGGTCTGCTCGATTTCAAGCGAGATCATCGCGGTGTGCATGGAGCATGGGTTCGACGATCTGGATGCGCCGGTGCTGCGGGTGACAAATGTCGATGTGCCGATGCCCTATGCCGCCAATCTGGAGAAAGCCGCGCTGCTGAAGGTCGAGGATGTGGTGAGCGCGGCGAAGAAGGTTTGCTACAAATGATCGACATCACCATGCCCGCGCTGTCGCCGACCATGGAGACCGGCACGCTGTCGAAATGGGTCGTCAAGGTTGGCGATGCGGTCAAATCTGGCGATGTGCTCGCCGAGATCGAGACCGACAAGGCGACGATGGAAGTCGAGTCCATCGACGAGGGTGTGGTTGCCGAACTGGTGGTTGCCGAAGGTTCGGAAGGCGTGCCGGTTGGGCAGGTGATCATGCGGTTGCGCGGGGAGGGCGAGACCGCTGCGCCCAAAGTGGAAACGCCGGCGCCGGTGGTGGCACCGGTGGTGGTTGCAGAAGTGCCGAAGGCTGCGCCGGTTCCTGGTGACGCCCCACCCCCGACCCCGCCCTTGCGTGGCGGGGAAAAGGACGGGCGTGTCATCGCGACGCCGCTCGCCAAGCGGATTGCCGCGCTGCAGGGCGTGGACCTCGCGGCGGTGGCAGGGTCCGGCCCCAATGGCCGGATCGTGCGGGCCGATGTCGACGCGGCGGCAGTCAAGCCTGTGGTGGCGAAGGCTGCGCCGGTAGCAAGCGGCGCCCCAGTCCAGGCTGTGCCCGTTGCGGGTGGTGAGAAGAAGGTCATGGCGCCGGCGTTTGGCCTGCCCTTCAGCGATGTTCCCCACACCGAGGAAAAGCTGGGCAATGTTCGCAAGGTGATCGCGCGGCGGTTGACCGAGGCCAAGCAGACGGTGCCGCATTTCTACCTGACCAACGATGTGCGGATCGATGCGCTGTTGAAGCTGCGCGGCGAGTTGAACGCCGCGTTGGTGCCACGCAAGATCAAGCTGAGCGTCAACGACATGGTCATAAAGGCGCTGGCGCTGGCGTTGCGGCAGTGCCCCAAGGCCAATGTCAGTTTTGCCGGCGATACGCTGATCAGTTATTCGCGCGCCGATATTTCGGTGGCGGTGGCGTCGCCTTCGGGGTTGATCACGCCGATCATCGTCGGGGCGGATATGAAGCCGATGTCGGTGATTGCCACCGAGATGAAGGTGCTCGCCGAAAAGGCGCGGGACGGGAAATTGCAGCCGCACGAATATCAGGGCGGCACGGCATCGGTCAGCAACCTGGGCATGTATGGCATCAAGCAGTTCGACGCGGTGATCAACCCGCCGCAGGGCATGATCCTGGCGGTCGGGGCGGGGGAGAAGCGGCCCTATGTCGTGGGTGATGCACTGGCAATTGCGACGGTGATGACGGTTACCGGCAGCTTCGATCATCGCGCCATCGATGGCGCCGATGGTGCGGAATTGATGGCGGCGTTCAAGGCGTTGATCGAGGCGCCGCTGGCGCTGGTGGCGTGACGCCCGTGCGGGGAGAGGGCGCAAGGAACTGGCATGACTGAAACCTTCGATCTCGTAATCCTCGGGTCTGGTCCCGGCGGCTATGTCGCCGCCATTCGTGCTTCGCAGCTGGGCATGAAGGTCGCCATTGTCGAGCGCGAGCGGCTTGGCGGCATCTGTCTCAATTGGGGGTGTATTCCGACCAAGGCGCTGCTGCGGACGAGCGAAATCTATCATTACATGACCCATGCCGACGCCTATGGGCTGGCGGCGACGGGGGTTTCGTTCGATCTGGCGAAGATCACCGAGCGATCGCGCAAGGTGGCCGGGCAGCTGAATTCAGGCGTCAAGGGCCTGATGAAGAAGAACAAGGTGACCGTTGTCGAAGGGGTCGGCGCATTGACGGCGGCGACCGAGGTGACGGTGACTACTGGCGCCCAGACGCGGGTGCTGGCGGCGAAGAATGTCATCGTGGCGACCGGGGCGCGGGCGCGGGACCTGCCGGGTGTGGCGGCGGACGGCAAGCGGGTGTGGACGTATCGCCACGCCATGGTGCCGCCCGAGATGCCGACGAAGCTGCTGGTGATCGGATCGGGCGCGATCGGCATTGAATTTGCCAGTTTCTACAACGACATGGGCGCTGAAGTCACGGTTGTTGAAATGCTCGACCGGATGCTGCCGGTGGAGGATGAGGAAGTTTCGGCCTTCATGCAGAAAACCCTGACCAAGCAGGGCATGCGAATATTGACCGGCGCCAAGGTGAGCGATGTGACGCCGGGCGCGGCGGACGTGAAAGCGACCATCACCACGGCGGACGGCAAGGCGGAAACCGTGGCGTTCTCGCATGTCATCGTTGCCATCGGCATCGTGCCCAATACCGAGAATATCGGGCTGGAGGCACTGGGTGTCGCCCTGGATCGCGGCCACATCGTCAATGATGGCTTTGGCCGCACCAATGTGCCGGGGCTGTGGGCGATCGGCGATGTGGCGGGGGCGCCGTGGCTGGCGCACAAGGCCAGCCATGAAGGGATCATCGCCGTTGAAACGATGGCCGGCATGCATGTTCATCCGCTCGACAAGGCTGGGATTCCGGGTTGCACCTATTCGCGGCCGCAGGTGGCGAGCGTTGGCATGACCGAGGCCAAGGCCAAAGCTGCGGGGTTTGACGTGAAGATCGGCAAATTCCCGTTCATCGGCAACGGCAAGGCGATTGCGCTGGGCGAAGCCGAGGGTTTTGTGAAGACCGTGTTCGATGCGGCGACGGGCGAATTGCTGGGCGCGCATATGGTCGGCGCCGAAGTGACCGAGTTGATCCAGGGTTATGTGATCGCCCGGCAGCTTGAAACCACCGAGCAGGAATTGATGCATACGGTTTTCGCGCATCCAACGCTGTCGGAAATGATGCATGAAAGCGTGCTTGATGCCTATGGCAAGGCGCTGCATTATTGATCTTGGCGTTTGCGCCGGAGGAAATTGATATGCGGGCCTTTGTGTTCATGGCGGTGCTGCTGGCCGCATCGCCGGCCGCGGCGCAGTTGAATTGCAAGCCCTTTGCATGGACCAACGAAAAGACGGCGGCACCGGCGCCGGCGCCGGAGGATATCGCGCTGTTGAAATGCTGGGCGGCGTGGAAAAATGCCGATGCCGGTTACATGCTGGCGATGCTGACCCGGTTCGGCAGGGGTGTTCCGGCCGATCCGGCCGCCGCACGCGAGATGTTGAAGAGCCTGGCCAAGGGCACCGACGGCGATGAGTTCAAGGCGGCCATTTCGGGGCGCACCCGAGCCTATGCATTCAACGGCGCCGATCAGGGTGCCCGGTTGGTGATGGTACCGCCTTATCCGGCGGCGATGCGGGAATTGGCGAAGATGGAATTGCTGGGGGAGGGCGGCCCTGTTGACGTTGCGGCGGCCAATCAATCGTTGAAAGCCGCCAAGGGCAAGGATCAGGAAGCCGCCATTTTGTTGAAGAGCCTCGACCAAAAAGGCTTGTAAGACCATGCGTCGCGGCGGCCTGTTTGTGGCCGTAACGGCGTTGGGGCTGGTGCCGATGTCGGCGTTTGCCCAAGTGCCGCCCAGTCTGAGCGCACTTTGCCCAAAGGCAAAGCCCGGCGAGATATTGGTCTGTGCTGACGCCGATCCGTTGCGCTCACCCTATCGTTTGCCGTTACCGAGCGTGCCTGACCCGGATGATCCGCGCAATGCCAGCGTTTCGCGCGAGCGCAACGGGTTGTTTGACTATGATGGCGGCGGGATCGGTTCCTGTTCGGCATCGGGCGCCGGTGGCCAATCGGGGTGCGGGTTTCAACGGCACAAACGCTGGGTTGAACAGCGCGCCGGGGCGCGCGATCCGCGCGGGCGGCTGTGGGATGCGCAGCCGCGGTGATAAAGGCTGTCGCGGTCAGGCTAAAGCCGACCCGACCGTTACCAATCGATGCCGACGGGTTCGAACCGGCCGGTTTCCATGTCCAGCACCCGGAGGATGCCATCGGAGATATCGAACAATGTGCCCTGGATGTGCAGTTCGCCGGCGGCTTCGGCGGCGGCGACGAAGGGAAAGCTGCGCAGATTGGCCATGCTGATGCGAATGGCTTCCAATTCTAGCGCGCGGGCGGCGTCGATGTCCGGCGACATTGCCGCTGCCGAACGAATCCGATCCCGCGCCGGCGCGATCATCGACATCCAGCTGCCGATGAAGCCGCCGCTGCCGTGCGCCGCATCATCGAACGTGCCATCCAGCGATGCCTGGATGCCGCCGCAATGGGCATGGCCAAAAATGACAATATGATGCACTTTCAGAACGGTAACCGCATATTCGATCGCCGCGGATGCGCCATGCTGGGCATCATCGGGTTGATAGGGCGGCACCAGATTGGCAACGTTGCGCAGCACAAAGGCCTGGCCCGGCTCGGTATCGAAAACGCGCGTCGGATCGACCCGACTATCACAGCAGGCGATGATCATCAGCTTGGGGCTTTGGCCCTTGTTGGCCAGCGCGTCATAGCGGGCCCGCTGTTCGATATAGGCGGAACCGCGGAAGCGACGAAAGCCTTCTATGAGCATTTTGAATTCGGGCATGGCTGTCTGTTAGCAGTCGAATTCGGCTGCGTCACGCACTCCGATTGGCATTACCGGCCACAATCGCTATCTCGTGGGCATGAATGAAATCCCCGCCGTCGAAATCACTGCCGCCGCCCCGCTTCGTGCCCGCAAGCCTGATTGGCTGCGCGTGCGTGCGCCTACGTCGGCGGCGTTCGCCGAAACCCGCAAGCTCATGCGCAGCCTGAACCTGAACACGGTTTGCGAGGAAGCAGCCTGCCCCAATATCGGCGAATGCTGGAGCCAGAAGCATGCGACCGTGATGATCCTGGGCGATACCTGCACGCGCGCCTGCGCGTTTTGCAACGTCAAGACCGGGATGCCGGGGCCGGTGGACAAGCTGGAGCCGCGCCATGTTGCCGAGGCGGCGGCGGCGCTGGGGCTGGAGCACATCGTCATCACTTCGGTTGATCGCGACGATCTGCCCGATGGCGGGGCGGGGCAGTTTGTTCGGGTTATCGAGGAACTGCGCGCGGCGGCACCACGGACGACGATCGAGATACTGACGCCGGATTTTCGCAACAAGGCGAAGGCCGCGGTGGAGACGATCGTTGCGGCCGGCCCGGATGTGTACAACCATAATCTGGAAACCGTGCCGCGCCTGTATCCGACCATCAGGCCCGGCGCGCGCTATTATCATTCGCTGCGCTTGCTCGACCAGGTGAAAAGCCTGAGTCCACAGGTATTTACAAAATCCGGTGTGATGGTTGGGCTGGGCGAGACCGAACAGGAACTTCACCAGGTTTTTGATGACATGCGATCGGCCGGCGTCGATTTCCTTACCGTCGGCCAATATCTGCAGCCGACACCGCGCCATGCCAAGGTTGCCGAGTTCGTGACGCCGGCGCGGTTTGCGGCATTGGCGGCCGTGGCGCGGTCCAAGGGGTTCCTGCAGGTTGCGGCGTCACCGTTGACGCGATCATCCTACCACGCCGGCAAGGATTTTGCCGAAATGCAGCAAAAGCGCCGGGCGATGACGGAAAAGGCCCGCGGCTGATGCCGCGCCACGCCGAGGTTCGGCGGCTGCCCTGGAGCGCGGAGCAGATGTTCGATCTGGTGGCCGATATCGGCCGCTACCCCGAATTTCTGCCCTGGGTCCAGGGACTGCGGATATTGAAGACCGAGGGTAATGTGGTGACCGCCGACATGATCGTCGGCTTCAAGATGGTGCGCGAGCGCTTTACCAGCCGGGTCAGGCTGGAACGGCCGGGCCATGTGCATGTCGAATATATCGCTGGCCCGTTGAAGCATCTCGACAATGACTGGCATTTCAGACCGGCGCCGGACGGTGGTTGCGAGATCGATTTTACGGTCGATTTCGAATTCAGGAACAAGATGTTCGAAAGGCTTGCCGGGATGTTTTTCGGAGAGGCTTTCAAGCGGATGGTGGGCGCATTCGAAACGCGGGCTGAACGGATTTACGGGCCGCCAGCCAGCGCCGTCCCGGCGATCAGCGAGCCAGCAGTGCCGCAAGTTCCTTGACGAATTTGGCGGCGACAACCGCCGTCATGTCGTTGATATCGCGGGCCGGATTATATTCAACGATGTCGGCACCGATAACCGGCGCATCTACCAGCGCCAGCACATCGAGGATGTCGCGAACGCTCAGGCCGCCCGGTTCATGGTGCGAAACGCCCGGCGCAAAGGCCGGATCGAGACCGTCCAGATCCAGCGAGATATAGACGGGGCCAGCAAGTGTCGGGACGCTGGCGGGTGAGAAGTTGCGCATCGAGACGATCTCAACGCCAAATCGTTTGGCCTGGGCCCGGCAATGCGGATTGAGCGTGCGGATGCCGACCTGCACCAATCGACGTGCCAATCCTGCCTCCATGATGCGCGCGAACGGTGAGGCATGGCTGCGCGGATTGCCTTCGAAATCGTCGTAGAGATCGGGATGCGCGTCGAAGTGCAGGATATCGACCGGCCCGTGGTGGGCGGCAATGGCCTGCAGGACCGGATAGGTAACGGCGTGATCGCCGCCAAGCAGCAGGGGCGCTTCGCCGGCAGCTAACGCTGCGGCGACGGCGGTTCGGATCAATGCATCATCGCCGGCGGCTTCGGTGAGGGGAAGATCACCGCCATCGCGCATGTCGATGTCGGTGCCGATCACCCTACCGCTCTCGCAGGCCAGATTGGCGTGCGCCGAGAATAGTTGGGCACGGATGCGCGTCGGGGCAGCGGCCGCACCGCGCAGGAAGCTGGAATTGCTGTCGGTTGGCAGGCCGATCAGCCGGATGATGGGTGGCTGGGGCAATTCGGGCTCTAGGCTTCGGGCGCTGCGCCGGGCATCAGCAATTCGAGCGCCACCAGCGCCGCCTGCCTGCGGATCTCGCTGCGACCGAGATCGCCGAATTGCCGCACATCGGCAACAACCGCGTCGGGATCGCCGCCGCGCGTTGCCCTGGCAAACACGACGGTGCCGACCGGTTTTTTTTCGCTGCCACCGCCCGGTCCCGCAACGCCGGTGACCGCCACGGCGACATCGGCGTGACTATGCTTCAACGCGCCCTGTGCCATCGCCCAGGCAACGGCGATCGATACCGCGCCGAATGTTTCCAAAATGTCCTGATTGACGCTGATGGCCTCCATCTTGGCTTCGTTCGAATAAGTGACGAAGCCGCGATCGACCACGTCCGAAGCGCCGGCGATTTCCGTTAGCGCGGCCATGACAAGGCCGCCGGTGCAGGATTCGGCCGTGGCGATGGTTTTGCCAGCGGCCCGGTTTGCATCGAGGACGCGGATGGCGGTGGCGATTAGTTCAGGATCCATACAGTCACCTTTAGACCGGCAAACGCACGCTGGCGATGGCCTGTGCGGCGAGTCCCTCATTTCTACCGGTGAAGCCCAGCGCTTCGGTCGTGGTCGCCTTTACACTGACGGCCGCGATGCCGACCCCGATGATTTCGGCGATGCGGGCGCGCATCGCCGGGCGGTGCGGCCCGACCTTTGGCTGTTCGCAGATGATCGTCACATCGACATGATCGATGATGCCGCCCGCATCGCGGACCAGAGATGCGGCATGGGCAAGGAATTGATCGCTGGCGGCACCGCGCCATTTTGGATCGCTGGGCGGGAAATGATCGCCTATATCCCCGGCACTGATGGTGCCGAGCAGTGCATCGGTGAGCGCGTGGAGCGCGGCATCGGCATCGCTATGGCCGATCAGGCCGTGCGTGTGCGGTATCTGCACGCCGCACAGCCAGACATGATCGCCGGGGCCGAAGCGGTGGACATCAAAGCCGCTGGCGGCGCGTGGGGACATGGCGGGGCTGTGCATCGCTTCGGCTTTGGCAAAATCGTCGGGCTCCGTCACCTTGAAAGCGCGCTCGTCGCCCGGGGTGATTGCGACCTTCAGGCCGGCGGCCATGGCGATGGCGATTTCATCGGTGGCGCCGGGTGCGGCGGCACGGTGGGCGGCGAGCAGGGCGGCGTAGCGAAATGCCTGCGGCGTCTGCACCCGGAACAGGCCGTCGCGATCGACAGCCGTTTGGTAATGACCGCTCCCGCGCCGCAGGCTGTCGATGACTGGCAGGGCCGGCACGGCACCATCATTGGCCGAATCGTCAAGAGCGCCGAGCAGTTCATCGAGCAATTCATTGGGCACAAAAGCCCTTGCGGCATCATGGACAAGCACCAGCGACGGCGGTGTGGCGGCGAGCGATTCAAGGCCATTGAGCGCCGATTGCTGGCGGGTGTCGCCACCATGAACGGGTGGCGGCAGCGCAAGGCCAGCGGTGGCGGCGGTATACAGCGCCAGATCATCGGGGTTGATAATGACCGATACGGCATCGATGCCCGGATGGGCGAGCAACCGTTCAATGGCGTGGCGAAGCAGCGGCTTGCCGGCGACGGGGCGATATTGCTTGGGCAGGCCGGAACCGGCGCGAAGGCCCTTGCCTGCAGCGACGATGATTGCGTGGGTGGTCATGGCGGCGACAAGTAACCCCGCGCGAGCGCAACGCAAGCACCGTCCGTCGGGACCGGCCTGGTCAGGCCGCGCAAGCGCTGGCGATGGCGGCGATGTGACGGCAATCGGTGCCGCCGCCGCCGCCGAGCACGTTCAATTGCGGCATGGCAGCGCGCAGCCGTCGATAGTCTGCCGCCAGAGCAGCGGGATCACCGGCATCAAGGCTGGTCATGACATCAAGTTCGGCATGGCTGAGCCGCGAGGCGTTGGCGCGCAGGCCGCCCAGCCGCGATTGCCAGGCAGCCACGGGATCGAGCGCCGCGGCCATATGATCGGGGTGAACGCAGTTGATCATATAGTAAGCGGGATAGGAATTTGTTGCGGTATCGACGGCTTCGATGGCGTGTTGCAGCGCGCTGCCTTCGGGCAAGCGCCCATCGGTTTCCAGCGTGAAGCCGATGGAAACGGGTAGGCCAGCGGTCTTTGCGGCCTGGGTAATGCCGATGGCTTCGGGGATATTCGTCATGGTGATTGCCGAGACCATATCCGGGCCAGCGGCGGCGAAGCTGGCGATCTGGAGAGAGTGGTAGGCCGTTGCGGCTTTGCTTTCGGTGCCGATCGCGGCGACATAGCCATCGCCGCGCGGGCCAATGCAGCCACTGACGATGATCGGCAGGCCGTTCGATCGATGGGCATCGCGCAATTCGTGCATCATCATGATGGCATCGGTGTTGAGCGCATGAAGTTCATCGGCCGACATGCCCAGCGCGGTCGCCCAATCCGGGCTGGCCCGCCACGTCGGGCTTTCAAGGTTGAAGCCTGTCCCCGCCCTGGCGGCAATGGCAAGATGCTCGCAATAATAAACGAGCAGCCGCTGGCGACCACGTCCGTCCTGGAACGGCGGAAAGGCGGCGAAATGCGGCAGATCGAAGCCGTGGTTGAACAGCAGGTCGGTCTCGATCCCGCTGTCTGTCAGGAACAGGCGGTCAAGTTGCGGCAAGCGCGTGGCCATGTGGCGTTTCCCGACGGATCGCGATGGTCAACCTATCGTGACCGGGGCGCGGCAACAATATCCGGCGCGCTTGCTGAACAATGCGAAAGCCGATAAAGGGCGTGCCTGTTTTTTAGGCAATTGGCGTGAACTGCATCCAACCCATTTCAATCGGGCCGTTGACGCTCGATGTGCCGGTGATCCTGGCGCCGATGACCGGCGTAACGGATCGGCCGTTCCGTACGCTCGTCAAGCGCTTTGGTGCCGGTTTGACGGTGACCGAGATGATTGCCAGCGAGGCGATGATCCGGGAAACGCGGCAATCATTGCAAAAAGCCGCCTGGGACCCGAGCGAGGAGCCGGTTTCGATGCAACTGGCGGGGTGCGAGCCATCGCGCATGGCGGAAGCGGCCAAGCTGAACGAGGGCATGGGTGCGGCGATCATCGACATCAACATGGGCTGCCCGGTGAAGAAGGTCGTCAACGGTCATGCAGGCTCGGCGTTGATGCGCGAGCCGTTGCTCGCGGCGCGGTTGATCGAGGCGACGGTCAAGGCGGTGAAGGTGCCGGTGACCCTGAAAATGCGCATGGGTTGGGACCACAACAGCCTGAATGCGCCGGAACTGGCACGGGTTGCCGAGGATCTGGGTGTGCAGCTGATCACCGTGCATGGGCGGACGCGTTGCCAGCTATATTCGGGCACGGCTGATTGGAACTTCGTTCGATCGGTGAAAAATGCAGTGAAACTACCTGTTATCGTTAATGGCGATATCTGTTCGGTGGCGGATGCCGACATGGCATTGACCCAGAGCGGCGCCGATGGCGTGATGATTGGCCGTGGCGCCTATGGCAAGCCCTGGTTGATCGCGCAGGTGATGGCGGCGTTGACCGGGCGGCCGGTGCCGGCCGATCCGACGCTGACGCAGCAGCATCAACTGGTGCGCGAACACTATGGCATGATGCTTGAACTTTACGGACAGGTGATCGGTGTCAATCTGGCGCGCAAGCATCTGGGCTGGTACACCAAGGGCCTGCATGATTCCGGTACATTCCGTAATTCTGTCAATCAATTGGCAGATCCGGCTGAAGTGCTTTCGATGATTGATCGGTTTTACGAAAGCGTTGACCGCGATCTGGCGCTGGCGGCTTGATGGCTGGTCCGGCCGAGCTGTTGGCCGGCTTGGCGGTGCCAGCCGTGCTGGTCGGGCCGGATGACAGGCCGACCGAAGTCAATATCGCGGCCGAAAGCTTCCTCAATACCAGTCGCCAGGCGTTGTTCGAGCGGGGCTGGGCGGCGGCCTTCGCGCCTGGCAGCATTGTCGAGCGGCTATTGGAGCGCGCCCGTTCGGAGGGCAGCGGCTGCGCGGCCTATGACATGGCGCTGCAGTTTGGCAATGGCCGGGTGACGCGGGCGGATGTGCTGATATCTCCGGTTGGTGATGCGACGGGCTGGTTGGCCGTTGCGTTCCAGACGCGATCGGTGACCAACCTGTTCGATCGAAAATCGCACCAGCTTGGAGCTGCGCGATCGGCGGTAGGGGTGGCGGCGATGCTGGCGCACGAAATCAAGAACCCCTTGTCCGGGATAAGGGGCGCGGCGCAATTGCTGGCTTCGGCGGGGGATGGCGAAGGGATCGGTGGTGTATCCATCGAGGACAGGGCGGAATTGACCGATCTGATCGTCGCGGAGGTCGATCGTATCGCCAAGCTGGTCGATCGCATGGAGAGCTTTACCGATACACGCCCGGTCAAGTTGCAGCCCGAGAACATCCATGAGGTGCTGGGGCATGTCCGCAGGGTCGCCGAGAAAGGCTTTGCGTATGGTATCCGCATCCGCGAACGCTATGATCCGTCGCTGCCGATGGTCATGGCGAATCGTGACGCATTGATTCAGGTTTTCATTAATTTACTGAAAAATGCTTCCGAAGCCGTTGGTAAAGGTGGGGAAATATCGATAACGACCGCTTTTCGCGCTGGCTTGAAAGTTGTGCCCCTGTCGGGTGGTTCGCCGGTCTCGCTGCCGCTTGAGGTGCGGGTGATCGACAATGGGCCGGGGGTCGATGCGGATCTTGGCGAACATGCGTTCGAACCGTTTGTCACCACGAAGCGTGGCGGGTCGGGTTTGGGTCTTGCGCTGGTTGCCAAAATTGTCGCTGATCATGGCGGTGTCGTTGAATATGAGCGCAGCCTGGAGCCGGCCGAAACGATCTTTCGGGTGCTGTTGCCCTTTGCGGCGGATGATTGGGGCCTTGCATAATGTCTGCCACGGTTCTGGTCGCGGATGATGATGCGGCAATCCGCACGGTCGTGCGGCAGGCGTTGACCCGCGCGGGTTATCAGGTTCGACTCGCGGAAACCGCCGCAGGGCTGATCAAGTTGGTCGAGGAGGGCCGCGGCGATGTCGTGATCACTGATGTGATCCTGCCCGACGCCAATGGTCTTGATACGATACCGCAACTGCTGGCAAAACGACCCGGACTGCGGGTAATCGTCATAAGCGCGCAGAACACGCTTTCCACAGCGGTGCGGGCGACCGAGCAGGGGGCGTTCGATTATTTGCCAAAGCCCTTCGATCTCAATGAATTGATTCGTTCGGTTGCTGCAGCACTTGAAGGTCGAGCCGAAGCCGCTGTTCTGGATTTTGGCGGTGATGATACGCCATTGATTGGGCGTTCGCCGGCGATGCAGGAGGTTTATCGGCTGATCGCTCGGGTGGTTCCCAATGATCTGACGGTCATGATCCTGGGCGAAAGCGGCACTGGCAAGGAACTTGTCGCCCGGGCGATTCACGACATGGGGCCGCGCGCCCGCCGGCCTTTTGTTGCACTGAACATGGCGGCGATCCCGCGCGAATTGATCGAAAGCGAGTTGTTCGGTCATGAACGCGGCGCCTTTACCGGCGCTGCGACCCGGGCGGCGGGCAAGTTTGAGCAGGCGCAGGGCGGCACCTTGTTCCTGGATGAAATCGGCGACATGCCGATCGAGGCCCAGACCCGGCTGCTGCGCGTGCTGCAGACCGGCGAATTCACCGCTGTCGGTGGCGCGCGCAGCCAGCGTGCCGATGTTCGCATCGTATCGGCGACCAATCAGGATTTGCTGGCGCTGACGACGACCGGGCGGTTTCGTGAAGATCTGTTTTACCGGCTGAATGTCGTGCCGCTCGTGCTGCCGCCGTTGCGAGCCCGCAGCGAAGATGTGCCAGCACTGGCGCATCATTTCCTCGATGCGGCGGCGCGGGAAGGGCTGCCGCGAAAATCGCTCGATTCTGCTGCGCTGGACGAACTGCGCAGTCATGCCTGGCCCGGCAATGTTCGCGAACTGGAAAATCTGATGCGACGGCTCGCGGTGCTGGAGCGCGGCGATACCATCGGCCCGGCGGCGGTGCGGTCGGGCATCGGCAATCTCGCACGCCCGGTGCCGAACATCAGCCTGGACAGCGCCGGGCTTGCCGAGGCGGCAGCGCTGCATATCGGCCGCTATTTTTCGGAATGCGGCGGCATCCCGCCCGATGGTGTTTATGACCGGCTGCTTGCCGAGGTGGAGCGGCCGTTGATCCTCGCCTGCCTGGACGCCATGGGCGGCAACCAGTTGAAGGCGGCCAGGCTGCTGGGGATCAATCGCAATACGCTACGCAAGAAATTGACCGATCTGGGACTCGATCCGGTCGCTACACGGCGGGTTTGAGGGCAAGGCTGCGGCCGGGGGCAGCGGCAAGGGGTTGCGGCCGGCGCGCGTGGATGAAGCGCCGTGGCATACCCTCATCATTCTGTCGTATTGTCGCCACGCCTGTGTTCCTTTGGCAACGGAATTGCCTTAGAAGTTCCTGTTGATGGCTGATGTTGATTCTACCATGGGTGCGTCCCGCGATATGCCAATATTGGCACGCCTGCGCATTGCGTTGCGGCGTTACAACCGTTGGGTGAACAGGATCGATCTGTATCCGAAGATCGAAATTGCCGCTGCCGCTGCAACCCTGATCCTTGGCTGGTCGAGTTATGCCCTGTTGACCGGGCGGGCGGCGCCGGCCGCAGGTGTGTCGCCGCCCGTGGTGACTCTGTTGATCGTCGCGAACCTGCTGCCGGTCATGGTGCTGTTCGTGCTGATCGGGCGGCGGCTTGCGATTCTGATCGCCAATCGTCGCGCCGGGCTGGCGGGGGCGAAATTGCACATTCGCATGCTGGCGCTGTTCGCCGGCGTCGCTGCTGTGCCGACGATCCTGGTAGTCATCTTTGCCTCGCTGCTGTTCCAGTTTGGCGTGCAGTTCTGGTTTTCGGATCGGGTGAAGACCATCCTCGACAGTTCGAATCAGGTGGCCCAGGCCTATGTCGAGGAAAACCGGCAGCGCGTCGGCAAGGATATTGTCGCCATGGCTGGCGATTTGAATCACTACAGCGAACAGTTCGGCTTTGGCAGCAAGGATTGGGGCGATGGCCTGGTGTATCAGGTTGCGGCGCGCAACCTGACCGAGGCGGCGGTGTTCGCCCGCGATGATGGCAAGATCAGGCCGTTCGCCATGTATGGCATCGAAGGCGATGCACTCAATGCCCGCCTGCAACGCGTCAATTTTGCGGCGACGACGACCGAAGCGGCAAGTGTCGTGGCCAGGGGCGGCGACCGGGTGGAGGCTGTGCTGAAGTTGGAAGCCGGGGGTGATCGATACATCTATGTCAGCCGTAAGGTTGATTCCGCCGTATTGGCGCGGGCCGAGCGGGCGGCCGGGGCGTTGGACGAATATAAATCGTTGATCGAGCGATCGCGCGTGATGCAGTTGCGTTTCAACCTGATGCTGATGGCGGTGTCGTTGCTGACGCTGGCGGTGGCGATCTGGTTTGCGCTCTGGCTTGCCAACCGCCTGGTGGCGCCGATTGCGCGATTGGCGCTTGCGGCCGAACGCGTGGGGGCAGGCGATCTGGATGCGCGGGTGCCCGTGCGCGGATCGCCCGATGAAGTCGGTATATTGGCGCGTGCCTTCAACCGGATGACGGGCCAGTTGAAGGCGCAGCAACAGGCTTTGATCGATGCAAATGAGCAGTTGGACGAGCGCCGCCAGTTTACCGAGGCGGTGCTGTCGGGCGTATCTGCCGGCGTGCTGTCGATTTCGGACGCCGGTATCATCCGCACCGTCAACCGGTCCGCGGCTGCGTTGCTGGAGACCAGCGAGGCGGCGCTGGTCGGCCAACCGTTGCGGGAAACCGTGCCGGAGCTTGCCGATTTGCTGGCCGAAGCGCGGGACAGCGGCGCCGCATCGGCGCAGGTGCGGATTGCGCGGGGTGCCGAAACCCAGACCCTGCAGGTGCGCATCGCCGCCGAGCGGGGCCTGCCCGGTGATCTGGCGTCGAATGGTTATGTGCTGACCTTTGATGACATATCCGCGCAGCTTGCCGACCAGCGCCGCGCCGCCTGGGCGGATGTCGCGCAGCGGATCGCGCACGAGATCAAGAACCCGTTGACGCCGATCCAGCTGGCCGCCGAACGGTTGCAGCGCAAATTCGGGCGGCAGATCAGCGACGATCCGGCGACCTTTGGCGTCCTGACCGGCACGATCGTGCGGCAGGTGGGGGACCTGCGCCGCATGGTCGATGAGTTTTCGGACTTTGCGCGGTTGCCGAAGCCGGTGCTGCAGGCGGAAAACCTTGACCAGATCGTTGCGCAGGCATTGGTATTGCAAGAGGTTTCGTTTGCCGCCATCGCGTTCAGCGTGACGGGCGCCGCCGGTGCGCCGCTGGTTTGTGACCGGCAGCAATTATCCCGGGCGCTCACCAATCTCATCAAGAATGCCGGTGAGGCGGTGATGGCGCGAGTTGAACGGCAGGCAGCGGAAGGTGTCGCCGCGCTGCCCGGCAGCATTGTCGTTTCCATTGAGGACAATGACGAATGGGCGGCCATCGCTGTGACCGACAATGGCATCGGGTTGCCGGCGGAGAGCCGTGACCGATTGACTGAACCCTATATGACGACGCGGGCGCGGGGGACCGGTCTTGGTCTCGCAATCGTCAAGAAGATTATTGAAGATCATGGTGGGTCGCTGGAGCTTGGCGATGCGCCCGGCGGCGGCGCCTTTGCGCGGGCGCGGTTGAGCCGGGCGCTGGTGGCGGACAATGTTTTGGCGGCGGCCCCGCAACCGCTGCGTGTTACAGGCTAAAGGCAATGATTGGGATGATGGACTGACATGGCCATAGACATTCTTATCGTCGATGATGAATCCGATATTCGCGAGTTGATCGCGGGTATCCTGGACGACGAAGGTTATGCCACGCGCACCGCCGGGGACAGCGATGGCGCCTTGGCGGCGCTGGCCGAGCGGCGGCCGCAATTGATCGTCCTTGATGTCTGGCTGCAGGGATCGCGGATGGATGGCATTGAATTGCTGGATGAAATCAAGCGCCGCGAGCCATTGCTGCCGGTGGTCGTGATTTCCGGCCATGGCAATATCGAAACCGCCGTCGCGGCCATCAAGCGCGGCGCCTATGATTTCATCGAAAAGCCGTTCCAGTCCGAACAATTGCTGCTGGTCGTGCAGCGTGCGACGGAAACCGAGCGGTTGAAGCGCGAGTTCGAGGCGTTGAAACAGCGGGTCGGTTTTGACAATGAGCTGACAGGCTCGTCACCGCTGATTAACGGCGTGCGTGCGACGTTGAAGCGGGTGGCTGCAACCGGATCGCGCGTGCTGATCACCGGACCCGCTGGATCGGGCAAGGAGGTTGCGGCGCGTCTGCTGCACCAATGGAGTTCGCGTGAGGCGGCACCATTCGTTGTTGTCAGCGCGGCGCGCATGACCCCGGATCGTGTCGAGGAGGCACTTTTCGGCGTGGAGGAGGGAGGGCACCTTGTCCATTCCGGGCTGTTCGAGCAGGCGCATGGCGGCACGCTGTTCCTGGATGATGTCGCCGATATGCCGGTGACGACCCAGGCCAAGATTCTGCGCGTGCTGACCGAGCAGATTTTCCAGCGCGTCGGCGGTTCGCGCTGGGTGCGGGTCGATGTGCGGGTGATCAGCGCGACATCGCGTGACCTTGTGGCAGAAATTGCCGCCGGGCGCTTCCGCGAAGACCTTTATTACCGCCTGAACGTCGTACCGGTGCGGCTGCCATCGCTGGCCGAGCGGCGCGAGGATGTTGGCGAACTGGTTGAATATTTCCTTGCCCGCTATGCCGCCGAACGTCGGGTTGCGACGCCAGCGTTGAGCGAGGATGCAATGGCGGCGCTGCAAACCTATGATTGGCCGGGCAATGTACGGCAGTTGCGCAATGTCGTCGAACGGACGCTGATCCTGGCGCCGGGCGAGCGCATCGGCAGCATCGATATCGACATGCTGCCATCGGAAATCACCGCGGAACCGGCGCGACTCGTGCCGGGCCAAGCGGTCAGGTCGATCATGGGCACGCCGCTGCGCGAGGCGCGGGAAGCCTTTGAGCGCGAGTATCTGCGGGCGCAGATCCGGCGATTTTCGGGCAATATTTCACGCACCGCAGCATTCATCGGCATGGAGCGATCTGCATTGCACCGCAAGCTGAAGGCGCTGGGACTGAGCGATGATCATGGCGAGGACAGCTAACCGCAGTAGCGGCGCTGCCGTGCCTTGAACCGTGCGGCGCTTTCATTTTGTCCGGCGTATTGAGATATTTGCCGCGTCGCACTATCTTTGAACGGCAGCGCCCGGAAGGCGTTGTAGCCGACGCCGGGCAACGAGGCGATCGCGCGGGAAAATCCCGCGCCAACAAGATCGGAAAAGGACGTCCAAAATGGCCGACAAAGCGAACAACCTGCAGGACGTCTTTTTGAACGCCGTCCGCAAGAGCAAGACACCGGTAACGATGTTTCTCGTCAACGGCGTGAAGCTGCAGGGCGTAATTACCTGGTTTGACAATTTTTCGGTGCTGCTGCGCCGGGACGGGCATTCCCAGCTGGTGTACAAGCATGCGATTTCGACAGTGATGCCGGCGTCACCCGTGCAGCTGTTCGATGCCGAAAAGATCGATGAAAGCGACGACGATTGACCAATGAAAAACCCGCCGGTGGCGGACATGCGCCGATGGTGCCGGGGGTGAGCTGGGACGATGGCCGTGGCGTGCGATTTGGCGCACCCGCGGTTGTCGTGCTGCCGCTGCGGGAAGCCAAGGGCGGCCAGCCAGCGATGCGGGCGCCCGAGGCGCGTTTGGCGGAAGCCGAAGGGCTGGCGCGGGCGATCTCGCTCGATGTCGTCCATGCCGAAGTCGTTAAATTGCGTACTGCCAGTGCCTCAACCCTGTTCGGCAAGGGACAGATCGAGCGACTTGCCGCAGCGGTAGCAGCGCATGATGCCCAGCTTGTCGTCATCGATGGGCTGGTGTCGCCTATCCAGCAGCGCAATCTGGAGCGCGATCTGAAGGCCAAGGTGATCGACCGCACCGGTCTGATCCTGGAGATTTTCGGGGAGCGCGCCTCGACCCGCGAAGGCACTTTGCAGGTGGAACTGGCGCATCTGCAATATCAGGCGAGCCGGCTGGTTCGATCATGGACCCACCTTGAGCGGCAGCGCGGCGGTTTTGGCTTTATGGGCGGCCCCGGTGAAAGCCAGATCGAAACCGATCGCCGGCTGATCCGCGATCGGATCGTGCGGTTGAAAACCGAGCTGGAATCGGTGCGCCGCACGCGCGGGCTGCACCGGCGGCAGCGCCAAAAGGCACCATGGCCAGTGGTGGCGCTGGTCGGCTATACCAATGCCGGCAAATCGACGCTGTTCAACCGTTTGACCGGTGCGGAAGTGCGTGCCGAAGACCTTTTGTTCGCAACGCTGGACCCGACGATGCGGGCGATCCGCTTGCCGGGGCATGACAAGGTAGTGGTGTCCGATACAGTGGGTTTCGTATCCGACCTGCCGACGCAGCTGGTCGCGGCGTTTCGGGCGACTTTGGAGGAGGTTATCGAAGCCGATCTGATCGTTCATGTCCGTGATATTTCGCATCCGGATAGTGATGCGCAGGCCAAGGATGTCGCCGATGTGTTGAGCGGGCTTGGCCTTGCCGATGAATTGAAGCGGGTGCCGTTGTTGACGGTTTACAACAAGATCGATGCGCTGAGCCACGAAGAGCGCGCAGCGCTGGCGATCAGGGCTGGCGATGACGCGGTGCTGGTATCGGCGTTGACGGGGGAGGGGGTCGAGACGCTGCGTGAGCAGATGGCAATCCTGCTGCGCGCCGGCACCCATGTCCACGAGCTTCATCTCGGTGCGGGCGATGGCCGGCGCCTGGCCTGGTTGCACGAACATGGCGAAGTGATCGGGCGCACCGATGACGACGCCGGGTTGGCGTTGAAAGTACGGCTGAGCGATGCCGATTGGGCGCGGTTCGCGACGCTGTAGGGCGTTGTACCGCCCCAGATTTGGTATCGGGCGTGCAGTCACGTTTCGCTGCCGACAGATCAGGTGGAAAAATCTGGGCAAGTTGCACGTGCAGTGGACACTGTCGGCGACGATGATCGCCGGATCGTTGATGGCACTTGCCGGTTGTCAGCAAGCGCATCAAAGCCCGGCGATACGACAGCCAACCCGTCGTGGCCGCCATGGTCACGGATGCGAAAGAACGGCCCACCAGGCTTGTCGTGGTTGGCGATGGCTATCCAAAGCCCGGCGACGCCTGCCGGATCATCGGTGAAAGTGCCGCCACATCGAACTACCTCGACGACAGCGCCGCTCTGGTCGGCTGCCTTTCGCCTGCCGATGCGGCAAAGCTGAACGGCAGGACGGTCGACATGATCGATGGCCTGACACTTGTATCTGCTCCTGCGGGCGAAACCATGTCGCCGCCAGCGGGTGCCAGCCGGTAGCGGCGCGCCCTAACCGGCAAGACTGCCAAGAAATTCAATTAGTCGGCCCGTAACCTCGGCTGGCTTTTCCTGCTGCACCCAATGTCCGGCGCCTTCGATAAGGTGAAGCGCCTTGAAATCCGTGCAGGCGCGTTTTTGCATGGCGTCGAGCGCGCCCGGTTGCTGGTGGATGCCCCAATCGCTGGCGCCGGCGATGAATATGGCCGGCACATCGATCGTTCGCCCGGCAAAGAGCAGTTCGGCAGGATTATGATTGTCGGTGCGGCCGCGGTACCAGTTGAGCCCGCCCTGAAAGCCGGTGCGGCCAAATTCTTCCGCATAAACCGTGAGTTCGGCATCGGTAAGCCATTGGCAAGCCGAAATTTCAGCCGAGGTTGGGCTCATCGGCGCCACGGCTTCGGCCATGCCGGCGGCAAGATCCATGATGTAGTAGCGGGGCATGAGAGCCAGCTCGCCGGCCCGCCAGGCCTTGAGAGGGAAGGGCTTGTTGTCCGCCCAATCGCCACTTTTGGCGTGATAATAGGCGCGCAGAAACGCGGCCACGCCCTGGGGGCAGCAGGATATTTCAGTTTCGGCGCCCCGGGTTGAATAATAGGCGACATAATGTTTGCGCGGCCGGTCGAGTGCCGCGAGCGCTGCATGGATATCGGGCGCTGGCGCGGCATTGCGGAGCAGGGCCGGGGGGCCGGTGAACGGCGCGCTCATCATCGCAACGGCCGGGAACACGTCCGGCCGGGCGAGGGCGCACCAGGCGGCGACGGGGGAGCCGAAATCATGGCCTACAACCGCCGCCACCGATGTGCGGCCCAGCGCCGCGACCAGCGCCAGCGCGTCGGTGGCAAGGCTGATCATGCGGAACGGATCGAGATCGACATCAAAGCCGTTCTGCTGCCCTGTCGTGCGGCCATAGCCCCGCTGATCTGGGGCCACGACATGATAGCCGGCGGCAGCAAGCGCCGGCATCACCTTGCGCCAGCTATAGGCCAGTTCGGGAAAGCCGTGGAGGAGCAGCAATATCGGGTGCGATGCGTCGCCGGCCTCCAATATGTGCATGTCGAGCCCGTTGACGCCGGTAACGTGGCGGGACCGGATGCCGCTGGGCAGCAAGTTGCCGGGCAGGGGCGCGATCATTGGCGTTCGGCCGCCTTGACCTGGTTCCAGAGCGCATCCTGTTGTTCGAGGGAAAGTGCGGGGAAATCCTGCCCGGCCAGTGCCTCCATGGCGCGAAAACGACGTTCGAATTTTGTGCTGCCTGCGCGCAACGCGTCCTCTGCATCGATTCCGTGGCGGCGCAGCAAGTTGACGATGACGAATAGCAGGTCGCCGGCTTCCTCCACGCGATGCGCGTCGGTTCCGGCGTCGTCGAATTCGCCGATTTCCTCCATGACCTTGGCGCGGACGCTGGCGGTGTCGGGCCAATCAAAGCCGACACGGGCGGCGCGCGATTGCAGTTTCTCCGCACGCATTAGCGCGGGCAGGGCGGCTGCGACCCCATCGAGTGCAGATACCGGGCCTTTTTCACGGCCTTCGGCGGCGCGTTCGGCGGCCTTGATGGCTTCCCATTCCAGTTTTTGAGCGATCGCATCGGTTGCGGCGGTGCCGTTTGCGAAGATGTGCGGGTGGCGGCGTTCCATCTTGTCGCACACCGCGTCGATGACATCATCGAGCGCGAAATGGCCGGCCTCCTCTGCCATCCGCGAATGGAAGACCACCTGGAACAGCAAATCGCCCAGTTCCTTGCGCAATTCGGCCATGTCGCCTGTCGTGATGGCCTCTGCGACTTCATAGGCTTCTTCGATCGTATAGGGGGCGATCGTGCTGAAATCTTGCGCCAGATCCCATGGGCAGCCGCCATCGGGATCGCGCAGGCGCGCCATGATATCGGCGAGTCGAGCGAGCGAGGCGGGAGCAGGGGGCGGGGGTGCAGGCATGTGCGAGAGGTAGCGCGCGCCGGCGTCGGCGTCACCCCGCATGATCGGCAGCGCCCCCAGCTTTGGACCTGGGCGAAGGTTCGGATCGCACCGCCGCGCACATTGGGGCAATTGCGCCAACGCATCGTAAAGGGCCTTGCCGCGCGTCTTCATGTGGAACTGGGCAAGGACCTGGCGCATGGTTCGGCGCGGGAAATCGAGTTGTTCCTGCGTATTCATCAGGAATAAGCTTGCAGCGGCAAAAATGGCGACTCATTCGGCGCTGGGCCGATGGACTTCGGATAGATGTTATCCTGATAATATATATTATGTTAAATTATATATTCTTGGCCCGGCGCGGTGTCTCGCTTATCGCTGCTCGGGATGTCTTCCCCTCCACCTCAGGCTGCCGACCTTTTCGGCGATATCGAATCAACACCAAAGGTACGCTGGCGCGATTATCTGCCCGGCCTGACGGTTGCCGGGCTGGCAACGCTGGCTGCGGCCAGCCTTTCCGATCGGTATGGCGCGCCGTTGACGCTGATGGCGTTGCTTATCGGCCTTGCGCTCAACTTTCTTTCGGCTGACCGGCGGCTCACGCCGGGTCTGACGCTGGCAGCGCGCGAACTGCTGCGCTGGGCCATTGTGCTTGTCGGCGCCCGCATCACCTTCACCCAGATTGCGGCGCTTGGCCCTGAAGCGCTGGGTATGGTCGTATTTACCGTTGCAGCGACGATCGGTGCTGGCGTGCTCGCTGCGCGGGCGCTTGGTTTTTCATCGGCCTATGGCGTGCTTTCTGGCGGCGCGGTGGCAATTTGCGGTGGATCGGCCGCGATGGCTCTGTCGGCAACGCTTGGTGAACGGCGCGTACGGCAATCCGAACTGACGCTGGTACTGGTTGGCATTTCGTCGGCGAGTTCGCTGGCAATGGTGCTGTATCCGGCCGCGGCCCATGCGCTGCATTTCAACGATGCCCAGGCGGGCTTCTTCCTGGGTGGATCGGTGCACGACGTCGCACAGACTCTGGGCGCCGGCTATGCCTTTTCACCTGGGGCTGGAGAGACGGCGACGATCGTGAAACTTGCACGTGTTGCATTGCTTGCGCCGGTGCTCGGCATCATTGCCCTGATGTTTCCAGCGCAGATGGAGATCACCGGCGCAAAGACAAAAATCACCGCGGTACCGTGGTTCGTGGTCGGGTTCTTTGCGGTTGCCGGTGTCAATTCGATTGGTATCATTCCTACGCAAGTATCCCATTTTGCTGCTGAATCGGCTGCTGCTATGCTCGCGATTTCGGTGGCTGCCACGGCTATTCGTTCGCCTCTGGCGGAAATCATGAAGACCGGGCCAAAGCCCCTGCTCGCCATTATACTCGCGTCGGCTACGTCGTTTGCGCTGGCGCTGGGCTATGCTTGGCTGCGGATCGGTTAGGCGGGCAACACCATGATCAGGCCATCATGGCCGGGCTCGACGCCGGACGGAAGTTCGGCGACCAGCGTCGCATAGTCCATCGAATGGTCCATATGCGTCAGCACAGCACGCCTGGGCCGATAGCGGTCAATCCATTCAAGGGTTTGCGCAAGATGTGCGTGCGTCGGATGCGGATGGCGTCGCAGTGCGTCGACAACCCAAAGGTCAAGCGACGCAAGCCCGGCGTCAGCGCGCGCATCGAGCGCCTTCACATCGGTTGAATAGGCCAGCGCGGCGGCATCCGTTTCGATGCGATAGCCGGTCGAATCGATATTGCCGTGGTTTTGCGCGAAGCCCGTGACCCGCATGTCACCAACAGCGACAGGTCCGTCGAGTTCATTGGCAATGCATGTGGGCGGATAAAATTCCGATCCTTCGAAAACATAGTTAAAGCGCTGTCTCAAGACCGACCAGGTGGCTGCGGAGGCATGGCATTCGACAGGGCGGCGCATGGTGTGAAAGACCTGGCGGAGATCGTCGATGCCATGGGCGTGGTCGGCATGATCATGGGTCAGGAACACCGCATCGAGCGATTTGACCCGTGCCGACAATAGTTGTTCGCGCAGATCCGGTCCGGTGTCGATGAGGATCGTGTGACCCTCATGCTGGACGAGCAGCGAGACACGGCGGCGGCGGTTTCGGGGGTCACGCGGGTCGCAATCACCCCAATCCCCTGCCCCATCGGCGCCGCCGATGCGCGGCACACCGCTCGACGTGCCCGATCCCAGCATCGTGACCTTCACGCGGGCATGACCGCCTTGCTGAACAAAGTTTGGAAATTGGCAGTCGTGCTGGCGGCAAGAGCCTCGGGCGCTTCCCCGCGCAATTCGGCAACGAAGCGCGCTGTATGGGCGACAAAACCCGGTTCACAAGTTTTGCCGCGCATCGGGATCGGCGCAAGAAATGGCGCATCGGTTTCGACAAGCAATCTGTCTGCAGGAATGGTTTTCGCCGATGCCTGCAAATCACGGGCGTTCTTGAAGGTGACTATGCCTGACAGCGATATATAGAATCCCAGTGCAAGTGCCTCCTCTGCAAAGGATTGGCTGGCGGTAAAGCAATGGATGACGCCGCGAAGAACACCCTCCCCCGGCGCCTTCAGCAGCGCCAGCGTATCGGCTTCGGCATCGCGGGTATGGACGATGATCGGCAAGCCGGTGGAGCGGGCGGCCAGGATATGGGCCGCGAAGCTCGCCTTTTGCCGTTCGCGATCGCTCTTGTCGTAATAATAGTCGAGGCCGGTTTCGCCGATGCCAATAACGCGCGGGTGCGCCGTGGCGTCAATCAGGGTTGCAGTGTCGGTGTCCGGGTGCAGATCGGCTTCATGCGGGTGTATGCCGACGGTTGCCCAGATATCAGGCTCGGCATCGGCCTGGGCGATGACCTCGTCCCATTCGCTGCGGCGGGTTGAAATGCCGAGGAAACCGCCAACACCGGCCGCGCGCGCCCGCGCCAGAACGCCGCCGACATCCTCGCGCAGTCCCGGGTAATTCAGGTGGCAATGGCTATCGATCAGCATGGTCATGCCGCCGTTTCGGTCCAGCGTGGGAACACGCCAACGGGTGGTGGCAACTGCGTTCCTGTCGGAACGATGGAGTCAAAGCCATTGAAATTGCGCGCATCCACGGCGACGCCCAGCTGATCGAGCAGCGCCGCAGAGGCTTCGGGCATGATTGGTTGCACGAGCAGCACGATGCGGCGGGTCGCGTCGAGCGTCGCATGGAGGACATGCGCCATCGCGGCAGGATCGGTCTTGGCGAGCGCCCAGGGTGCGCTTTCGGCGAAAAAGCCGTTGGCGGCCGTGACCATGGCCATGACAGCTTCGAGCGCACGGTGGAGTTGCAGCGCATCCATCGCGGCAAAATAGCTTTCGGTGAGCGAATTCAAGCTGACCCTGAGCGTTGCCGTTCCTTCGGCGAGCGCCGGATCCGTCGTCCCTTCCCCCGGCATGATGCCGGCAAGATTCTTGGCGACCATCGACAAGGCGCGCTGGGCAAGGTTGCCGATACCATTGGCGAGATCGGCGTTGCAGCGTTCGATGATGGCGGCATCGCTGTAGCTGCCGTCTTCGCCAAAGGCGACATCGCGCAGCAGGAACCAGCGCAGCCGGTCGACGCCAAATCGTACCGCCATTTCGGCCGGATCGACAACGTTGCCGACCGATTTCGACATTTTTTCACCGCGATTCAGCACAAATCCGTGACCAAAAACGGTTTTCGGTAGCGGCAGACCCGCCGACATCAGGAACGCCGGCCAGTAGATGGTATGAAAACGCATCACATCCTTGCCGACGATATGCAGATTTGCCGGCCACCAGGCGCCATCCATCCCGCCCGCTGCCGTAAGATAATTGGCCAGTGCGTCCATCCAGACGTACATGACATGGCCCGGGCTGTCCGGCACCGGCACGCCCCAATCAAAGCTGGTACGCGAGACCGACAGATCTGAAAGTCCACCGGCAACAAAGGCACGCATCTCATTGAAACGACTGGTTGGCTGTATGAACTCCGGGTGTTCGGTATACAGCGCAAGCAGCGGCTCGGCATAGGCCGAAAGCTTGAAGAACCAGCTTTCTTCAACCGTCCATTCGACGGGCGTACCCTGCGGGGACAGTTTGACTGCCTGCCCTGCCGCATCTTCGGCGGCGACGAGTTCGGATTCATCGTAATAGGCTTCGTCGCGAACCGAATACCAGCCTTCGTAGCGGCCAAGATAGAGATCGCCGCGCGCTGCCATCCGCCGCCACAGCTCCTGGCACAGCGCCTTGTGGTCGGTATCCGTGGTGCGAATGAAGCGATCGAAGCTGATCCCCAACTGGCGGTCGAGATCGATGAAACCCTGCGCCATGCGATCGACATAGGCGCGCGGTTCGATGGCTTCGGCGCGCGCCGCCTGGGCAATCTTCAGCCCGTGCTCGTCGGTGCCGGTTACGAAGCGTACGTGATCGCCACTCAGGCGGCGGTAGCGCGCGATGGCATCGGTGGCGATGGCTTCATAGGCGTGGCCCATGTGCGGCTTGCCATTCGGATAGGCGATGGCTGTCGTGATGTAGAAACGGTTTCCCATGCAGCGAGGGAATGCGGGAGATTGTGCCGCGTTGCAACAGGCGCGGTGCCGCGCTCTGCTGATTTCAGGCGCTGCTCAATTCAGGCGGTGGCGAGGCTGGCGATTTTGGTCGCGATGTCGAACGCCACGGCCTGCGGGTCCAGCGACAAGGCAACGGCGCTGCCGGCGAGTTGGGTCGCAGACTCCCAATCAGCGAGTACGCGCGCAAGCGCCGGGCCGCGGCGCGTCCGGGCAGCCTCGGCCAGCATCGCGGGGGCGAGTTCGAGAAACGCCTCGTACCGCGGCGTATTGGCCTTGCCGCCCAAGCTGCGGGCGAGCGCCTGTGCGCGGCCGGGCGCGGCGGCGGGCGGCGTGCCGGCCAGCTCGGCGAGTTGTTCCTCCAGCGCCGCGATGCCGCTTTCGGCAAATCGCAGCGCCCGCCCGGGTGCGCCATGCGCGATCCGCACCAGCGTTGCCCGATCATCATCATCAAGCCCGGTGGTTTCGGCATCGAGGATCGCATCGACCGCGGTATCGGCGAGGCGCTGAAACCGCAGGGTGCGGCAGCGCGAACGGATCGTCGGCAGCAGGCGGCCAGGCATATGGCTGATGAGCAGGAACAGCGTACCCGGCGATGGTTCTTCAAGATTTTTCAACAAGGCGTTGGCAACGCTGCGGTTCATGTCGTCGGCGGCATCGATGATGACGACTCGATAGTCGGACAGAGCCGGCGTTGATTTGAGCAGCTCACTGAGCGGCGAGACATTCGAATTTGGTCGGCGGACCAGTTGTTCGATGACGATTTCGCCGCGCAACTTGCCGGTAGTCGGGCTTTCGATGCGCTCGATGATCTTGAAATCGATGTGGCTGCCGGCGGCGACGAAGCGCGCGGCCGGGGTTTCGGGATCGACATCGAAACCCTCGACATCTGGCCTGCCCGCCAGCACCCAGACTGCCGCCAGCCGGGCAAACAGCGCCTTGCCCAAGCCCTGCGGCCCGGTCAGCAGCCAGGCGTGATGCGGCCGGCCGCCTTCGAAGGCCGCCTTGAAGGCCGCAATTTTTTCGTCATGGCCGATCATTTCCGCAGCCAAATCATTGCAAAACCCGGTCCTGTATCCGCGCCGCCAGCTCCGCGATGGCCAGCGTTGCGTCAAAACCGACGCAGCGCTTTGGCTCGCGGGCGGGCAACGCATTGAAAAAAGCCGAAACGCGGGAGTGGAATTCACCCTGATGCGCCTCATACCGCCCTTCCCCGCCGCCGCGTGATTCGGCTCGGGCCAGGCCAACGCCGGCTGCCACGGAAAGAATGATGGTAATATCGGGCCAGAGATCGCCGGTTGCATGGGCATGGAGCGAGCACAGATCGGCGTCGGCAATGCCCTTGCCGGCACCCTGATACGCACGGGTCGAATCGACATAGCGGTCGCAGATGACCCAATCACCGCGTGCCAGCGCCGGCCGGATGACCCGTTCCACATGATCGACCCGGGCGGCGGTGACGAGGCAGGCTTCGCTCCACGCCGACCAGCGATCGGGAGCCCCGTTGACGAGCAGGTTTCGGATGGCTTCGGCACCAGTCGTTCCGCCAGGTTCTCGCGTTAGGACAACGGCTTGCCCGGCCTGTCTCAACTGATCCGCGAGCAGCCGTGCTTGCGTGGATTTGCCGCTGCCCTCGCCCCCTTCAAAGCTGATGAAGCGGCCGGCCACCCTTGCGCCCCTAGAAGCCGACCAGCGACTTCAGCCAGTTCCAGAATTGCAGCACCCGGCCAGCTTCGGCAACCGCAGCCCCTGTAACAAGAGGCAGCCTGGTGTCGGGCAGGCCCTTCACCGACACCACGATGTCGGCCACCGTCTGGCCCTTTTTCAGCGGGGCAGTGATCTCGCCGCGCGGCACGATCCGGGTCTTGCGCTCGCTGGCAAAGCCGCGCGGTACTGTGACGAACAGATCACGCGGGGCGACCAGCGCAACCTCGGTTTCGGCGCCGCCATGCACTTTGGCCATCTGCAACTGCTGTCCTGCCTTGGCGACAGGTGCCGCAGTCCAGGCGTTGAAGCCCCAATTCATGAAATCGATCGAGGACGAAATGCGCTCGTTGAACGAGGAAAGCCCGGCGACGACCATGATGATGCGACGGCCGTTCTGCACGGCGGAACCGGTGAAGCCATAGCCTGCTTCTTCGGTATGGCCGGTCTTCAACCCATCGGCGCCCGCAACGCGGCCCAACAGCGGGTTGCGGTTGGCCTGGGTGATGTCCTGCCCTGCCCCCAGTGTTTTGCCCCAAGTAAATTTATCAAGCCCATAGAAACGATTGTAGAGATCAGGGAAATCGCGGACCGTCGCTTCGGCAATGGTCGCCAGATCGCGTGCGGAGACATATTCGTTCGGGTCCGGCCAGCCATTGGTGTTTGCGAAATGCGAATTTTTGAGGCCAATCTGCTTCGCCGCGCGGTTCATCAGGGCAACATAATTCTGTTCCGTGCCGCCAAGGCCTTCGGCTAGCACGACACAAGCATCATTGCCCGACAGCGTGACGATGCCGTGAAGCAGATTTTCAACGCTGACCTGCTCGTTCACCGACAGGAACATCGTCGATCCCTGCGAATGCCATTTCGTCCAGGTCTCGGGGCGCACGGTGACGGTTTGATCCAGCCGCGCTTCGCCGCGCTTGATCATCTGGAACGCCACATAGACGGACATCATTTTGCCCATCGACGCCGGCGGCATGTGCTTGTCGGCTTCCTTGGCATAAAGCACCGTGCCGCTCGAAAGGTCCTTCATATAGGCATAGACGGCGGGGGTGTTGAAGCTGGGCACCTGTGCCGCAGCCGGGGCTGCGACCGGGGCGACGGTAGCGAGAAGGGCAAGGAACGGGAAGGAACGCATCGGGTGAAACACTTTCGCGGGGGTTGGTGAAGCGGGGGTGGCGGATCGGGCTTTTCTGGATCTAGGTCTGGCGTTCTTCGGGTCGTTCTATCGCAGGGGCGTTCCCTGGATCAGGCGTGCATCGGTGTAGCCCGCCGCTTGCACGCGCGCCAGCGCGGCGTTGGCGGAATCGATGCTTTCATAGGGGCCAAGGCGGATGCGGGTGAGGCCCGACGGAATGCGTTCCGTGACCACGGGGCCAAAGCCGCCGAGATAGCCGCTGAGCCAGGCAATCCGGCCGGGATCGGACACCGCTGCGACCTGGACGAAACTGCTGCTGCCATTGTTAGCTCGGTGCGTTGCGGGTGTCGGCACGATGCTATTCTGGCGGGAGCTGGCAGCTATATCGACGAGCGCCACAGCTTGCGGCGCGGCGACCGGCGCCGCATCGGTGGCGGCTGTGATTGGTGGCGCTGGAGCGCGCGCTGCAGCGATGACGATTGGAACGGCAGCGGGTTTTGCAGCCGGATTTACCGGCGGCTCCAGGCTGGCGATGGTGGCGGCGTCCGGGAGCACGCGGCGCACCCGCACCCGCGCGGTGCCGGGCCGGTCAACGCCCAGCAATTGCGCCGATCGTTGCGACAGATCGATGATCCGGCCCTCGACAAAGGGGCCCCTGTCGTTGATCCGCACCGTCAGCCGCCGGCCATTGTCGAGATTTTCGACTTCGACATAGCTGGGCAGCGGCAGGGTCTTGTGCGCCGCGCTGATCCCCTGCTGATCATAGGTTTCGCCATTGGCGGTGTTGAGCGCGTGAAACCCGGGGCCGTACCAACTGGCAATGCCGTGTTGGTCATAGTCCCGATCGTCGGCGGGATAATACCAGGTGCCGAACACCTGATAGGGCTTGCCGATCTTGGGCGCCCGCGGATTGGGCGCCTGTGTCGATCGCTGCGACGCGGGCGGTGGCACGAAGGCGGCCATCGGCGCACGCTGCGCCTGTCCGGCACAGCCGGCAAGGCCGACGGCCAGCGCCAGCAGGGCGAGATTATTGTGGCGGGGTAGCAATGGCGTCACCCAGCAGCGCCACGGACAGCGCATAGAAATTGGAACAATTATAGTCCATTACGGCCCGGTAATTGGCGGTTGTAAGATAGGCGCCCTGCCCAGGGCCATCCGGTTCCACCAGCGTCATCGGCGTGTCATCGGGCGGTAGCGGCGTTGCGCTCGTCACCCCCATCGCCTTCCATTCGCCGGCGGTGATCCAGCGGCTATGGCGTTCAAGAGGGCGCTGGCAGCTGGTCGGCAGCCTGAGATCGCGGATATTTTCGCGGTTGATCGTCGCCGGCACCGTGACGATCTGGCCCCAGCCGATTTCGGCGCGCCAGCCGTGACGGGCGAGATAATTGGCAATGGATGCGATGGTATCGGCATCGGACCGCCAGATATCGATACGGCCATCGCCATCACCATCGCGGCCATAGGCGAGATAGGAGGATGGCAGGAATTGCGGTTGGCCCATGGCCCCTGCCCAACTGCCTTTCAACATGTCGCGACTGGCCATGCCGCGTTCGACAATGGCGACGACCGCATCCAGTTCCTTGGTGAACAGCGCCCGGCGCCGGCCATCCCAGGCCAGCGTTGCGAGGCTCCGCGTTACATCGAAATTGCCGGTGACGACGCCATAGCTGCTTTCCATGCCCCAGATGCCGAGCACGATGGACGCCGGCACGCCCGTGCTTGCTTTCGTGGTGGCAAGCTCTGCCGACATGCGAACGGCGGCGACGTTGCCCTCCCGGATTCGCGCCGCATCGAGCCGCCGCGCGAGATAGTTGTCGAAGCGGGCGGGCCCGGCGCTGCTGTCACCCGGCTGGGCACGGTCAAGTTCGACGACCCTGTCCGACGGGCTCAACCCGCCGAGCAGGCTGTCGAGCGTGGCCGCGGATACGCCGCGCGCCAACGCGGCGACACGATAGCCGGCGAGCCATTGCGCGAACGTTTGGCCGTCGACCGTCGCGACCTCGGGCGGCGCGTCGGCAGGTTCGATCATGCCATCCGGGGTCGGTTTCTCGGCCGGCCGCTCGGCCGGTTGGTTGGCTGTTGCGGCGGCAGGCGCAGTGGCGGCGGCAAAAACCGGCGCAGCAGGGGCAAGCAGCCCCAGGGCAAGCATCAGAATACGCGACATGGCCGCTTAAATGGCACAGCAGAACGGTTGCGGCCAGCCACAAGGCCAATTTTGCGCGCTTCGTTTTGCAATGCGGGGCTTGCAGCGGCCGCGCCCGCTCGCCATGAGGGTTGGCGGAGGAAAGGTGGCCGAGTGGTTTAAGGCAACGGTCTTGAAAACCGTCGTGGGGGTAACTTCACCGTGGGTTCGAATCCCACCCTTTCCGCCATTCCACCAGGCGCCGGATTGACAAGTATTGGGTCACCTATCGTTCGAAGGCAGCGACGAGTTCGACATGGGTGGACCATCCGAATTGCGCCACCGGCCAAAGCGTTTTCAACCGGTATCCAGCTTTCTGCAATATCTCCGCATCGCGTGCGAAGGTATTGGGATTGCATGATACGGCTACGACGCTGGGCACATTGGATTGAGCGAGGGCGGTTGCCTGTGCCTGCGCCCCGGCGCGGGGCGGATCGAAAACCACTGCATCGAAACCGGCCAATTCGGCAGGCGTCAATGGCCGCCGGAACAGATCGCGATGCGCGGTTGTCAGCAAACGGCGGTACTGGCGGGCGGCGGCTGACAAGGCGGCGACAGCCGGCCCAGCCGCATCGGCGGCGGTGATCGTGGCGCCTGCCGAAAGCGGCAATGCAAAGGTGCCAAGCCCGCAAAACAGATCGGCGATGCGCCCGGCGCCCTTGACCGCATCGGCGACGGCCGCAACCAGCGCAGCCTCGCCCTCTCTGGTGGCTTGCAGAAAAGGTGCCGGCGGGAGCGCGACGGGAACACCGCCCATCGCCAGCATCGGCATGCGCGCCATGGCCACGGTTTCGACACCATGGGCGCCTTCGACCGACAAGCGCGCCAGATCATGGGCATTGGCAAAGTCAGTCAGCAGCTCGATCTGTTCAAGCCGTTCGGCCTGGATATTGGCGAGCAGCAGATCGACCCCGGTATCGCTGGCAGTGAGTGTAACGCCGGCACCCTGCCCTTCACCGAGCGCGGCCTTCAGCAAGCCGCGTAAAGGTGCGATCAGATCGTAGAGATGCGGAAGAAGTATCTCGCATTGCTGGAGATCGACAATCGTATGGCTTCCCTCAGCGTTGAACCCAAGGGTCAGTTTTCCCTGACGTTTGACCGCACGCAGCGATGCGCGTCGCCGGCTTTTGGGCGGTGAAAGTGCCACCGGCATGACATGTTCCGGGACAACCCCGACAAACCCCAGCGCCCTGACAATGCGATCGGTGACAAAGCCACAATAGGCATCGTCCGTGATGTGTTGCAGTTGGCAACCGCCGCAATCGGGAACGTGGCGACAGGGCGGCATGACATGGCCAGGGCCGGGTTCGATGACGGTCTGATCCGATTCAAAGCGGACATGGTCGCCAACCGCCGCGCCGATGACGAAGCGGCCATCGGCGGTGACTCCGTCGCCACGCGCAGCGAGGCGGACGATTGCAGCACGATCGGTCATATTGATTCCAGCACCTTGGGCAGCAATGCCGGGATATCGTCGGCAATCAGGCCTGGCCCGCCGCGGATCGCGGCATCACCGTGCAGCCAGGCGCCGGCGCGGGCCGCGTCAAAGCCTGACAGCCCCTGCGCCAGCAATGCCGCGATAATGCCGGTGAGTGCATCGCCGGAGCCGGCGGTCGCGGCCCAGGGGGCGGCGTGGTTGTTGATGGCGGCTCGACCATCGGGGGCGGCGATGATGGATGCAGAGCCTTTCAGCAACACGACAGCCCCGCTGCGGGCAGCGGCGGCGCGGGCTGCGGCGATGCGATCCTCGCCGGGCGTGCCGAAAAGGGCGGCAAATTCGCCATCGTGTGGGGTCAACACCATTGGTGCCCGCGCGCTGTGCAGAGAATCCGGATTCCGTGCCAGCAACGCGAGTGCGCCGGCATCGATCACCAAAGGCCTGTCGGTGGTGAGCAGGCGTTTCAGCCATGCCCGGCCACGTTCGTCATCGGACAGGCCGGGGCCGATGGCGATGGCGGTCGTGCGCCCGTCCGCGAGCAGCGCGGCGCCCGCTTCATTGTTGCGCCGCATCAACGCGGCCGCAGGCGATTGCGTGCCGTCGCCCACAAGCGTGACCAGCCCTGCCCCGGCCCGCAATGCGGCGAGCGCCGTCAGTTGCGCTGCTCCACCCATATGCGGGTCGCCTTCGATCACCAGGACCGAGCCGCGGCGATATTTATGCATGTCGGGCGGCAACTCGCGGCGCTGCGGCCGTGGTACCAGTTGCAGGTCGCTCGCCGTCGGCACATCAATGTCGGCGATGACGAGCCGCCCTGAATGTTTTGGCCCCGCCGCCATGACATGGCCGGGTTTGAGCGCGCCAAAGGCGATCGTCATATCGGCGACCAACGGCGCGCCGAGCGCAGCACCCGTTGCGCCCGAGATGCCACTGGCAATGTCGATCGCGACAACCAGCCCGGCACCGCGCAGCCGGTCGATCGCCGCTGCGACCTCTGGCGAAAGGGGGCGGGCGAGGCCTGTGCCGAACAGCGCGTCGATTATCAGCGGCGCCGGCAGCGCGGTTTCCAGTGCTTCGATCGCACCGCCCCAGCGGGCTGCCATGGTCGCCGCCGGCTCGCCTTGCGCTGCACCGCTGGCTGCAACCCTGACCGGCAGGCCAAGCGCGCGCAGGGTGCAGGCAATGGCATAGCCATCCCCACCATTATTGCCTGGCCCACACAGCACCAGCGCCGGCAGGCCCGGCGCGAAACGCATGATGGCCATGACGGACGCAGCCGCCGCGCGCTCCATCAGGCAAAGTGCCGAAACGCCGCACTCGATGGCCTCGGCTTCGGCGGCGCGCATGGCGGCCGGGGTCAGCAATGGCGGTCCATTGCCGATAGTCAGCATCGCGCCTTGGGCCGCGTCGTTCAGCATGTTGGACTTGTCATCATCATGACGCGGTGTAACAAGCCGCGCTCATGAACGCGCGCTCGAAATTGATATTGGCGGTGGCAGTCTGCGGTTTGGCTGGCGTTTCCGGCTGCGCGCCGTCGATATTATACGTGCGCAGCGGAGCCATCGGCACCCATGGTGAAATTCCGCGTGACGGCCGCGGGGAACCGCTTTGGTCGGCCATCCGGCAGGGGCAGCCACAGCCGCCGATGCCGGACATGCCGGACAGCGCCGGCATCCCGATCACGCCGCCACAGCCTTAGCGGGCGATGCACCGCCGGTCAGATATCGGCATAGACATGGGTTTCGGCGCTGGCACCGGGGTGCGTAACCGCCCCCAACCGCGCCGGGCCGACATTCTGGCCGAAACGCCAGATGGCGCCTGATTGGTAATCGCTTTGACGTGGCCGCCAGGCCGCACGACGCACCGCGAGGACATCGTCGGCAACGTCCAGATCGATCGTCCCGGCGGCGGCATCGATGTTGATGATATCGCCTTCCTCGACCAGCGCGATTGGGCCGCCATCCGCCGCCTCAGGCCCGACATGGCCAATGCAGAAGCCGCGAGTCGCCCCGGAGAAGCGGCCGTCGGTGATCAAGGCAACATGCTCGCCAAGGCCTTGCCCATAGAGTGCCGCTGTTGTCGAAAGCATTTCGCGCATACCGGGGCCGCCGCGTGGTCCTTCGTACCGGATCACGATAACGCTGCCCTTCTTGATCTGGCGGGCCTCGACGGCGGCAAAGCAATCTTCTTCACAATCAAATACCTGGGCCGGACCGCTGAACTGCAACCGCGCCATGCCCGCTACCTTGACGATGGCACCATCCGGCGCCAACGAGCCTTTCAGTCCAACAACGCCGCCGGTTGACGACAAGGGGTTGGACACTGGATAGATGACCTTCTGGTCGGGGTTCCAGCTTACCTCATCAATATTCTCGGCCAGCGTCTTGCCGGTAACGGTCATGCACTCACCATGCAGCAAGCCAGCATCGAACAGGGTCTTCATGACCATATAGACGCCGCCAGCTTCGTACATATCCTTGGCGACATATTTCCCACCGGGCTTCAAATCGGCAATATAAGGCGTTGATTTAAATATCTCTGCTACATCGAACAGATCGAATTTGATACCGGCTTCATTGGCCATCGCCGGCAGGTGCAGCGCCCCGTTGGTCGAGCCGCCGGTGGCGGCGACAATGCGGGCGGCATTTTCAAAGGCTTCGCGGGTGCAGATATCGCGCGGGCGGATATTGCGCTCGATAAGTGTCATGATCTGGCGCCCGGCGGCCATCGCAATCTCGGCGCGGCTCGCATAGGGCGCCGGGGTCATGTTCGAATTGGGCAGGCTGAGGCCGATGGCCTCGCCGACACATGCCATGGTGTTGGCGGTGAACTGGCCGCCGCAGGCACCATGGCCCGGGCAAGCGACCTTTTCGAGCGCGGTCAGGCGCGCCAATGGACAGGTGCCAGCCGCAAAGCCGCCAACGGCTTCGAACACGTCGACCACGGTGACGTCATTGCCCTCGAAATTGCCTGGCAAGATGGAGCCGCCATAGACAAAGATGCTCGGCACGTTCAACCGCAGCATGGACATCATCATGCCAGGCAGGGATTTGTCACAGCCCGCAAAGCCAATAAGCGCATCATAACAATGCCCTCGAACTGACAGTTCAACCGAATCGGCAATGACTTCACGGCTGACGAGGCTGGATTTCATGCCTTGATGGCCCATCGCGATACCATCGGTTACGGTTATGGTATTGAATCGGCGCGGCATGCCGCCCGCTTCGTTAACGCCAATCCGCGCGACATCGGCCTGGGCATCCAAGGTAGTATTGCACGGCGCACTGTCATTGCCCGCCGACGCGATGCCAACGAACGGCCGCGCGATCTCTTCCTCGGTCAAGCCCATGGCATAGTAGTAGCTCCGGTGCGGCGCGCGCTCTGGCCCGACCGAAACATGGCGGCTTGGCAGGCGGGATTTATCGAACTTGCTCACGGTGCATTCCCCAGGCGATGGCGTGCGTCTCATGCGCAAGCCGCTGCGCATGCGTCAAGCGGCTGTCAGCCCGGCATGGCCGCGGCGATTGTCGGAACCAGCCGCGTGACGATTGCCGCCCAATGCGCGATACCGGACGGATCGGTGAGGCCATCCTGACGGATTTCCAAGCCAATGTAAGGAATATCATGGGTTTCTGCGTGCCGGTTCATCGTGTAGTTCAGGTCACGGCCGGAATAGGGCAGATTGTCCCCAACCATGAACCCCTGCCCGGCCAGCCATTCCAGCGCCAGCACGGCGGCGCGGTCATCCCGGTTATGCAGGATGCCGAGCGGCCAGGGGCGAGATTCATCCGGACGCGTCGCAAGGCTGGGCGTAAAACTGTGCAGGCTGACGATCAGCCGCGGCGGCGCGCGGGCGATCCGGGCGGCAATGGCGGCATGATATGGACCGTGAATTGCATCGATGCGCAATTCCCGTTCGGCCGCACTGAGCGCCAGATTGCCCGGGATGACATGGCCATCGCTGGCACGGGGCACGACATCCGGTGCATCGGGTTCCCGGTTGCAGTCGATGACCAGCCTGGAGACAGTGGCGATGATCGCGGGCGCACCAAGGCTGGCGGCGAGTGACTCCGCAAGCGCTTCCGTGCCGATATCGATCGCGACATGGGTTTCAAGCAGCGCCGGATCGACGCCCAGGTCGATTCCGGGCGGCACGCTGTTCGACGCGTGATCGGCGATGAGCAGCACGTCCGCATCGCCCGGCAGAAATCGCGGCGCCGTCATCTGCCGAAAACGGGTTTGCGCTTGGCGAGAAAGGCTGAAACGCCCTCGTTGAAGTCGGCGCCGGTGAATGCCTTGTCAAAGCCTGCAACAGACGCGCCATCATCGTCATGGGCGCCTTCGGTTATGCGGCGGATGATAGCCTTGCTGGCGCGCTGGCTGGAGGGTGAAACGGCAATGATGGCCGCGGCAAAGCGTTCGACTTCGGCGGCAAGATCGACGGCGATCTGTTGGATCAGGCCGATTCTGAGTGCTTCCTCTGCATCGATCAGCATGGCGGAAAACAGCAAGCGCTTGGCCTGCGCCGGGCCGACAAGGTCAACCAGCAATTTGGTGTCATGAAGCGGGTAAACAAGGCCGAGTTTCGCCGGGGTGATGCCGAATCGCGCCTGGGGTGACGCGATCCGCATGTCGCAGGCCATGGCGATGCCACAGCCGCCGCCGACCGAATCGCCGTCAACTGCCGCCAGCGTCGGCTTTGGCGCCCGGGCCAGCGCCAATTGCGTCGCCCGGATCGCGGCGCCGTTTCGCGCCCGCCAAGCCGGGTCGCCCGATGCCGTTGCAAATTCAGCGATATCGGCGCCTGCGCAGAACATGCCCGGGTGCGCGTTGGTAACGACCAGCAGCCGGACGGCGGCGTCGGCCATCGCGTTGTCAACGATCGCAGGCAGTGCTTCCCACATCGCCTGGTCCATGGCGCCGCGCCGCGCCGGGCGATCGATCAGCAGCCTTGCGACGCCGTTGCTCGTTTCCAGGCGCAGATGGCTAGTCAATCACGGTCCCCTCGTCGGATGCGATACGATGTTATCAGCGCGGGGCGGCGTTGCCACACAGAAAAAGGGGCCGGCGCGGGGGATGCACCGGCCCCTGAGGGCACCCTGGGGTCAGGATTTCGAGAAAATCGAGTGTTTATTGCGCCGAGGGTGCCGAGCCAAGCGAAGCAACGTCGGTGCCGAGCAGCTTTGCTGCGGCCGCAAACTTCTTGCCGGCTTCGCTGCGACCACCAGCGGCGCAAAGCTTTTCGCCAATCGTGACGAGGCTGAGAGCCTTGCGCTGTTCATCGGGCTGCGCAGTGGCAGCAATGTCGCGAAGCTGCGCCGGGGTGGTGACGCAGGTCTTTGATTCAGCAGCCATTGCGGGGCTGGCAGCGGCGCCGATGAAGGCGGCGCTGATGGCGAAAGCGATGGGGGCGAGGAGAAAACGGTTGTTCATCTGCCTTATCCTTTTTTTAAATTCTTGGGCGGAGCTGCCCGGTTTCTTTGAGCGTTACTCAGTTCAACTGAGTGGAGCTTTAATCTTCACTCAAAAGCTGGTCAAGAGAAATTTGAGTGCCAATCAAAAAGATTTTCTGTCGCAGCGCAGCATTTGGCTTTGCACACCGCACAGCGGATGCCCGCTAGCGCGCGTCGGCGCCTCTTGCGGTGTCATTTTTCCCTTCTCTTAGAGCCGGTTCCGAATAAACGCAGAGCCTAGAGCAAGTGCGTTCTTGCCTGCCACCAACCACGCGCCAGCAACGCGGCTGCCGCAAGATCGCGTGCTGAGTCACTTGGAAACAGGGCCAGGCATGTGGCGCCAGACCCACTCATCCGCACTAGATTCGCTCCGTCCGCCGCCGCAAGCGAGTCAAGCACGTTACCGATTTCCGGCGCGATTCCGAGGGCAGCCGCCGTCATGTCGTTGCGCAGCGCCGAGAGTGAAGCACCAGATTCGATCGGCCCGTGGTCAACGCCGTCCCAACCGGCAAAGACAGGCCCCGTTGCGACAGCAACGCCCGGATTGACGAGCAACACGGGCTTCCCGGCGAGTGAGTCGGGCCAAGGTGCCAGCGTTTCGCCGCGACCTGAGCCAAAGCAGGTCCGCGAGGCAACACAGGCCGGCACGTCGGAACCCAATGTGTTGCCGATGGTGAGCAGCCTGCTTTCCGGCCAGCCGAGGCCCCAGAAGCGGTTCAACAAGCGCAGGGCCGCGCCTGCATCGGCGGAACCGCCGCCAAGACCGGCTGCCACCGGGATGTGCTTGTCCAGCGTCAGCGAGGCTTTCGCCTCGATTCCGGCGGCATCGGCAAGGGCGCGGGCGGCACGCAGCACCAAATTATCGCCGCCCATCCCTGCGGCGGTGGCGAATGGACCGGTTACGGTAAGGGAAAGGCCATCAGCAGTCGCGACTGACAATGTGTCACCGAAACGGGTAAAGGCGAACACGGTTTCAAGATCGTGAAAGCCATCGGGCCGCCGTCGCCGCAGGTGCAGCGCCAAATTTACTTTTGCCGGGGCGTGTTCGATCATCTGGCGCAAGGCTTTCGCCGCCGGCGCGGCGATATGCAAGTGCCAGCCGGTGTCACAGACTATTGCGGTGCCGTCTCGGCCATCGCCAACGCTGCATCCAGCCCAAAGTCGAGCTTTGCCGTCAGTGCGCGCTTGAGCTTTTCATCCGGATCGAGATCGCGCGCCGCGCGCCAGCGAAACCGGGCTTCGATAAGGCGGCCGACCCGCCAATAAGCGTCGCCCAGATGGTCGGTGACTGTCGGGTCGGTCGATTCAAGTGCGGCGGCCCGCTCGAGGGTAGCGACGGCGTCGCTGTAATTGCCTTGCCGATACTGGCTCCAGCCCAGCGAATCTATCACCCCGCCATCGCCCGGCCGCAACATCGCGGCGCGTTGGATGAAGCCAACCGCCTCGGCGGTGTTGAGGCCGCGATCGAGCAGCGAATAGCCAAGATAGTTGAGCACGATCGGATCGCCCGAAGATTTGGCGAGGGCGAGGCGAAGGTCCGGCTCTGCCGCTGCCCAATTGCCGCCGCGTTCGTTCATGCTGCCACGAAGGAAATACAGGCTCCACGCCGCATCGGTGCCAGCGAGCGTGATGGCGCGCGTGTAGGCGGCCGCCGCATCGCCAAACCGATCATTGCGCCGGTGCCAGTCGGCCAGCCGCGTCCAATCCGTTGCCTCGGCGGTCGGCGCTGCGGTTGCCGCCAGCAAGACCGTTCCGGCGTCACGGTCGCGGCCCAGCAATTGCAGCACTTCGGTCATGCGGGCGCTCGCGGCCTCGGCGAGCGCGTCTGTTGCGGGCACACGGGCATAGGCAAGCAGCGACGATTCGCGCTGCCCGCTGCGCGCCAGGACGTCGCCGCAGATCATCCAGGTCGCAGGCACATCGGGCGCCAGAAACGTGCCGACTCGGGCGAACAGCAGGGCCAGCGGCACAGGCTTGTCGCGTGACAGGTCGGTTGCCAATCGCGACATCATCCACCCGATGGCGCGGCGCGGATCGGGTGCGAGTGCGCCGATTCGCTTGCCCTGTTCCAGGCGCTGGCGGGCGGCGACCACGGTTACATCATTGCCGGACAGCAGCGCGAGCGCGCCGGCCCGATCGCCATTCCCGGCCCGGGCGTCGGCCTCTCCGGCGCGCAGGAAGCTGATGCCATTGCCAGTGCCGGCGTAGAGTTCGCTGTACGCGGTGGCTGCGGCCGCCCATTGTCCGTCCGCCGCAAGCATATGGGCGCGCGTTTCGGCGATATAGGATCGGGCGAAACCGCTAAAGGCCGATGGATCGATCTTTGCCAGCGCGGCCTTGTGATTGCCCCCGCCGAACAGGATCCAGGCATCGACGATGGGGCCGACAACGACGGCATAGCCGGCGCTGGCAATGCCGGTGCGCGCCATCGTCGCGGCGTTCCAATCCTTGCGCAGGATCGCGTCGGACAGGCGGACCAGCGCGATATCGGAATCGATCCGGCCAGCGGCTGCAAGCTCGCGCGCCAGGTTTGCCGCGCGAGCCTGATCGCCCGATGCAACTGCAAGATCGAAGGCGCGCCGGGTCAGTGCAGGCCGGCCTGGATCGCTGGCGCGGGCGGCGTCGAAATAGCGTGCGGCGCGCGCCAGTTCGTCATCATCGGCTGCAAAGCGGCCCAGAACATAGCCGTGCAGCGCCGAATCGGGCGTATCGGCGGTGGCGACGCGAGGCGCAGCGGGCGCGGCCGTGGCTGTCGCCGCAACAAGCGCGAAAGCAGGCAGAATGCGGGTAATGAACATGGGCGCAGAGTGGAGCGGAACGCCGACGAAGTCGAGTGCTCCGGCGGCGCCTGCCCTGCCCTACATATTGGGGTAGTTCGGCCCGCCGCCGCCTTCGGGAACCACCCAGGTTATGTTCTGCGACGGATCCTTGATGTCGCAGGTTTTGCAATGCACGCAGTTCTGCGCGTTGATCTGGAAACGTGGCTCACCAATGTCCTGGCCAACGATCTCATAGACGCCGGCAGGGCAATAACGCTGCGCCGGCTCGTCATATTCGGGCAGGTTGACGAGGATGGGGATCGCCGGATCCGCCAGCTTTAGGTGGACCGGCTGATCCTCCTCATGGTTGGTGTTGGACAGAAAGACGCTGGACAGCTTGTCGAAGCTGATCACGCCATCAGGCTTGGGGTAATCAATGGGCTTGGCGTTGGCCTTCTTCTTCAGTGACTTGTAGTCTGGGTGGTTCTTGAAGGTGAACGGCATTTCATATCCGAGATATTCTGCCCACATCAGCACGCCGGCGACGCCGGTGCCAACGACATTGCCGAATTTTTCAACGGCGGGCAGCGTGTTGCGCACCATCTTCAATTCTTCATGCACCCAGCTTTTCTTGTAGGCAGCGCCATAGGCGGCGAGTTCATCGCCGCTACGCTGCCCGGTGATCGCATCGACAGCAGCCTCGGCGGCCATCATGCCGGTCTTCATCGCGGTATGGCTGCCCTTGATGCGCGGCACGTTAAGGAAGCCCGCGGCGCAACCGATGAGCGCTCCGCCCGGGAAGGTAAGTTTGGGCACCGATTGCCAGCCGCCATCGCTGATCGCCCGCGCACCATAGGAAACGCGGCGACCACCTTCCAGAAAATCCCGGATTGCCGGATGGGTTTTCCAGCGCTGGAATTCGTCGAACGGCGACAGATAGGGGTTTGAATAGTTGAGCCAGACCGAAAAGCCGAGCGCCACCTGGCCGTTGGCCTGATGATAGAGAAAACCGCCGCCATTGGCATCGCTGAGCGGCCAGCCTTGGGTGTGCAGCACCTTGCCCGGCACATGCTTGTCGGCCGGAATGTCCCACAATTCCTTCAGACCGATGCCATAGATCTGCGGACTGCAATCCTTGTCGAGGTCGTAGCGGGCGATCAACTGCTTCGACAAATGGCCGCGCACGCCTTCGGCAAAGAACGTATATTTGGCGTGGAGTTCGAGCCCGGGCTGGTAGCTGTCCTTGTGGGTGCCATCGCGGGCAACGCCCATGTCGCCGGTGGCAACGCCCTTTACCGAGCCATCGTCATTGTAAAGGATTTCGGCAGCGGCGAAGCCCGGGAAGATTTCAACCCCCAGTGCCTCGGCCTGGCCGGCCAGCCAGCGGCACAAATTGCCCAGGGACACCGTGTAGCAGCCCTTGTTGTTCATGAACGGCGGCATCAAGCCGTGCGGAAATTCATATTTCTTGGTTTCGCTGAGTATCCAGTGGTGGTTTTCCGTCACCGGAACCGTCATCGGGCTTTCGAGATCACGCCAGTTGGGCAGCAGTTCATCGAGCGCACGCGGATCGACCACTGCACCCGACAGGATGTGCGCGCCAATCTCCGATCCTTTTTCCAGGATGCAGACGCCCAGTTCGATGCCCTTTTCGGCGGCAAGCTGTTTGGCGCGGATGGCGGCCGCTAGCCCGGCAGGGCCACCGCCGATAATCACCAGATCATAGGGCATCGATTCACGGGTCATAATTCGTCTCGCCTTTTCCCCCGGCTACCAATCACCGCGCCATATCATTCGACCAACGGCGCGTCGCGGCTTTGCCATCATTCAACAGATACGGAAGCCATTGCGGGTTGACCAGTGGCAAGGGCGTCGCAAAAGGAAGTTGTGATTTCGCACGCTCCCGATGAAGCACATGTTTCGGCCGATGTTGCCGCACTGGCTTGGCTTGCCGGTGCGGGGGTCGATGTGCTGCTCGACGCCGCCCCGCGTAACTGGCTGGCGGCGCCTGTGCCGCTGGCACCTGCCAAACCCGACACCCCGGCACGGGCCGCCGCGCCGACGCGGGTGGCCGCGGTTCCACGCGCGCCTGCGGCCTCCGCAATGGCGGTCAAGGCAGCAAATGGTGCCGGAACGCTGGCGGAACTGACAGCGGCGCTTGCCACGTTCGAGCACGGCCTGCGCCGCGTCGATATGGCGCCACAGCTTTTTGCAGGTGCCATTGAAAGCGGCGTGCTAGTCATCGCCGAGCAGCCCGAAGCGACGGACAGCGATACGGCGCGGCTGCGGGTCCGTATGCTCGCGGCGATCGGGCTGAGCACCCAGGATCATGGCACGATCAACCTGCTGCCATGGCCGACGCTGGACAATGGCCCCGCGCGCGAACCGCAATTGGCCGAGTTTGCGCCATTTGTGGCCCGCGCGCTGGCACTGGCGGCGCCGCGGCTGCTGTTGGCGCTTGGCGAGCGAGCAGCCGCGCTTGCCGGGCCGGTGCGCGGCATGGGATCGACTCGCGGCAAATGGCACGACGTTGGCGGGGTGCCGATGCTGGCTACCTATCATCCGCGCACATTGCTGGCGCAGCCCGATCACAAACGGCATGCCTGGGCGGATCTGCAGAATTTTGCGACGCGCCTATCGGGGAAAATTGCTTGAGAAGCCTTGCCCTTTTGGCACTCGTGCTCGCGCTAGCCGCCCCCACCCCGGTGATTGCAAAGCCACACGCAGCCGCGAAGGCCCATGCTGCCAGCAAGCAGGGCAAATCGGGCAAGGGCGAAAAGTCGAGCAAGAGCGCCCGGGCCGAACAGTCCGCCAAGGGCAAGTCTGCAAAGCTGGCGTCGGCCGATAGCCGTAAGGCGGACAAGGGCAAGGGCAAGGGCAAGGGCAATGCGCACAAGGGTAAGGACGACAAGGACGACAAGGGCGACAAGGGCGAGAAAGCCGTCGCCGCTGCCCCGGCGCGGCAGGGGCCCAGATATGAAACCCGCGCGCCGATCCTGACGGCCGAAAGTGCGCCAGGCGATTCGGTGTTGACCGTCACCGCCGATCGACCTGGCATCACGGCGCGGCAGCGGGCGGTGCCGCGGCAATTGTCGAATGCCGATCGGCTGACTTATGCGCGCATCTTTAGCGACATCGACGCTGGCCGCCATCGGCAGGCCGAAGCGGGGCTAGCCGCAGTTGGCAACGGCATGTTGACCGAAACGGTGCGCGCCGAACTGATCATCGCACGCGGTGCCGGGAAATCTACTCGGGCGGATCTCGCCGCATGGCTTGGCAGCAATGCCGACCTGCCACAGGCGCAGCGCGTCGCACAGATCGCTTCGCGGATGCCCGGCGCTGATTCGGCGCCACTGCCGCTGTTGCCGTCGCCGCGGCCGTTCAGGACTGCCAGCTATGCCCGGCAGCGTGTCGAGGCTGGCCCGATCGACGCGCAAACCGCCGACATCGTCAAACCGCTGCTCGCTGCGGATCGCAATGCCGAGGCGGAGGCTCAATGGCGTGCGGTGTCCAGCCAGCTTTCCCCGACGGCGCGGGCGCAATGGGCGCAACGCATCGGCTGGAGCTGTTATGGCCAGAATGACAATGAATGCGCCTTGCGCATGGGATTGGAGGCATCGCGTGTTCCCGCCGGATTTGGCCAATATGCGGCGCTCGGTGCCTGGGGTGCGGGTCTGGCGGCGTTTCGCACCGGGCAATATGATGTAGCGGCGCGTGCGTTTGATCTGGTCGCCAAAAAGGCCCCGCGCGATGATCTGGCCGCTGCCGCTGCCTATTGGTCAAGCCGAGCCTGGCTTGCCGCCGGCAATGCCGACCTGGTCGCGCCGAGGCTGGAGGCTGCGTCTAGGTATTCGAACAGCTTTTATGGCCTGTTGGCCCGCCGCAGCCTGGGGCTGGCGCCGTTGCAGGATTGGGCCGAGCCGGATTTCATCACCGCTGACTGGAATCATTTGAAAACCGTGGCCGGCGCCCGCCGCGCCGCTGCACTCATTGAAATCGGCCAGATCGGCCGCGGGGACCGCGAATTGCGCTTCCTTGCACAAACCGCGCCCGAAACCGACTATCCGGCGCTGCTGCGTCTTGCCGCCAGGCTTGGCCTGCCGGCGACGCAATACAGCCTGGCGGTGCGCCCGCCGGTGGGGATCGAGGCGCCGCTGTCGGCGCGCTATCCGGCACCGGATTGGGAACCGGCGCGGGGTTGGCGCGTCGATCGCGGCCTGGTTTTCGCGCATGCGTTACAGGAATCGACCTTTATCACATCGGCAACGTCGCACGTCGGCGCCAAGGGCGTCATGCAGTTGATGCCAGCGACCGGCCGCGAGGTGGCAGCGCAGATTCGCGCTGCCGGTGGCACGCTCAATGCTGCGGCCGTCGCCGGCGACATGGGCGATCCATCGTTCAACATCGAAGTTGGCCAGACCTATCTCGAACAGCTGCGCGACATGAGCTACACGGCTGGCCTGCTGCCCAAGGTTATCGCCGCCTACAACGCCGGCCCGGGATCCGTGCAGCGCTGGAATAGCAGCCTTGATGACCGCGGCGACCCGTTGCTGTTCATCGAATCAATCCCGTTCCGCGAAACCCGCGCCTATGTCGAAATCATCTTGCGCAATTTCTGGATGTATCAACTGCGCGATGGTGAACAGCCGTCGAGCATGGGCGCCCTCGCCGCGAACCTGTGGCCCAGGTTCCCCGGCATGCCGGGTGCGCCAGCCGTGAAGGGCATGCCGCATCCGGTGCAGACAGTGCCCACAGTGCCCAGCGTCGATGATGACGAAGTGACGGCGGGTTCCTGACGGCATTCTCCCGCGCGCAGTTGCGACTGTTCGGCTATAGCATCATCCTACCCGGCCAAATTCCCCAGCCTGGCCGGTGATTGGAGTGGTTTTGCCGATGCCCATCGACCTCGCCCGCACGTTTTTGCCGGTCCGTATCGCCGTGCTGACGGTGTCCGATACGCGTGGCGCCGCAGACGACCGTTCAGGCGACACGCTGGTCGATCGGTTGACGGCGGCCGGGCACGTTCTGGCGGCGCGCGCCATCATCAAGGATGATGTGCCCAGCCTGGTGGCGAAGTTGAATGGCTGGATCGATGATCCGCAGGTCGATTGCGTGATTTCAACTGGCGGCACCGGCGTAACGGGCCGCGATGTAACGCCGGAAGCGTTGGCACAGGTGCAGGAAAAGGAGATCCCCGGTTTCGGGGAACTGTTCCGCTGGCTCAGCTTCCAATCGATCGGCACCTCGACGGTGCAATCGCGCGCCTGTGCCGGGGTGGCGCGCGGCACCTATATTTTCGCCCTGCCCGGCTCCACCGGGGCGGTAAAGGATGGCTGGGACGGGATTTTGAAGGATCAGCTCGACAGCCGGCACCGGCCCTGCAATTTCGTCGAACTGATGCCACGGCTTCGGGAACGCTGAAGCATCGTTCCGCAGGGCGGGTTCCGCCGGCCAAACGCATTAATCCGATAGGCTGCGTTCCGGCAAAACCGCCAAATTCCGACCACTGCGGGTGGCGCTGGCGGTAAAAGCTGCGATGTTGCAGGCATGAGTCTGCCGATCGAATCATCCGTATTCAAGGACATCGTCGTCGTCCTTGGCGCCGCCGGGCTTGTCATCCCGGCGTTTGCGGCGCTGCGCATATCGCCGGTGGTCGGGTTCATCCTTGTCGGCATTGCCGTCGGCCCAAGCGGTCTTGGCGGCCTGATCCCGACGGTACCATGGTTGGACAGCCTCACCATTTCACACGCCGATGCACTGGCAGCGCCGGCTGAAATGGGGGTGGCGCTGCTGCTGTTCGCGCTTGGGCTTGAGCTTTCGTTCGAACGGTTGGTCACCATGCGCCGCCTCGTTTTCGGGCTTGGTGCCGCCCAACTCGCCCTTTGCAGCATCGCGCTGGGGCTGCTGCTGATCCCGTTCGGGCTTGGTCGCGGCGTGACGGTCACGCTGGCGTTGGCGCTGGCGCTGTCTTCGACGGCAGTCGGGTTGCAGATGTTGAGCGCCAGTGGCCGGATGAGCAGCCACGCCGGTCGCACAGCGTTCGGCATCCTGTTATTTCAGGATATCGCCATCGCGCCGATCCTCCTGTTGCTGACGGCCGGCGCGGCGCGCGGCGGGTTCGCCTCCAGCATTGCGACCAGCCTGCTCGCCATCGGTACCATCGTTGTCGCTGGCCGGCTGTTGCTGCCGCCGCTGTTCCTGCAGGCTGCACGCACACGACGGCCGGAACTTTTTCTCGCAGCGGCGATGGTCGTCCTCATCCTCAGCACGGTCATCACGGCCAATGCCGGTCTGTCCCCGGCGGTTGGCGCGCTGGTCGCCGGCTTAATGATCGCCGAAACCGATTATCGGCGTCAGGTCGAAGCGGCGATTGCGCCCTTTCAGGGCTTGTTGTTGGGGGTATTCCTGATCTGGATCGGCATGCGGCTCGATCTGTCTGCCGTTGCCGCGCAACCGGTGCTCATCATTGGCGGCGTCATCGCGGTTTGCGCGGTCAAGGCGCTGGTGATGACCGGACTCTTGCGGCTGTCGGGGCTTGGCAATGGCATCGCCAGCCATGTCTCGCTGCTGCTGGCTGCGCCATCGGAAACCAGCCTGATCCTGCTGGGAACGGCCAGCGCCGTCGGCCTGACCGATGGTGCGGCGGCCGATTCCGCACTGTTGATCACTGGCTTTTCGTTGGCCATCGCGCCGCTGCTTGGTCTGATCGGGCAACGCCTGGAGGGCTATTTCGCTGCCGGGCGCGATGCCATCGATCCGGGCCTGGAACCCGTTGTGGGCCGAACGATAATCATTGGATTTGGCCGCGTTGGCCGCCTTGTTGCGACAATGCTCGAATCGCACGGAAAGCCCTATGTCGCCATCGACAGCGATCCCGATGAAGTGGCGCGATTGGCTCGCACCGGCATTCCGGTCGTCTATGGCGATGCCCGCCGGCCCGAATTGCTGGATGCGCTGGGCCTCGATACGGCGAGCGCGGTCGTGCTCACCATCGATGCACCGCATAGTCTTGAAACGCTGGTCGGGCGTATCCGCGATCTGCATCCGGACCTGTGCGTCGTCGCACGAGCCCGCGATTCCGATCATGCGGCGCGGCTTTACGCGCTGGGCGTTACCGACGCCGTGCCGGAAACGGTTGAATCGAGCTTGCAACTTGCCGAAGCGGTGCTGGTCGATCTTGGCGTGCCGATGGGGCCGGTGATCGCTTCGATCCACGAAAAACGTGCCGAATTGCGCAACGTGATCCAGACCGGCAGCGACGCGAAGCCCCGGGTCAGCCGGTCACGGCGCCATGCCAAACAGGCGGTAAAGCCCGAAGCCTGATTTCAGGCGACCTCAGCGGGGGCAGCGATAGCCGCGCGCACTGCTGCCACCGCCTCGCTTGCCCGCGCCGCATCCGGGCCTCCAGCCTGGGCGAAATCGGGGCGGCCACCGCCGCCCTGCCCGCCAAGTGCCGCCGATGCGATACGAACATAATCCACCGCCGAGCGTTCGCCCTTCAAATCATCGGTTACCCCTACCGCGACGGAGGCACGGCCATCATTGACGGCGACGAGCACGGCAACGCCGGAGCCAAGTGTGGCTTTCGCTTCGTCGATCAGCCCGCGCAGGCTTTTTGGATCAAGCCCGTCCAGCACCTGCCCGATGAAGCCGATTCCGCCGACGCTTTCCGGCTCCGCAGCGCCGCCTGCGGCCGGGCCGGCGAGCGCCAGCGCCTTTTTGGCATCGGCAAGCTCGCGCTCCAGCCGCTTGCGGTCATCGCGCAACGCCTTTGCACGCCCGACGGGATCGCTGGCACCGCCCAGGACATCCCCGACAGCCGCCAGTGTTTCGCGCTTGTCATTCAGCCAACTGCGTGCCGCTTCACCGGTCAACGCCTCGATGCGGCGAACGCCGGACGACACGCCGCTTTCGGATGTGATGACGAACAGCCCGATATCGCCAAGCGCGCCGACATGGGTGCCACCGCACAATTCGGTGGAGTAGATGGCCTCATCATCGCCGCCCATCGAAAGCACGCGGACTTCCTCGCCATATTTTTCGCCGAACAGCGCCAGCGCACCAGCTCCGATGGCCGCATCGGGCGTCATCAGGCGGGTGTTCACCGGCCGGTTGCCGCGAATTTGCGCGTTAACCTCCGCTTCTACCGCAACGATGTCGGCCGGCGTCATCGGCCGTGGCTGGCTGAAATCGAAGCGCAGCCGGTCGGCGGCGACAAGCGAGCCCTTTTGCGTAACATGGTCACCGAGCTGGTTGCGGAGCGCCGCGTGCAAAAGGTGCGTCGCCGAATGGTTGGCCCGCAATTTGGAACGCTTCTCGCCATCGACAGCGAGGCCGACTGTGTCACCCACCGATATGGCGCCGGATTCGATCATACCATGATGTACGATCAACTTGCCGAGCGGTTTGGACGTATCGGTAACGGTGACCCCGAGCCCGGCATCGCCGGTGATGCGCCCGGAATCGCCGGCCTGGCCGCCCGATTCACCATAAAAAACTGTCTGATTGAGGACGATATCGACCTGATCACCGGCGACGGCGTTGTTCACCTGCGCGCCATCGCGGACCAGCGCCACCACCTGACCCTGCGCCTTCAGGCTCGCATAGCCGACGAATTCGGTCGAACCGCTGGCTTCGGCAATGTCGAACCACACAGTGTCTGATGCGCGCGCACCCGATCCGGTCCAGGCGGCACGCGCCGCACGCTTCTGCTCGGCCATCGCCAGATCGAACCCGGCCCGATCGACGGCGCGGCCCTGCGCCCGCAACGCATCTTCGGTAAGGTCATAGGGGAAGCCAAAGGTGTCGTAGAGCTTGAACGCGACATCGCCGGGCAGGGTCACGCCGGGCGCCAGCCGCGCCGTTGCTTCATCGAGCAAGCCGAGTCCCCGCTCCAAAGTCTGCCGGAACCGGGTTTCCTCCAGCTTCAGCGTTTCTTCGATCAGCGGCTGTGCGCGGACCAGCTCGGGATAGGCAGCGCCCATGGTGCTGATTAACGCAGGCACCAGCTGGTGCATCAACGGATCCTTGGCGCCGAGCAGATGGGCGTGGCGCATGGCGCGGCGCATGATGCGGCGCAGGACATAGCCCCTGCCTTCATTGGCCGGCAGCACGCCATCGGCCACCAGGAACCCGCTAGAACGCAGATGATCGGCAATGATGCGATGCGATGCGACCTGTTCACGATTGTCAGCCGGACCCGTGCGATCCTCGCTTGCGGCGATCAGCGTCTTGAAAACGTCGGTATCGTAATTGTCATGAACGCCCTGCAAAACTGCGGCGATGCGTTCCAGGCCCATGCCGGTGTCGATCGAAGGACGCGGCAGATCGAGCCGGGTCGCCGAATCGACCTGCTCATACTGCATGAAAACCAGGTTCCAGATTTCGACGAAGCGGTCGCCATCCTCTTCCGGGCTGCCCGGCGGGCCACCGGGGATGTGGTCGCCATGGTCGTAGAAGATTTCGCTGCACGGGCCGCAAGGGCCGGTATCGCCCATCGACCAGAAATTGTCGTTGGTGGCGATGCGGATGATGCGACGTTCGGGCAGGCCAGCGATCTTTTTCCAAAGCGCCGCAGCTTCATCGTCGGTGTGATAGACAGTGACGGTCAAGCGGTCGGGATCGATGCCCCATTCTTTGGTCAGCAGCGTCCAGGCGTGTTCGATCGCGACAGCCTTGAAATAATCGCCGAACGAGAAATTGCCCAGCATTTCGAAGAAAGTATGGTGCCGCGCCGTATAGCCGACATTGTCAAGATCATTGTGCTTGCCGCCGGCGCGGACGCACTTCTGCGATGACGCGGCCGTGGTGTACGGCCGGGTTTCCAGCCCGGTGAAGACGTTCTTGAACGGCACCATGCCGGCGTTGACGAACATCAAAGTCGGATCATTTTGCGGGACGAGCGGCGCCGAAGGCACGACACGATGCCCGGCCCGACCGAAATGATCGAGGAAGCTGCGGCGAATATCGTTGCTGGATGTCATGTGCAGGCCTTAGGCGAGCGCACAGCGATGCTCAAGCGGCAGCGACAAATCGGCGGTTCAAGCGCGGGCCGAAACCAACCATACCGCGCCCGGCAGACCAACCTTGCCATCGACCAGATAGGCCGCAAGCGCCTTGGCCAGCGCCGCCTTTGCCGGGGCGTCTACTTCCGGGCCGGCGTCGCGCACGGCGCGGGCGGCCGGGCCGATGCGCAGGTTGAAATGCACGGCAGCTGCGATCGGATCATCGCCCTCCCCCACCACCATGGTGAAGGGCATTCCACGGATTGCGATATCCCGCCAACCGGCCGCCGTCAGAATTTCATGGACGCGATCGGGGTCGGCAAAGGCGAAAGGCCCGGGTGCGAGCGGATCGGAGGGCGCCATGGGCGGCAACAGATCCGCCAGCGTCTGCTGGGGCAGCGTCGCCCACAGATTTTCGGACGGCTTTTGCCAGCATGCGAAGCAAAGGCGGGCGGTTTCGGCAGCGCGGGCGTGAAGATTGGTGAAAGCCGCCGTCAGATCGTCGAAGAACATCACGCCGAAACGTGAAAAAAGCAGATCAAAGTCATCATCGTCGGCGAAGGTCGCGGCATCGGCGGCGCGGAATTCTGCGTCGCTAAGCAGTTCCTCGGCACGTTCGCGGGCGCGCGCCAGCATCGGTTCAGAGACATCGAGGCCGAGAACCGTGCCTTCTTCACCAACGGCGCCAGACATTGCGAGGCTGGTTTCACCGGTGCCGCAGCCGATATCGAGCACATGTTCCCCCGGTTGCGGTGCAGCCAGCGAGAGCAGCGCCGCTGTGACCGGAGAAAGTGTCCGATCCATGCGCGCCTGCATGCGTGCCCAGGTCTCCCCGGCCTTGCCATTCCAATATTCGATCTGGTCGTCGTTGCTCACGGGGCGGAACTTTCGGGATGTTGCGATTATGGCTTGGCGTCGGATCAGCGTCGCATCAGGGCAATTTCTGGAACAGCCCGGTTATACGCCGCATCATCGGCGTGAACAGCCGCGCCTGCCCGGGCTGTTCGGCGGCAAAGCGCAATGCCTCCGACAGCGTTGGATAGGCAAAGGTCTGGGCCGCAAGATCGGCGAGGGAGAGTTTGCCGCTGACGGCGAAGCTGGCGAGCGCCAGGAGTTCGCCGGCATGGGCACCAACGATGGTTACGCCGAGGACGCGATTACCGAGCGCCATGATCTTCACAAAACCGCGCATATCGGCTTCGGTGACGGACCGGTCATTATGATCGAAATCATGGCGGAAAATCTGGGAATTCGGATGCGCGGTGCGGGCCTTTGGCTCAGTCAGGCCAACCTGCGCCAATTCCGGATCGGTGAAAACCGCGGCCGGCAAGGCGCTGTAGTCGATCTTTTTGGCAAATGGGAACAACGCATTCTGAATGACGGTGCGAGCATCCTGATCGGCGGCATGGGTGAGCCGCGGGCCGTCGCGACAGTCACCAATGGCAAATATGCGCCTATTGGAAGTGCGCAGATACTTGTCGACGGCGATGCCGCGCGGTGTAAAATCGACGCCGGCAAGATCGAGGCCGAAACCCTTGGTCCGCGCTGCGCGGCCGGTGGCAACGAGCAGGTCGGAACCGGCGAGCGTCGTGCCATCGGCAAGCGTCAAGCTGATCGCGCCGGCCTTCCCGGTGGCACCGGAGATCCGAGTGTTTTCATGGAGGGTGACGCCATCGGCGACCAACTGCGCACGGACAACGGCAACGGCGTCTGGATCGTCATTTGGTAGCAATGGCCCGACATCGACGAGCGTCACGCGAGCGCCAAGCCGTACAAATGCTTGAGAAAGCTCGCAGCCGATCACACCGCCGCCGATAACCAGCAAATGTTTGGGGCATTCGGCGAGTTCGAAGATCGTTTCATTGGTGCGATACGGTAGTTCCGCGAGGCCCGGAATCGGCGGCAGCGCCGGATCGGAACCGGTCGCGACGACGAATCGGCGGGCTGTGATGTCGCGGCCGTTGATGATCAGCCGGTCCCTACCCACAAAGCTGGCGTGTCCGAACGCAATTTCGACGCCAAAGCCCTGAAAGCGGTCGGCCGAATCATGTGGTTCGATGGTGGCGATGGATTTCTGCACGGCAGCGCGGGCTTCGGCCCAGGGCATCGGCTTACCGCCACGAGCGGTGGCGCCGGCGGCAATCAGCGCCTTTGATGGGACGCAGCCGGTATAGAGGCACTCGCCGCCCAGCTTATGCTGTTCGATAAGAAGGGTGTGGGCGCCAAGTTGTGCTGCCCCGCCGGAGGTTACCAGGCCGGCCGCGCCCCCGCCGATGACGACGAGATCATAATGGTTGGATGTCATTGGGCCACGTTCGACCGATTGTTGTTGAACGGTCAATCCCGCTGTGCTGGAATTCTTGCCGGGAATGCCGACAATTTGCCTTTCAAACCGGATTTGTGGTTGCCTGCCGGCCGGCTGTGGGTTTGGGCCGGATGGCAGGCAGGCAACCGCTACGCTTATTCTGCGCCGTCTCCGTCGCCATCATCGGCATCGGGGCCAACTAGCAGGGCTTCGGAAATTCCGGTGGCATTGTCCCGAATGGCCTTTTCGATTTTTGCAGCCATTTCGGGATGTTCCTTCAGATATTTCTTGGCGTTCTCGCGGCCCTGACCGATCCGCACCGAATCATGGCTGAACCAGGCGCCCGATTTGTCAACGATACCGGCCTTGACGCCAAGATCGAGAATTTCGCCAAGCTTGGAAATGCCTTCGCCGTACATGATGTCGAATTCGACCTGCTTGAACGGCGGGGCGACCTTGTTCTTGACGACCTTTACCCGGGTCGTGTTGCCGACAACCTCGTCCCGATCCTTGATCTGGCCGGTGCGACGAATATCGAGGCGCACAGAGGCATAGAATTTCAGAGCGTTGCCGCCGGTGGTGGTTTCCGGGTTGCCGTACATGACACCGATCTTCATCCGCAGCTGGTTGATGAAGATCACCATGCAGCGTGAACGGCTGATCGAACCAGTCAGTTTGCGCAGCGACTGGCTCATCAACCGGGCCTGCAGGCCGACATGGCTGTCGCCCATTTCGCCTTCGATTTCGGCGCGTGGCACAAGCGCCGCAACCGAATCGATGACCAGCACATCGATGGCGTTCGACCGGACAAGTGTATCGACGATTTCCAGCGCCTGTTCGCCGGTATCGGGCTGTGAAACGATCAGTTCGTCGATATTGACGCCCAGCTTTTTGGCGTAGGCCGGATCGAGCGCGTGTTCGGCATCGACAAAGGCCGCAGTACCGCCTCCCTTTTGCGCCTCGGCAATCGCGTGAAGCGCAAGCGTCGTCTTGCCGGAGCTTTCCGGGCCATAGATTTCGATGACGCGACCGCGCGGCAGGCCGCCGATGCCCAGCGCAATATCAAGACCGAGCGAGCCAGAGGAGATCGCCTCGACCTCCATCGTTTCGCGTGAGCCCAGCTTCATCACCGAGCCTTTGCCGAACGCCCGGTCGATCTGTGCCAGGGCCGCTTCCAACGCCTTTTGCCTGTCCATGCCGCCGTCTACCACCTTCAATGCCGCTGCCATGATCGTCGTCCCTTCCTAGCCGTCTGCCACATCACGTCAATGCGGCATTCGTACCGTCTTTGTTCCATTAGAACAAGTGTGGAACGGAAATTTATACCAACACATCAATATTCGCGGTTTCGAACGCCGGTGTCTGCGGCAATTGTGATCGCGGAAATCAGGTCGGCAAGCGCGAACGGCTTGGAAACAAACTGTACACCCTGGGCATCGGCTGCCCGATGCAGCGGCGGTTCTGCAAAGCCGGACATGAGCACAACCCCCAGTGACGGCCTGCGGATGGCGGCACGGGCGGCAAGTTCCACGCCATCAATGCCGGGCATCATGATGTCGGATACCAGCACGTCGAATTCGCCATCGCCATCGAGGATACCAAGCGCAGCGGCGCCATCGGCTGCGCTTGTTACATCAAGGCCGGCCCGGCGCAGCCCCCTTTCAAGGATCATCCGAACCGCCGAATCATCTTCCACCAACAACAGGCGCTGCTTGCCCAGCGGCGCTGCCGTTGGTTCGGGTGGCGGTGACGCAGCGGGGGTCGCCAACCGATGCGGCCAAGCTACGGCGGGCAGATAGACACTGAAGATCGTCCCAGCCGTGTCGGGCGCCGGCCGCGTAAAGATATAGCCGCCGCTCTGCTTGACGATGCCATAGACCGTGGAAAGCCCAAGGCCCGTCCCCTGCCCCATCGGTTTTGTCGTAAAGAACGGTTCAAAGATCTTGCCTGCGATCAGGGGGGAAATTCCGCTGCCTGTGTCGGCCACTTCTATGGCGATATGATCAACACGCGGCATGATCGGGTGGCCGAGCGATTGAATATCGGCGGCGGCGACATCGGCGAGCCTGATCGCGAGAACGCCGCTACCGCCCATTGCGTCCCTTGCATTGACCGCAAGATTGACGATGACCTGCTCGATCTGCCCTGGATCGGCGCGGACAGCTGACCGCAACGGCCCGGTATCGATGCGGAGATCGATGCCCTTGCCGAGCAGTTGGGACAACAAGGGTCGCAATGCCGATACCAGCGGCGCCAGACCCAGCACCTGTTGGCGCTGCGGTTGCTGCCGCGCGAATGCCAGCAGTTGCGCGACCAGGGCCGCAGCGCGCTGCCCGTTCCTTCGTATCTCGTCCAACTCCTGATGATCGGGGTCGCCCGCGGGGTGGCGTTCGAGAAGCTGGTCCGCCAGCCCCAGCACCGCCGTCAATATGTTGTTGAAATCATGCGCGACGCCACCGGCGAGCTGGCCCACCGCTTGCATCCTGGTGGCGGCCGCAACCTGCGCCTCCAGTTTCAACTGGTCACGGATATCGCGCATGGCAAGTAGGCCGGCGACACCCAGGCCAGGCGGCACGTTGGTGATGGTTACGATCTGCTTTTCGTCCGGTCGGCTGCGCAGCGCCACACGCACCTCGACACTGCCATGGCCTTCGATAGCGTTGGCGACGGCGCCGGCGACCATGGCGGCATCATCATCGACGAACAGCGATTCCGGTCGGATTCCGGGGCGACAGGCGGTACCCGCCGTGGCTTGCAGCGCATCATTGCCGACCAAGATGCGCCCGGCTGGCGACAGCGCGGCCATGGCGAGCGGCAAAGTCATCAACAAGGTGCCGACCCAGGGACTTGCCCCCGCCTCGGCGTAGGGAGCTGGCCAGCCGGTCACCAGCGGTGCGGAGGCGACCGGATCAACCGTAGCGCTGTTCCGTCCAGGGATCGCCTTCATTGTGATACCCGCGGGTTTCCCAGAAACCGGGCTGGTCAGAGGCGGTGATTTCGATGCGTTTCAGCCATTTGGCCGATTTCCACAGATACCAGCGCGGTATGATGGCACGTACCGGCCCGCCATGTTCGCGGCTGATCGGTTCGCCATCATGGCTATGGGCAAGCAGGCAATCCTCCTCGGCAAAATGATCAAGCCGGACATTGGTGATATAGCCGTCATAGCCGTGCAGGATGACATGGTTTGCGTGCGGCAAAGGCTGCACGACGGACAGCAGATGCTGGGTTGATACCCCCTGCCAGCGATTGTCGAACCGCGACCATTGGGTGACGCAGTGCATGTCTGACACATCTTCGAACTGCGGCTGTTCGAGCAGCGTGTTCCAGCTCCATGTGATCGGGTTGACGACCAAACCATCCACAGCCAGCCGCCAATCCGCACGCGGCACATCGGGCTGGATACCCAGATCCAGCACAGGCCAGTTGGTCACCAGCCGCTGGCCGGGCGGCAACCGATGTTCATGCGCTTCATCGGTGGTACCGGTCAGCAGCCTGCCAGCGCGGGCCCAGGCTTGTTTGACCGAGACCAGCTTGGCCTTGATGCCATCCTCCAGCGTACGCTCGACTTCATTTTCGTCGCTCATCAGCCTCGATCCCGCATGATCCGCGCGGCGTCGCGCTTCCAATCGCGATCGCGCTCGGTTTCGCGCTTGTCATGGAGCTTCTTGCCCTTGCCCAGCGCGAGTTCGACCTTGGCGCGGCCGCGATCGTTGAAATAGATCGACAAGGGCACCAGAGTCATCCCCTGACGGGCGACCGCATTGCCCATTTTTTCAATCTGGCGTTCGTGCAGCAACAGCTTGCGCGGTCGTTTCGGTTCATGGTTGAACCGGTTGCCATGGCTGAATTCAGGGATGTTGGCGTTGACCAGCCACATCTGGCCGTCCTTCAGTTCGGCATAGGATTCGGCGATCGAGCCTTCGCCCTGGCGCAGCGCCTTTACCTCGGTGCCGGCGAGCGCAATGCCGGCTTCGACGACATCCTCGATGAAATATTCATACCGCGCGCGCCGGTTTTCGGCGACGGTTTTCACCTTGACTGTTTCCTGTCTAGGTCGCGCCATCAGACGATCCCGGCGTGCGCTAGCGCCGCATCAACGGCGGCCTTTGCTGCGTCCGATGGTTCGCATATCGGCAGGCGGACTTCGCCTGTCATCTTGCCAAGCCTTGCCAGCGCATATTTCGTCGGGCCGGGGCTGGCATCGCTGAACAATGCTGCATGCAACGGATACAGCCGATCATTAATGGCCAGCGCCGTGCGAAAATCCCCTGCCAGCGTTGCCGCCTGGAATTGCGCGCACAACCTCGGCGCGACATTGGCAGTGACTGATATGGCCCCCACCCCGCCCATGGCGTTGAAGCCAAGCGCCATGTCGTCATTGCCCGAAAGCTGGATAAAATCAGGGCCGCACGCCTCGCGCTGCGCTGAAACGCGCGCCAGATTGCCAGTGGCGTCCTTCACCCCGATCACTGTCGGCAATTTGGCCAGGTTCGCCATTGTCTCGGTGGTCATGTCGGCAACCGATCGGCCGGGAATGTTGTAGATGATGATCGGCAGCTTTGAAGCGGCGGCGAGCGCGTTGAAATGCGCGATCAGCCCAGCCTGCGATGGCTTGTTGTAATAGGGCACGACGATCAACGCCGCATCCGCGCCGGCGGATTCGGCATGGCGCATATGGGCAATGGCGGTCGCTGTATCGTTGGACCCGCAGCCGGCGATGACCGGCACGCGCCCGGCCGAGACCTGAACCGTGCGCGTAATGATTGCATAATGTTCGGGATGGCTGAGAGTTGGAGATTCACCAGTGGTGCCACAGGGTACAAGCCCGCTCGCGCCTTCGGCGATCTGCCATTCGAGGAACGCGTCAAAGGCTTTCAGATCGAGCCCGCCGTCGCGAAACGGAGTCACCAGCGCCGGGATCGAACCCTGTAAAATCAAGCCGTCCACAAGCGCGTCCTCATTCCTTTGCTGCCGCGGGCCTTCACCCCGGCACCGCAACCGCCTATGCCTTGGGGCAGTCGGTTGTAGTGTGAGAGTGATATGGAGCGGGTACGCAAATTGTCCAGCAAAGTCTTGTTTGTGGTGTTGGCGCTGGCCGGCAGTGCGACCCCGGCAAAGGCACAATTGAGTGAAGCGGCGCGCAGCCTCTATCAGGCGCGGCTGGCCGACAATGCCGGAGGGCGCTTTTCGGGATTTTCGGGCTCGCCGCTGGTGGGCGTTGCGCCAGTGCCGGCACTGGAAGCAGTCGTCAGCTGGGATCGGTTGCGCCGCGATACCTACAGGGGCAGTTTTGCCGAATATGCCCTGTTCCTGAGGTCCTACCCCGATTGGCCGCAAAGTCTTGTCATCCGCCGCCAGGCCGAAAAACTGATCGATGACAGTGTTGCCGCGCCGGATCGCGTCGCCTTTTTCACACGCTTCTCGCCGCTCTCGGCACTCGCCAAGCTGCGTTTTGCCGAAGCCTTGAAAACGGTCGGGCGGGTGCCCGAATCTGTTGCAATGGCGCGGGACGCGTGGGACTCGGCGGGCCTCGACCCGATTGCTGAAACACAATTGCTCGGCCAGTTCGAGAAAAATCTGGCGCCAGCGGATTATCTGTCGCGCGCCGACCGATTGCTTTGGTCGGGGCAGACCACTGCTGCTGCCCGGTTGCTGCCGAAACTCGATATGGACCATCGGCTGTGGATGCTCGCCCGGATCGCGCTGCGGCTGAACAGCGGCGATGCGAGCAACCGGCTGGCCGGCATGCCGGCAGCGTTGCGCGACGACGCCGGGCTGGTGCTGGACCGGGCGAACTGGATGGCGCGCAACGGCGATCCGGCAGGCGCACAGACATTGCTGGCAGGCTATGGACAGGCGCCGGGGCTGGTGCTGGATCCGGAAACCTGGCTGCGCGCACGGCTGGACTATGCTCGCAAGGCCTGGCGCGCCGGCAATTTCGAAACCGCTTATCGGCTGGCGGCCCGCCACAGCGCGTTTCCCCTAGGCCGGTCGGTTTCGGAACGCTCGCTGGGCGAACGTGTCGCTTATACCGAAAGTGAGTGGCTCGCGGGCTGGCTGGCGCTGCGCAAGCTGGGGCGGCCCGAAGACGCCTGGCGGCATTTCCAGAATGTCCGTTCGGCGTCGCAAACGCCGCTCAGCCAGACACGTGGTGATTACTGGACCGGGCGGGCCGCCGAGGCCGCCGGTCGCACAACCGATGCAAAGGCGGCATATGAGGCTGCGGCCGCGCATTTCGATTATTTCTATGGCCAGCTTGCCGCCGAACGGCTTGGACGGCCGCTGAGCATCACGCGTATCCCGGCGCCGGTGGTCAGCGCCGATACCGTTGGCACCTTTCGCGCCGACCAGATGGTGCGTGCCACCTTCGCGCTGGGAGATCTGGGTGACCGGCTGCGGCAGAATTTGTTCATCCGGGCGCTGGTCGATCGCAGCCAGACCACCGAGGATCAAGCTTTGCTCGTCGGCATTGCCGGGCCATTGAAGCGGCCGGACCTGGGCGTGCTTGCCGGCAAGGCGGCGCGCAGCGATGGGGAGCTGGCGTTGATCGATGCGGCGTTTCCAACGCTTGACCTGCCGGGCGCACTCAATTCCAGTTTCAGCATGGCGCACGCCATTACGCGGCAAGAAAGCCAGTTCGATGCGCAGATCGTATCGTCGGCAAAGGCCTATGGCCTGATGCAGTTGCTGCCGTCGACGGCGGCGGAACAGGCTGGTAAACTCGGGCTGCCGGCTTCGACATCGCGGTTGACGAGCGATCCGGTCTATAACGTCACGCTCGGTTCGGCCTATTTCACCCGCCTGCGTGACTATTTCGGTGGCAGTTTCGTGTTGTCGGTGGCCTCGTACAATGCCGGGGCCGGCAATGTTCGAAAGTTCATCGCGTTGAATGGTGACCCGCAGCAGTCCAACGTGGACATGATCGACTGGATCGAGGCAATACCGTTTTCCGAGACCAAGAATTATGTGCAGCGTGTGCTGGAAAACGCGGTGATGTACGATCTGCTGCACCCGCAGACCGCGGTCATGCCGACGACGAACCGGCTCAGCGCCTATCTCGGCAAGAAAGTGCCGGGCTGAGCAGTGGCGATACGTTGAACTGCGTTCGAACTTTGTGATGGAAATGATGCAGAAGCTGCGGCTCAACCATGGCCAGATGACAGGGTGAACGAAATAGGCTGCCGGATCCTTCCGGTGCCGCTTTCGATCGACGAAGCGTTGATAAAAAGCGTTTCGCCGATTCGTTGGAGTCCTGCGCTGGCATGGACATGCCCGAAGCAGTGAACGCGCGGCGATATGCGCTGGATTTCGCCGGCAAGGCTTGGACAGCCGAGTGACTGACCTGCCCTGGATTTGTCGAGTATCCCTTTCGGCGGTGTGTGCGTGATCAGAATGTCGATGTCGGACGGAACGCCGGCCCAGATCCTCGCAAGCGCTGATTGATCCTTGTAGAACGCGTGCTTCGATAAATATGGCACCCATGCTGCGGCGAATATCTTTAACCCACGAAATTCGGTGAGCCCCTCGTTCAGAAAATGCGCATTCGCCAAAGGCTGCGATCGGTGCGCCAACTCGGTTTCGATCTGGCGGTCATGATTCCCGCCAGTGACGATGATTTGTTCAAAATTTTGTTGGCCGAACCATGAATCGATCGCTGATACCCGCTGCGGCGTCCGACTGAAAAGATCGAACATATCGCCACAGTGGATCAGCAGGTCGCCGGCCGGCATCTTGATTTCCGAATGCCGGCAATGCGTATCACTGATGACTGTTACCCTGGTTTCCATCCGGTCTTTCCAACTCCACACCCACGCGCGCCGCAACGGCAAGACGATAACCACCTAAGGCGCCCGTCTTCGCGCGACATGGCTTGCCGTGACAATTCGTCGTCAGCTTAGGGCGATGGCCGGAAGATAAGGTTCGCGCTGGCCAAATTCCAACAACGACAGGCCCTAAATAACACCTGCCTGTTTTGCCGCCTCCAGCACGGCCGCGTCTGCATCCGGAAATTTGAGTTTCACGCCCTCGCCAAGGCCTGCGACAATGGCCTCCAGCCCGGCGATGCGCGCCGCCTTCTTGTCGTTGGCGGCGAGGACGGTCCAGGGCGCTCTCTTGGTGTCCGTCTTGTCGAACATGTCGTGATAGGCATCGGTATAGGCATCGCGCTTTAAGCGATTATGATAATCGTCGATCCCTGTTTTCCAGCGTTTCCATGGAGTTTCAATACGTTCCTTAAGTCGTTTATCCTGTTCCTTTTGCGTCACGTGCAAGAAGATTTTGACGATACGGACACCATCGGCAATCTGCATCGCTTCGAACTGGTTGATCTCGTCATAGGCCCGGCGCCACTCGGCTTCGGTGCAGAACCCGTCGACCCGCTCAACAAGCACACGGCCGTACCAGGTCCGATCATAAATGGTGAACTCGCGCTTGTCGGGCAGCTTGCTCCAGAAACGTTCGAGATAATGCTGGCGGCGCTCGACATCGGTGGGCGCGCCGATCGACCACACATCGGTAAATCGCGGATCGAGCGGTTCGACAACGCGGCGGATCAGCCCGCCCTTGCCTGCCGCATCCCAGCCTTCGACGGCGACGATCCCGCGCAGGCCCTGGAAGATATAGGCCGCCTGTATCATCACCAGTTTTTCCTGGAGATCGGCAAGCCGGGCATCATAATCGCTGGCGTCGATAGACTCGGGGTCTTCGTAGTCGTCGAGGCGGATCTTGCTCATGCAACGGGTTATTGCAGAGCTTTGCCGGCCTGTCTCCCTCCCCCATGGAGGAGAGAAAGGGCAGCCTATTCGACGATGCGGATATGCAATTCGCGCAACTGCTTCGCCGTCGCCACATTGGGCGCGTTCATCATCAGATCTTCGGCCTTCTGGTTCATCGGGAATACCACGACTTCGCGGATATTGGGTTCATCGGCGATCAGCATGACCATGCGATCGACACCCGGCGCCGAACCACCATGCGGGGGCGCGCCGAATTTGAAGGCATTGATCATGCCGGCGAAATCACGGTCCACATCATCACGGCTGTAGCCGGCGATTTCGAACGCCTTGTACATGATATCGGGCCGGTGGTTCCGGATGGCTCCCGATGACAATTCAACGCCGTTGCAGACAATATCGTACTGATAGGCGTTGATGGTCAGCGGGTCCTGCGTTTCCAGCGCCTCCAGCTCGCCTTGCGGCATGCTGAAGGGATTGTGGCTGAAATCGATCTTCTTGGCGTCCTCATCATATTCGAACATCGGAAAATCGACGATCCAGCAGAATTTATAGACATTCTGCTCGATCAGCCCGAGGTCTGTGCCCACTTTCGTCCGCGCAAGCCCGGCCAGCTTTGCCGCCTTGGGCGCTGCATTGGCGGCGAAGAACACGCCATCGTCCGGGCCAAGCCCTAGATCGGCGATCAGTTTTGCAGTGGCTTCGGCGCCAAGGTTCTTGGCGATGGGCCCACCAGGTTCGCCTGCCTTGATGTTCATGTAGCCAAGGCCTGCCCAACCTTCGGCGCGCGCCCAGTCGTTCATGCCATCGAAAAAGCTGCGCGGACGCAGGCCTGCACCGGGCGCCGGAATGGCCCGCACAACCGCGCCGCCTTCGACCATACGGGCAAAGATGCCGAAACCTGACCCCCGGAAATGTTCGGTCACATCGACGATTTCGATCGGGTTGCGCAGATCGGGCTTGTCATTGCCATACTTCAGCATGGATTCGGCATAGGGAATGCGCGGGAACGCGCCCTGCGTCACCGCCCAGGGTGTGCGCCCGCCAAACCCGGCGAATTCTTCAAAAACGCCGCCAAGGACTGGCTCGATTGCAGCAAAAACATCATCTTGTGTGACAAAGCTCATTTCAAAATCGAGCTGATAGAATTCGCCGGGCGAGCGATCGGCTCGGGCGTCTTCATCACGAAAGCAGGGCGCGATCTGGAAATAGCGATCAAAGCCGGCGACCATCAGCAGCTGTTTGAACATCTGCGGTGCCTGCGGCAGCGCATAGAATTTGCCGGGATGGACGCGGCTCGGCACCAGATAATCGCGGGCGCCTTCCGGGCTGCTGGCGGTCAGGATCGGGGTCTGGAATTCGGTAAAGCCCTGGTCGATCATGCGGCGACGCAGGCTGGCGATCACGCCGGAACGCAGCATCATATTGGCGTGAAGCCGCTCGCGCCGCAGATCGAGGAAGCGATATTTAAGGCGAATGTCCTCGGGATATTCGGCATCACCGGCAACCGGCAGCGGCAGTTCGATCGCCGCAGACTGAACAACAACCTGCTGGGCGCGAACCTCGATATCGCCGGTGGCTAGGTTCGGGTTTACCGCTCCGCCCTCTCGCGCCACCACGTCACCGGTAATCGTCACAACCGATTCGAGCCGCGCACGGTCCAGCGTTTCAAACGCCGGCGATGTCGGGCCGACGACGATCTGGGTAAGGCCGAAATGATCGCGCAGATCGATGAACAGCACACCGCCATGATCGCGCTTGCGGTGGACCCAGCCGGAAAGCCGGACGCTGGCGCCGGCATCGGTGGCGCGCAGGGCGCCGCAGTTGTGAGTGCGATAGGCGTGCATCGGAACAATCGGCCTTGGAACAAAGAATGAGCGCGCGTGTCGCCGTGCGGCGGGCCATTTGTCAAGTTGCGCGGGCTTCCAAGGTGGCTCGCGCGACGTATCGAGGCAACGCTGCTAACCCGGCCAAGCCATTTTTCGCATCTGCGAGCGCAATCGCTCGCCTTGAGGCAATGATCGAGAGCATCGCAGAGCCGATAGCGTTAACGAATTATTTAACTTTACATTGTCCACGTCGGCGTTAATGGGAAATTAACATCAGGCGTGTCTCGGAGGTCCGGAGCTGCGTAAAGAACTGGTGAACCGGGGTCACTGTAATGCGGTTCAAGACATTTGCCTTCGCCATTGTCGCGCTTGGCACGGCCGGATCTGCGAACGCCGTCAATCTTGTCAAAAATGGCGGCTTTGGAATGCTCAATTCCAATGCCGTCGCCGGCAAGTATCATCTTTGCGACAATACCAAATCGACCTGCGTTTCAACCATCACCGATTGGACGGTAACCGCGTCTTCGACAGGCTCGCTCGGCACGCGCTCGCCAGGGTCGATTTTGCTCGCGGGCGGCGGCGGTGCGCAATGGAACAGTGCACTCGGGCTATATGGCCCTATTCCGAACAGCCCGCTGGGCGGCAACTTCATCGGCATCGATGGCGATTCTGCGTACAACCAGTCGATTTCGCAGACGATCACCGGCCTGAAGATCGGCAAGGTCTACACTCTGAAATTCTACCAATCGGCGGCCCAGCAAAAAGGGCTTTCCGGTGCGACGACCGAGCAATGGACCGTGACGTTCGGCAACAGCACGCAATTGTCGACCAAGATGTTCAATGCATCGAAGTCATTCCTGCCCTGGGCGTTGGAAAAACTATATTTTAAGGCTACCGCCGCTTCGCAGTTGCTCACATTCGTCGCGCATGGCACGCCCAATGGCCAGCCTCCTGTCGCGCTTCTTGATGGCGTCTCGATTGACAGCGTTCTGCCCGATCCCGGCACGTGGACCACGATGATCCTCGGCTTCGGCTTTATCGGTGCCGCCGCACGCCGCCGTCGGCTGGTCGCTGCTTAGGCGTCATTCGGCCGTGAATCAAAGGCGTGCGCGCACGTTAGCGTCTCCCTTTGTCATTGCCCCTTTGCCGCGCTAAGACACGCAATGCTCATCCATCCTCTGGTAACTGATACCGAAACTCTCATCGCATTGTGCGATCGCCTTGCGCAGGCCGATTTCGTCACCGTCGATACCGAATTCATGCGCGAAAGCACCTATTACCCGGATTTATGCCTGGTACAGGTCGCCTCCCCCACCGAAGCCGCCGCTATCGATCCAAAGGCGCCGGGCATCGATCTGGCGCCGCTGCTGAAGCTGCTGGTCGAAGACGATGTGCTGAAGGTGTTTCACGCCGGCGGGCAGGACCTGGAAATCATCTACAATTTGACCGGCCGCACCCCTGCCCCGCTTTTCGACACGCAGATCGCCGCCATGGCTCTGGGGCTGGGTGAACAGATTGGCTATACCAATCTGGTCGCTGCCTATCTGGGTATCCAGGTCGACAAGGGCGCGCGGTTTACCGATTGGGCGCGGCGACCGCTGAACGATCGCCAGCTCGACTACGCCATCGGCGATGTCACCCATCTGGCGACGCTTTTTCCCAAGATGGTCGACAAGCTGCGGCGCACCGGCCGCGGCGAATGGCTGGACGAGGAAATGGTGCGGGTGTGCGACCCCGCCACCTATGCCAATGATCCAAACAAGGCCTGGCAACGGCTGCGCCTGCCCAGCCGCAAAGCCGATGTGTTGGGTCGGCTGAAGGCGCTGGCCAAATGGCGAGAGTTGGAGGCGCAGGACAAGGATGTGCCGCGCGGACGCATCGTCAAGGATGAGACACTTGGCGATCTTGCGGGGTCACCACCCCGGTCGCAGGCTGATCTGGCCAAGGTTCGTGGGCTCTCTGCTGCCTGGGGCAGCAATGCCATTGGCGACAGGCTGATCCGGGCGTTGCAGGACGCAGAGCCATTGCCGGCTGACGAGATGCCGTTGCGGGAGCCGCAGCGCCCCGGCCTGTCGAGCGAAGGTGCGTTGATTGCCGATCTGTTGAAGCTACTGCTGAAAATCCGGTCAAAGGAAAGCGGAGTCGCGCCAAAACTGATCGTGCGCGGTGACGATCTTGATGCGCTGGCGGCCGGCGTGCTGGATGGCTTGCCTGTGCTGCAGGGCTGGCGGCGGGAGATTTTCGGCGCCGATGCGCTTTCCCTTGTCGAAGGAAAATTAGGCTTTGTCGTCAAGGAAGGCCGGCTGACGATGACCAGGGTTGCCGAGGGTGAAGACGCGACGCCGGATTGAACCTGGCGCGGGCGGTTTGTTGGGGAGATGGACCATGGCAGGCAGGGTAGCGGGCAAAATCATATTGATCACCGGCGGCGCGCGGGGCATGGGCGCGGCGCATGCCCGGTTGCTGGTGGCCGAAGGCGCCTGTGTGGTGCTCGCCGACATCCTCGACGATGAAGGCGCTGCTCTGGCCGCTGAACTGGGTGCTGCGGCGCGCTATATCCACCTCGATGTGACCAATTCGCAAGAATGGGCGGGCGCGGTTGCCGATGCCGTGGGGGCATTCGGCGGGCTCCACGTGCTGGTCAACAATGCCGGCATCTTCGGCGGGGCGCCACTGCTCGATCACCCGATCGATATCTGGACTCGGATGATCGATGTAAACCTGACTGGCACATTCCTCGGCATTCGCGCCGCCCTGCCGGCGATGATCGAGAGCAAGGGCACATCGATCATCAACATTTCCTCGGTGGCCGGGTTGCGCGGTGCCGCCGGTGTGCACGCGTATGTTGCGGCGAAATTCGGGGTGCGCGGCCTCACAAAATCCGTCGCCGTCGAGGCGGCACCCCATGGCATCCGTTGCAATTCCATCCATCCAGGAATCATCGACACACCGATGGCAGCGGGCCTTGCCGCCGACCGCTATGATTATCCGCTCGGCCGCATGGCGCGGCCAGAGGAGGTTTCGAACATGGTTCTGTATCTCGCCAGCGATGAATCATCCTATTCGACCGGCAGCGAGTTTGTCGTCGATGGTGGCCTGACGATGGGCGGAATCAGCCCGACACGTGACTAGCGCAGGCCCAGCGCCCGCACCGATGCCGCAACACTGTCGTGGCGCGGGTTCATGTCGTCGGCAAGATGGGCGTGGGTCGGGATGTGAAACAGCCCCTTGTCGATCCCGTCGAGCGCGATTTCGGCGCAGCGTTCGGGCGAAATGATCGCCATTGCGGCGGGCCATTGCGCCGGATCGGCGGGCAGATTCGGCGCGGTCATGCCGGTGTAGACGCCGCCCGGCAGCAGGATGTGCACATCGAGCGGCTTGTTCCCGCCGGCCATTTCATCGCGCAGCCATTCGGCGAGGATCAGCATGCCATGTTTTGAAGCCGCGTACATGCCCAGCCCGAAACCCTTGACGGCAGAAGGCACCGACAATGAATTTTCAGAACCTGTGATCATCAGCGTGGCGCGGTCACCACGCGCCTCAACTGTCGGCACCAGCGCCTGGGCAAAGCGGATGGCCGCGAGCATGTTGATTTCGAACAGTTGCGCCACGGCCGGGCTGTCGAGATCGGCCTTCAACAGCCGACGCGTAAAGCCGACCCCGGCGTTGGATGCAACGAAATCGAGCCGGCCCTCGCGCGCCAGCACATCGGCAACCAGCGTCGCGGCAGTTTCGGCACGGGACAGATCGGCAACGACAGCGCGCGCGCCCTGCCCCAATTCGGCGGCAACACCGACAGTTTCGGGCGCGATATCGGCAAGTACCACCCGTGCGCCGCGTGCCTGCAACGCCGCCGCCAATGCCCGGCCGATACCCGATGCGGCACCGGTGACGAGCGCGACCCGCCCCGAATAGTCGATCCTGGTTTTGTCGGTCATGCGTTGCTCCTTCGGTCTTGTAGTGTGGCGGCATCTTGCAGCCACAGGCGAAAGCTTTCCATGGCCGGCGTTTCGGGCCGTGAACGCAGGCGAGTCAGCCAATAGCCGCCAACATCGACACTGGTCGCCGACAGCAGCGACAGCCGCCGGGCGGCGATGTCGCCACCGAACAACGCCACTGGCAACAAGGCGACGCCGCCGCCGCCCGCCGCCGCTGTGGCCAATGCCAGCGCAGAATCGAATACAGGTCCTAGCGCCGGTTGATCGGGCAATCCGGCCGCCGCAAACCAGCGCGGCCATTCATCGCCGCGATAGGATCGCAGCAGGGTGAGCCCGGCCAGATCGGCAACACCCTTTTTTTGCTGGGCCATGGCTGCGATACGGGGCGTCGCCATCGGCGCCAGCGGGGCAGACATGATTAGGGTGGCAAGCAAACCGGGCCAAGCGCCATCACCAAATCGAATGGCTAGGTCCAGACCTTCGCGCGCCACATCGACCCGGTTATTGTTGGCCAGCAGGCGTAGATCGATCGATGGATGGGTCGCTGCAAAGGCGCCAAGCCGCGGCAACAGCCAGTTGGCAGCGAACGTGCCGACGACGCCGACGGTGAGCGCAGTGCGCAGGCGACCATCCACAAAGCGATCCAGTAAACTCCCAATCGAATCAAAGGCGTTGCTGAGCACGGGCAACAACGCCGCGCCTTCGTCGGTCAGCATGACGCCGCGCGGCAGACGGCGGAACAGATCAACCCCAAGCCTGGTTTCGAGGCCTTTGATCTGGTGGCTGAGCGCCGCCTGGGTGACACACAATTCCACGGCAGCGCGGGTGAAATTGAGATGCCGCGCCGAAGCTTCAAAGGCACGCAGCGCATTGAGAGGCAATTGTGGGCGATCCATAGTGAGCATTAACTCTATTCATGACTGCTGTGAAGGATCATCGTTTGCAGCCTTGTCGCGAGTTGCGCGATGTTGCGGCAGGAACAACGGAGCCGAGCGGATGCATACCCCTGAAATCGACCGCCGCAACCTGCTGCTTCTGGCCGGCCTCGCCACTGTCGCGGTGCCGTCACTGGCGCGGGCGGTGTCGGCCGGAACCGCCCAGCCTGCGCCATTTGATTTGGGGCAAGCCTGCCGGGCGGTCGAGCGCGATAGCGGTGGCCGCTATGGCCTTGCCGTCCACGATCTGGTCAGCGGCCGGCGCTTCAGCTGGCGTGGCGATGAGCGTTTTGCCATGGCGAGCACGTTCAAGTTGCTTCTGGTGGCGGCGATCCTGGCGCGGGTCGATCGCGGCACTGACCGCCTCGACCGGGCCATACCGGTGAAGGCCAGCGATGCCATTGGCGTGTCGCCCTTCACCAGCAGCCGTGCCGGCGGCAGCGCGATGGTTGGCGAATTGTGTCGTGCGACGATGATCTTCAGCGACAATGGTGCGGCCAATCTGTTGTTGCTGGCGGTGGGTGGCCCGGCCGGCCTGACCAGCTTCTTGCGGGGCATCGGTGACCCCGTAACGCGTCTCGACCGCATCGAGCCGATGATGAGCGAGGATCTGCCGGGCGAAATCCGCGACACTACCAGCCCCGATGCCATGCTGGCGACGATGGAGCGTTTGCTGTCCGGCAGCGTGTTGATGCCCAAATCACGCCAGCAACTAATCGCCTGGATGGTCGCCAATACGACTGGCGACACCCGCCTGCGCGCCGGGCTTCCCAAGGGCTGGCGCGTTGGCGACAAAACCGGCTCATCGGGGATGGGCAGTGCCAATGATCTTGCCATCATCTGGCCGACAGGCGCGACCCGCCCGGTGTTTGTCGCCTCGTTCATCAACCGTACCAAGGGCGGCTACGAGGCAGCCGGAATCCATCACGCCAGGATTGCCGAGGCAATAGCTGCGGCAATCAGGGCGTCAAAGCCGGTCTAACGCGCCGTCGCCCGCTGAAAATCCGGATCGGCTGCAAGCTGTTCCACGATTGCGCCGAACAGGCCCGAATAGCCGCGCTCGGCCGCCGGAATGGCAATGGCGCCGATCAACGATGATGTCCAATGTGCCTCGGCACGCTGGGTCTTGTCATAGAGCTTCATGGCACCGCGTCGCACCGTAAAGCGCGCTGCCAATATGGCATTGCCCGCAGCAACCCCTTCATCGATCCGGCTTTCGACCAGTTCGCCCGAAATGCTGACTGGCGATTGCGCATCCAATTTTCCCGCCAGCCGCAACTGTTCCCGCAATGTGTCTGCAAGATAGGCGGAGAACGTCCCACCACCCGGCGCCCGGATGACAGCGGCACGCACGGTGATCGGCTTGTCCAAGCCCGGCAAGGCGGTGAATAGGCCGATCGCCATCGCCGCGTGGGTTTTGGTGTTGAGGTGGCGGACCGCCGCGAATGACGCAGGCGGCGCCGCCATCGGCACCGTACAACCCGCCGTTCCGCAAAGCAGGACGGCGAGCGCAGTAAATCGCGCTACCGGCACGCAGCGTTGCCTAAGGTTGGCCAGTAGCGGGCGCGGGCGTCGCCTGTGCCGCAATGGCGAAGCCGGGATCAGCCGCGAGATCGTTCAGGCCATGATCGATGCCTTGCCGGATGATCGTCTTGATCGCGTCATCAACATTCTTGGCCTTGTCGGCGTTTTCCGGCGGCGATTTGGCGCCAAGCTTGGTGTAGAGCCGATGCGCAATGTGCTTGGTGACTATCGGATTGCCCGCCGCCGGGGCAAAATCGAATTTCATGTCATAACTGTCGGCAACGACGGTACCCGCCAGCCCGAACGTCAGCCCGACCTTGAAGCCTTTCCCGGCCGCGCCCTTTTCCGTGATGTTGTTGACAGCGATATTGAGGATGGCGCCATTTTCAGACGGCGTTTCCGTCACAGCCTTGAACCGGCCGCTCGCCTCCACCTGAGCAAAGACATAGGCCTTGAGATAGGTGGCGGCCTTGGCATTCGGCGCATCGTCCGTGGCAAAGCTGAACAGCAATTGCACCGGCTGTGGATCCTTGACCGGCGTGCGCTTGTCGGCCGGGACATCGCCTAATGTGCGGTCGATGTAGAAAGCGGCGCTGGCCGGTGCATGCATGGAAAATGCCAGAACGGCAGCAAGCATGAGCGACAACAAATTGCGCCGGAATACGGTGGCTGCCACGTGCATCAATCGACCCCCCATCAAAAAATTTCCGTTTGTTAACGACGGCCCCAAGGGTCGCCTCATAACGCGCCGGCTACCAAGGTCCAGCACAATCACCCGCGACATCACCATGCTTGGAAACCACGGATCACGCCGCTGCTGTTCGGGAAGATTCGCTTGACCGCCCGCCAAACCACCCTATGAGCGGCGACGGGCCACGCCGCCCCAACGCGGCGCGAGCTCTCTGTGAGGAGAGAATATGACTGTACGTCCTGACGCGCTTCCGGCGCGTGCGCATTTTTCGTCCGGCCCTTGTGCCAAACGCCCCGGCTGGCGCCCCGACAATCTCGCAACTGATTCGCTCGGCCGGTCGCACCGATCCAAGATTGGCAAGGCGCGGCTGAAGCTCGCCATAGATCTGACCCGAGAGATCCTGAGCGTCCCCAGCACGCATCGTATCGGCATCGTGCCGGCATCCGACACCGGTGCCTATGAAATGGCGATGTGGTCGCTGCTCGGCGCCCGCCCGGCGACGCTGATGGCCTGGGAAAGCTTTGGCGAAGGCTGGGTGACGGATGCCGTCAAGCAGCTCAAGATCGACGCCGAGGTGGTTACCGCCCCCTATGGCGCCCTGCCCGATCTGACCCGTATCGATCAAAGCCGCGACCTGTGCTTCACCTGGAACGGCACCACCTCGGGCGTGCGCGTCCCAAATGGTGACTGGATCCGCGACGATCGCGAGGGCCTGACCCTTATTGACGCGACCAGCGCCGTGTTCGCGCAGGATATCCCCTGGGACAAGGCCGATGTGCTGACCTACAGCTGGCAGAAGGTGCTGGGCGGCGAAGGCGGCCATGGCGTGCTGATCCTTGGCGCCCGCGCCGTCGAACGGCTCGAATCCTATGTGCCAGCCTGGCCGCTGCCAAAGATCTTCCGGCTGACGTCGAAGGGCAAGCTGATCGAGGGCATCTTTTCCGGTGAAACGATCAACACGCCGTCGATGCTCGCGGTCGAGGATTACATCGACGCGCTGACCTGGTCGAAGCATATCGGCGGCCTGCCTGAATTGATGGCGCGCGCCGACAGCAACGCCGCCGCGCTGTCGCGGTGGGTGGAGCGCACACCTTGGGTGGCGCATCTGGCCAGCGACCCGGCGACGCGTTCCAACACCAGTGTTTGCCTTACCCTGCCCGGCACATCGGAGGAAAAGGTAAAAGCGATGGTGTCGCTGCTGGAAAAGGAAGGCGCTGCTTATGACATCGGCGCCTATCGCGATGCCCCTCCTGGCCTGCGCATCTGGTGCGGGGCCACCGTGGACACTGCTGATATCGAGGCGCTGACGCACTGGCTCGATTGGGCCTTCGCCGAAATCGCCTGACCTCTTGGCCTTTCCCGCCCGCGGGAGAGGCCATGGACAACGTCTCTGACAGGCACCCTGCCCTGCCACATTCCCACCCCGGCCCCTCCCGCAAGCGGAAGGGCAGAAGGAAGAAAACCATGCCCAAAGTTCTTATTTCCGATCAAATGTCCCCCAAGGCCGCCGAAATTTTCCGGGCGCGCGGCATCGAAGTCGATGAAATCACCGGCCTGTCGAAGGAAGAACTGATCAAGATCATCGGCAATTATGATGGCCTTGCCGTGCGATCCGCCACCAAGGCGACCAAGGACGTCATTGCCGCCGCCACCCACCTGAAGGTGATCGGCCGCGCCGGCATCGGTGTCGACAACGTCGATATCCCGGCGGCATCGGCCAAGGGCGTTGTCGTGATGAACACCCCGTTCGGCAATTCCATCACCACCGCCGAACACGCCATCGCGTTGATGTTCGCGCTGGCCCGCCAATTGCCAGAGGCGGATGCCTCGACACAGGCCGGCAAATGGGAAAAGAACCGCTTCATGGGGGTCGAATTGACCGCCAAGACGCTGGGCCTGATCGGCGCTGGCAATATCGGCAGCATCGTTGCCGATCGCGCGCTTGGCCTGAAGATGAAGGTGATCGCCTTTGATCCGTTCCTCACGCCCGAACGCGCCGAACATATGGGCGTTCACAAGGTCACGCTCGATGAACTGCTGGCCCAGGCCGATTTCATCACGCTGCATACGCCACTGACCGAAAGCACCCGCAACATCCTGTCGGCCGAAAATCTGGCGAAGACCAAGCCCGGCGTGCGTATTATCAACTGCGCGCGCGGCGGCCTGATCGACGAAGCGGCGCTGAAGGCCGGGCTCGATTCCGGTCATATCGGCGGCGCCGCGCTCGATGTGTTCGTGGAGGAACCGGCCAAGGCGTCGCCGCTTTTCGGCACGCCCAACTTCATCTCGACTCCACACCTTGGTGCCTCCACAGACGAAGCCCAGGTCAATGTCGCGATTCAGGTTGCCGAGCAGATGTCCGACTTCCTGTTGACCGGTGGTGTCACCAACGCGCTCAACGTGCCATCGCTGTCGGCGGAGGAAGCGCCGCGGCTGCGCCCCTATATGCAACTTGCCGAGCGGCTCGGTTCGCTGGTCGGGCAGCTGGTCACTGATGGCATCAGCGCCGTCACCGTCGAAGTCGAAGGCGCGGCGGCCGAATTGAATATCAAGCCGATCACGGCGGCGGTTCTGGCCGGCATGATGCGCACCCATTCGGACACGGTGAACATGGTCAACGCGCCGTTCCTCGCCCGTGAACGCGAGATCGAGATCGCCGAGGTGCGCCACGAACGCGAGACCGATTATCACACGCTTGTCCGCGTTGCGGTGCGCACGCCCAATGGTGATCGCAGCGTCGCCGGCACCCTGTTCGGCATGACCAAGCCCCGCCTGACCGAAATCTTCGGCATCACCGTGGAGGCCGACCTGAGTGGCCGCATGTTGTACATCGTCAACGAAGACAAGCCGGGTTTCATCGGCAGCATCGGTTCGGCGCTGGGCGAGGCCGGCGTCAACATCGGCACCTTCCACCTCGGCCGCCGCGACGCCGGCAGCGAGGCGGTGCTGCTGCTGTCGGTCGATGAAGCCATCCCCGATCCCCTGCTCGCCAGCATCTGCCGGCTTGATGGTGTGAAGGACGTCAAGGCGCTCGCCTTTGGGTGATGGGAAACGGGACTGCTGCCCCGCAGGGCGGGGTGGCAGTTCACCGTTGCCCGCGCCCGCGGTTCCGCCTAGTCCCTGCCGCATGACCAGTCTTGCCCCCGGCCTGCTTCCTGAAGGATTGCGCGATCGCCTGCCGCCCCATGCGGAGGCGATAGCGGCGCTCGTCCATGGCCTGACCGCACGCTTTGCCAGCCATGGCTATGAACGCGTGCAGCCGCCCATGGTCGAGTATGAAGAATCGCTGGGCAGCCGGCTGGGCGGCGCGGCGCGGCGAGAATTGCTGCGCTTTACCGATCCGGTCAGCCAGCACACTCTGGCGCTTCGATCCGACATGACCGGCCAGGTCGGGCGCATCGCGGTAACGCGTTTGGCCGGCGCCGCGCGGCCATTGCGACTCAGCTATGCCGGCCCGGTACTGCGGGTGCGCGGCACACAGCTCAGCCCGGAACGCGAGAGCGTGCAGGCAGGCGCCGAACTCATCGGCAGCGACAGCGCCGTGGCAGCGGGTGAGATCATCGCAGTAGCCGTCGAAGCCTTGCACCGCACCGGTGCTGCCGGGCTGTCGATCGACATCACCCTGCCGACACTGGTTGCCGATCTGGCCGCCGCCGGTTGGCCGATGGGCAAGGCGACGTTGGCGCAAGTGCAGGCGCTGCTCGATGGCAAGGACAGCGGCGGGCTCGCCGCGCTGGATGCCGGGGCGTTCGAACCGCTGATCAGCGCCGCCGGCCCCGCCGCTGCGGCGTTTGAAAGGCTGTCGGCACTGCCCCTGCCATCGGCTGTTGCGGCGCGGCTGTCCGCCGTCGCGGCGCTGGTTGCCGGGTTGGAGGGCGTCGCCGTGACGCTTGACCCGACCGAGCGCCACGGCTTTGAATATCAGACGTGGATCGGCTTTTCCCTGTTCGCGGAGGGCATCCAGGGTGAAGTTGGTCGGGGCGGCGCCTATGTCGTGATGAAGCCCGATGGTGGTATCGAACCGGCGATCGGCTTTTCTCTCTATGTCGACGGCCTCGTCGATGCAGGGCTTGGCATTGTCGACGCGCGCCGGGTGTTGTTGCCACCCGGCACCGATCCGGCCGTGGGCGCGCGGTTGCGCAGCGAAGGCTGGGCGACGGTCGCGGCGCTGGCACCCGATGCCGCTCCCGCCGATTTTCGCTGCACACATGTCTGGGATGGCCTAAGCCCCGTCTTGATCTGAACGCCCTCAACCCGGCCGTTGCAAGGGCGGATAGTAGAAAGCTGAATATGCCCAACGTAACCGTGATCGGCGCCCAATGGGGCGATGAAGGCAAAGGCAAGATTGTCGATTGGTTGAGCGAACGCGCTGATGTGGTGGTACGTTTCCAGGGCGGCCACAACGCCGGCCATACGCTGGTCGTCGGCAACCAGACCTACAAGCTCAGCCTGCTGCCGTCGGGCATCGTGCGCGGCACCCTCAGCATCATCGGCAATGGCGTGGTGTTCAACCCCTGGCATTTCCGCGATGAAGTGGCGCGCATTTCGGCGATGGGGGTTAGGATCACGCCCGACAATCTGCAGGTCGCCGAACAATGCCCGTTGATCCTGCCGCTGCACAGCGACCTTGACGGCGCCCGCGAAGATGCGTCCGGCGCCGGCAAGTTCGGCACCACGCGGCGCGGCATCGGCCCGGCCTATGAAGACAAGGCCGGTCGCCGGGCGCTGCGTGTCTGCGATCTGGCCCATCTCGACACGATCGGGCCGCAACTCGATCGGCTGCTGGCGCATCACAATGCGCTGCGCTCCGGCTTTGGTATTGCGCCTGTCGATCGCGACGAACTGGTGGCACAACTGCACGAAATCGCCCCCTCCGTGCTGCCTTATATGCGCCCGGTCTGGACCACGTTGCGCGATGCACGGGCCAACCGCAGCCGCATCCTGTTCGAAGGTGCGCAGGGCGTGCTGCTCGATGTCGATCACGGTACCTACCCGTTTGTCACCTCGTCAAACGTCGTCGCCGGCCAGGCAGCGGCCGGCAGCGGCATGGGGCCGAACGCAACCGGCTTCGTGCTGGGCATCGTCAAGGCCTATACGACACGGGTGGGCAGCGGCCCCTTCCCGACCGAACTTGAGGACGAAACAGGCGAGCGGCTTGGCCAGCGCGGCCATGAATTCGGCACTGTAACAGGGCGGAAGCGGCGCTGCGGCTGGTTCGATGCTGTGCTGGTGCGGCAGGCGATCGCGGTGTCGGGCGTCACCGGCATGGCGCTGACCAAGCTGGACGTGCTCGACGGGTTCGAAACGCTGCACATTTGCACGGGCTATCGGCTGGATGGCAAGCTGCTCGATCATCTGCCCGCACACAGCGCCGATCAGGCCCGCGTCGAGCCAGTCTATGAAGCGTTCGAAGGCTGGAGCGAATCAACCGCCGGCGCGCGCCGCTGGGCCGATTTACCTGCACAGGCGATCAAATATATCCGCCGTATCGAAGAATTGACCGAATGCCCGGTGGCGCTGGTCAGCACATCGCCCGAGCGCGACGATACCATTTTGGTACGCGATCCGTTTCTGGATTAGTGGTGCCGCGGTCGGCCGGTCGCTAAATTTCCAAAGCCATTGCCGTTAACAACAATCGGGCGCGCAGCGAAGGGCTGCGCGCCCGATTTGCGTCCGTTTGGCACCGCGCAGCGAGCGCGCTGTTGCTCAAATCAAAAATTTAAGTATCTATTATATATCTGTTCATGTCCTACGCCAGCGAGGTGTCCTGCCATGCCGTCACTCATCTACGGTATTCCGGCGTTCCTGCTTATCATAAACCTCGCCACCGGCGCGGCATTCGTCCTCGAACGCCATGCCAGCGCCGATGGACGTCCCCGAATCAGCCCGGGCCTGTTAATGCTGTGCGTCGCCCTCGGCGGTGGGCTCGGCATGGTGGTTGCGATCCTGCCGGTGCTCAACGACGAGGGGCGGCAGCCGCTCAGCCCGGTAATCCTGACCATCGTCGGGTTGCAAGTCGGCGTTGCCGCAGGATTTCTGGCGTTTTTTCTGTAACCCGAGAAGACGAACACTTCGTCGCCGTTCAGCGCGCTTGACCTTGCGGGGCTGGTCCCTAGTGATCGGCGCACATGCCACTGATCCTCCTTGCCAGCGCCATCGCCTTTTCCTGCGCCAGCCCGTCCCACCATGATGGCGATGCAATACGCTGCGCCGGGCGCAGTCGTTCCGATCGCATCTACGGCATCGATGCGCCCGAAATGCCGGGTGCGTGCCGCCGCTTCCGGGCCTGTGTGGCGGGCGACCCCTTCGCCGCGCGCGATCACCTCGCCGGGCTGACGGCGGGCCGTTCGATCAGCTGTACACAGGTTGATCGCGATCGCTACGGCCGGCGCGTCGTACGCTGCAGCGCCGATGGCAGGGATCTCTCTTGCGCCATGATCGCGGATGGCTTTGCAGAGGCGCGCTATGGCCGGCTCGATTGCGCGCAGCCGGCGGAGCCCGTGCATTGGGCGTGGCGCACCGGATCAATCTGGCTTGCCGTCATCGCCTGGCTCATCATCGTCAATCTGGCGACCTATGCGGCCTTTGCCATCGACAAATCCCGCGCCATCGCCGGCCAGGCGCGCCGCGTCAACCGCATCCCGGAAGCAACGCTGCTCCGGCTGGCGGCTGTCGGCGGCAGCATTGGTGCCATCTTTGCCCAGCAGCGTCTGCGCCACAAAACCGTGAAGCAACCGTTCGCCAGCCTGCTGCTGACGATTGCCGGTACACAGTTCTTGATCATCGTCGGGCTACTGATTCTCACATATTTGTGAACGCTGTCGCAATCACAATTCGCCGCATTTCCTTAAGAAAGTATTGACGTTTTCGATTTCGACGCGCGTAACAATCGTAAAGTCATCGCCCCGGGGAATCGATGCCGTCGCTCGCTCTTGTCGCTGCTGCCAGTTTCGTCTGTGCCAACCCGATCGCTATCGATGGCCAGACACTTGGTTGCGCTGGCCGTGCAACGCCCATCACGCTTGAAGGCATTGGCGCACCGGCGCTTTCGGCCCGTTGCCGCAATGGCGGCGATTGTTCTGCCGATCCTGGCGCCCCGCCGCGCGACCGCCTCCGCGAGTTTGTAGAGGGCCGCGATACCGTCTGCTTCGCGCCGAAATCACGGCGCGCTCGCGCCGGCGCCGCGCGTTGCTATGTCGAAGGCAATGATCTGTCCTGTTCGCTGATCTTTCTGCCCGGCGTTCATCCTGCTGGCGCCCCGCTCGATTGCCAGCGGCCAGAAACCGCCAACCAGAAACGTGATCTGAAACAGAACGCCCGGGCCTTTATCGCGCTGCCGCCGCTGGCGCGCTGGCTGCCGTTGTACCTTATCTTGATCAATATAATCGCCTTTCTGGCCTTTGCGCTTGACCGGCAGCGTGCCCGAACCGCCACCAACCGGGTGTCAGAGGCGCACTTGCTGACGCTCGCCATTTTCGGTGGCGGTATCGGCGCGTTGTACGGGCAATATCGGCTCGATCATTTGCACGAACAGCCGTTTGCCACCCGCCTTGTAGTCATTGTCGGCCTGCAGATCGGCATTGGCGCGGCGGTGGCTGCGCTGCTTTACTGGCCGTCCATGCGGTAGCCTGGCAAGGCCAACCCACGCCCGATCGCCAGCGCGCGCAGGCCAAACCCTGCCGCCATGCCGATTCCGCCGGCCCAAAAGGCACCGACACCAAGCAACACCAGCAAGACATAGGTCGCCGCACCAAGCGCCGCCGCCGAAACATAGATTTCGCGGCTGAGCAGCACCGACGGCACGCCCGCCAGCACATCGCGCACGATGCCGCCAAAACTCGCGGTCAACACGCCCATGACAATCGCAGGCAACGCTGGAACGCCAAAACTACCGGCCTTGGCCGCACCAATCACCGCATAGGCCGCCATGCCCAGCGCATCGAACCACAACAACGACGACAGCCGCCAGCGATCGGCACGCAATAGCCAGACCGCGCCGGCAGCCAGCAGGCACACCCCCAACACATCGGACCGCCCCACCCAGAACACCGGTGCCCCGATCAACAGATCCCGCAACGTGCCGCCGCCGATACCGGTCACAGCCGCAAAAAATGCAAAGGTAACAATTGTCTGCCGCGCCCGTGCCGCCGCCAGCGCCCCCGAAACAGCGAACACGGCGACACCAGCGAGATCGATCCAGTACAAAAACGGCCGAATGGCCTCGATGGGCGGCGCGTTGATCATGCTGCCCAGGCGAGCCCTGCCGGCAAATCCACGGCCGCAAAATCGATCTGCAGCACGCGGCGCCGGGTTGGCATTGTTGCCTTTGCTGAACAATGCAGGATCGGCGTTGCATAGGCCCAGACATCGCCTGCCATGGCGGTGCAACTGATATTTGGGCGTAGTTCGGCTTGCTCGGCGGCCGTCTCGGCACAAACGCGCGCCTTGTGCGATCCTGCCGCGACGACTAGCGGCGCATTGGTCGAAGGACAATCGTCAAGGTGCAGGCGCAGTGTCACCATGGCCGACAGGATGGCGAATGGTGGCTCCACGTGCAAGACGCCGGCCTTTCGCGACCAAGGGCCAAAGCCCGGGGTATCGAGATACGCGGCAACGGCGATTGTGCGATCCTGATGCCAGGGCACCGACCAGTTGCGACCGGCGGTCTTGTCGAAAAGCGTCGCCCTGACCGCGCGGGCTTCGAAATGGTTAGCCATCAACTCGCTGGCAATCGGGAGAAGCCACGGCAACGCATCCGCCAATAGGCACGCCTCGGACGTCAGCCGCCTGCCGACACCGGTTTCGCCCTCAAAAAGAACCTGCAAGCGCAACAATTGTGCCGCCGGAACCGCATCAGGCAAATACCGGCAACCGTCTTGCTGCCAATCCGCCATCACATATGGATCGGTTTGCCCGTCACCGCCATCGCGGCTTCCTTCAGCGCTTCGGGGTGGGTCGGATGGGCGTGGCAGGTCATGGCGATGTCTTCGCTAGACGCGCCAAATTCCATGGCGATGGCGGCCTCAGCGATCATCGTGCCGGCCATGGCGCCGATGATGTGAACGCCCAGCACGCGATCGGTCGTGGCATCGGCGAGCACCTTCACAAAACCTTCGGTGTCGCGATTGGTCTTGGCGCGGCTGTTGGCGGCGAACAGGAACTTGCCGGCCTTGTAGGTGACGCCTGCCGCCTTCAATTCCTCCTCGGTCTTGCCGACAGTTGCGACTTCCGGATGGGTATAGACCACCGCAGGGATGACATTATGGTTCACATAACCTGTCAGCCCGGCGATATTGTCGGCGCAGGCCAGGCCCTCGTCCTCGGCCTTGTGCGCCAGCATCGGGCCGGGCACGACATCGCCGATCGCCCAGATGCCCGGCACCGGCGTCGAATAATCCGGGTTGACCAGGATGCGGCCGCGATCCAGCGACAAGCCGGTTGCGGCAATGTTGAGCCCGTCGGTATTGGGCCGGCGCCCGATAGAGAGCAGCACGATATCGGCGGCAATCTCAGTCGCGGCGCCACCAGTGGCCGGTTCGACAGTGACGACCGCGCCGGCACCATCCCGCTTCACACCTGTAACCTTGGTTGAAGTATTGATTTCAAAACCTTGTTTCTTCAATATTTTCGAAAATTCATTGGCAACCTCGATATCCATCGCCGGCACGATCCGCTCGGCATATTCAACAACCGTCACCCTGGAACCGAGCCGCGCCCATACCGAGCCCATTTCCAGCCCGATATAGCCGCCGCCGATCACCACCAGATGCTTGGGCACCGTCGGCAGCGCAATTGCTTCGGTGGACGTGACGATGACCTCACCATCGGGTTCCATCCCCGGCAACAGCGCGACTTCGGAACCGGTAGCAACGATGAAATTCCTCGACGTGAGGGTGCGATCGCCGACCTTGATCGATTTCGCGTCGAGGAACGCTGCCTCGCCCTTCACCCATTCGACCTTGTTCTTCTTGAACAGGAAAGCGACGCCGTCGGTCAATTCCTTGACGGCCTTGTCCTTCTCGGCAAGCAGCGCCGGCAGATCAAGCTCGACACCCGACAGCTTGACGCCGAACTTGCCCAGTTTGCCGGCCTTGGCCTCGGCATAATATTCGCTGCCATGCAGCAAAGCCTTCGACGGGATGCAGCCGACATTCAGGCAGGTGCCGCCCAGCGTCGCGCGCTTTTCGACACACGCCACTTTCAACCCATGCTGCGCCGCGCGAATGGCCGCGACATAGCCACCAGGCCCGGCGCCAATGACGACGACGTCGAATTCGGGTGCTGCCATGGGAGATTCCTTCAAAGGTCGATCAGCAGGCGCGCCGGGTCCTCGATGGCTTCCTTGACGCGAACCAGGAATGTCACCGCCTCGCGGCCATCGACGATGCGGTGGTCATAGCTCAACGCCAGATACATCATCGGTCGCGCAACGATCTGGCCATCACGGACCACCGGGCGTTCCTCGATACGGTGCAGGCCGAGCACGCCCGATTGCGGCGTATTGAGGATCGGCGTCGACATCAGCGAGCCGAACACGCCGCCGTTGGAGATGGTGAAATTGCCACCCTGCATGTCGTCCAGCGTCAATTTTCCGGTCTGGGCGCGCTTGCCGAAATCGGCGATGGCCTTTTCGGTATCGGCAAAGCTCAATTTGTCGGCGTTGCGCAACACCGGCACGACAAGGCCGCCGGGCGACGATACCGCGATGCCAAGATCGGCATAGTTGCGATAGACGATCTCATCGCCTTCAACCGACGCGCCAACTGCCGGCACATCGCGCAAGGCAAGCACCACCGCCTGCGAGAAGAACGACATGAAGCCCAGACGGACACCATGTTTTTTCTCGAACAGATCCTTGTATTTGGCCCGCGCCGCCATCACCGCGGTCATGTCGACGTCGTTGAACGTCGTCAGCATGGCGGCAGTGTTCTGCGCTTCCTTCAACCGGCGCGCGATGGTTTGGCGCAGGCGCGTCATCCGCACGCGCTCCTCCTGTCTTGCGGCAGGGGCGGCAGCTGGCGCGGCTATGGCCGGCGCGACGGCAGACGCACGCACCTTCGCCGTCCCGGCTTCTATGGCTGCGAGCACGTCACCCTTGGTCAGGCGGCCGTCCTTGCCGGTGGCCGCGATGCTAGCAGCGTCCAGATTATAGGTGTCGACCAGGATGCGAACAGCTGGTCCCATGGCGTCCAGCGGAGGCGTTTCGGCGGCGGGCGCTGCGGCGGCAATGGGTGCCGGGGCCGCGGGTGCAGCCGCTACTGGCGCAGCCTTGGTGGCAACAGGTACAGCAGCGGCCGGCGTAGCCGCAACTGCACTGCCGGCCTCGATTACCGCAATGCGCGCGCCAACGGCAACGGTATCACCCACGGCAACCAGTTGCTCGCCCATCACGCCCGCCACCGGAGATGGCACTTCCACCGCCACCTTGTCGGTTTCCAGGCTGACGACCGGTTCGTCGGCGGCCACCGCTTCGCCAGGCTTTTTCAGCCATTCGCCGACGGTGGCCTCGGTGATCGATTCACCCAGCGCCGGGATGATGACGTCGGTTGCCATTTTATGCTGCCCTGTTCGCGGATGTGGTCGTGGATTTCAGGCCGCTGCGGATGGCGGCAGTGATTTCGGCGCGGCTGGCGCCCAATGCTTCGGCGATCAGCTTGGCCTGTTCGGCATTGTGCCGCTTCATCAGGCCGGTCGCGGTTGCGGCAGCGGCGGCGCGGCCGGCATAGATGGGCCGGCGGCCCAATGCCGCTTCGATCAACGGCGCGATGAAAGTCCAGGCGCCCGCATTCATCGATTCTTCCTGGGCCCAGACCACTTCCTCCAGACCCGGGAAGCGCGCCGCATATTCGGCAACGATTTCCGCCGGAAACGGATACAGCTGTTCGACGCGCAGCAGATAGACATCGTCGCGGTCGCCCTGCTCCCGGGCTTCGAGAAGATCATAATAGACCTTGCCGGTGCACAGCACGAGCCGCCGGACCTTCTGCGGGTTGCACGGTGCCAGATCATCGAGGCAGCGGTGGAAGCTGGAACCCGCATCCATATCGGCGATCGTCGACACGGCGCGCTTGTGCCGCAACAGCGATTTCGGCGTGAAGATGATTAGCGGCTTTCTGAAATCACGCATCATCTGGCGGCGCAGCAGGTGGAAATAATTGGATGGCGTCGTCGCATTGGCGACCTGCATATTGTCTTCGGCACACAGTTGCAGGAACCGCTCCATGCGCGCCGAGCTGTGCTCCGGTCCCTGCCCTTCATAGCCATGCGGCAACAGCATGGTCAGGCCATTGGCGCGCAACCACTTGATTTCGCCCGATGCGATGAACTGGTCGATGATGGTCTGGGCGCCGTTGACGAAATCACCGAACTGACCTTCCCACAGCACCAGCGTCTTTGGGTCGGCAATCGCATAGCCATATTCAAAACCGAGCACGCCGAATTCGCTCAACGGGCTGTCGAGCACCTCGAAATTGCCGCCTTCGATGGTGTTGAGCGGCGTGACGCGGTGGCCGTCCTGCTGATCGGTCCACACGGCATGGCGCTGGCTGAAGGTGCCGCGCCCCGAATCCTGGCCTGACAGCCGAACACCATAACCCTGGCCTAGCAACGACCCAAATGCCAGCGCCTCCGCGGTTGCCCAGTCGATGTTCTCACCAGTTGCAATGGTATCGGCCTTGGCTTCCAGAATGCGCTTCAGCGTCTTGTGGATGTTGAAGCCCTTGGGCACCGTCGTCAGCACCTTGCCGATGGCGCGCAGTTCATCCGCGGCAACCCCGGTGATGGCGGCGCGGCGCGCGGTGATTTCCTCCTTGGGCTTGCCAAGGCCGGACCAGCGGCCTTCGAACCAATCGGCCTTGTTGGCCTTGAACCCGGATGCGGCCTGAAAATCGCCCTCCAACACCTCGGTATAGCTGTCGATCGCGGCGGGCAGGAACGCAGCGTCGATAACGCCCTCCCGCACAAGCCGGGCGGCATAAAGCTCGCTGACCGGCTGCTGCTTGGCGATCTGGGCGTACATCAAGGGCTGGGTAAAGCTTGGCTCGTCGCTCTCATTATGGCCGAACCGGCGATAGCACCACATGTCGATGACCACGTCGCGCTTGAACTTCTGGCGGAATTCGGTCGCAACCTTGGTGGCAAAGGTCACCGCTTCCGGGTCGTCACCGTTACAATGGAAGATCGGTGCCTGGACGATCTTGGCAACATCGGACGGATAGGGCGACGACCGCGCGAACTGCGGGCTGGTGGTGAAACCGACCTGATTGTTCACGACGAAATGGATGGTTCCGCCAGTGTTGTAACCGTGCAGGCCCGAAAATCCGAAGCATTCGGCGACGATGCCCTGCCCCGCAAACGCCGCATCGCCGTGCAGCAGCACCGGCATCGAACGGCTGTGTTCGCTGTCCCAGGCCATGGTCTGGATGGCACGCACTTTGCCGAGCACGACCGGATCGACGGCTTCCAGATGCGACGGATTGGGTGCCAGCGACAAATGCACCTTGTTGCCATCGAATTCGCGGTTGGTGCTGGTGCCGAGGTGATATTTCACATCGCCTGAACCGCCGACATCATCCGGATTGGCCGAACCACCGCCGAATTCGTGGAAAATCACCTGAAACGGCTTTTGCATGACGTTGCCGAGCATGTTGAGCCGGCCACGATGCGGCATGCCGAACACAATCTCCTCGATGCCCAACTGGCCGCCGGTCTTGATGATCGATTCCATCGCCGGGATCATCGCTTCGGCGCCGTCCAGCCCGAAACGCTTGGTGCCGACATATTTGCGACCGAGGAATTTCTCGAAATACTCCGCTTCAACCAATTTGGTAAGAATGGCTTTCTTGCCATTGTCAGTAAACTGGATTTCCTTGTTGCGGCCTTCGATCTTGTCCTGGATGAAGCGGCGCTCCTCGACATCGTTGATGTGCATGTATTCCACACCGATGTTGCCGCAGTAATTGGCGCGAAGGATAGTGACGATCTCCCGCACCGTTGCGGTCTGCAGGCCCAACGCGCCGCCGATATGCACGGGCCGGTCAAGATCGGCCGCCTGAAACCCGTGATATTCCGGCGTCAGATCGGCGGGCAGTGCGCGGTTCGACAGCCCAAGCGGATCGAGCGTCGCCGCCAGATGGCCGCGAACGCGATAGGTACGGATCAGCATCAGCGCAGAAATGGCGTCCTGCGCGGCGCGGGTGATCTCATCGGGGGTCGCCCCGTTCGCCGCAGCAACCGCCATGGCCTTTGCGGCAACCTTGGCCGGTGCCTCGATAACCATGTCGCGCGCGTCGAGCGCCCGGGTCAGATCATCGCCCGGCGCCAAAGGCCAGTCACTGCGCGCCCAGGACGGTGCCGCCCGGTCGGCCGCCGTTGGCAGCAACGCTTCGTAATCCATCAGGTCCGTCCTCGTTCGTTGAGGGGCTGATAACCCCGCGATCGCCGCATGTCACCGCCATTAAGCACATGGCTGCCATGTTTTACGGCCAGCAGCACAACTATCTGAACGGTTTGCCCGTAATCGCCGCGCCGCTGGCACCTTGATGAACGCCGCTGGCGCCTTGATGAACGCCGCTGGCGCCTTGATGAACGCGGCTGGCGCCTTGATGGGCGCATCACTCGCCCCGATAGTTCAGTTCCAGCATGACGCCATTGGGCTCCCGCACGAAAATCTGGCGCAGGCCGATCTGCACAATGTCGCGGATTCGCCACGCTAGCCCCATCGATTCGAGCCGCGACAGCATCGCCGCATGGCCTTCGCATTCGAAAGCCACATGATGCAGCGGCCCGGTGCCGGTGCCGATCGGTTGCTCGGCCTCCTCGGCAAAGGTCTGGCCCGGCAGGGTGATATGGACAATCGGCCGGCCTTCGCGGTCCCACATCCAGGTAATCTGCGCCGGATCCATTCCCGGAACCGGCGGTCGCGCCGCAAGATCGAGCACGTCGGTAAAAAAGCGCGCGGTGCCGGCAACGTCGAGTGTCTGGATATTGACGTGGTCGAGCGATTTGACCGTCATTGGCGCTTTCCTTTGGCGTTTAGCCTTTCAACAGCTCAGCAAGCGTGATGCCGAGCAGCGACGGCGATGGTGACACACGGATGCCGGCGGCCTCCATCGCGGCCATCTTGGATCCCGCATCGCCCTTGCCGCCCGAAACAATGGCGCCGGCATGGCCCATACGTCGGCCCGGGGGTGCCGTGGTGCCGGCGATGAAGCCAACCATGGGTTTCTTGCGGCCGCGCCGGGCTTCGTCGGCAAGGAACTGTGCGGCTTCTTCCTCTGCCGAGCCGCCGATTTCGCCGATCATGATGATCGACTTGGTGGCATCATCGGCAAGGAACAACTCCAGCATGTCGATGAAATTGGTGCCATTGACCGGATCACCGCCGATGCCGACCGCCGTGGTCTGGCCAAGGCCGACCGCGGTGGTCTGGTGCACGGCTTCATAGGTCAACGTGCCCGAACGCGAAACGACGCCCACGCTGCCCTTGGAAAAGATGTTGCCCGGCATGATGCCGATCTTGCACTCGCCCGGCGTCAGCACGCCGGGGCAGTTCGGGCCGATGAGGCGCGATTTCGAACCGCTCAGCGAGCGTTTGACCCGCACCATGTCGAGTACCGGAATGCCCTCGGTAATGCAGATGATCAGCGGCACTTCGGCGTCAATGGCTTCACAAATGGCATCTGCAGCACCGGGTGGCGGCACATAGACAACGCTTGCATCACAACCGGTTGCGGCGCGTGCTTCATGAACCGTGTTGAATACCGGCAGGCCCAAATGGGTCTGCCCGCCCTTGCCCGGTGCGGTGCCGCCGACGACATTGGTGCCATAGGCGATCGACGCTTCGGTATGGAACGTCCCCTGTTTGCCGGTGAAACCCTGGGTGATGACCCGCGTGGCCTTGTTTACGAGAATCGACATGGTTCAGGCGGCCTTCTTCACTTCGGCGACGATTTTGGCAGCGGCATCCCCGAGATTGTCACCCGAGATGATCGGCAACCCGGATTCGGCGAGGATTTTCTTGCCAAGCTCGACATTGGTGCCCTCAAGCCGGACCACCAGCGGCACCGACAAATTCACTTCCTTGGCGGCAGCAATAATGCCCTCGGCGATGATATCGCAGCGCATGATACCGCCGAAGATGTTGACCAATATGCCCTTCACCGCCGGGTCCTTCAGGATCAGCTTGAAGGCGTTGGTGACCTTTTCCTTGTCGGCACCGCCGCCGACATCGAGGAAATTGGCCGGCTCGGCGCCGTTCAGCTTGATGATGTCCATCGTCGCCATCGCAAGCCCGGCCCCGTTTACGAGGCAACCGATCGAGCCATCGAGCTTGATGAAGGCGAGGTCATACTTCGACGCTTCGACTTCGGCAGGGTCTTCCTCCGTCAGGTCGCGCAGCGCCACGAGATCGGGGTGGCGATACAGCGCGTTGGAATCAAAACCGACCTTGGCATCGAGCACCATCAGCTTGCCATCTTCCGTCACGGCCAGCGGGTTGATCTCGATCTGTTCGGCATCGGTGCCCACAAAGGCATCATACAGCTTGGCGACGACGAACTCGGCCTGTTTGGCGAGATCGCCGGTCAACCCCAGCGCGGCGGCGACCGAACGGCCATGGTGCGGCATTACACCGGTCGCCGGGTCGATGGTCATGGTGACGATCTTTTCCGGCGTGTTGTGGGCAACGGTTTCAATGTCCATGCCGCCTTCGGTGGAGGCCACCAACGCGATCCGGCCGCTGGCACGATCCACCAGCAACGCCAGATAGAACTCTTTCGCAATATCAACGCCATCGGTAACATAAAGCCGGTTGACCTGCTTTCCATGTGCACCGGTCTGCACCGTCACCAGCGTGTTGCCGAGCATGTCCTTGGCCGCGGCGCGGACCTCATCGGCGCTGCGGGCGAGGCGAACGCCGCCCTTTGCTTCCGGCGGCAGTTCGACGAACTTGCCCTTGCCGCGCCCGCCGGCGTGGATCTGCGCCTTCACCACGTACAATGGCCCAGGCAGCTTGCCGACAGCGGCTACGGCCTCATCCACCGTCAGCGCGGCAAAGCCCGCCGGCACCGGCACGCCGAACTTGGCCAGCACTTCCTTGGCCTGGTATTCGTGGATATTCATGCAAAAGCCTCCATCGGCACCAGGCCGAGCTTGTCAAACAATGCCGTGTCACGGTCGATACCGGGATTAGATGTCGTCAATAGTCGATCGCCCACAAAGATCGAGTTCGCACCTGCAATAAAGCACAGCGCCTGGGTCTCGTCGCTCATCGCCTCACGGCCAGCCGATAGCCGGACCATGGATTTCGGCATGGTGATACGGGCAACCGCGACGGTGCGGGCGAATTCGATGCCATCGATCTGCGGCGCGGCGCCCGACAGGATCGCATCACCCAGCGGCGTGCCCTTGATCGGCACCAGCCCGTTGATCGGCACGCTGCCCGGGTGTTCCGGCAGGGTCGCCAGCGTCAGGATCAACCCGATGCGGTCGCCGCGGGCTTCCCCCATGCCGATGATGCCGCCGCAGCACACGCCGATGCCGGCCTCCCGCACCAGCGCCACTGTATCGAGCCGGTCGGCATGGGTGCGGGTGGTGACGACGCTGCCGTAATATTCGGGCGAGCTGTCGATATTATGGTTGTAATAATGCAGCCCCGCATCGGCGAGCGCCTGCACCTGCGTATCGCTGAGCATCCCCAGCGTCATGCAGGTTTCCAGCCCCAATGCACGCACGCCCATGACCATTTCAGCGAGCGCCGGAATGTCGCGATCCTTGGGGTTCTTCCAGGCAGCCCCCATGCAGAACCGCGTCGCGCCACCCGCCTGCGCCCGCCGCGCCTCGGCGATCACCGCGGCGGCGTCCATCAACTTGTCGGCCTTGACCCCCGTGGTGAACTTCACCGATTGCGCGCAATACCCGCAGTCTTCGGGGCAACCGCCGGTCTTGATCGACAGCAATTGCGACTTCTGTACCGCATTGGGGTCAAAGGTCGCGCGGTGCACCTGTTGCGCACGGAAAATCAGCTCCGCAAACGGCAGGTCGAACAGCGCCGCGATCTCGTCGCGGGTCCAGTCTGAACGGGGGGCACATACGGCAATAGCTGCCGAGTGCATCAGGCAAGGCTCCCGTCGATCGCCTTGCATGCCACCAGCAGTTCCTTCACCGCATCGACCGACACCGTGAAATTCGCCTGCGCCTCAGGTGTCAGCGCAATCTCGACGATCTTCTCCACGCCGCCCGCACCAATCACGCAGGGCACGCCGACATACAGGTCGTTCACCCCATATTGGCCGGTCAGGTTCACCGCTGCCGGGATCACGCGCTTCTGGTCGCCCAGAAAGGCTTCGGCCATCGCGATGCCGCTGGTCGCCGGCGCATAATAGGCCGAACCAGTCTTCAACAGCCCGACGATCTCGCCGCCGCCCGAACGTGTGCGCTGCACGATGGCGTCGATGCGCTCCTTGGTGCTCCAGCCCATCTTGATGAGATCGGGAATAGGAATGCCGGCAACGGTCGAATATTCGACGACGGGGACCATCGTGTCGCCATGGCCGCCGAGCACAAAGGCGGTGACGTCCTTCACCGAAACCTTGAATTCATCCGCAAGAAAATGCCGGAACCGCGCACTATCCAGCACGCCAGCCATGCCGACGACCATGCGATGCGGCAGGCCCGAAAACTCGCGCAGCGCCCACACCATGGCATCCAGCGGGTTGGTGATGCAGATGACAAACGCACCCGGCGCATTGGCCTTGATGCCCTCGCCCACCGCCTTCATCACCTTCAGGTTGATGCCGAGCAGATCGTCGCGGCTCATGCCCGGTTTGCGGGCCACACCAGCGGTCACGATGATGACATCGGCGCCTGCGATATCGGCATAGTCATTGGTGCCCTTGATATTGACATCAAAGCCTTCGACCGGGCCGCACTGCGACAGATCGAGCGCCTTACCCTGCGGCACGCCTTCCACCACGTCGAAAAGGACGACATCGCCCAATGCCTTGGCTGCGGCGAGATGCGCCAGCGTGCCACCGATATTGCCTGCGCCGATAAGCGCGATCTTCTTGCGAGCCATGGGGATTCCAGTCCTTCTTGAGTCGGGTGCCAAGCGATGCAGCCGGATAGTCCGTCTGTTGCACCTGCGCAACCGCCGGAAACCACCCGCCGCCCTGTTTCATTGGTCAGCCTTTGGCGATCAGGCACTGGCCAACCCGTGGCCCAGCGCCAGATAGTCGTGAGACTGCATTTCCATCAACCGCGACACCGTGCGTTCAAATTCGAACACGCCGTCGCCTACCGGATACAGCGCCGCCGGTTCGGCATCTGCCGACGCGATCAGCTTCACCTTATATTCGTACAGCGCATCGATCAGCGTGATGAACCGCGCCGCCTCGTTGCGGTTTTCCGGCCCCATGATCGGGATGCCGACAATGAACACGGTATGATAACGCCGCGCCATCGCAAGATAATCGGCGGCACCCATCGGCCGGCGACACAGCCGGGCAAAGGAAAATACCGCCACCCCCTTCACCGCCTTTGGCACGAACAGCGTGCGGCCGCCGTGCACCGGGATGGTATCGGTCGGCACCATCTCGCGATTGGCGACAGGGTAGTCGGTCATCCGGAAAAACGCATCCGACATGGCCTTGGTCGCCTTGGCGCCATTGGGCACATGCCAGGTCGCGGCGTCACCCAACCGCTGCAACCGGTAATCGGTGGGGCCGTCCAGCGGAATGACCTCGCAACGCTGCTTGATCATGGCGATGAAGGGCAGGAACAATTGCCGGTTCAACCCGTCCTTGTACAGATCGTCCGGCACCCGGTTCGATGTCGCAACCACCGTCACGCCGCGTTCGAACAAAGCCGTGAACAGCCGCGACAGGATCGCCGCATCCGCGATGTCCTTCACCTGCATTTCATCAAAGGCCAACAGCTTCGCACTCGCCGCCACCGATGCAGCCACGGCAGGGATCGGGTCGGTGCCGCCCTTCTGCCGCTGTTCATGGATGGCGGCGTGAATTTCGAGCATGAATTCGTGGAAATGCACCCGGCGCTTCGGCGTGACGCTGGTGCGGCTGTAGAAAAGATCCATCAGCATGGATTTGCCGCGCCCCACCCCGCCCCATATGTACAGCCCGCGAGTTACCGGCGGTTCTGCGGCACCACCCAGTCGCGCAAACAGCCCAGGCCGCTGCGGCGGCGTTTCCAGGCTGGTTGCCAACGAATCCAGCTTTGCCACCACATGCAACTGCGCCTCATCAGGGCGCAGTTCCGCATCGGCAACCAGCGCGGCATAAGCCTTGCGCACCGCCCCCATCGGGATCAATCTACCTTTGTCGAGATCGGCTCCGGGCGGGCGGCAGCACCATCACCGGCGGGGCGCGGCGTCCGCGGTATCTTGCGCATCGTGCCGGTAAACGATGCGACATTGCTGCCATTCTGGGTCACAAGCCCGCGCACGAACAGCATCTTGCCGGTTTCCTTCAGGATTTCCCCTGATGCCTCTATAGGATCGCCAACGACCCCGGCGCTCAAAAAATCCGTCGCACAGCTCAACGTGACCGCCGCGCTATTTTCCAACTGACGGAAAATGAACGAAAACATCGCCATGTCGATAAACGACATGATGAAGCCACCGTGCAGATAGCCAAGCCCGTTGGAATGGCGCCGGTCGGTCGCCATGCGGCATTCGGCACCATGTTCGGGGCTGTGGCGGAAATAGAAATCACCCAGCATGGAGGCAAAGCGCCCATCCGGATCGCGATGCCAGCGATGCCAGCCAGTATGTTCGCCCGATGTGATCAGTTCCAATGTCATGCCCATCCGATAATGGCGCGATGCCAGCGGGGCAAGCATTGGCGTAACGCTTTGCTAAACCCGGCCGCCCTCATAGAATACGGCGCGCCGGCAACCACCAGGCGGGGCCGGCCCCGGATGCAGGAGCGCATATGACCGTTGTGACCAGCCGCTACGGCACCGTGCTGACGGTGGCGATCAACCGGCCAGAGGCGCGCAACGCCGTCAACCCGGCGACCGCGATACTGTTGCGCAACGCCTTCGACGCTTTCGAAGCCGACGAAACCCTGTCGGTCGCCGTGCTCACCGGCAATGGCGGCACATTCTGCGCCGGGTTCGATCTGAAGGCGGTCAGCACGCCCGAAGCGCGGCATAACCCCGATGGCCCAGGCCCGATGGGGCCGACCCGGCGGCTGTTATCGAAACCCGTCATCGCCGCCATCGAAGGCCATGCCGTGGCCGGCGGCCTTGAACTGGCGCTGTGGTGCGATCTGCGGGTGGCGGCCGAAACCGCGGTATTCGGCGTGTTCTGCCGCCGCTGGGGCGTGCCGCTCATCGATGGCGGCACCGTGCGCTTGCCCCGCATCGTCGGTCAGGGCCGAGCGCTCGACATGATCCTTACCGGCCGGCCGGTTTCTGCGACCGAGGCGCACCACTGGGGCCTTGCCGACCGGCTTGCCCCGACCGGCGGCGCGCTGGCCATGGCGCAGGCGCTCGCCGCCGACATCGCCCGCTTCCCGCAATTGTGCATGAAAGCCGACCGGGCCTCGGCCTTCGCGCAATGGGATGCGCCTTTGGCGGCAGCGCTCACCGCCGAAGCCCATGGCGGCCTCGCCCCTTTGCGCGCTGAAGCCGGCAAGGGCGCTGCCCGTTTTGCCGCCGGCGCCGGGCGCAGTGGCAGTTTCGAAACGAGTGCCGCATGACCGAAGCGCCGCGCTCGAAGTGCTGCCGACGCTCGCCCCGCCCTACGACATGATTTTCATCGACGCAGACAAGGAAAGTGGCACCGTCCGGCTATTCCAGGCGCTAGAACCCAATCGCCGTGTCGATTGCACCCGGCTACAACTCGTCGGTGCCAAGGGTTGGGACGGCATGGCGATCGCACGGCTGCGCTGAAACAGAAAGGGGCCAGCGTTGCCGCCAGCCCCCTGCCAAATTGTTACCCGTTTCAGGCCGCAGCAGCGCTGGATCGACGACGCGCCGACACGCCGACAAGGCCGAAGCCGGCAATCATCATCAACCACATTGCCGGCTCGGGAACCGCGCCAGCGAGTGGGTTGACGCTGCTCGATAGAAACTCGACGCGAAGGCCGGTTGGATTGCCGCTCAGCTGCGCACCGTTTTCAACCGTGAACACCAGCGTATTGACGCCGGATAAAAAGCTGCCGCTGGTCGAACTGAACGCCGTCCAATCGGTGAAATTGCCACCCGAACCGTTGATCGTGACCCCATTCAACGTGATAGACGAAACGAAATTATCGGCTGCAAAGCGACCGGTGAACGCCGCCGATGCAGCGTTAAACCCATTCAGCGAGAATGTGGTGATATAGGTGTAGATACCGTTGACGTTCGGATCGAAATCGGCGCCTGCATCAGGGCCCGGCGTGACCCAGCGTGATGTCGTCGTTTCGGCCAGCCATGGGCCGATGGGAAACTGGCCATTGGTGCCACCGGTATAGGCAATACCAAGTGCGCGCACCCAATGCAGATCGGAGGCAGAGCCGGTAGTCGCTACGCCAGCATTATCAACGCCGGTGTTATACAAGCCGGGGATCGAAACCGGTTGAACTGCCAAGGCAGGTGTCGCAATGGCGATGGCGGCAAGAGCAAAAAGCAAGCGCATGAGCGTGATTCCGTTTCAATCGTGTCTGGGTAATCCAAACAATCTGTTAACATTTAAGCAAGAATCATGCCAACGAGGTAAGCGATTGAAAAGACTAAGAATGGAGACAGTCAGCCGAATGGAGTTGTAAACAATACCGTCAGTTCCGCGCGAAAAACGCCTACGCTGAGCCGGGCCTAGAGCGAAAATCCGCCGTCGATGTCGATCGCTGCGCCGGTGATGAAACTGGCTTCGTCGCTGGCCAGGAATGCTGTCAACGCGGCGATTTCCTCGACCCGGCCGTAACGCCCGAGCGCGATACGCGGGGTCATCATCTGCGCCAACGGGCCGTCGGCGGGGTTCAGGTCGGTGTCGACCGGGCCGGGCTGGATGCAGTTGACGAGGATGCCGCGTGGGCCAAGGTCGCGCGCCCAACCCTTGGCGAAAGCCGCTACAGCAGCCTTTGTGGCACCATAGATCGCGACACCGGGCGCTGGCAGGGTGTGGGCGTTGACACTGCCGATGATGATGATGCGGCCACCGTCGCGCAGATGCGGCAATGCGGCGATGGTGCCGATGACAACGCCATCGACATTCAGCGCGAACTGGCGACGAAAACTGTCCTCACTGTCCGCACCGATCAGCCCAAATTCACCGAAGCCCGCGTTGTGGACGACGATATCCAGCCCGCCGAGCTTTTCCGCTGCTTCGGTGACACCGGCGCGCTGGGCGGCTGCATCGGCGCCATCGGCCTGGATTGCAAAGCCCTTGCGGCCGCTGGCAGTGATGGCGGCAACCACTTTGTCGGCGGCGGCCTTGTTCTTCGTGTAGGTGATGGCGACGTCGGCGCCATCGGCGGCGAGCCGGATCGCAATGCCCGCGCCAATGCCGCGTGATCCGCCGGTGACAAGGGCGGTTTTACCGGCGAGGTTGGGCATGGTTGGGCTCCGAGGTTCGGGATTGCGGCAAAGCTGGACAGCGCATTGCTTGCGCCAAACCTGCTTGCGTGAATAGTGCGAGAAAAGGCAGGACCGCGGCAAAGCCGCGGCTGGCGCAAAACCAGTTCAGGGCGCTTGTCGCCCTGACCCGCTGGCCGGGGCGCTCGCCGAGTCTGCGCAAGCGCTACGCGCAGTTCTCAGCCGGCTCGCTCCACCATCATAAGCTTGATCTCGGCAATCGCCTTGGCCGGGTTCAACCCCTTCGGGCAAACGTTCGAGCAATTCATGATCGTGTGGCAACGATACAGGCGGAACGGATCCTCCAGCGCATCGAGCCGTTCGCCGGTCATCTCGTCGCGGCTGTCGGCCAACCAGCGATAGGCCTGCAACAGAATGGCTGGCCCCAGGAACTTGTCGCTGTTCCACCAATAGCTCGGGCAGGACGTCGAGCAGCAGGCACACAAGATGCACTCATACAGGCCATCCAGCTTGCTGCGCTCCTCAACCGACTGCACGCGCTCCTCACCCGAAGGCGTCGGCGTAACCGTCTGCAACCATGGCTTGATCGATGCATATTGGGCGTAGAAATGCTTGAAATCGGGGACAAGGTCCTTGACGACCTCCATGTGCGGCAACGGCGTGATGCGCACCTCGCCCTTGATGTCACCGATCGCCTGGGTGCAGGCCAGCGTGTTGGTGCCATCGATATTCATCGAGCACGACCCGCAAATCCCCTCCCGGCACGACCGGCGGAAGGTGAGCGTTGAATCGACCTCCGACTTGATCTTGATCAGCGCGTCCAGAACCATCGGGCCGGTCTCGTCGAGATCCAATTCATAGGTGTCATAACGCGGGTTGGCGCCATCGTCCGGGTTCCACCGATACACCTTGAACGCCCGCACATTCTTGGCACCGGCCGGCGCCGGATATCGCTTGCCAGCACTCGAAATCTTGCTGTTCGCGGGGAGTGAAAATTCAGCCATGAGAACCTATCCGTCCTAAAGATTTTCGCTGACAGCAGAAACTGGCCGATACACGATATCGACCCTTGGCTTCACGTTTGCCCCAAACCCTTGCATCGAGAGCCAAATAGATAGCGAGCCGACAGACCAAGTAGCCTCCTTCGAAACGAAAACTGAGCTCTCATTCCGCTCTACCGATAGCTCTCTACCGTATTTGTTTCGGACGCCTTCTAAAACATCATCAAATAGGCCAGCAGCTTCAACCTCACTTATAGACTCATCCAGCGATAAATTGACATTTCGCAGCTTTCCCAACTTCACTATAAAGCAAACGGAAAACTTATGCGCCGAGACCATAACATTGTTTATGCGCAAGGGACATTGAGCCGAATTATCGCTATTCTGTATTAATTTGGGGAATTTTGCCTTCAATTGAGCAATGCTCATACCAAAAGTCGCGCCGTTCCATAGCACAACCGTACTCGCTGCGTCTGCGGGTGCCGAGACCGCGGTAGCAAGCAGAAGGCCTATCAACAACCGCACCTCAGTACACCCGCGCCTTGGGCTTGATATATTCGATCTCGTCGGTCAGCGTATATTCGTGCACCGGCCGCTGCGCGAGTTCGACGCCGCCATCGCGGAACCAGCCCAGCGAGTGCTTCATGAAATTGGCATCGTCGCGGTTCGGATAATCCTCGTGCATGTGGGCGCCGCGGCTTTCGTGGCGGCTCTTGGCCATGTGCATCGTCAGCACCGCCTGGCCGATCATGTTATCAAGCTCCAGCGTTTCTATCAGATCGGTGTTGAACACCAGGCTGCGGTCCGCAATGCCGATATCCGACATGCGCTGGTACACGGCATCGATTTTGCGGGTGCCTTCCTCCAGGATTTCCGAAGTGCGGAACACCGCGGCATTCGACTGCATGGTCTTCTGCATCGCCAGACGCACTTCGGCGGTGCCGGTACCGCCCTTGGCATGGCGGAACCCATCGAGCCGCCCCAAAGCGAAATCGGCCGAATTCTTGGGAAGCGGCGCGTGCGCGGTGCCGGGTTTCAGCGTCTCACCAATGCGATGCGCCGTGGCGCGGCCGAACACCACCAGATCGATAAGGCTGTTGGAGCCGAGCCGGTTGGCGCCATGCACCGAAACACACGCCGCCTCACCGACCGCAAACAGGCCGGGCACCACCGAATCCGGATCGCCGTTCTTCAGCGTCACGACCTCGCCATGATAATTGGTCGGAATGCCACCCATATTATAATGAACTGTAGGCGTTACCGGAATCGGTTCACGCGTCACATCAACACCGGCAAACACCTTGGCGGTTTCCGAAATGCCCGGCAGCCGCTCGTGCAACACGGCAGGGTCGATGTGGTTCAAATGCAGGTGGATATGGTCGCCTTCCTTGCCCACACCGCGCCCCTCACGAATTTCCATCGCCATCGAACGCGAAACGACATCGCGTGATGCCAGGTCCTTGGCGCTCGGTGCATAGCGTTCCATGAAGCGTTCGCCCTGGGAATTGGTCAGGTAACCGCCTTCCCCGCGCGCGCCTTCGGTGATCAGCACGCCGGCGCCATAGATGCCGGTCGGGTGGAACTGCACGAACTCCATGTCCTGCATCGCCACGCCGGCGCGGATGGCCATGCCGCCGCCATCACCCGTTGAGGTGTGCGCCGACGTCGCCGAGAAATAGCAGCGACCATAGCCACCGGTAGCCAGCACCGTCTTGTGACTGCGGAAGCGGTGGATGGAGCCATCGTCCATGTTGATGGCGATGACGCCCTTGCACTCGCCGTTCACCATGATGAGATCGATGGCAAAATATTCGATGTAGAAGTCCGTCGCGTACTTCAAGCTCTGTTGATACAGCGCGTGCAGCATGGCGTGGCCGGTTCGGTCGGCGGCGGCGCAGGTGCGCTGTGCCGGCGGCCCGGCGCCCATGTTCTGCATCATGCCGCCGAACGGCCGCTGATAGATGCGGCCCGCCTCGGTCCGGCTGAACGGCACACCGAAATGTTCCAGTTCGTAAACCGCGGCGGGTGCCTCCCGGCACAGATATTCGATGGCGTCCTGGTCGCCCAGCCAATCCGACCCCTTGACGGTATCGTACATGTGCCAGGTCCAATGGTCCGGCCCCATGTTGCCCAGCGATGCCGCGATGCCGCCCTGCGCTGCAACCGTGTGGCTACGCGTTGGGAACACCTTGGTGATGCAGGCGGTTTTCAGGCCCGCTTCGGCGATGCCCATCGCCGCACGAAGCCCGGAGCCGCCGGCGCCCACGACCACGGCGTCATAGACGTGATCGACGATCTGATATGATGCCGCCATTCAAGCTGCTCCAGTCATGCCGCGCCAAGCGCGATCTTCAGCACGGCGAACACGGCCGCAGCCGCCCCCGCCAGCACATAGAAATTCAATGCAAGCATCCCCAGCACCCGGGGGGCGCCATGGACATAATCTTCAAGCAACACCTGCACGCCCAGACGTAGATGCCAGAATACCGACACGATGAGCAGCAGCATCGGCACCGCAGCGACAGGCTGCCGCAGCCACAGGATGACACTGGCATAATCCAGCGACGGCAACCGCACGAGCGAGAAGATGAACCACAGCATCAGCACCAGATTGGCAATCGCCGTCACCCGCTGCAGCCACCAGTGGTGGGCGCCTTCTTTGGCCGAGCCAAGCCCGCGCACCCGCCCCAGATCGGTTCCTGCGCCCATGATCAGAAGCCCTTGTAGATATAAATGACGCCCCAGGTCGCAATCGTCAGCAAAAGCGAGGCGACGATCGTGCTGGTCGCCGATTTCCGGGCGGTTTCAAGTTCGTACCCCTGCCCCGTATCCATCACCAGATGGCGAATGCCGGAACACATATGCTGGAAGAAGGTCCAGGTGAAACCGATGCCGATCACGAAACCAAACCATCCTTTCGCGACGCCCATGAACGTCTGATACGCCTCCGGACCCGTTGCCGCGGCGATCAGCCACCACAGGAACAACAGCATTGCACCCATGGCCATGGCATTGCCGGTGATCCGGTGCACGATCGAAACGATCGCATGGATCTGCCATTTCCAGATACTCAGGTGCGGCGACAGCGGCCGCGGCGATGTTGGTCTGCCGGCCATGTTTCCCCCGGGAAGCAGTTGTGAATATGCGAGCGTTTTAGGCTTTAGCGACGATGGCGCAACCATTGATCGCGGCAATTTTGGCTTTCCGCGGCAAAGAATCGCGAGCCGTTACCCCGCACACTGCAAAAGCACGGTGCGCGCCAGCCCGGCATAACGGTGCACAAGCGCCTGCCGATAGGTCGCATCCGCCATCATCGCCAGAAAATGCCGGCGCGTCGGGTATCGCACGATCAACGCCATGTCCCAATCGGTTTCGGGCGTGCCCGCCATGCCGATGAACACCTGATCGACCGCGCCTTCATACAGCACTTCGGCCTGGCTGATCGCCCCCACCGTCACGGTAAAGGCGTGCTGATACCTGGCATAGGCATCCCTGCCGCTGCACGCCGGTTCGCGGCTGGCGGCCGGATAGTCGGCGCGATCCCGGAATTTCAGCAGGTTGAGCATTACCACCGGGCCATCCCGGCCAGTGTCGCGCAGCGCCCGCACCTGATCGGCGGTCGGGTCAATGGTCCGGTCGATCTTGGGATCTATACTCATGATTCGAATGGCTCGCTTCGTTGCTGGTTTAAGCCTAGCATGGCGATCTGCCCGGCGAAACGACCGGGGAACGTTTCCCTGGGGAGTATCGTTCATGGCCACGCAATTACGCGCCGCAGTATCCGTCAAACCCGCCGAAGCTGCCGCCGCAACACCGCTGACCAAAATCGACGTCACCGACCCGGCGCTCTACGCCAATGACACATGGCGGCCCTGGTTTGCCCGTCTGCGCGCCGAAGCGCCGGTGCATTTCTGCGCCGACAGCCCGTTCGGCCCCTATTGGTCGATCAGCAGCCACGCCGAAATCCAGGCGGTCGAAGCGCGGCCCGATCTGTTTTCCTCAAGCCATGAATTCGGCGGCATCACCGTTGTCGACATGTTCGATGAATTCAACCTGCCGCAGTTCATCGCCATGGACCGGCCCAAACACGGCGAACAGCGCCGCGTCGTCGCGCCATCCTTTGGCCCCGGCGAAATCGCCCGCATGGCGTTGGAGGTGCGCAAACGCACGGCGGAGCTGCTCGATACGCTGCCGTTCGATACGGAATTCGATTGGGTGGACAAGGTTTCCATCGAGCTGACCACCGGCATGCTGGCCATTCTGTTCGATTTCCCTTGGGAAGACCGCCGCCTGCTCACCCTGTGGTCTGATTGGGGCGGCGATGTCGAAGCCGCGCTAAACCCCGCGACCAAGAACATCCGGCAGCAGCATCTGCTCGACATGACGCACTATCTCGACAGGCTGATGGACGAACGGCGCAACAAGCCACCCACCGCCGATCTCATCTCCATGATGGCGCATTCAAATGCGATGGGTGACATGGATTTCAAGGAACGCACCGGCAACTACATCCTGCTCATCGTCGGCGGCAACGATACGACGCGCAATTCCATGTCGGGCGCCATCCACGGCTTCCACCAATATCCCGGCGAATGGGCCAAACTGATCGCCGATCCGGCAAAAATCCCCACTGCCGTGCCCGAAATCATCCGCTGGCAAACCCCGCTCTCCCATATGCGCCGAACGTGCGTGGAGGACACCGAAGTTGGCGGCCACATGATCCACAAGGGCGACAAGGTGGTCCTATGGTATATCTCGGGGAATCGCGATGAAACCGTGTTTCCCGATGCTGAGCGGCTGGATATCGATCGCCCCAACGCCCGCCGCCACCTGGCCTTCGGTTTTGGCGTGCACCGCTGCGTCGGCGCGCGGCTGGCGGAACTGCAATTGCAGATCCTGTTCGAAGAAATGCTGAAACGCCGGATGACGGTAAAGGTGACGGGCGATCCGACCTACGTCGCCCAATCCTTCGTCCATGGCTACCGCAAGCTGCCGGTGGTGATCGAGCGGCATTGAATCTTGCCAGTCCCGTCCGGGCTGCGCATGGAGGACTATGCCCAAAATCGATCTCGCCACCCTGCCCGTCAACACCGGCTCCGGCTATCTGCCGCCCTACCGTGAGGCCGTATCCGGCCGCGCCTGGCAAATGGTGGCAGCCGCCGGCGGCCTGACCCAGTTCGGCGCCAATTTCGTCACCCTGCAACCTGGCGGCTGGAGCAGCCAACGCCACTGGCACAGCGCCGAGGATGAAATGGTGGTGATACTGTCCGGCGAAGTCGTACTGGTCGAGGAAGGCAGCGAAACCCCGCTGAAACCCGGCGACATCGCTACCTTCAAGGCCGGCACCCCCAACGGCCACCACCTCCAAAACCGCACATCGGCCCCCGCCACCTTCCTCGCCATCGGCACCGACCACCCCGCCACCGACGAATGCCATTACCCGGACATCGACATGTACTGGTCGGAAGCGACGGGGTTCACGGTGAATGGACGAGAGGAACATGACTTGTGAGCCATCCGTCGTCGGTAACCGTCTGGCGCATACGCGGGAAACTACGGCCTGCAAGTTGGACGGAATCGCTTTTGGTCTCTATCGAGCCGTAGCTTACGTTTCGCCCTGCGTCGCACATGAGCACAGCGAAGATCGAACGAAGCCTAAGAAAAGAGCAATAACTTAATGATTTAATTACAAAATAAATTCAAGGTCTACTGAAAATGAGGTGTCCCCATTGCGACCGTGGGTTCAGTAATGGACACAACATAGACATCCTACTCGTTCACTGGAATCACTCACGATAAATTTTGATCGCAAGCCCTTTGGGAAACGTTGCGAGAGCATCAACTCGCAGTGTATAGTCATGCAGCAGAACGCTTGTCAGCGTATCTTGCTTTCAAGATATGCTCGAAAGGCAATTTAATGTTTGGGATGACAGATATCAGTACCGCCTACAGCGGGATCAAAGCGGCAATCGAGCTTGCCAAAGGCATCTCCAATCTAAAGACCGAGACCGAAATCAACCAAGCTGTGATCGAAATTCAGCGGACCCTTCTTGACGCGCAATCAGCAGCATTTGACGATAAGGCAAACATATCCATCCTTCGGGAAAAAGTGAACGCGCTTGAGATACAAATTGCTGCAAGATTGGAGTGGCAGACCGATCGTTCCCGTTATGTCTTAACCGAGTCGCTGGGCGGTGCGTTCACTTTTGACTTGCGCCTTGATGCAGCGAATGGAGAAGTATTTCACCGACTTTGCGTAAAGTGTTTTGAAGAAAATAGAAAATCTATTCTTCATATTAAAGCAAAGCATAACGGCGGTGAAATCGTTCATTGCCCCCATTGTCAATCAGACCTAACCTTATCTCAGTTCCGGCACCCTTCCTCTGTAGCGTTGAGTGAAAGGCAACGCGGCTGGTGAAAATAATTGCAGATTGATAAATATTCGACCTCTAATCATTACCGGAGGTGTCGCTAAGGTACTGCCTAGGTCGACACTTTATTGCTGCGGCGAGTTACCCCACATCATGCCCCGCCAACCATGGCCCCAACACCGCCAGATACGCCGCCGGATTATCCCCCAGCGCCGTATGCGCAGCATCCGGGATTTCCGCGAACCGCGCCCCATTCGCCGCCATCGCATAGCCGGCGACCGTTGCCGGCACCGCCTCATCTGCCGCGCCGGCCAGGAACAGCGTTCGTGCGCCATCCAGCTTTGGCAGCAGCGGCCGGCCATCATAATGGCGCAGCGTGCCGGTGGAGACGAACTCGGCGCGGCCCCACATATGGTTGTAGATATCGCTGCTGAAACTGCGCGGCAGCGCGGCCTTGTAGGCGGCGACGGCGGGTGGCGGGTCGGTCAGGTGAACATGGGCGCGGTAGAATGCGTCGGTCGCGGCGACACATTCGGGGGTCTCGTCCCCGCCGGGCAGGTCGCAGGCGTCCAGCGCGGCGCGCACGTCCGCCGGCATCGCGGCGCGCAGGGCGTTGGCATCGCGCAGCCAGTCATCGGTTGAAACCAGCGGCGATTGCAGCACCAGGCTCGCCAACCCGTCGGGCCGCGTCGCGCCATATTCCAGCGCGATGGTGCCGCCCCAACTCGTGCCCAGCACATGCCAGCGCGCGATGCCCAGATGCGCCTTGATAGCCGCCAGTTCCGCAACGAAGCGCGGCACCACCCAGTTGGCCGCATCGCCCGGGGCGTCCGAACGCCCGCTATCAAGCTGATCATACAGGATGATCGCCCGGTCTCCCGCCATCGCTGTGGCATTGAGGAAATACCAGTGCGACGACCCCGGCCCGCCGTGCATCATCACCAAAGGCGGCCGCGGGCCATCCAGTTTGCCGTTGATCCGCACATAAACCCGCCCGCCCGGCACCGGCACCATCATCTCCCGATCCGGCTTCAACCGCACGCCGGGCAGCAGTGGCCCGATGGGCGGCGCGGCAAGCCCCGGCACCGCCAGCCCCGCGCCCAAAACCGCGCCCGCCGCAATCACGTCCCGCCGCGACATCACTTGGCGTCGCCGCTCAGCCGCCGAAACGTCGAATAACGCGGATTGTCCACAGCCACCTTGGCCATCGCGGCATTGGTCAGCGCCTCGATCAAGCCCGGCGTTTCCGGCGTCAACTGCCCGCGCCGCAACCGCCCGCACAGTTCGGCGCGCAACGCATCCAGCCCGGCATCATGGCCCAGATATTCACCCAGCGCCGCCGCCTCCACCGCGCGCGGCTGCAACGCCAGTTCGCGCGCCACGATGTTGAGCACATTGCCCGCCACCTTGGCATGGAAGGCCTGTTGGCCGGTCAGGCCCGGCTCCAGCGATTTCAGAAAATCCGCCACCGCCTCGATCAGCGTGCCGGCTTCGATCTGTTCGGCCATCAGATGTCCCCATTGCGGATGAGGTGGACAAGATCGAGCTCAACCTCTGAAACCCTGCGGCCGATGGCGGCGCGCTCCACGGAACGGACGCGCCCTGAAACATGGTCATTGCCCAATTGCAGGCACGACATGCCCCAGCGCAGCGTGCCCCACACTTCCCACATATGGGCGCGGTGGCGATCGACGACCGCGCCGCCGGCCTCGGCATAGGCGGCATACAGCGCGTCGCGTTCGCCAAAGCCGCCCACCGGCCGCTGCCAATGGCCGAACCGCCAGGCGTTGGCACACAGCCAGCCAAGGTCCTCCGCCCCCTCCCCCAGATGCGCCAGTTCCCAATCCAGCACCGCGGCAAGGCCATTTTCGTCGATGATGAAATTGCCGCTGCGAAAATCGCCATGGACGATGGCGGCGGGTGCTCCATCGCCGCACCGTTCCGCCAGCCAGGCAAAGGCCAGGTCGAACACCGGGGAATCGACACCAAAGCTGCGATAATGATCGAACATCCGCAACCGCGCCGCATCGATACGCCCGGCGGGTAACGCCAACCCCGCAACCTCACCAAGCGGGATATGGTGCAACGTCGCCAGCACCTGCGCGCATTGCCCCGTCAACGCCGCCCGCGCCCCGGCAAAGCCCGGATCACGCAACCAGCGTGGCGCCAGCGCCTCGCCAGCCACACGCGCCATGACAAACCCCTCGCCCAGCCCGTCCTCGGGCGTCAACACCGCGACGACATCGGCCACCGGCAAGCCATGCCGCCCGGCCAGCATCTGCAGCGCCGCCTGATCCGCCTTGGGCAGCGCCCCGTCCGAAACCGTGCCGGCGGCGGCGCATTGCAGGATCAACGGCCAGGGCTGCCCATCGCGCACGGCATCGACGGCATAGGTGGCAGACGCGGCACCACCGGTAAGCGCGGTCAGCCGCTCGACCGCGATATCGCCGCCGCTGCGCGCCAGAACCGCGCCCAGCGCTGCGATCATCGGGTCAGTCATCATGGAGTCGGGCATAACCAATCTCGTCATACCATTGGCCGTCTTCATGCCAGCTACGAATATGGACGGCTTCCTTGCGAAACCGCAGCCGTTCGAGAAGGCGCTGGGTCGGCAGGTTGCGGCCATCGGTAATCGCCACAAGCCGGTGGCGGCCCCGCGCGAACAGCAATTCAATTGTGGCGCCAACCGCTTCGGTTGCAAAACCCTGCCCGCGCGCTTCCGGCATGAAGGCAAAGCCGATTTCGGCCTGTTGGTTGTGCGGAACATCAAAATTGATACCGATATCGCCCAGAAACGCACCGTCTTCCCGGTGGTGCACGGTGAATTGCTGCCACCCGGCGGCATCATGCACGGGCCGGCGGTCCATCGCGGCGATCAGGCGCCGCGTCGCCGCCAGCGTGCGCCGCTGCGGATCGAACGGCATCAACCCGCGGTTGCGGTGCACATCGGCGGCATCGCCAACCACCGATGGCCTGATGCGAGTGCGCGCCGTTTCGAATTGCCAATCGCTCAAACCCGCAACTCCGACATTTGGCGCGCCCCAGACAAAGCGGCGGTACGGCGACCGGCATAGACGCTACGGCCAGTGATAACCAGCAAGGGTGCCGCCAACCCAAAAGGTACCGACGTGCGGAATATCGGCATGGGGTGGCACTTGTTGCTTAATTGTCGGCGGGGCGGCCTGCGCGGGCTTGTCGATAGTGCCAAGGCGCGTAACCGAGTCTACCAGAAGGCTCTTTTCGGATTCGTGAGGCGGAGCAAAATGATTGGCCCGCTTCGGTCCTATGTAACGGTTTTTGTTCATGACTATCGCCTTTCCCGACGCCAAGACATCGCATTCCGGGTCTTGCATCGGCAATATTGTGTCTTGCGCGCCACAGTCGGCATCCGACTTGCAAAGATGGACAGCAGAAGCATTGAACCCGCGTTGAAAGCGTGTAGGTCGCGACGTGTCGTTCTCGATAGATGGTTGCATTGCAATCGTGATTCCCCGGAACAGCAAGAACTTTGATCCGGTGATTACCGACACCTGCAGAATAAAATAAACTGAACTTAACTATCTGGTGATTGCGGGTCCGCCGCAACACTCGAATTTAACTTGGGAAGGTCCTGCTAAAATGCCTGCTACCGCGTTTAAATCTGCTTTGCTTGCGTCTATCGCCGCCTCAGGCCTGTTGGTCGCTTCCGCCGTCCAGGCCCAGGCCGTTGCAGCCACCGACGCCGATGCCAGCACCAACGACGCCGAAATCATCGTTACCGCCAGCAAGCGCGCTGCAACCCTGCAGGACACTCCGATTTCGGTCGCCGTGACCACCGCCGCCAGCATCGAACAGTCGCAGATCCGCGATCTGAAGGATTTGCAGACGCTGGTTCCGTCGCTCACCGTCAACCAGTTGCAAAGCTCGGCCAACACCAATTTCAGCATCCGCGGCTTTGGCAACGGCGCCAACAACGCCGGTATCGAGCCTTCGGTCGGCGTGTTCATCGATGGCGTCTATCGGTCGCGCTCCGCCGCTCAGATCGGCGATCTGCCCAACATCGAACGCGTCGAAGTGCTGCGCGGGCCGCAGTCCACATTGTTCGGCAAGAACGCCTCGGCCGGCATCATCTCGATCATCACCGCAGAACCCAAGTTCAAGCTCGGTGCCAATGCCGAACTCAGCTATGGAAACTATAACGCCGTCGTTGCAAAGGCATCGGTCACCGCGCCGCTCACCGACACCATCGCCTTCAGCCTTGCCGGCAACTACAACCGCCGCGACGGCTATGGCCAGGATCTGGCGCAGGGCATCAAGGTCAACAACCGCAACCGTTGGGGCGTCCGCGGCCAGCTGCTGTTCAAGCCAAGCGAAGATTTCAAGCTGCGGCTGATCGCCGATTACGACAACATCAACGAAAATTGCTGCATCGTTGCCAACCTCGTCAATGGCCCGACCGCACCCGCAATTTTCGGGGTCGGCGGCCGGCCCGGCCCGATTGCGCCGTTCTCGTTCACCGAGAATAATAATTTCCCGTCGATCAACAAGATCAAGAACTTCGGCGTTTCACTGGAAAATGACTGGAATATCAACGACAAGTTCAGCCTGACGACGATCGGCTCCTACCGCGGCGTCCGCAGCCTGACCAATCAGGATTCGGATTTCACCAGCGCCGATCTGATCGGTGAAAACAAGAATAATACCCGGATCAACACCTATACGCTGGAATCGCGCCTCGCGACCAACTTTGACGGCCCGCTCAACTTCCTTGCCGGTGTCTATTATTTCCGCGAGGACATCAAAATCAACGCCGACCTGTTGTACGGCAAGGATTTCCGCAACTATGCAAGCCTCCTCGGCGGCAATATTCCTGCCGGGATCGGCCTGCCGCCGGGCCCCGCTTACACACTGCTGGAACGCCTTGGCGTCGCGCCTGCCGGAACCTTTGGCGCCAAGGGCCAGGGCCGATTCGAAAACTATTCGCAGAAGGATCGTTCGCTTTCGATCTTCGGCCAGGCCGATTTCACGCCTGTTGAGGGCCTGACCCTGACCGCTGGCGGTAACTATACAGATGACCGCAAGCGCGTCAGCAGCAACGATTACACGACCGATGTGTTTTCGACGATCAATCTGGCTTCGATCTTCGGTGCGAACAGCCCGCTGTTGGGTCTGACGGCGCTGCAGTTCCTGCCGCCGTTCCTCAACTTCCCCAATTCGGTTGAAAGCGGCCGGACCAAGGACACCAACTTCAGCTACACGCTGCGTGCGGCCTATAAGTTCAGCGGCAAGCTGAATACTTATTTCACCTACGCAACCGGCTTCAAGCCGACATCGTGGAACCTGTCGTATGACAGCCGGCCGGTACTCGCCGATCTGGCGGCACTGACCAGCGCCGGTCTGACCCGACCCAACCAGACCACCGGTTCGCGCTTTGCCGGTCCTGAAAAATCGGAAGTCTTTGAAGCCGGGTTGAAGGGCAATTTTGAAGGTTTCTCCTTCAATCTCGCCATCTTCAAACAAACGATCCGTGGCTTCCAGACAAATATCTTCACCGGCACCGGCTTTGTGCTCGGCAATGCTGCCAAGGAATCGACCCGCGGTATCGAACTCGATACCGTGCTGTCGCCAACGCGGGACATCAGCTTCAACTTCAACCTGACCTATCTTGATCCGAAGTATGACAGCTTCCCCGGCGCTTCGACCTTCACACCGACCTTCGGCGTCGTTTCAACCGACCTGAGCGGCAAGACCCCGGCGGGTATTCCAAAATTCTCGATCGCGGTCGGCACCAACCTGAAGCATCAGTTCTCCGACAATGTGAAGGGCCTGCTGCACATCGATTACAACGTCAGCAGCACCGTGCAGCTGTCGGAAGGTCTGCCCCAGTATCGTACCCAGGCGGAATCGCTGAACAGCACTGCGACGATCACGATCCGCGACAACATCGATCTGAGCGTCTGGGGTCGCAACCTGACCGATGCGCAGTATATCACGACCATCTTCCCGACCACGGCGCAGCCCGGCTCGCTGTCGGGCTACCCGAGCCAGCCGCGGACGTTTGGCGTCAGCGCTCGCATGCGCTACTGATGATTCAGCCCTGCGTACCTTTGGGTGCGCAGGGCGTCATCACGGGCTGAACATCTGTCTCCACTCGAAACCGTCGCCGCCCTGCTTGGGTTGATCAACATCGTGCTGATCGCCCGGCGATCACTGCTGAACTATCCGTTCGGCGTGGCGATGGTCTGCCTCTATTTCGTCGTTTTCCTCGATGCCCGGCTGTACAGCGCCGCCGGCCTGCAAATCTTCTTCCTCGCCTCCCAGCTTTACGGCTGGTGGTATTGGCGGCAGGCGGGCACGGGCAATGCGCCGGTGCCGGTCCGGCCGCTAACCCAGCGCGGCTATGGGCTGGCGCTGCTCGGCGGCACGATCGGCACGCTGGTGCTCGGCATCATCATGAGCCGCCTGACCAACGCCGCCGCCCCCTGGTGGGATGCCGGCAACGCCGCCTGGAGCATGGTCGCGCAACTGCTCACCGATCGGCGCATCATCGAAAGCTGGCCGCTGTGGGTCGCCATCGATGCGCTGTCGATCGGGCTGTATGCGTCGCAGGGTCTGATGGCGACCGCGGCGCTGTATGCGGTGTTCCTGGTCATCGCCTGCTGGGGATGGCTGGAATGGCGACGCGCGGAGCAGCCGGCATGAAACGCGTCTGCCTGACCGGCGTCGAAAGCACCGGCAAATCAACCCTGGCGCCCCTGCTCGCAGCCCGGTTCGGCGGCGTCGTCATGCCCGAATATGGCCGGGAATGGGCGGAAACGCGGGGGTTGGACTTCCGGCCCGAAGCCTTGCGCACGATCGCCGCAGAACACGCCGCCCGCCGCGCCGCGCTCGCCGCCACCGGCCCGGCGCTGATCATCGAAGATACCGACATCGTGATGACCGCCGCCTGGAGCCGCATGCTGCACGGCCAAGCCGATGCGGCGCTCGCCGCCATCCCCGCCGATGCGGCGCTCGCCGCCATCCCCGCCGATGCCGATCTCTACCTGCTGTTCGCGCCCGATACGCCGTGGATCAACGATGGCACGCGGCAGTTCGGCGGCTATGAACGGGCGCGGTTCCACGCGATCATCGTTGCCGAACTCAAACAGCGCGGCATCACTCCGGTGCTGGTCGGCGGCGATTGGGACCGGCGGCTGGAACAGGCCAGCGCCGCCATTGAAACGCTGCTCGACCCGCGCCCTTCTCCGTCGCAGCCATCACCGTAAGCTCCTGCGATATTGCATAAGCCGCCGTGCCGCGCCAAAGCACCGCCATGGCCAACATCCTCCTTACCGGTGCCTCCCGCGGCATCGGCGCCGCCGCCCGCACCGCGCTTGCCGCCGCCGGGCACCATGTCATCGGGCAAAGCACCAAAGGCGGTGACGGCCTGATCGCCTGCGATTTCGCCCGGCCCCGCGCCGCCGACGCGCTATGGGATGCGGCGCTGGTGGCCTGCAATGGCCGCATCGACGTGATCGTCAACAACGCCGGCGTGTTCGAAGCGGTGGACATCGATGACTCAGACGAAGCCTTTGCCGACGCCTGGGCGCGCAGCATCGCCATCAACCTGCAATCGGCGGCGGACCTGTGCCGCCACGCCGTGCGGCATTTCCGAAGCGCTGGCGGCGGCCGCATCATCAACGTCGCCAGCCGCGCCGGCCATCGCGGCGACAGCCCGCTGCACTGGCATTATGCAGCGGCAAAGGGCGGCATGATCGCCATGACCAAAAGCATCGCGCGCGGCTATGGCATCGACAATATACTGGCGTTTTCGGTTGCCCCCGGCTTCACCATGACCGGCATGGCCGAGGCATATCTGGCGTCGCGCGGCGGCGATAAATTGCTGGCCGACATTCCGCTCGGCCGCGTCGCCGGCGCCGATGAAGTCGCCGAAACCATCCGCTGGCTGGCATCCGAAGCGCCACCCTCGCTCACCGGCGCGACGATCGACATCAACGGCGCCAGCTATGTCCGATAATGGCTGGGCGCTGACGCTGGCCTGCAACCGCGCCGATGCCGAAGCCATGCCCGAAATCGGCGACGCCTTTCCCGATCTCGCCGACCCGCCAACGCTCAATGTCGAGGAACCCGATCCGGACCAGCCCGATGCCTGGCTGATGACCGCCTATTTCACCGATGAACCCGATCCGGCACTGGTCGCGCGCATCACCGCGCTGTTCCCCTCCGCCGCCGATGTGCGGGTCGCCGCCCTGCCCGACAGCGACTGGACGCTACTCTCGCAACGCGATCTGGAACCGGTCCGCGCCGGCCGCTTCCTCGTCCACACCAGCGCCCATGCCGATGCGGTTTGGCCCGGTGATATCGCGCTGGCCATCGAGGCCGGGCTGGCCTTCGGCACCGGCCAGCACGCAACGACCCACGGCTGCCTGCTGGCGCTGGACAGGCTGGGCAAGCACCGCCGTTTCGCACATATCGCCGATCTGGGCACCGGCACCGGCGTGCTCGCCCTGGCGGCGGCGCGGCGCTGGCCAAAGGCGGTGACCATCGCCACCGATATAGATCCTGTCGCCATCGCCGTCAGCCGCGCCAATCTGGCCGACAACTGCGTCAGGCAAGGCCGGGGCGCGGCGCGTATCGAGCTCGCCGTGGCGGCCGGCATGGCGCACCACCGGCTTGCGGCGCGGGCGCCTTATGATCTGATCATCGCAAACATTTTGGCTGCTCCACTGATCGACATCAGCCTCGCGGTATCGCGCTCACTGGCGCCGGGCGGCGTGCTGGTTCTGGCCGGCCTGTTGCAATCACAGGCAAGGCGCGTGCGGGCAGCATACCGCCAGCACGGCATCGTGCCGCTGCGCCAGCACCGCCGCGGCGAATGGCCCTGTCTGATGCTGACAAAGCCGCTCCAAACATAAAACCAAACGCCCGCCTCGCCCGCTTGCGGGAAAGACGATTCGCGCTACAGCGCGGCGGGTGAGGGTGTCGCCGCCCTTCGACGAAAAGACACCCTCAGCCAAGCCGGCTACGCGGCTTCTCGCCTCCCCCAAAAGCGGGAGAGGAGCGCCAAAGCGCACCGCACCCTAAAGCGCGTGAAACAGCCGAAGGTCGGGGACCACCGGGGTGAAACGCACGCGAGCCTGGCGAACCGGTGTGCCAACAATGCGCATATCTGCATTGGCATTCGGACGCGCCTGCGGCTCATGTGCCTGAAGAATGATCTTCATTGCATATCTCCTGCAAACCACCGGGCTCATCCCCGGCGAATGAACAGGAAATAAACGCTGCCCACAGATTTGAGCACTACGCAAATTCAGCGGCCAGCTATGCACCAGTCGCATACCGTCATAAATACAACGGTTCAGCCGGCCCTCTCCACCATCGCCTGCCATTCGGCCTCGTCGATCACCCGCACACCCAGCGCCTCGGCCTTGGCGCGTTTCGATCCGGCATCGCCCCCGGCCACGACCAGCCCGGTGCGCGCCGATACCGATCCCGCCACCTTGGCACCCAGTGCCTCTGCCTGCGCCCGCGCCTCGTCGCGGGTCAGCGACGCCAGCGATCCGGTGAACACCACCGTCTGCCCGGTCAACGCCGTCACCCGCGCCGCCGCCAGCGGTTCCGGCGTCACCTCGCCCAACAGATCGGCAAAGGTCGCCACATTGTGCGGCTCGGCAAAAAAATCGACCAAAGATTGCGCCACCACCGGCCCGATACCGTCAATCTCGGTCAACCGTGCCCGTGCCTCTGCATCATCGGCCGCCGCAACCGCCGCATCGCACAACGCCTCGGCCGATCCGAAGGCCCGCGCCAAATCGCGCGCCGTCACTTCGCCGACATGCCGGATGCCCAGCGCGAACAGGAACCGGTCCAGCCCGACGCTGCGCCGCGCCTCGATGGCGGCGATCAAATTGTCGACGGACTTTTCCTTGAACCCCTTGCGCGCCACAAGCGCATCGCGGTGCGCCTGCAACCGGAAGATATCGCCCGGCGTAGCGATCAACCCCTCGCCCGCGAACAATTCGATGCGTTCCGATCCCAATCCTTCGATATCGAACGCCAGCCGGGACACGAAATGTCGCAACCGCTCGTTGCGCTGCGCGGCGCAGGTCAGCCCGCCGGTGCAGCGCCGCACCACCTCGCCTTCCTCCCGCACTGCCCGCGAACCGCATACCGGGCAATGATCGGGGAACACGAACGCCGGCCCGCGCGGCGCATCCGTCGGCACCACGCTGACAATCTGCGGGATCACATCACCGGCGCGCTGCACCTTCACCCGGTCGCCGGGCCGCACATCCAGCCGGTTGATCTCATCCTCATTGTGCAGCGTCGCGTTGGTGACCACGACCCCGCCCACCGTGACCGGTTGCAACCGCGCCACCGGCGTCATGGCGCCCGTCCGCCCAACCTGAATATCGATGCTGATCAACGTGGTTTCGGCCTGTTCCGCCGGGAACTTGTGCGCGACCGCCCACCGCGGCGACCGCGCCACCTGCCCCAGCCGCGCCTGCCAATCCAGCCGCTCCACCTTGTAGACAACGCCGTCGATATCGAACGGCAGATCGGCCCGCCGCGCCTCGATATCGCGGGTAAAGGCCAGCGCCGCCTCGATATCGGGGCACGACGCGCGCAGGCCGCCGATATCGAACCCCCAATCGGCAATCGCCGCCATCACCGCGGTCTGCGTCGCCCCCGGGGTCGCGCTCATCTCCCCCCAACCATGGGCAAGAAACCCCAATGGCCGCGATGCGGTGACATTGGCATCAAGCTGTCGCAAAGACCCCGCCGCAGCGTTGCGCGGGTTGGCAAACTGCTTGCCCGCCGCCGCCGCCTGGCGCGCGTTCAGCGCCGCAAATTCGGCCTTGGTCATGTAAACTTCGCCGCGAACCTCGGCGACCGGCGGCGCGTCGGACGGCAACACCATGGGCAGGCCGATGATATGGCGGACATTGGCCGTCACATCCTCCCCCACCGCGCCATCGCCGCGTGTCGAACCGCTCACCAGCCGCCGCCGTTCATAACGCAGGCTGCACGACAGCCCGTCGATCTTGGCCTCCGCCAGCAACGCCACCGGTTCATCGGCAGACAGCCCCAGGAACCGCCGCACCCGGCCGACAAACTCCCGCGCGTCTTCATCCGAAAATACATTGTCCAGGCTCAGCATCGGCTGGCTGTGCACGATCTTGCCAAAGCCCGATGTCGCCCGAGTGCCGACCTGCTGGCTGGGCGAATCAGCGCGGACAAGGTGGGGAAATGCCGCCTCCATCGCCGCATTGCGCTGCATCAGCGTGTCATAATCCGCATCGCTGATCGTCGGCGCATCCTCGGCATAGTAACGCCGGTTGTGCGCGGCGATCTCGGCCGCCAGCCGTTCCAGTTCGGCAGCGGCCTGTGCTTCGGTCATGTCGGTAATTGGCATGGTGCGTCGATACATTGGAAACCGCGCAGCGAAAAGCCACCCGCCGCCACCTGAAAGCCACCCGGTTGACGGCGGCCCCGGCTTGGGCGCTCATGCCGCCATGAACCCGCTGTTCGCAAACATGCCCACGACCATTTTCGAAGCCATGTCGGCCCGCGCCCGCGCCACAGGCGCCATCAATCTGGGCCAGGGCTTTCCCGATTCCGGCTGGCCGCAGGATGTGCTCGATACCGCCGCCAGCGCGCTGCTTACCGGCTACAACCAATATCCGCCCATGCACGGTACACCGGAATTGCGGCGCGCCATCGCCAATCACTACCGCGCCCATCAACAGGTCGATCTGGATTGGCAGACCGAAATCACCGTCACCTCGGGCGCGACAGAGGCACTCGCCGCCGCCATTTTTGCCCTCATTTCGCCGGGTGACGAGGTCGTGCTGTTCCAGCCGATGTATGATGCCTATCTGCCGCTGGTCCGCCGCGCCGGCGGGGTGCCGCGCCTCGTCCGCCTGGCGCCGCCGCACTGGCAGTTCGATGATGCGATGCTCGCCGCCGCCTTCACGCCGAAAACCCGGCTGGTCATCCTCAACAATCCGCTCAACCCCAGCGCCTCCACCTTCGATCGCGCCAGCCTGGAACTGCTCGGCCGCTATGCGGAACGCCATGACGCGGTGGTGATCAGCGACGAGGTTTGGGAACATATCGTCTTCGATGGCGCGGCGCATGTGTCGGTGCTGGCCATCCCGTCGCTCAGGGATCGCAGCGTCAAGATCGGCTCCGGCGGCAAGATATTCGCGCTCACCGGCTGGAAGGTCGGCTGGATGTGCGCCGCCCCGGCCCTGTCGGCGGCACTGGCCCGCGCCCACCAATTCCTCACCTTCACCACCCCGCCAAATCTGCAGGCCGGCATCGCCCATGGCCTCGCCAAGCCTGCCGACTGGTTCCCCGCCATGCGCGCCGGCTTCCAACGCTCGCGGGATCGCCTTGGCACCGGGCTCACCGCCGCCGGTTACAATATGCTGCCCAGCACCGGCACCTGGTTCGTCTCCATCGACCTCGCGGCCTCCGGCATCCCGACCGGCGACATCGAAACCGCCGATCACCTGCTCACCGCCGGCGTCGCCACCATCCCGGTCTCCGCCTTCTACGCCGAAAGCCCGGTCACCAGCACGCTTCGCCTTTGCTTCGCCAAGCGGGATTCGGTGCTCGACGCCGCGATCGAACGGTTGGCGGCGGCGCTGCCTGGCTTGCGCAGCAAGAACATGGCGCAATGATGAAAATTGCTGCCCGTCCTTCCGGCTTGACTGCCAACCCGGCCGGTCTAACATCGCAAAATGTTATGCTGACAGGCAAATAAGATCATGAAAGCAAGGCGTTGGTTGCTTCTCGTCGGTCTGCTGCTGGTGGTGGCAGTCGTCGCGCTCGTCCTCCGGCAACCGTTCGCCAGCGTCCGCACACCCGCATCAGGACAAGGGCCAACGGCCGCTTTGGCAGCGCCGCAAACCGCCCCAGCCCCCACACCTGCCCCGGCCGAAACCGCAACCGCAACCGCAACCGCGAAATCCATTCTCGCCGCCCTTGTCGCCCATGATGGCGAAACGCTCGCCAAATATGTCGCTCCGCCCGGCGTGCGCCTGTCCCCATCGGCATTTGTCGACCCGGAGACCGACCGGATCCTGTCTCCCGACGCCATCAGAAACCTTTGGACCGACCGCCGCGTTATGGTCTGGGGCGCCGCCGAGGCAAGCGGCGATCCGATTTCGATGACGGCCGCCGCCTATATCGATCACTTTGCACTCGACCAGGATTACGGCAACGCCGAAATCCGCGTGAATGATGGCAGGCCGAAAGGCACGACAAACAGCAATATCGCCGCCATCTACCCAGGCGCCACCAGCGTCGAATTCTTCAAGCAGGGCCGCCATGAACAGGATTGGTCCGCATTGCGGCTGGTGCTGACCAATTCCGCGGCGGGATGGCGACTTGTCGGCATCGTGCATGAAAGCTGGTCGCCCTGAGATCGATGATTGGCGGCTCCCTTTAATTATTGTAGGTTACGCGCTCTATCGATGACTGGCGAAAGGTGCGTGCAATGCCCGAAAAGCCCAAAAACGCCACTGAAACGAGCGACGATATTGACGCCTGCGATATTGATTTCACCGATGCACCGCCAACCAATGACGAAGATCTGCCGGTAACCACCGGCGGGGTCGGCTGATGGCCTATTCACTCACCTGGCTGGCGCGCGTGCTGCTGGATGCCGATCTGAAGGTTTCGGAAGTGGCCGGCTGGCCCAATCGCGGCGCCGGCGATGTCGTCGCGATAAAGGGCATTGTCTGCCACCACACCGCCGGCGCGCGTAACGGCAACATGCCCAGCCTTGGCGTCATCACCGACGGCCGCAGCGACCTGGCCGGCCCGCTGTCGCAACTCGGGCTTGGCCGCGATGGCACCTTTTACGTGGTCGCCGCCGGGCGCGCCAACCATGCCGGGCGCGGCGCCTGGCACGGCGTGACCACCGGCAATTCCAGCTTCATCGGTATCGAAGCCGAAAATACCGGCACCGAACCCTGGCCGGATGTGCAGGTCGATGCCTATCGCCGCGGCTGTGCCGCCATTCTAAAAAAACTCGGCCTCACCTCCAACGATTGCTGCGGCCACAAGGAATGGGCGCTGCCAAAGGGTCGCAAGAATGATCCCAATGGCATCGACATGGATCAGTTTCGCGCACAGGTCGCCGCCATCATGGCCGGCAACGGCGATATCCGGCCCGTCATCCCGCCGCGAGACGACAGCGGCCGGCCAACGTTGCGCCGCTCAAACCCCGACAACCCGCGCTTCCTTGTCGAGGAACTGCAACGCAAGCTCGGCTTTGCCGGGGACAAGGTCGACGGCAATTTCGGCCCGATGACCGAGGCACGGGTGCGCGAGATCCAGCGCACCCACGCGCTGGTCCCCGATGGCATTGTCGGCCCCAAGACCTGGGCGGTGATCAACGCCCTTTAGGCCAGCCCGAACCACAGCAGCCGAAACAATGTGTCAGACCGCGCTGCTGCGCCCCTGCCGGTCCGCCAGCCACGCCCCGATGATCGCCACCGCATAGCCGAACAACGCCAGCGACCCCATCTGCACCGCGTTTTCGGCGGCCTTGGAAATCTGCCCAGTGATCTGCAACACCGTCAGCAGAACAAAAAACGCCAGAACCGGCCAGGCCTTTTGCCCCGCATCCTTGCGCACCGCCACCAGCGCCCCCGTCGCCAGCCCGGTCATCCCCATCTCCAACGCCATTTCGGGCAATGGCAGGTTCCACAATGCCAAACCGATCTTTGGCGCGGTAAAGCCCACCGCCATGTCGGGCCGGTGCACCAGCACATCCAGAAACCAGTGCGACACCACTACCGCCCCACCCAGCCACGCCGTCGCCCAGGGCAGCCGCAACAGCCAATGCGCCACACCCGCCGCCGCCAAACCCCACAGCACTACCGCCGGCAGGCTGTGCGTGTAGGGCATGAAATAAAGATCGAGCGGGCTGCCCGGCAGGTCCGGCACCATGCGCAGCTTCTCGACACCGGCCATCACCAGCCCCGCCCAACCGATATCGATCAACTGCGACGCGCCGATGCTCACCCATAATGGCAACCGCCGATCATAGGCGCTGGCCGCGATTCCCGCCGCAAAATGCCCGACAAACATGGCTCAAGCCCTCTCCCGCAGCCGCCACGGCCAATCGATCACCGATCCGGCGAACAGCGCCCACCACACGATCACCGGCTGAAACGCCAACCGCGGCGCATGATAGCCCCAGCCCAGACGCGTGCCGCCCAGCGCAACACCATCCAACGCATGATGAATATTGGCCGGATAAACGCACACCGCATAGGCGGCCAGCATCACCCCGGCCCACCAGCGCAGCCGAACATTGGGCAGCAACAACGCAATCGCCCCCAATAACTCGCACACGCCGGTGAACAGCACCGTCTGCAGCGGATACGGCACCCAGCCCGGCACGATGGGCAGGAACGCCTGCGGGCTGCGGATATGCACCACCCCGACGGTGAAATAGACCACCGCCAACAGCCAGCGCAGGCCCGTCCGCCATTGCTCCCGCACCTGTTGGCGGCGCTCGATCATGCGAAGCGGCCACTATCCTGGTTGACCGCCTTCTGCAGGTCCTTGTTCAACGGAAACCGTTCTCCCGGGAAGAATTGCAGCATCACCACAACCGCCATCTGCCGCACCGGATCCACAAAGAACTTCGTCCCCGCGGCCCCGCCCCAGGCATAAATCCCCACCGGAGTCCCCTCCGGCCCACTGGCCAACGTATCGAACAATGTCACCGATCCACCGGCGCCAAAGCCCTTGTCGCCATCGAAATACACGCCTTTCGGCATCAGATTGCCCATCGCCAGCCGCGCCAGGCCGCGTGGCATCACCGGCTTGCCTTCGAACATGCCCTCGTTGAGCAGCATCTGGCCAAAGCGCGCATAGTCCCGCGCCGATGCCAGCATGCCGCCGCCACCCGACAGCATCACCTGCTTGCCCAACCAGTCCGTATGCGCCGGGCCATCGATGACATATGGTTTTTCAATCGGTTTCAGGTCGCGGCCCACCCAGGCATAGTTGGACGACAGCCGCTTCAGATCGCGCGATTCCACCGAAAAACCACTGCTTTCCATGCCCAGCGGCCCGAACAATTGCGCTTGCAACACCTTGTCGAACGTCGTCCCGGTCAACCGTTCCAGCATGGCACCGGCCAGATCGACCCCCACCGAATACCGCCAGGATGTGCCCGGTTCACTATAGAGGGGCAGTTCCGCCAACCGGCTGGCAAAGGTCTGCAGGTCCGGAATCGCCCCCTCCCCCGGCCGCAACAGGCTGGCGCTGGAACCGGGTTGCAGGCCAAGCCGGCGGTATTCCTTCTCCAACGGCCCGTTGCCGACGATCGAATAGCTCAGGCCCGCGGTATGGGTCAGCAGGTTGCGCACCAGGATCGGCTTGTCGGTAGGCCGCGATTCCAGCCCCTTGGCCGGGTCGATCAACACCCGCATCGATTTGAATTCGGGCATGATGTCGCTGATCGGCTGGTCCAGCCCCAGCTTGCCGGCGGCAATCTGCTGCATCACCGCCATCGCCGTGATCGGTTTCGACATGGAATAGATGCGCCACAGCGTATCGGGCGTCACCGCCGCGCCGCCATCGAACGCCATGTTGCCGGCGCTCAGATATTGCGGGCGAAAGCCGCCGGGCCGAACGATGGCGACAATCGCCCCCGGCACCCGCCCCGCGCCGACATAATTGTCGATCAACCCCTGTAACGCACCGCTGCCGGCACCCCCACGCGCCGCCCGGCCCAGCGCCGGCGCGGCCGTGGCAAAGGCCGCCGTCGCCAGCGCCCCCATCATCGCCCGGCGATCCATTTCGATATTCCGCTGCATGTTCCTGCCCCCTTGTCCGGATCAAGTTTAAGTCTTTACACCGCAATGACAGCGCACCCAGCGCCACTCGCCATGCCCGATTCAATCAATGCACCAGCAACCGCGCCGCCTGCGCCCGTGCTTCATCCGTCACATCGGCGCCGGACAACATGCGGGCGATCTCCTCCCGCCGCTCGGCATCCGACAATGGCACCACGGCGGTGCGGGTGGCCTTGCCATCATTGGCCTTGGCGATGCGCAACTGCTGCGCCCCACGCGCCGCTACCTGCGGGCTGTGCGTCACCACCAGAACCTGTGTACCCTCGGCCAGCCGCGCCAGCCTTTCCCCGATCGCCGATGCCACCGCACCGCCGACACCCCGGTCGATCTCGTCGAATATCAACGTGCCCGCACTGCCGGTTTCCGCCAGCGCCACCTTCAACGCCAGCACGAACCGCGACAATTCCCCGCCCGATGCAATCTTGATCAACGGTGCAAACGGCGCGCCGGGGTTGGTGGCGATCTCGAACTCCACGCGCTCGCTGCCATCCGGGCCCCAACCCGCCGCATCCTGAGTCGCCACCACGGTGCGGAACCGCGCCGTATCCAGCTTCAACGGCGCCAGTTCCCCCGCCACCGCCTTGTCGAGCCGCACAGCCGCCGCTGCCCGCGCCTTGCCCAGCACCGCCGCCGCCGCCGCAAAATCCTTGCGCGCCGCCGCCGTTGCCGCCTGCAACGCCTTCAGGCCTGTCGTGCCCGCTGCCAAGGCCTCGGCCCGCACCTTCAATGTCTCCGCCAGCGCCGGCAAGGCTTCGGGCTCGACCCGGTGCTTGCGCGCCATGCCGCGCAGCTCGAACAAACGCGCTTCGGTCGCCTCCAGCCGCGCCGGATCGGCATCCAGCGCCTGCACCGCCGCCGCCAGCCGGGTTTCCGCTTCCCCTGCCTCCACCAGCGCCCTGTCGAGGCTCTCCAGCGCCTCGCCCAACAACGGATGTTCGGCACCAATGCGGTCCAGCCGCCGCGCCGCCTGCGCCAGCTTGGACGTGCCGCCGTCCTTGTCGCCCAGCAGAGTCTCGATGGCCGCCAGGTCGTCAGTCAACCGCGCGCCCTTTTGCATCGATGCCCGCGCCTCCGCGAGTTCGGCTTCCTCCCCTGGCTGCGCATCCAGCGCGACCAGTTCCTTCACGGCATGGTCCAGCCATTCGCGATCACGCGCATCGGCCTCCAACCGTTCCGCCGCTGCATTTTCCGCGGCCTCCGCCGCCCGCAACGCAGCCCAGGCCGCCCGCACGGCCGCAAGCTCCCGCGACAGGCCGCCAAACCCATCGAGCAACGCCCGGTGACCGCGCGCCGCCAACAGGCCGCGATCATCGGACTGGCCATGGATTTCAACCAGCGCCGCGCCAATCTCACGCAACAACGCCGCCGACACCGGCTGGTCATTCACAAAGGCACGGCTGCCGCCATCGGCCTTCAACTGCCGCCGCAAGATGATCGGCGGCGCCGCATCATCGCCGCCATCCAGATCATTCTCCGCCATCAGCACCCGCGCCGGATGATCACCGCCAACGTGGAATTCGGCGATCACCCGCGCCGATTCGGCACCGGCGCGCACCAGCGCCGCATCGCCGCGCGCGCCCATGGCCAGCCCCAGCGCATCCAGCAGGATCGACTTGCCGGCACCGGTTTCCCCGGTCAACACCGACAAGCCAGCGGCAAGATCAAGCGCCAGCGCTTCGATCAGCACCACATTGCGGATGTCGAGAAGGGCAAGCACCGGCTATCCTTACAAGGGGTTTCGGCTTTGATGCGACCCAAAAATCCATCATGGCTGCGGATCGGCGGTGGCTATCCTGCTTTTGCACCCCGGCAATAGCCCGGTTTTTGCCCTTTGCACTTGCGCAAGCGGCGAAAATCCCTATACGCCGCTCCTTCACTCAACCCGGATCGTCCGGTGGCCGCGTGTGTGGCCCGAAGACGCCGTGATACCGCCAACGTAAAGATGACAGGTGCCGCATGGCCGTTCCGAAACGCAAGACTTCGCCTTCCA